>JANNKU010000099.1:0-5196 GCA_031396445.1 Deltaproteobacteria bacterium | reverse complement strand
CGGGCTGTTGAGAAAAGGGACACACCTCGGCGAGGCGTGTCCCTTTTCTCAACAGCCCGTCAACAGGAGGACCGTCCCCTTTCTCAGCAGACGAAGCGGGTGAGCCACTCTTCGAGGGTGAGGCTGAAGCCGGCGGCGTTGCGGTGGCCGCCGCCGCCGAAGCTGGCGGCGAGCGAGGCGACATCGAAGTCGCCGATCGAGTAGACGGAGCAATCGACGCGGCGTTCGGTGAGTCGGTAGACGAGGCCGCACGGCACGCCGAAGGCTTTGCGCTTCGCGAGCTCGTGGCCGATCGACGAGCGCTGGAACGGCGCGTTCACCGCTTCGAGACGCAGCTCGCCGACGTACACCGAGTGCGCACTCTGCAGCGCGCGATCGACCTCGGAGCGCTGCGCGCGCACGATCGGTCTGCCCTCGGCGACGAGCTTCTCGATCGGCTCCGCGGCGAGGCGATCCCACACTTCGAAGCGACGCGGGTAGATGCCGATCGCGGCGTTCACCGCGTCCGAATCGGGCAGTTGCCAGCGCCAGAGATCCTGATCCTGCACGTACGCGAGTAGCCGCGGCAGCTCCACATCAGGATGGAAATGCTGCCATGCGAGCACGGCGCCGGATTGCGAGAGATCGAAGTTCACGATGTGGCCGCGCTCGCCGAGATCGAGCGTCAACTCGGGATCGGATTGAAAGCGCTCGAGCGCCGTCACGTGGTGATCGAGCACGACCACGCGCGCAGCCTTCAGACCGAGCGTGCGCAACAAGCCGTTCGCAAGCGCGATGTCCGCGAACACCACCTCGGCGCCGACGAGATCTTCGAATTGAAGCGCGTCGTCGTGACCGCGCGGGCGGTACTCTCCCGACTTGCCCCAGGCCTTCCACACCGCCCAAGCGGCGCCGAAGCCATCGGGGCAACCGGCGTGATAGAAACAGACTTTTTTCACGGCGCGCGGAGCTTAGCCGCGCATGCCATTTCGCGCGCGCAGCGTGCAGTGACCGAACGGAGTGCCGAGTTTGGCGATCGAGCGAGAGATTCGATTCCGCGTACTCGATGGCGAGCCGCCCGCTGGCGGCGTGCGCATGCGGCAGGCGTATCTGCTGCGCGGGCGCGTGACGGCGCGCGTGCGCATCGCAGAAGGAAAGGGTGCGCGCATCACCGTGAAGGCGCCGCGCGGTGATGGTCGCTACGAGTGGGAGTGGCGCACGTCCGAATCGATCGCGCGCGCGCTGCTGAACTTGCCGCTTCCCTGCGTGCGCAAGACGCGCCGTCGCGAGGGAAGACTCGAAGTGGATGTGCTCGAGTGGCCGCCCGGCATCGTGCTCATCGAGTTGGAGCTGGAGCGCGGCGAAGGTCCAGACCTGCGCGATGCGCCGGCGCGCGTCGCCTTCATGGAAGCGCACCGCCCGCCGTGGGTGCGCGAATGGCAAGACGTGACGGATGATCCCGACTACACGAATGCGCGTCTGGCGAGACGCCCACCGCGCTAGTTGTTCATCGCCACCGGACGGCGCGACACCAGATCGCCGAGGATGCGCAGCGCTTCCTGAATCTGCGGCGCGCGATCGTCGGGCGCCTCGTCTTCGCCCGGGACGCCGGTGCCCGGCGGAGTCGGTGCGCCTGAAGCGGCCGACGGTGCGGCGCCTTCGGCCGCTGCTGCGTCGGGCTTCGCAGCTTCCTTCTCCTTGTCCTTTTCCTTCTTCTCGAGCAAGTCGGCGACCTTCACGACGCCTTCGTTGGCCTTCTGCTTCGCGAGTTCCTTCTCGATGTCGGCGAAGTGCGTATCGCTGACGACCCGTTCGCGCGAGAGCTGCGCAAGCGTCTGCAGCGTGGCGTCGTCGATCGGGATGAAGCCGCCGCTCTGGCGCGGCGTGCCGTTCGCAAACGCTTCGATCGAACGCGCCGGCAGCGAATAGTGTTGGCTCTTCTCGCTGAGTTCGTCGGTGGCAGTGAGAGCAGGGAAGATGATGTCGGCGGGCACGCCGATCTGCTGCGTGGATTTGCCGCCCGGGCGATAGAAGAGCGCCGTCGTGAACTTCAGCGCACCGAGACCCGGCGGGAGCGGTGCGACGGTCTGCACGCTGCCCTTCCCGAAGGTGTGGTCGTCGCCGACGATCACGCCGCGCCGGTAGTCCTTCACGGCGCCCGCAAAGATCTCGGCGGCCGAGGCGGTGACGTGCGACGTCAGCACCACGAGCGGGCCAGCCCACTCGATGGCGTCGTCCGGATCCTCGAGCACCTGCGTGCGATCCTGCGAATCGCCGACCGCGACCACGCCGCCCTTGCCAATGAAGAAGCCGGTGATCTTCACCGCGTAATCGAGCAGCCCGCCGCCATTGCGCGAGAGATCGAGCAGCAGTCCGTCCGCCTTCGCAGCGCGCGCTTCCTTCAGCAGCTTCTGTACGTCGTCGGTGGCCTGACGCGCGCCGGTGTCCTTGTCGCCGTAGAACGAAGGCAGGTCGAGCACGGCGAGCTTGTAGGTCTTGTCGCCGACCTTCACGTCCTCGAAGCGCAGCTTCGCGGCCTGCTCCTCGAGATTGATCTTGTCGCGCACCAGCGCGATTTCCTTGCGGCTGTTGTCGCCCGGGCGCAGCACGGCGATACGCACCGGCGTTCCCTTCTCGCCACGAATCATCTGGACCACTTCGCGAAGTTCCATGTCGATCACGTCCACCATCTTCGCGTTTGCCTGGCCGACGGCGACGATCTTGTCGTTCTTCTTCAGCTGCCCGGAGCGATCGGCGGGGCCGCCGAGCACGACTTCTTCGACGACCGTGTAGCCATCGCGCGAGGACAGCACGGCGCCGATTCCTTGCAGCGACAGACCCATGTGGATCTTGAAGTCCTCGTTGTTCTCCGGTGTCAGGTAGGCGGAGTGCGGATCGAGCGAGCTCGCGAAGGCATTTAGAAAGCGCGCATAGATTTCGTCGCGCTTGGTCTCGGTGGCGCGGCGGGTCATCAGCTCGTAGCGATGGATCAGCTTCTTCTTCGCCTCCTCCATCGGCTCGTCGTTCGCGACGAAGTTCGACATTTGGAAGTGCACGAGGCGGCGGTAGAGATCCTCGCGCTCGGTCTTGTCCTTCGGGAAGCCGCGCTTCTCGGGATCGATCACCAGAGTGGCTTCCTTGTCGATCTCGTAGTCGGGGCGCGACACATAATCGCGCACAAACTTTTCCATCTCCTTGTAGCGTTCGATGCTGAGCTTGTGCATCGCTTCGAGCTGCGCACAATCGCCGAGCGAAAGCGACGTGAAGACACCGTTGAACTGGCGTCGCAGCGAATCGATGTCGGCCTGCACGAAGAGCGAACGCGACGGATCGAGGTGGCGCAGATTCGTCTCGGCGACGCGGTCCTTCAGATCTGTCGTGAGCGCGCGGTATTGCAGATGATTCTGGAGATACGCGCCGAGCAGACGGGGCAGCGTCTCGCAGGTGAGCGCGCTCGAAGCCGATGCCTCGGCGGCTTCCGGTGCTGCGCTGGCCGGCGTGCCCGCAACCAGCGTCGCGAGCGCCAGCCCGAGCACGAAAGCGCCGGGCCTATAAGAGGGTTGGGAAATCCGGCGCGAGACCGGGACCGGGAGACGCAGGATGCTCATGGCGAGCGAGGATAACGGACGCATGTGGATTGCTCTTTCGGCGCGCGGCATCCCGTGCGCGAGGGGAATGAGGCTGCGGACCTCGGTCGCGGAGGCCCGGATCGCAGCTCGGGGATCGGACGCACGGACCCCGCGACCTGTTCGACGCGAGGGTGCGGGAAAGTGCGCGGTCGATCCTATTCGTCGAGTGGAGAGCGCACGCCGAGGCCACCGCGATTGAGCACGTGGGTGTAGATCATCGTCGTCTTCAGATCGCGATGGCCGAGCAACTCCTGCACCGTGCGGATGTCGTAGCCGCGCTGGAGCAGATGCGTCGCGAAGGAGTGGCGCAGCGTGTGGCAACTCGCGCGCTTCGCGACACCGGACTCGCGCACCGCGCGCGTCATCGCACGCTGCACCGCCGTCTCGTGCAGATGATGGCGGCGCTCGATGCCGGTGGCCGTCTCGCGATAGCGCGAGGTCGCAGGGAAAACCCATTGCCACGACCACGCTCGCGCCGCACTCGGATACTTGCGCGCGAGCGCATCTGGCAACGCCACCGCACCGAAGCCGTCGCGCAGATCGCGTTCATGGAGTGCGCGAGCTCGCTCGTATTGATGAGAGAGCGTTGCCTCGAGCGAAGTGGGCAGCGGCGCCACCCGATCCTTGCGCCCCTTGCCATCGCGAATACGAATCTCGTGCGCTGCAAAATCGAGATCCTTCACGCGAAGCGTCAGCGCCTCGAGTAGTCGCAGCCCCGATCCATAGAGCAACCCTGACACGATTCGCGGTACGCCGTCGAGTCGCGCGATCACCGCGCGCACCTCGGTCGGCGTGAGCACCACCGGCAATCGCCTCGGCTTGCGCGCGCGCACCAACTCGTCGAGCTGGCCAAACTCACGCCCGAGCACGCGCCGGTACAAGAAGACGAGCGCATTGAGCGCCTGGTTCTGCGTGGACGCCGAAACGTGTTGCTCGACAGCGAGATCACTCAGGAACGCGGTGATCGCTTCAGGCCCGAGTTCGGCGGGATGTCGCTTGCCGTGGAAGAGGATGAAACGCCGTGCCCAGTAGACGTACGCCTTCTCGGTGCGCGGGCTCGCGTGGCGAAGGCGGAGTGCGTTGCGGATCTGATCCAGCAAGCGCGGAGCAGTCGGCGCGTCGGGCGCACCATCACCGCGGTTCGGCGGCCCGCATTCGTGTTCGTTCACAGAGACACCCCGGCGCGAGCCCGGTACGACCGGGCGATGCGCGAACTCGGGGTGAGGAATGCGTGGGACGAAGGATCGGCGGATTGCGAAGGCGAAACCAATCCGTGACGCGCAGGCTAGTTCCGCCCGCGACTAGCCGCAAAGACTGACCGCGAGTGCGCAGTCTATCTGCCTGAGGAGGGGAGATGGACTGCGTGTTGATGAGGCCGAGCGTTGGCGTGATCTTTGATTGCAGTGTTTGCGACGGTGGGATTAGACTGCGGAGTGGCAGTTGAAGGCCTGTTGGACTGCAGCCAAGAGTGTCTCTGGTAGAAGAGAAACTTTCCTCCTCCGATCGTCGTCGTTGCCGAAGTCTCGCTTCCGGTAAGCGGGCGTCGGCGGCGCCTGACGCAAGCCGGTTGGGAGCGCGCACCAGCGCA
>JANNKU010000041.1:0-23710 GCA_031396445.1 Deltaproteobacteria bacterium | reverse complement strand
GGCGCTTCCGCAGGAACGCCGCAACGCATTCCCGGAAGTCGCGCGTGCTGCGGGCGAGGGAATGGTTGCGGTCTTCCATCGCGATCGTCTGCTCGAGCGAGCCGGCGTCGATCGCGTGCTCGAGGGATTCCTTGGTGAAGCGCAGGCCGAGGCGCCCTGGCGGATGAAGGCGGCATTCATGCGCGCGCCCTGCCCCGCCACGCACGAGAAGTTGTTTCGTTTGGCGGTGTGAACGCGAAGCCCACTGACCTTGCCGGCCCATGGACAGCACCCTCGTGCCGCGCTTGCCTATCGCGGCAGCCGCTCGCGCAGCTCCGCGACTTCGCGCCGTACCGCGCGCAGCTCCTCCAGGAGCACCGCCCGTTCGCTGCTGGCTTCGGCCGCGTGCAGGTCTTCCTCGGCGCGCATCTCATCGGCGACCTGCTCCTGCATCGCGTTGACCACGACCGCAATGAACAGATTCAACACCGAGAAGGTGCTGACCAGGATGAACACGATGAAGAAGATCCACGCGTAGGGTGCCTCGACCATCACCGAGCGGGCGATGTCCGGCCAGGCTTCGCCGGTCATGGTCTGGAACAAGGTGAACAGCGACACACCGAGATGGCCGAAGTACTCCGGTGCGATGCTGCCGAACAAATTGGTCGCCATCACAGCCGCGACGTACAGCACCAGCGCCAGCATGGCGGCGATCGATCCCATGCCGGGCAGTGCGGCAAGCAGGGCGCCCACCACCCGGCGCATGCTCGGCACGGTCGACACCAGGCGCAGCACGCGCAACACGCGCAGCGCACGCAGCACCGCGAATGGACCGGTGCTCGGCAGCACCGCGATGCCGACGATCACGAAGTCGAACACGCTCCACGCGTCGCTGAAGAAAGACCCGCGGTAGGCGAACAGCCGCAGCAGCACTTCGACCACGAACACAACCAGGATTACCTGATCGGCCACGCCGAGCACGGCGCCGAAGCGCGCAACGATCGTCGGCGAGGTCTCCATGCCCAATGTGATCGCGTTGAGCACGATCACTGCGATGATCGCGCGCTGAAACAGCGATGCGTCGACGAGGTTGCGGACGGACTGGCGCAGGCCGTGGGATATTGGGCTCATGGGTGGCTCCGGGGCGACAAGTGGGTGGCATCGTCGATGGGCAACGGGTATCGGCACGGGCGTCGCCGATTCCATGCGCGGGCGATGTGTAACATCAGGCTCCTTCCCAAGCCGAGGACTCTCGCGATGCCATCCGTGGGCCAGAAGCGCCGCCATGCGCCGAAGTTGCGCCCTCCGATCGCGCCGCCGCCGGGTGTAGTGCTGCAGGAGACCGGCGCTCGACCGCCGTCGCGATGAGCGTGTGGTTCGAGCCAGAGAGCGGATACCCCTCTCAGTGGCCCGCACGCTTCTCTGTATCCCCTCGGTTCCCGGAGTATCGCCGCTTCGGCCAGCCCGCGATCTGCGCCGACGACCCATTCGGGCTCGGCTATTTGGCGGCAATGGCATATCCCCTTCGCTCAAGTAGGCCCCGCTCCTTGTGGTGCGGGGTTCTTGGAGCCACCGACGAGCCTGCCGTAGGCCGCGGGGTCCACGGCCATGCCTTGCTGTAGGAGGTGGTAGAAGAGCATGCCCCCGGTGGCGCGACGCGCGGCGGTTGAAGCGGACGGTGAACTCGTCGAGGTGGTAGGGCAGATGCGATCGCTCGACGCGGCCATGATGAGTTCTGAGGACCCAAAGCTTGAGGAGAGAGGCGACACGGTGGACGCGGGGCAGGAGCATGTCGGCGTCGTCCCCGCTGCCTCGCACAACCTTGCGCTGGTGGACGCTACGAACCCTTGCGCAACGCGATGGTTCAGATCGACCAGCGAACGGTTGGTGATGAAGCAGCTCGCGGTCGACGGCGCTCGATACAAACGCTCGATACGAAGAGTGGGCGGAGAGCCGATGCTCCCCGCCCACTCGAGGGGTCCGAACAGGTCGAAGCGGGCTTCAGGAGCCCGGTACGAGTACGGTGTCGATCACGTGAATCACGCCGTTCGACGCCATGATGTCCGTCTTCGATACCTTCGCGCCGCCAACCGAGACGCCTGCGTCGGATACGACCACCGCGAGGCTTCCGCCCTCGACGGTCTTGGCGCTCTGGAGCTTGACCACGTCGGCCGCAGTGACCTTGCCGGCCACGACGTGGTAGGTGAGCACCTTGGCGAGCTTCGCCTTGTCGGCAAGGAGCGCGTCGAGATCGCTCTTCGGGATCTTGGCGAAAGCCGCATCCGTCGGTGCGAAGACCGTGAACGGTCCGGGGCCTTGGAGCGTCTCGACGAGTCCGGCCTCGCCGAGCGCGACAACGAGCGTCTGGAAGGTGGCTGCCCCTTTTGCGGTCTCGACGATGTCTTTGTAGTTCCCCGCTTGGGCCGGGGTTACGAATGCGAAGAGCGCGAGCGCGGGAACGAGGTTTCGGAAGCTGGTCTGCACGGATTCTCCTTTTGTGGGCGCAGTACCAGCCTAGAGTGATGTTCATGTTATGTCCAATAGAAATATAGACGTATCTGTAGGTTCGTCTCGATCGGCATGAAGCCGAGTCTCTGCTCGCGATCGGAACGCTGCGCCGCCTTCCAGGGCGCTGCGCCCGCGACGAGTCCTGCGTGGTCGCGCCCTGCGCGCGGCGAGTCCAGTGGATCGCAGGGTTGGCGTTGCGGGTGCATCCGGCTCACTCCGATTCGCGGGCTGCCGGATCGAGCCCGGTGCGGTCGATGCACCATGCCCACAGCTCGGCTCTTCGTTCGGCGGTATCGGTGCGCCACGTGGTCGGCAATTTGTGGATCGAGCGAACTCGGCGGTCGAGCCAGAACCGGCCGTTCGTGGCGAGCGGTTCGCCGTCATCCGCGGCGAGCCACACAAGAGTGTCGGCACCCTGCGCCGGCGTGCGCAGCAGCGGACCGACGATCCGCCGAAACGTCGGCAGCGAGGCTTCGACGCCCGGGGTGAGTGCCCACCCGGGATGCAGGGCGTGAAAGAGGACGCCGCTGCTGGCGAACCTGTGAGCCCAGATCTCGTTGAGCGTCACCTGCGCCCGCTTGGCTCGCGCGTACTGTTCGGCGCCCCGGTAGTCGTCACCCATCTCGAGATGCTCGACAGTGAGGCCCGTCGCATACATCCCGCCCGACGACATCGTGATGACTCGTGCCGGGGCCGAGGCGCGCAGCCGCGCCAGCAGAAGGCCGGTGAGAAGAAACGGGCCGAGCACTTGGCTGGCCACGGTCTCCTCGGTGCCATTCGGCGCGATGCGCCGCGTGGCGTGTAGTGCGCCAGCGTTGTGCGCGACCACATGGAGCGCGTCGTGCCGCGACAGCACCTCGTCGGCCGCGCGCCGCACGGCGCCCTGATCACCCATGTCGGCGATCACCGTCGAGAGACGATCGTTGCCCGTCCGCTCGACCAGCTCGCCACGAACGCGCTCGGTCTTCGCGGCGTCTCGTCCGAGCAGGATGAGCGTCGCTCCGGCCCGCGCGAGCGCTTCGGCAGCAGCAAGGCCAAGCCCCGAGGTGGCGCCGGTCAGCAGCATCACTCTGCCGCGAAGGTCGTAGGCCGACAGGGGTGTCCAGTGCTCGAGCACGGAGCGGACGTCGTATCCCAGTCGGGTGAAGCTCGGTACGAGCGAACCCTCCAGCAGCGCGTCGACGGCGTCCTGCAGCCGGAGCATCAAGCCTTCACGCCGTCGAGAGCGCTTCGCAGGCCGGCCGCCGCTCGGTCGCCGATCCATCCGAACGCGAGACGCAGCCCGGGATCGAAGAGCCCGAGGATCCCATTGAGACGCAGTTCGGCGTCATAGGTGACGATCGTCGCGTCGCCCGCCGACTCGATACGGATGCGGTCGTCGGAGCTGAAGAGGGCACTCGTCGCGACGACGCGGAAGCCGCGGGGCGGGTCGTACTCCGTCGTCCGGTAGCGGAGCGTGAGTTCGGGCCCGATGGAGGCGACGGTGACGTCGAAGACGGCGCCCGGCCCGGCGCCTTCGCCCTCGACCTGGACGACCCGACGGACGCCGGGGTCCCACGCGGCAAAGCTGCGCATGTCGGCGAGGTAGGCGAACGCATCCTCGGCGGATCGGTGGGTGCGCACCCGGGTGACGTAGCGAGCCATTGCAGATCTCCTCGATCGTTTTCAGGGAAGCGGGCGCCCGGGCATCTCAGATGCGTCCGGGCAGCCAAACGGCGCAAATCGGATTTCTACACCAGGGCGAACCGCAACAGCGCGATACCGGTCCGCCTCGACCCACATGGGCGACGAGATCTCGCCTTCGGCGCAACGTTCGTCCGCTGCACGATCTGGCGATGCCCCGGTGATCTACCTGGCTCTTCCGCTTCGGTTTCTTCATCGTCTCTCGTCGAATGCCAGCACCGACACGCGACCCTGTCGGCGCAGCGCCTCTCGCGAACTTAGCGAGGGCCACAGCAGCCGACGCGCTGCGCGGTCCGCGCGCCGGGCCATGCGCGGCAATCGGTGCCACCACGGCTGCGCATCGAGCTGTGCCATCACGAGCTCGAACACGGCCTCCTTCGCGGCCCCCAGCGACGGCCCCGCAAGCGCGCGCTTGCTGGTCACGAGAAAGCAGGTGAGGTCGCCGAAGGAGATCAGCGCCGGCTTGTCGGAGGGTCGGAACGGCGTGAGCGTTCTGCCTTCCAGCAGTCGCTCGGCGTTACGGGCCGCGCATACGCCCATGTCGAGAGCGTGGTACCCCTGCTTCGCAAGTGGCGTCGGGAGAGCGGCCGCATCACCGGCGACGAAGATCTCGGGGTGGACCTTGCTCTGCAGCGTGAGATCGACCGGTGCCCAGGCGCCTCGTGGCGCGAGGCCGCACTCGGCGAGCAGCGCGGGCGGCGCCGGGCCGCCCGTCCAAATGGTGAGATCCGACAACAGCGAGCGGCCGCTGGCGAGGACGACGGCACTTGGCTCGATGCTCCGCACCGGGGAGCCCAGCTCGAACTCGACCCCGTAGGGCGCGCACAGCTCCCGCACGCGCGCGTCGAGAACCGCCGGCGCCTCTGGGAGGAGACGCTCTCTCGCCTCGACGAGCGTCAGGTGGAGACCGCTGTTCCGGTGGCGGCGCAGAATCTCGCCGAGCGCCTCGACGCCCTCGAGGCCGCCCCCGACGATGACCACGTGCGCGACCTTGCGGCGCGCGGCGAGCCGGGTGAGGCGCCTGCCGATGCGGTCGCAGTGCTCGACCGACTTGAAAGGAAACGCGTGCTCGACGACACCCGGTACGCCGCGGGTCGCGTCGATTCCTCCCAGCGCCACGATCAGGGCGTCGTAGCGGATGGCAGAACGACGTCGCCGCGTCGCGACCGTGCGCGCGACGGGGTCGATGGCCGTCACCGTATCCTGTAGGAACCGGTGACCCGCGCGCCGGACGTTGCGATCGAGGGGCAGGCGAAGCAGCTCGGGCGTCTTCACACCCGACAGCAACTCGTGGATGTTGGGCAGGAACTCGAAGCAGCGACTGCGGTCGATGAGCATCACCTCGTGTCGATCGCGGAGTTCGAGCGCGGCGGCGAGGCCAGCGAAGCCTCCGCCCAGGATGAGCACGCGCTTGCGTTCGGAGCGCCGATGTTTCACGGGGGTTCACGTCCATGCCCGATCGGGGATTGGCTACGGGGTGTACGGTCGCAGAATTGGATTCCATCGCTCGAATTCGTACGCCTTCGCTTCGATCCGGGCGAGCGGCGTTTCGCGGGCGCCCGCGCTGCGCGACTCAAGAGCTCTGCGCTCTAAGCTGCCTTGATGAACGCAGCCATTCACCGCGTGCCGACTCGATCGCGCGCTCGAAGGAGATAGGCAGCGATGCCGGAGGGGCCGGAAATCCGCATCGCGGCCGATCGCATCGAGCGCGCCCTTGCGGGCCGCACCGCGCGCTCGGTGCGCTTCGCGTTTCCGCAACTGCAACGCTTCGAGCCTGCGCTCGAGGAGGAAGACGTGGTGCGGGTCGAGACCCGCGGCAAGGCGATGCTCACCGTCTTCGCGAACGGACTCGCCGTGTACTCCCACAATCAGCTCTATGGCCAGTGGCACGTGGGCGCGACCGGCGTTCGCCCCGCAACGCGGCGGACGCTTCGCCTCGCGATCGAGAATGACGAGCATGCGGCGCTCCTCTACAGCGCCTCCGAGATCGAAGTCCTCGAGTGGGCGCAAATCGGTGAGCACCCCTACGTCCGCGCGCTGGGCCCCGATCCGCTCGATGCCGCGCTCGCGGAGGGAGCGGTCGCCGCGCGTCTGACGGATGCGCGCTTCGCCGGGAGGGCGCTGGCATCGCTGCTGCTCGACCAGCGATTCCTGGCGGGAGTTGGCAACTACCTGCGTGCCGAGATCTGCTTCGCCGCGGGTGTGCATCCGAGCCGGCGGCCCCGGGATCTCGATTCCGCCGCGCGCGAGCGCATCGCCGCGGCGGCGCTCGCGATGTGCCGCCGCTCGTACACGACGCGCGGCATCACCAACGATCCGGAGCGCGCCGCGCGGCTCCGACGCGACGGCATTCCGCGCAGCCGCTACCGCTTCCAGGTCTTCGCGCGATCCGGAGAGCCATGCTGGCACTGCGATGCGACGATCGAGCGCGCCGCGATCGGCGGCCGCCGCTGCTACTGGTGCCCGGAGTGCCAGCCCGGACCCGCCGCGCGGAGCTTGGGGCCGACGGCATGATGACTCCTGGGAGGCTGAGCGCGAGCGACTGGGTCCGCCGCTCGCCTTCTTCTCGCCGTCCTCTACGCGTGTAGGGCGTTCGCGCCAGCAACGAAGTGTTTCATCGCGGGGACCCCCCGACTCACCGGGGCTCATGGCGACGCCAACGGGTGTCGCGAATTGCCAATCCTCTCCAACGACCCGACCACAAAGCTTCGTTGCGGCTGGTTGCTACACCCCGGTTTCTTCCGCCGCCGGGTGGTGTCGCTTGTAGAGCGTCAGGTATTCCGCGATCGACGTCGCGCCGTTGGCATCGGTGTCGCTCTCCTCGAACGCGACTCCAAAGTCCTGCAGCCCTGCGGCTTCGTACTCGGACCGTGTCAGATTGCCGTCTCGATCCTGATCCGCTTCGTCAAAGATGTGTTGAACGACCGACTCGGCGTCCTTTGCACAGCCCTCCGCGCTGGCGGAGGACGAGAACACGAACGTCGCAACTGCGATGAAGGCAAGACTTCGCATGGGGTCTCCTCAGGGTTGGTTTGCGTTGCTTCCAAAGTCGTCCGACGCGACCTCGCTCGCGCCGGCCTCGATCGACTCGACGATCTTCTCGGCCACGGCGTCCGGGGCGAGGCCTTCAGGCAGACGCGGCGCGGTGCCGGCGATCGGCCGGCTCGCGAGGCCCGTTTCGGTGTGCGGCGGGCGGATGTCGATCACGTCTATGCGACGGCGCCGCAGCTCGCGGGCCAGCGCCCGGTCGAACGCGGTGAGCGCGGCCTTCGTGGCCGAGTAGAAGGCCATGCCGGCCATCGGACGCTCGGCGACGATGGCGCTGAGATTCGCGATGAAGCCGCCGGTCTCGAGATGCGGAAGTGCCGCCCGAACCAGCCGGATCGGGCCGACGAGGTTGGCGATCAGAAGCTCGTCGATCACCTCGTCGGTGAGCGTCTCGGCGTTGCCGAACGCGACCACGCCCGCCGCGTTGATCACGCCGTCGAGTCGGCCGTAGTTCGAGAGCGCCGTATCGACGGCGCTCGCACAGGCGCCGGGGTCCCTCAGGTCGCCGACTACCGGCAGGCCGGGCAAACAGGTCGCGGCGAGGCGCGAGGTATCGCGCCCGAAGAGCACCAGTCGAGCGCCTGACTTTGCGAGACGTGCGCCAATCGCGGCTCCGAGTGCGCCACTCGCACCGGCGAGGACCACGCTGGCTCCTTCGAGATCTCGCTTCATCAGTCTTTTTTCTCCAGCTTGAACCGACCGAGAGGAGCTTGCCGTCTGTCGAATAGAAGTCAATAAAAAATATCAACACGACGGTTGCCTTGGGAATCACTTGACCTATGGTCAGCCCATCCCGCCGAGGTATGTCGATCGGCCGCCGGATGCGCGGGGCTTCTCGAGAGGAAGACAAGATGGAACTGAGCCTTTTCCAGTACAGCCTGATTGCGAACCTGATGTCCTTGACAGTCGCCGGCATGGGCGCCGCCGCGCTGTTCTTCTTGCTGTCGCGACCCCAGGTAGCCCCCGCCTATCGACCCGCGCTGCTGATCTCCGGGATCGTGGTCGCGATCGCCTGCTTCCACTACTTCCGCATCTACGAAAGCTTCTCCGGTGCCTTCGTGCTCCAGAATGGTGTCTACGTGCCGAGCGGAGCGCCCTTCAACGATGCCTATCGCTACGCAGACTGGCTGCTCACGGTCCCGCTGCTCGTCGTCGAACTCGTCGCCGTGTTGAACCTGCCGCATGCCCTGGGCCGCTCGCTCATGCTGCGGCTTGGCGGCGCTGCGCTGCTGATGATCGCGCTCGGCTATCCGGGCGAGGTATCGACAGGAGTCGGGACGTCGATCGTGTGGTGGATCCTCGCAATGATCCCCTTCGTCTACATCGTTCGAGCTCTCTTCACCGAGTTCGTCGGCGCCGTCGAGAGGCAGCCCGAGAGCGTGAAGCCGCTCGTCGAGCGCGCCCGCACCCTGATCGTTGTGAGCTGGTCGTTCTATCCGTTGGCCTATCTCGGAGGCCTCAGTTCGGGCGCGACCGGAGAGACACTCCTACAGGTCGGCTACACCGTTGCGGATCTCGTCGCGAAGGTCGGTCTCGGGCTCTTCATCTACGCCATCGCGCTAGCCAAGTCCGAGGCAGATGGCTTCGTCGTCGCCGACTAGCCGCGGCCGGCCGGCATCCCGGTAGTCGCAGTGGCGAACGGCGAGGAATGACGAGCCGTCGCGGCGAACTGGACTCCCCGCTCCTGCCCACTGGGTGCCCAGCGGGAGGGCAATTTTAGTGTCGCGAGGGGGTCAGAATCACGGACGCTCTACACCTGCCATCGCTCCTTCCTCTCAAGGAGTGGAGCCGCCGGCAAGTTCGGAGCGGTTCACTTGCTTGCCTTTTGTCGATCCCGGAGTTCTCATGCCGCCGATGCAACGGGACCAGGGAGAGACCGCGATGCCGCCGGGGTCCGAGAGGAAGTGGGTTCGGCCGGCCGACGTCTCGAGGGCGCTCCGTGCGCTTCACGGATTCGGCAAGGACCCGAATCGCACCGATCTGGTCGGCGAATTCATCGGCAGCCTCACGGGTCCTTCGGCGGATGCGCTCTACAAGAAGGTATGGAGCGACCCGGTGGGGCGCGTCTTGTTGGAGGAACGCCGCGACCTGAGCTTGACGCTGGGCAATCGCAGCTACCTGGCGTCGCTCGCGCCGGGCTCACTCGGCCGCACGTACTTCGATTGGACGGCCGCGCGGGATTTCTCGGCGGACGGCATCGCCGATGCGATTCGCAACCAGGTGCCACGTCGACTCGACGGACCCGGCTCGACGATGGCGGCGCGGGTCGTCGACATGCACGACCTCTGGCACGTGCTGAATGGCTGGGACTCCGACATCTGCGGTGAGTTACACCTGCTCGGGTACAGCTATGCGCAGCTCGGCGCGTACGCCTGGCTAGTGTTGGCGCTGCTCACCAACCTGGGCCTGATCCTGGCGGGCCGTTTCGAGGGCATCGGCTACATGCGAAACTCGATCCGTCGAGGCCGGAGGGCGTCGCTGCTGACTGCTGTGGACTGGGAAGCGATGCTGCCGCTTCCACTCGACGAGGTCCGACAACGACTCGGAGTCGAGAAGCCCATCGCGTACCGCAGATTGGGCTTCGACGAACTCGAGGCGATCCGCAAGAACGGTCCCGTCTCCAAGTTCTTCCAGGGGATGCGTGCGGCCTAGCGGGCGGATCGTGCAGGCCCGATGCGGTCGAGGGCGCCGTCCATTGCCGATCGATCCAACACCTCGATGAAATGGGAGTTCGCCGTGACCGCGATGTCAGCCCGCGCCCGAGCCTGGAACGCCGCGATGACGGCGACTCCGGGCGAACTCGATCTCGTCGTTCCGCCCGCCGCGGTGCGCGGCGTCGTTCCCGAAGCACTGCGCGGCGGGCGACATCTCCAGAACGGTCCGGGGTGGACACAGATCGGCGATCGGCTCGCGCATCCGTTCGACGGGCACGGATTCGTGCGCGCGTTGTCGTTCCGCGAAGACGGCGGCGTGCGGCTGCATTCCCGCTTCGTGCGAACGCCCGCGTACGAGGCGGAGCGCGCGGCTGGCGAGATCGTGTATCGCGGCCTCGGCACGAATCGCTCGACGTGGCTGTGGCGGAACTGGTTCGGTCCGTCGCAGCGCAACGTCGCGAACACCACGATCGTTCCGTGGGCGGGCCGCCTGCTCTGCGGGTGGGAGGGTGGCCGGCCCTACGCGATCGACGCGGATTCGCTCGCGACCACCGGCGAAGAGACCTTCGGCGGCGCGCTGCCGAAGGGCTCGTTTCTCGCACACATGCGTGTCGACACGGAATCCCGTCGCCTGGTCGGGTGCAGCCTGAAGATGGGGATGCCCACCACCTTCACGTTCCGCGAATTCGACGAGGACGGCACGCAGGTCGCGACCCGCGATGCCAGCGTGCCGGGTTTGCGCTTCGTCCATGATTTCGTCGTGACGCCGCGCTGGTACGTGCTGCCGGGCAACCCGATGAAGGCAAGGCTCGCGCGCTTCGTGCAGGCCGGGATCGGCATGAAGACGCTGATCGAGGCGATCGCGGTGGACGAGAGCCAGCCCGGCACCTTCGTACTGGTGCCGCGCGGGCGGCCCGGTCCGGTCCGCACCGTGACGCTGCCGCAGCGCTCGTTCGTCGTGCACTTCGCCAACGCGTTCGACGTCGATGACGCGACGCTTGCCGTCGACGTCTGCAGCTTCGAGACCTACGAGTTCGGTCACGAGTTCGGTTTCCAGGGCGCCAAGCGGCCGCTCGATCCGGCGCTGCCGGACATCGGACCGCCGCAGCACCTCTACCGGGCGACCGTGCGCGACGGATCCGACACTGCGACGTGGCAGCGGCTCTCCGATTGTGGGCTCGACTTCCCGCGCGTCCATCCTGATCGCGAAGGGCAGGGCGCGCCCGCCATCTACGCCTCGACCCGCGCCGATCGCAGCAAGTCGGATCCCTTCGACTCGATCGCGCGCATCGACGCGCGCGATCTCGAACGCCCGACCGAGGTGTGGACCGCGGGCGAGCATCAATTCGTCGGCGAGCCGCTCTTCGCGCCGCGCCCGGGCGCGAGCGATCTCGACGACGGCTGGGTGATCGCGCTGGTCTCGGATGGGCTCACAGCGCGCACCGACGTATGCGTTTTCGAATCGAAGCGCGTCGCGAGAGGCCCCATCGCCAGCGTGCCGCTTCCGCTCCAGCCGTACGGGTTCCATGGAACCTGGGAGTCGGCGTAGGGTGGGGTGACTCCGGTGCCTCGGACGGGGGTCCTGCCGCTAGACGCGAGCTGAACCGCTCCGGTTTCTCCGAAGACTCCGTCACATGAGTCCGACGCCGTGGTCGAACCTTCTTTGCGGCGAACATACATCGCCCCTCCGCGCCAACACCCGTGAGTCACCCGTCCAACTGGGTTCTTTGTAGACGTTGATTGCCGAAGCGTGCGATGGCGTTCGCCATGAGGAACGACGATGCCGAAGTGTCGGCGAAGGCTCGACGGCTGGCGACCGACTGCGCCTATGCGCGACCCGATCGTGTTGGCGGCCGTGTCAGAAAAGAGGTTGCGCCAACCGCTTCAGCTCTTAGGCTCACTGTTGCTTCGAAACATCTTCAAAGGAGCGTCACATGGGACTCACGACTATCAGGCGTCCGCTCGCCGGATTTTTCGCCGCCTTCGCGGTCGCCGTGTCACCGTTGGTTCCGTCTAGCCCTGCGGTTGCAGAAGGTGGGCCGAAGTCGAACCAATTCTGGTGGCCGGAAATGCTCGACCTCTCGCCGCTCCGCCAGCATGGTGAAGAGTCGAACCCCATGGGCGAGAACTTCAACTACGCCGAGGCGTTTTCGACTGTCGACCTCAATGCCCTGAAGAAGGACATCGAGACGATGATGAAGACGTCGCAGGACTGGTGGCCGGCGGACTACGGCACCTATGCGCCGTTCTTCATTCGGATGGCTTGGCATAGCGCGGGCACTTACCGTGTTGGCGACGGACGTGGTGGTGCCGGCGGCGGTCAACAGCGATTCGAGCCGCTCAACAGCTGGCCGGACAATGCCAACCTCGACAAGGCGCGGCGACTGCTGTGGCCGATCAAGCAGAAGTATGGTCGGAACGTTTCCTGGGCCGACCTCATGGTCCTCACGGGCAACGTCGCGCTGGAATCCATGGGCTTCAAGACTTTCGGTTTTGGCGGCGGGCGCCAAGACGAATGGGAGCCCGACCTGATTTACTGGGGGCCCGAGACCAAGTTTCTGGCCGACAAGCGCTACAGCGGCGACCGCAAGCTCGAGAAGCCGCTCGCTGCCGTTCAGATGGGCTTGATCTACGTGAATCCCGAGGGTCCGAACGGCAATCCGGACCCGCTCGCGGCCGCGAAGGATATTCGCGAGACCTTCGGTCGCATGGCCATGAACGATGAAGAGACTCTCGCGCTCATCGCCGGCGGGCACAGCTTCGGAAAAGCGCATGGTGCCGGTGATCCGTCCAAATGCGTGGGCCCCGCGCCCGCCGCTGCCGGCCTCGAGGAGCAAGGCCTCGGCTGGAAGAACAAATGCGGCAGTGGCAAGGGTGCCGACACCATCACCAGCGGTCTAGAAGGTGCCTGGACCGCGACCCCTGCGACCTGGAGCACGCAGTATCTCGCCAACCTGTTCGCCTTCGAGTGGGTGCAGACGAAGAGTCCCGCCGGTGCGATTCAGTGGGTCCCCAAGAACGCTGATGCGGTGAAGATCGTGCCGGATGCGCATGACCCGTCGAAGCGGCATGCGCCGATCATGTTCACGACGGATCTCGCGCTGAAGTTCGACCCGGAGTACCGGAAGATCGCCGAGCGCTTCGTGGCGAATCCGAAGGAGTTCGAACTCGCCTTTGCCAAGGCGTGGTTCAAGCTCACCCACCGTGACATGGGTCCGCGTGCTCGCTATGTCGGCGCGGAGGTTCCGAAGGAGGAACTGATCTGGCAGGACCCGGTCCCCGCCGTCGATCATCCGCTGATCGACGCAACGGATACCGCGAACCTGAAGGCCAAGATCCTTGCATCGGGGCTGACCGTTCCCGAACTGGTTCGGACGGCTTGGGCGTCGGCCGCCACCTTCCGCGGTACAGACCTGCGCGGTGGCGCAAACGGGGCGCGCATTCGCCTCGAACCTCAGAACGATTGGGCGGTCAACAATCCGGCTGAAGTGGCGAAGGCGCTGAAGAGCCTCGAGGGCATCCAGAACGACTTCAACGGCGCGCAATCGGGCGGGAAGAAAGTCTCGCTCGCCGATCTGATCGTTTTGGGTGGCGGCGCAGCCATCGAGCAGGCCGCCAAGAAGGCAGGGCAGGACGTGAAGGTTCCCTTCACGCCGGGACGCACGGATGCGTCGCAAGCGCAGACCGATGTGGCTTCCTTTGCTGTGCTCGAACCGACCGCGGATGGTTTCCGGAACTACTTCGGCAACGTTCAGGGCAGTTCGCCGGCGGAAATGCTGGTTGATCGGGCGAACCTGCTGACACTGACCGTTCCTGAAATGACCGTCCTGGTTGGCGGCATGCGGGCTCTGGACGCCAATGCTGGACAGACAAAGAACGGTGTCTTCACCGACCGGCCTGGGACATTGAGCAACGATTTCTTCGTGAACCTGCTCGATATGTCGACCCAGTGGGCGAAGTCCTCAAAATCCGACGGCATCTACGAGGGTCTCGATCGCGGGACCGGCAAGCTGAAGTGGACGGCTACGCCCGTTGACCTTGTTTTCGGGTCGAACTCCGAGCTGCGCGCCGTCGCGGAAGTCTATGGAGCGGCCGACGGACAAGAGAAGTTTTCACGGGACTTTGTTGGCGCATGGACCAAGGTGATGACGCTCGGCCTGGACTGAATGCTCTGATCCCGGAGCGGGACGTGTTCGAGAGCATGAAAAGCATCTCCCTCTGAGCACCGGCTCAGGTCATGGAGATGGGAGTGAGCGCTTTTCGTGACGTGGGAATGAGGGAAGGGCGGCGTTTGATACGCCGCCTTCCTTTTTTGTGGAGTGACGTGATCTCGATTGCTCGGACCTTGGATCGTGCGCGGTTTTCTCTCGAGTGCGTCGTCGCGCAAAGCCGACGCAACAGGAAGGCCGAAGCGCCGCTGCTGCCTCGATGCAGCCGCCAAGACACCGCGCGGCGCATCCACCATTGACTCTCTTCGAGCGATGCGCCGACCTCAGAGCCAGCGGTCGAGGAAGTCGATCGCGCGGCGCACCGGCTCTTCGTCGAAGAGGAACGTTGCGAGGTGGCCGCCGGGCACCTCGAGATAGGCGGTTGGTACACGCGCGTGCTCGAGCGCCTCGAGCATCCGGTGCGAGTGCGAGGAGTCGACGATCCAGTCGTCGGCGCCGTGATAGAGGAACATCGGCGGATCGTCCGGCGTGACGAAGGTGAGCGGCGAGGCGAGCGAATAAAGGTCGGGGCGCTCCGCAATGCTGGCGCCGAGCACGCTCTCGAAGGCGGCGTTCGCGGGGAAGTGCGCGAGGTCGACCGGTGCCGCGCCCAGCACGGCCGCTTGCAGTCGCGAGTCGAGAACGGACATTGCGAAGTCTTCGCGCAGACCGTCTTCGTCGTTCATGGTCGCGAGCAGCGCCACGAGATGAGCGCCAGCCGAGTAGCCGAATCCGGCGATGCGTGCGGGATCGAGGTGCAGCCTCCCTGCGTTCGTCCGCATCCAGCGCACGGCGGCCTGGCAGTCGTGCAGCTGCGCGGGGAAGCGATTCTCGGGAGCGAGGCGGTAGTCGATGCTGACGGCGACATAGCCCCGTTGCGCGAGTCGCTCTCCGACCCTTGCCATGCGCTGCTTGTTGCCGCGCTTCCAGCTGCCGCCGTGAACGAGGAGGACGCCGGGGAATGGCCCGCTACCGGTTGGCGTGTATACGTCGGCGTGAAGCCTTCGATCGCTCCGCTCCACATAGACGAGGTCGCGTTCGATCGTGATCTGCGCCGGAGCGTTCGGCAGCGCGGAGGCGCAGCCGACGAGGAGCGCCGCCAGTAGCGAGAGCCTCACCGCGAACCCGCTCGGAAGTGTCGCCCGCAGACTGGCCTCCCGTTGCCTCGACATCGACGCATGCTCCTTCCTCGAGTCGGGCGGTGATCTTCGCCCACGCGTGACCGTGATAGGCTCTGCGTCGTCGCTTCGCCACGTGGCATCGGAAGGAGAGATCATGCTGATTCTTCATGATCTCGTGCCGTTGCCGTGGTGGCTCGCGGGTGCGTTGATCGGAGTGATCACCTTGGTGCTGCTCTGGGTGACGAACCAGCGGCTCGGGATCTCGACCGGTTTCGAGAACCTGTGCGCGCTCGTCGTCCGCGTTCCGTACTTCCAGCGCGGCGAGATCGTGCGTTCGCACGGCTGGCGTTTGCCCTTCCTCGGCGGACTCGTGCTGGGCGGAGCGCTTTCGGCCGTGACCAGCGGGGGTTGGCAGCCGTTCTGGGCGATGGGGATCTTCGACACGACTTTCGGCTGGGGCCCTGCCGGCAAACTCGCATGGATGTTCGTCGGGGGCGCGTTCATCGGCTTCGGAACCCGCCTCGCGGGCGGGTGCACCAGCGGCCATGGAATATTCGGAAACTCGAACTTCGAGCGCGCCAGCATCGAGTCGACGCTCGCGTTCATGGCGGCGGGGATCGTCGCGACGAACTTGATCTATCGGGTATGGGGAGGCGTGTGATGGCGCCGTGGGTCTACGTCCTCTTCGGCACGGCATTCGGATGGGTGCTGAGCCGCAGTGGCGCCGCCGATTACAACTTCGTCCAGGGCATGTTCCTCTTCGAGAATTTCCAGCTCTACGGAATCATCGGCACGGCGGTCGCGGTCACTGCGCCCGGCCTCTGGCTGCTCAAACGCGCAGGTCGCACCGCCACCGGCCAACCGCTGTGCGTGACGCCGAAGCCGCGCCATCCCGGCAACGTCATCGGCGGCGTGCTCTTCGGAATCGGCTGGTCGATCACGGGCATGTGTCCGGGACCCATCCTGGTGAACATCGGCGAGGGCAAGGTGTACGCGCTGGGCGCTCTTGCCGGCGCTCTCGTCGGCGCGTCGCTCTTCGGTGTCGTGTACGAGCGCCTCAGCGCACCGCTTCATCTTCCGAAGCTGGAACTGGGAACTGGCGACGGCTAGCGATCCAAACCGCGCCTCTCAGATTCCGGTTCCACCCTCGTGTTCAATGCTCGTGAAGTCGGCAGGGCGGGAACCGCGCGAGGCGCGGCCGGCGAAGATCCCCGTCCCGAGCATCGCGAGGGCGAAGAGCAACTGCGGCAGCGTCGTGGGTACGGCCGACGCGCCCGTCTGAAGCACCAGGTTCCCCTCGCGCACGAGGATCACGGCTGCCATCAAGAGCACGAAGCCCGCGAACGCACGCCGAAGGGAACTCGGCGGCACGAGGCGCGAAAGGCGCGACCCGGTGAACGAGCCGGCGATCGCGCACCCCGCGACGGCGGCGACGAGGCCGAAGTCGACACGAACCTGGGACACGTAGCCCGCGAATCCCGCCAGGCTGTTGAGCACGATCACGAGTAGCGACGTGCCGATCGCCGCGGGCATCGGAAGGCCGGCCCAGAGCACGAGCGCAGGAACGATCAGGAAGCCGCCGCCGGCGCCGACGAGGCCGGTGAAGCTTCCCACGACGAAACCCTGGAGTGCGAGCCGACCCGGTGAACTCTCGCGCGCGGCGACGGGCGCCGTGCGCCCCCGCCACATGGCTAGCGCAGTGAGGGCCATCATTGCGGCGAAGAGCAGCAGCAGGACGCCCTCCGCGATCCACGCCGCGACCTGCGCGCCGAGATAGGCGCCCGCCATCCCGGCAGCACCGAAGAGCAGGGCGACGCGCGCTCGCAGGTTTCCTGCACGCGCGTGCTCGAGCGCTGCGAAGGCGCTCGCGGTCGCGACGACGAGCAGCGAACTCGCGATCGCTTCGCGTGGCGGAAGCCCGAACACGTAGACGAGGAGCGGCACGGTGAGGATCGAGCCACCGCCGCCGAAGAAGCCGAGCGCCACGCCGATCGAGATCGAGAGCAGCAGCCCGAGCGCGATCATCGCATTCAGATGTCGAGACCCAGGAAAGCGTCGGCCTCCTGGGATCCGCTGCCACCGCGGACTCCGACCGCCGGGAGACCGAGTTCCGCCCATCGGACCATGCCACCGTGCAGTGACGCGACGCGCTCGAAGCCCCAGTCGCGCAGCAGCAGCGCCGCCTTCCCCGACCGGGTGCCATAGGCGCAGAGCGCGACGATGGGCGCGGAACGGTCCCAGTCGCGGGTGGCCGTCCCGAGTTCGGCGAAGGGAACGAGTTCAGCGCCCTCGATGTGGCCGAGTGCGCCGCAGAACTCCATGTGCTCGCGCACGTCCACGAGTCGCACGCGGTCGCGGTGCGCTGCGATCCACTCGGCCGTCACCACCGGCACTCCGCTCGGTGTACGGCCGACGGGCGCCCAGCGATCCGCCGCCGCGTCGCTCGCGGCCACCGCCTCGGGCTCCGTCACACCCGACGCCATGTTCGCCGGCAGAGCCTCGTCGATGCGCTGGGGGTAGGGGAGGCGTAGTGCGCGCATCAGCGCGACGAATTCGTCGAGGCTGCGTGCGTCGCCGAGCCGTGGGTTCGAACGGCGCTCCTCGGCCACGGTCGTGACGGTGCGGCCCTTGTAGTCGTGCGCCGGATAGAGGTGCGTCCCGGCCGGGAGGCTCAGGATCTTCTCACGGACCGAGCGATAGAGCGCGGCCGCGTCCCCCTGCTGGAAATCGGTGCGGCCGCAGCCCCGGATCAACAGCGCGTCGCCGGTGAACGCGATGCTTTCCTCGTGACACACGTACGTGACGCATCCGTCGGTATGTCCCGGGGTCTCTCGCACTTCGAGCGTGTGGCGACCGAAGCGAACGATGTCGCCCTCGCCGACGCGCCGATCCGCGGTGAGCACGCCTGTGCAGGCGCCCACCACGATCTGGCAGCCGAGTCGCTCGCGCAGCAGGCCGGCGCCCGTCACGTGATCGGCGTGGACGTGGGTCTCGAGCGCGGCAACCAGGCGCACTTCGAGTTCAGCGATCAATTGGGCGTCGCGCTCCGCCTGCTCGCGTACCGAGTCGATCAGGATCGCCTCGCGCGTGCTCTCGTCGGCGAGCAGGTAGCTGTAGGTGGAGGTCTCGGGATCGAAGAGTTGGCGGAACAACATGCGGCCTCTCGTCGATTGTCCGTTCACGGCCCGCGCCCTCGGCGCAGGCTATCGCGACCGCGCTGGATCTGCAGAGCCGGCGCGAAGCGAGCTGATGCGCCCTTGGTTCTTCAAACCCAATTCGGTGTCCCGGCGGGTTGCATCGATAGCGCCGCGCGTTCAGCTCGTCTCGTAGATCAGGAAGCCTTTCTCGTCGCGCCGGCTCGCGGCCTCGCCGCGGTGGAGCAGGTGCTCGAGGTGCGCGTAGGTCTCGCTCTCCGCCATCGAGCCCCAGCTTCGCTCCTTGAAGAGGCGCTGCATGTACGCCTTGACGTTCGCCGGCCCGAGCTCGCGACCGATACGCTTGACGGTGTCGAGGCGGTCGTAGTGGTGCTGCTTGATCGCCTGGCAACGCCCCGCCAGATCGTTGAATGGGTGTCCATGGGCAGGAAGGGCCAGCGCCACGTGCGGCAGCGCAGCCACACGGTCGAGGGAGTCGAAGAAGTTGTCGAGCGGATCCTTCGCGAGCGTGAGCCCCGAGATGTGCGGCGTGATCGTGGGAAGCACGTGGTCGCCGGAGAGGAAGAGGCCGTCTGCGGGATCATGGAGGCAGATGTGATCCTCGGTGTGACCGGGCGTATGTGTCACGAACCACTCGCGCTTCGCGAGACGCAAGACTTGCCCAGCCTTCACGGGCTTCGAGATCTGCGGAACGAATGACCGCCCGATCGCGCGGAGGGCGCGCCATTTCATGCGCATCAGGAACGGCGGGCGCGGGTGCTGTCCGCCCCACGGCGTGCTGTGATTCCAGCCCTGGAGGATGCGGCGCTGCGCCTCGTCGTTTCCGCCCTGCGCGCCGAGATCCTCGACGGAAACCTCGGCGTCCTCGTCGCTCTCGATCACGCCGAAGCGGAAGCTGCGGTGCGCCACGATCTCGGCGTTTGCCTCGCGGGCGAAGCGCGCGGCGCCGCCGAAGTGATCCGGATGCGAGTGCGTGACGATCACCGTGTGGATGTGTCGCGTCGCGAGGCCGGCTTGTTTGAGCCGGTTCTGGATCGCGCGCCAGGTGTCGGGGCCGGGCATGCCGGGATCGACGACGGCTGCGCCGCGCTCGTCGAGCAGTGCGTACATGTTGACGTGGCCGAGCCCCGGCATCCGAATCGGGAGCTGCATGCGCAACACGTTCGGAGCGACTTCGCTGATTTCGCGCTGCGCGGATTCCTGCTCTTGGCGGTGCGGCTTTGCCATCGGCGGCGCACGGTACGCGAATGCGCAGGCGTCCGCTGGCGCGACGTCGCGCTGGCCAGGCGCTACGCCGCGCATCGACCGAACGTGCTTCTCGGGAACGCTCGGGCAAGGAAGCTCGTTCCTCGGCATCATGGGCTTCGTGGCCGCGTTCGGCGTTGCGACCCTGTCGAGGCGCTCTAGCCCGCGATCCAGCTTCAAGGGAGTTGCGCGATGTCGGCATCCATCGAGACGGAAGCGCTCGCCGGGGTTCGCGTCCTCTGACGGACCGAAGCGACGCGTGGCTTCGTGAGTTCGTTGCCATCAGCGACTCGATCCGCGCCATCACGTCGAGCCTCGAGCTGCCCGAAGTGATGCGTCTCGTACTCGGCCAGATTCGCTCTTGCACGCAGGCGGAGGCCGTCTCGCTTCTCCTCTACGACGCGTCACACGAGGAGCTCGTCTTTGCCGCGGACGACAGGCTGCGCGAAGGCACTTTCGCGGGCCTGCGCGGTGAAGCGGTAGCGGGCCTGGCGGCGCACGTTGCGCATCGGGGCGAGAGCGTGCGCCTGAACGACGCGAGCGACGCGAAACATCTCGGCGTCGATCCGGCCGCGATGACGTACGTCTCGAGAAACATGCTCGCAGTCCCCGTCCACCGGGATGGACGCGTGATCGGTGCGATCGAGCTGGCCGATCGCTACGGCGGAGACTTCAGCTCGCAGGACGAGACGCAGCTTGCAGTGCTCGCGGCAGGGCTCGGAGCCCGTTCCGACCTGGAGACACTGGCGGGTGACGCGGATGCCCTGCACGAGTTCTTCGCGCAGGTCGCCGCCGCCATCCCGAGCGAGGATGCGACGCTCGTGCTGCTGGGCTCCGACTCCCCAGACCGCCTCTTCGGCGCATCCCGGCGCCTCGAGGCTGGCGTCGTGGACGGGTTGCGCCTGCGTCTCGACCAAGGTGTGGCCGGCTGGGTGGCACGACATCGAGTTGCGGTCCGCCTCGACGACGTTCAATCCGATCCGCGCCACTACGCTGAGATCGGACGCATCACCGGCTACCTGCCGCGCAACATGATCTGCGTCCCGATGCTGATGCGAGGACGCCTGCTCGGCGTGATCCAGTGTCTGAACAAGGTCGGCGCTGACGGCTTCGATGAAGCGGAGCTGCAGTTGGTGCAGACCCTCGCGGGGCACGCGGCGATTGCGATCGAGAACGCATCGCTCTATCGCGATGCGCGGCTGGCGTCCCTCACCGACGACCTCACCGGACTCTCCAACTCGCGACACTTCCAGGCGGTGTTGCCGCGACTGCTGACGCCCACGCGACCGCTCTCGCTGCTCGTGCTCGATCTCGACGCCTTCAAGGCAGTCGTGGATGCCCATGGCCACCTCGTCGGGAGCCGCACGATCGCCCAGGTCGGCCACCTGATCGCCGAGCATCTCCGTGCCGGCGACATCGCCGCCCGCTTCGGAGGCGACGAATTCGTCGTGATCCTGCCCGACACGAAGCCCAGCGAGGCGCTCGCGCGGGCCGAGAAGATCCGTGCGTCGATCGAAGCCATGGACCGACTCGAGGGAACGACGATCGACGTCTCTGCCGTGACGGCCAGCATCGGCGTGGCGAGCTTCCCAGAACACGCGAGCACTTCCGAGAGTCTGTTCCAGGAGGCCGATCGCGCGATGTACGCCGCCAAGGCGACGGGCAAGAACGGCGTCCGTGCCGCCTCTGTCGGAGGAGTCTCCTAGTCGCCGCGCCGCCGAATTGTGGCGCTACGTTGGCGCGGCCCATGTTTCAAGGGAGTGGCGTGATGTCGATGACCATCGAGGAGGAAGCGCTCGCGACCTATGCGCGCTTCGTCGCGCTGCGCGACGAGATCGACACCGGTGCGAAGCCCTGGTCGCTGCTGGCAGACTTCTTTACGGAAGACGCCGCGTACATCGACCCGGCATGGGGTCGCGTCGAGGGGCGTGATGTGATCCGACACTTTTTCGAGGAATCGATGACGGGGCTCACCGGCCATGGCTGGTCGACGCCGCAGAACTGGGCGATGGCGGCTGGCCCGCGCGTCGTCAGCCAATGGGACCAGATTCTCGGGCATCGTGCGGACGGCAGTCCGTGGCTCGTGCCTGGCCTCTCGATCCTCTACTACGCGGGCGATGGCCGCTTCTGTTACAGCCACGACATGCTGAACATGACCCACGTAGGCGAGACGCTGAAGGCGATGCAGTGGCGGCCGCCGGGCGTGTTCCACATGCCGCCGCGCCAGCCGAACCGTGACGTGTCGCTGCCTGCAGCGTGGGAACACCTGGAAGCGAGCCGAGCGCGTCGCACCGCGGTCTGATCGGCGTCGGCTGATACCAGAAGCCTTGTTTACACTTGAGTTGACAGTGTAATACCCGTGATACAATGGCGGCCGCCATGTCACCCAGCCGCGTGCGCCGCCGACCGCCTCGTCCCACCCGGACGCGGTCCTGGGCGGGCGATCCGCCGACGCTGCACGCCGCCGCGCGCGAGCGCTTGCTGGATGCCGCGGTCCGCTGCATCGCGCGCGACGGGATGCCGGGCGCGAACATCGCGGCCGTCGCGGCAGAGGGGGGCGTCTCTCGTCCCACCGTTTATCGATATTTCGCGGATCAACAGGCGCTGGTCGAGGCGACACTTCTCTACGCCGGACGTGACCTCTCCGAGCGTCTCAGCGCGCGGCTGCGCGGAATCGACGCGCCGGCGGAGATGGCTGTCGAGGCGGTGCGCTTCGTGCTGCGGGAGATTCCCCGGGAGCCCGTGCTCGGCGCGATGTGGAGCGAGACTGTGCTCGACGCGAGCGCCGTAGCCATGATCACGCGCCGACCCGCGCTCGACTGGAGCCGTGAAGCGCTGACGGACCTCGTGCAGGCTGCGGGCTGGAACGCCGGAGCGGCGGACGAAGCCGTCGAGGTGATGCTGCGCATGCTGCTCTCGCTGCTCGCCGCTCCCGAGCCGCGGCGCAGCGACGCCGCGCTGCGCGCCTTCTTGATGCGCCGGCTCGTGCCGGCTCTCGATCTCGCCACGCCCCGAAGGAGCAGCTCCAGATGAACCTCAGCGACGGCTTTGATCTGATCGACCCGGCGACCTACGCGAGGAGTGGACCGCCCCACGATTCCTGGACCACGCTGCGCCGACACTCTCCGGTGCATCGCTGCGAGCCGCGCGACTACCCGCCGTTCTGGGCGATCACACGCCACGCGGACATCTGCGAGATCTCGAAGCAGCCCGACAAGTTCTTGAGCCAGCCGGGCATCACCCACCCGCGCACTTCCCAGATCATCGACCGCACCGAGGGCATCGGCGCGATGCGCACCATCATCGAGATGGATCCGCCCGAGCACCGCAACTTCCGCAAGGTGGCTTCGCCCTCGTTCACGCCGCGCGCGATGAACCGCATCGACGCGGCCGTGCAGGCAAGCGCCCGCGAACTCGTCGACACACTCGCGGGTCGGACGGGGGAGGGCGAATGCGATTTCGCACGAGACGTCGCCACCGCGCATCCGCTCCGCATCCTCGCCACCATGCTCGGCGTACCGCGCGAGGAGGAGCCGCGAATCCTCCGCCTCACGAATCAGCTCTTCGCGAACGAGGACGAAGAACTCCAGCGACCGGGCGAAACGCGTGATGCGGCGATCCGTGAACTCGGGCTCGAGTTGTACCAGCTCTTCGCCGGCATCATCGAGGACCGTCGCAAGAATCCCCGCGACGACCTCGCCACGGTGCTGGCCAACGCCCAGGTCGACGGCGCACCGATGGGCCCGCTCGAGACCTTCGGCTATTACCTGATCACCTTCAGCGCCGGTCACGACACCACGAAGAACGCGCTTGCCGGAGGCATGCATGCCTTGCTCCGGAATCCGGCCGAGTTTGCGCGGCTGCGCGGCGATCCCGGACTGGTGAACTCTGCCGTCGAGGAGGTGGTGCGCTGGACGACGCCCGTGAACTACATGATGCGCACGGCGGCCTGCGACTACGAGCTCGGCGGCTCGAAGGCGATGATCGAACGCGAGATCGGGCGCCCGGTGCGGGCCATCGCGTACCCGGTCGGCCGCTCGATCATGCAGGACGCCCGCCTGCGCGACGCGGTGACTGCGGCCGGCTATGAAATCGGGTTCACCAACGCC
>JANNKU010000038.1:0-9373 GCA_031396445.1 Deltaproteobacteria bacterium | reverse complement strand
GGCGTGCGCCGCGGTGTCGCGGATCGGCGCGCCGAGTCCCGTGCGCTCATCGAGCCATGCGCCGATGGCGCGAAGGCGGCTCACACCGGCTCCGACAGCGTCGGCAGCTCGCCACCGCGCACCTGGAGCTGACCGCCTTCGATCTTGAACTCGTATTCGTAGAGCCCGCGCGGCGGCGGCCCGGACGCGCGCGAGCCGTCCTCGTAGTACACACCGCCGTGACACGGGCACATGAACAGTTTCGACTCGGCGAACCAGCGCACCGGACAGCCGAGATGCGCACAGTTGATCGCGAAGACCTGGAACTTCTCGCCCGCGATGCGGCGCACCCAACACGGGATGTTCGCGGTCTCGCCATCCCACGGCAGTACGAACGGATTGCGATACGTCGCGAGTCGCGTCTCGCCTTCCGGGAAGTCGGTGAGCGAGCCGAGCGGGATCCACGCTTGCTGCGCGATGCGCCGCACGGGCGCCGCGAGGAAGCCGACGACCGGCACGGCGAAGAGCGCCGCAGCGACGGCGTTGAGCCCGATTCCGAGCGTCAGCAGGAAGCCGCGTCGTGTGACGGGCGGGAGCGGTCCCGTCGATCCCGCAGGCCGTTGCGGATCAGCCATCGCCTGGTCCCTTCGTCGTCGCAGCTTTCGGCGTGTCGAGCGGCGGGCCCGGGAACTCCGGACGCTGCACGCGCAGCCACGCAACCACGTCAGCCACTTCTTCCTCCGACATCGCGGCGCCCTTCGCGCCGCCGCGCCAATCCGGCATGCCGAGTGCGGGACGGCCGACGACGACGGTGGTGCGTAGCCCCTGATCGCTGACGAGCGAGAGATACGAGCCATCGACGACCGAAGCGCCGTGCGCGCCGCCGGCGCCGTTGGCGCCGTGGCAACTCGCGCAGTAGGTGGCGTACGCCTCGATGCCGCGCGCGGCGTCGCCAGGCGGTGTCGCGTACGGCGGCGGCGTCGCGCCGGCGAGCGCCTCCGGCCGCGCCCACTGCGAACGCATCCCCGTCACCAGGATCTCGATCTGCTCGTCGGTGAGCGTTCCACCGGCGCTGCGCGCGAAGGCCGGCATCGCGGTGCCACGCACGCCACCCGCCGTCACGCGACGCAGGGTCGCGTCGTCGATGAACGCGAGATAGACGGGATCGGCGAGCGCGACGGCGGCGCCGGGCACGCCCTCGCCGCCGTGGCAGCCGGCGCAGTTGTCGCTGTAGAGCAGCGCGAAGTCTTTGATCGCCGACGGTCGCAGCGGTTGCGAATCCGGCAGCGGCCGGCCGGGGAGTCGATCGCAAGCGACGATCGACAGCAGCGAGATCGCAACGAGGAGAATGCGCGTCGTCATCACTCGTCCCGCGTTTCGAGGCGCGCGCGCTGCGCGAGCGCGTCGTGCTGAAAGGTCGCGATCTGCTCCGAACGCACGACGACGAAACCCGCGACGACGCCGAACGCGATCTGCGACGCGATGAACCACGGCCACTCGATGCGCGCATTGAGTGCCGGGTTCAGGACTCCGAGCGAGGATGCGAGCAACGCGGTCCAGAGCAGCGGCGCGACCAGACCGCCCCACCACGCCGGATGCCCGGGCACCATCGGGAGCAACACGCCGTACAAAAGCCCGACGAGGAGCGAGAGCGCGCCGTGAATGAAGAGCGCGAGCAAGAGACCCGTCGCGGAGAACGCCGCGAGCGTCGCCGCATCGGCGTTGGCGAGACTCGGCGACGCGCCGGCCGCCAGCAGATTCACGGTGTACCAGAGACTCTGGTGATTGATGACACCGTGCAGCAGCGCCAGCGCCGCCATCGCGACGCCACCCGCGATGCCGCCCTTCACGCCCGCCGAGTACGGATAGATTGCGACCGGCAACCGCGAGCGGTGTCGCGGCTCCCCTGCGGCGAGACGCGTGACGGCGTGCGCGCTCCGCGCCACGCGTGCCGCCGGCGGCTCCACCGCAATCGACTCGTGCGCTTCGTGGGGCAACACCTGCCGGAACCAGCCCACCACGCCGGCGACGAGGAGCAGCGCGCCCGTCGCGCTGATGACCGCGTTCGTGACGAGACCCGCAAGCAGCAGCGTCACGCCCACGGCCAGGATCAGCGGCGACGCGGTGGACGCCGGCACTGCGATCACGCCTTTGCCGGGCTGGTGCTTCGACTCCATCAGCGCCCCACCACGTAGACGACGAAGAACACCACGACCCACACGGAATCGACGAAGTGCCAGTAGAGCGACAACACCTCGGCGCGTCGCGCATGCGTCGCGTTGAGTCGGCCGCGGAGCGCGAGCACACCCACCGTCGTCAACATCGCGAGCCCGATGACGACGTGCGACGCGTGCAAGCCCACCAGCGAGTAGAAGGTGGTGCCAAAAAGGTTCGTCCGGATCGTCAGACCCTCGTGGTAGATCAGCCCGTACCACTCGCGCGCCGTAGCGACGAGGAAGAGCGCGCCGAGTGCGATCGTTGCGAACCACCACAGCTTGAAGCGCGCGATCTCCGCGGCTTGCAGCGCGCGAACGGCCAGGTGAATCGTCACGCTGCTCGACCAGAGCAGGATCGATGCTGCGATCGGCAGCGTCAGGACATCGCGCGGTGTCGGTCCGTTGAGGCTCTTGCCGACGTAATAGAGATACGCCGCGACGAAGATCGCGAACATCGCCGTCTCGGCGACGATCAACGCGAGAATCGCGACATGGCCGCGATCCGGGAGCTTCCACTCCGATGCGGTGACGACCGCGCGCGCTGCGCCGCTCACTCGAAGCGCCAGTCGGGATCGTCGGGATGCTTGAGATCCCAGAGCGGACGGCGGCTCTGCACCGCGGGCAGCGTCTCGAAGTTGTACGCGGGCGGCGGCGACGTGGTGGACCACTCGAGCGTCCACGCATCCCACGGATCGTCGCCTGCCGGCGCACCGCGGAAGAGCGAGCGAATGACGTTCACCAGGAAACACGCGATCGCCGCCGCTTGAAAGATGACGCCAACCGACGAGATCTGGTTCCAGATCTCGAAGCCGCGATTCGGGTCGTAGGTATAGATGCGACGCGGCATGCCGGCGAAGCCCGCGAAGTGTTGGGGCAGGAAGGTCATGTTGAAGCCGATCACCAACAGCCAGAAATGCCAGCGGCCGAGCGTCTCGTCGAGCATGCGGCCGGTGGCTTTGGGGAACCAGTAGTAGATCGCCGCGAAGATCGTGAAGAGCAGCCCGCCGATCAGCACATAATGAAAGTGCGCGACGACGAAGTACGAATCGGTGAGCTGCCAATCAAAGGGCGCCACCGCGAGCATGATGCCCGTCAGGCCCGCGCACAAAAACTGGAACAAGAAACCGATGCAGAAGAGCATCGGCGTTGCGAAGCGGATCTTCCCGCCCCACATCGTCGCGAGCCAGTTGAAGATCTTGATGCCGGTGGGGATCGCGACCAGCATCGTCGAGATCGCGAAGAACGAGTTGCCGGCGGGCGTCATGCCGACCGCGAACATGTGATGCGCCCACACGCTGAAACCGATGAAGCCGATCGACACCGTCGCCGCGACCATGATCGGGTAGCCGAAGATCACCTTGCGCGAGAAGACCGGGATGATCTCCGACGCGATCGCGAAGCCCGGCAGCATCAGCACGTAGACCTCCGGGTGGCCGAAGATCCAGAAGAAGTGTTGCCAGAGAATGGCGGAGCCGCCGGCCTGCGTGTCGAAGAAATGCGCGCCGAGGAAGCGATCGAGCAGCAGCATGAGCTGCGCCGCCGTGAGCGGCGAGATCGCGACCAGGATCATGCACGCGACGACGAAGTTGATCCACACATAGAGCGGCATCTTCGAGAGCGTCATGCCGGGGCAACGCAGGCAGATCGTGGTTGCGACCAGATTGATCGCCGTGCCGACCGAGCCGATGCCGCTCAGCAGGATCGCGAGATTCCAGTAGTCCGTGCTGTTGCCGCGCGAGAAGGCGCGTTCAGTGAGCGGCGCATAGGCGAACCAACCGACATCCGGCGCCGCGCTGCCGCCAAAGAGTCCTTCCGCGCCGAGCAAGCTCGAGTAGAGCAGGATGCCACCAAAGAGCGACATCCAGAATGAGAACGCGTTGAGACGCGGATACGCCATGTCGCGCGCGCCGATCATCAGCGGCACGAGATAGTTGGCGAAGCCGAGGACGATCGGCATGCCGACGAAGAACACCATTGTCGTGCCGTGCAGCGTCATCAGGCGGTTGAAGACTTGCGGCGTGACGAAGTCGTTGTCCGGCATCACGAGCTGGATGCGCATCGCCGTCGCTTCGAGACCGGCGACGAGGAAGAAGAGCAGCCCCGATGCGATGTACATCAGCCCGAGGCGCTTGTGATCGACGCTGACGACCCACTCGTGCAGAACGCTCGGCACCGAACGACCGTCCGCGTCGGAACGCGGAACTTCGAGCGTCGGATCGAGCAGCGTCATGGTGCGGCCTTGCTAGCGCAGCGATTGCAGATAGGCGACGAGTTGGTCGAGCACCGCGTCGTCGAGCTTCATGGCCGGCATCAGCGCGCCCGGCTTCACGTGATCGGGATCGTTGATCCAGGCGCGCAGTGATTCGCCACTCATCAAAGCGGCGCCGGCCGCGAGCGTGTCGCGACTCATCAGATGCGTGAGGTCCGGCCCGAAGCGGCCGGTCGCGACGGTGCCGCGCACCGTGTGACAGTTGATGCAGGCGGTGGACTCAAAAACGCGTCGCCCCGCCGCCACGCTTGGATCGACGACGGCCGATTGCTGCTGCGCCGCCACCCACGCATCGTACTCGTCGCGGGGGTGCACTCGAACGCGCAACAGCATGTGCGCATGCTGCGTGCCGCAGAACTCCGCACACTGACCGAGGTAGAGCCCCGGCTCGCGCGGCGCGATCCACATCTGGTTGCGGCGATTCGGAATGACGTCGGTCTTGCCCGCGAGCTGCGGCACCCAGAAGGAGTGCACGACGTCGGCCGACTCGAGATCGAGGAAGGTCGGCGTCGCACCGGCTTCGTTGCTCGCGGGCACGTGCAGCTCGTTCGCCGTCACGATGCCGAGGGCGGGATAGCGGATCTCCCACCACCACTGATGCCCGATCACCGTCACCCGTGTCGCGCCCTGCGGCGCGACGGCGCCTTGAACGTCGTAGATCGTGCGGGCCGTGACGAGACCGAGCGCGAGCACGATCAAGGTCGGGATCACCGTCCACGCGAGTTCGATCTGATCGCTGCCGTAGACCTGCGCCGGCTCGCTGCCATCGTCGTCGCGACGGCGGCGATAGCGAATGATGCTGTAGGCGAGCAGGCCGCCGACGATGACGAAGATCGCCCCGGTGATGGCGAGCACCAGCATCGCGATGCGGAACACCGAATCCGCCGGCGCCGAGACCGGATCGAAGATGTTCGAGGTGTGGACGACGGCATCCACGGCGAGCGCGGGGAGCGGCGCGAGCACGCAAGCCACGAGCGTCGCTGCTGCGCGAACGCTCGAGCTGCAGACGATTCGGCTGTGCCGCACGTTTCCGTTTTAGCCGAAGCGCGCGCCCGAAGGCAAGCTTCGGCGCTGCATCCTTGCGCGCAGCATGCCTTGATCGATGCCCGTTCGCGCGCAACCTGAGCCACACTGCGCGGCCATGCCCGACGATCGATCGCGCCGCGCGCCGCACACCGCAGAACACGCTCGAATCGCCGAAGCGCCTGCCGGCCAACCGGGTGCGTGGAAGATCATCGGTCCGTACGTGAGTGAGCGCGCGTGGGGCACCGTGCGTGAGGACTACAGCGCGAACGGCACGGCGTGGGAGTACTTCCCCCACGATCATGCGCGATCTCGCGCGTATCGGTGGAGCGAGGACGGACTCGCCGGCGTCTGCGATCTCCAACAACGCTTGTGTCTCGCGCTCGCATTCTGGAACGGTCGCGACGCGATCCTGAAGGAACGCATCTTCGGTCTCACCGGCAACGAGGGCAATCACGGCGAGGACGCGAAGGAATACTGGTGGTACGTGGACGGAACGCCCACCGCCTCGTGGCTGCGCTGGCGCTACCACTACCCGCAAGCGGAGTTCCCGTACACGCATTTGCGCGAGGAGAACGCGAAGCGCAGCAAAGCGGATCGCGAGTTCGAGCTGGCCGATACCGGCATCTTCGACGGTGACCGCTATTGGCAGATCGAGGCCGACTACGCAAAAGCCACGCCCAACGATCTGTGTCTGCGCCTGCGCATCCGCAATGCCGGGCCCGAGGCGGCCGAGCTGCACGTGCTGCCGACGCTGTGGTTCCGCAACACCTGGTCTTGGGAAGCGGGAAGCCCGCGGCCCTCGATCGATGCCGCGACTTCGCCGGACGCGGCGCGCATCGCGAGCGCCATCGCGGAACACGCGGAGCTCGGTCGCTGGCGCATCAACGCAGGGCCGGACCCGGCAGGCCGCGCGCCGACGCTGCTCTTCTGCGAGAACGAAACGAACATGGAGCGCATCTTCAACGCGCCGTGCGCAACGCCGTACCCGAAGGACGGCATCCACGATCACGTCGTGCACGGCGCTGCGACGGTGAATCCGGCGCACACAGGGACGAAAGTCGCGGCCTGGTATCGCGTGACGGTCGCGCCCGGCGAAAGCGCCGAGATCCGCATCCGCCTTGCGCCCGCCGACACCGATGCGGTTCTCGACCTCGGCGCCGACTTCGAGCGGACGCTCGCCACGCGCGAGCGCGAGGCCGACGCGTACTACGCAACGCTTCGGCCGGTCGGCGCCAGCGACGACGAGTTCCGCGTCCTGCGTCAATCCTTCGCGGGCATGGTGTGGAGCCAGCAGTTCTTTCACTACGACGTCGAGCGTTGGCTCGAGGGCGACCCCGCGCAGCCGCCGCCACCGCCCGGCCGCAACAGTGGTCGCAACGCGGAATGGCGTCACCTCGACAATCGCGACGTGCTCTCGATGCCCGACAAGTGGGAGTACCCGTGGTACGCGTCGTGGGATCTCGCGTTCCACAGCGTCGTGCTCGCGCACATCGATCCTGCCGCGGCGAAGCATCAGTTGCTGCTGCTCTGCCGCGAGTGGTACATGCACCCGAACGGGCAGATTCCCGCTTATGAGTGGGCCTTCGGTGACGTGAATCCGCCCGTCCATGCGTGGGCGGTGCTCGCGGTGTTCCGCATCGACGGCGGCAGCGACTTCGGATTCCTCGCCGCCGCGTTCCACAAATTGCTGATCAACTTCACGTGGTGGGTGAACCGCAAGGATCACCTCGGCGACAACATCTTCGAAGGCGGCTTCCTCGGCCTCGACAACATCGGCCCCTTCGATCGCTCGTCGATGCTGCCCGGCGGCGAGATCCTCGAACAATCCGACGGCACCGCGTGGATGGCGAAGTTCTGTTTGAACATGCTCGAGATGGCGCTGCGCCTCGCCAATCACGACAACGCGTACGAAGACGTCGCGCTGAAATTCTTCGAGCACTTCGCCTCGATCGCCGCTGCCATGAACGAACTCTGGGACGAGCAAGACGGCTTCTACTACGACCGACTGCGCAAGCCCGACGGATCGACGATCCCGGTGCGCGCGCGCTCCGTCGTCGGCCTGCTCCCAATCTTTGCAGCGGTGGAGTTGAACGAGTCGCTCTGGAACGAGCTCCCGCGCTTTCGCGCACGGGCCCGCTGGTTCATCGACAACAAGCCGCACCTCACCGGCTTCGCGCACTACTTCGCGCAGGAGGGTCGCCCGCGATTGATCGCGCTGGTGGACGATGCGCGGCTACGGCGCGTGCTCGCGCGGATGCTCGATGAGGAGGAGTTCTTCTCGCCGTACGGACTGCGCTCGCTGTCGCGCCATCACCGCGAACACCCGCTCGTTCTAGCGCTCGGCACCTGTGAAGCGCGGCTCGATTACGAGCCGGCAGAGTCGGAGACGGGCCTCTTCGGCGGCAACTCGAACTGGCGCGGCCCGATCTGGTTCCCGCTGAACTTCCTGGCGCTCGAATCGCTTCGACACTTGCATGCGACGCTCGGCGATCGCTTCACGGTGGAGCTGCCGACCGGCTCCGGTGTGCAGGCAAGCCTCGGCGAAGTCGCGGACGAACTCGAGCGCCGCCTGCTGCGGCTCTTCCTACGCGACGCCGCCGGTCAACGCCCGATGTGGGGCGCGAGTGAACTCTTCCAACGCGATCCGGCGTGGCGCGATCACCTGCTCTTCTACGAGTACTTCAACGGCGACACCGGCGAGGGTCTCGGCGCATCGCACCAAACGGGCTGGACGGCACTGGCCGGCGTGCTCGTCGCGAATCGGCGCGATCGGAAGCGCTAGCTCTTGACGCTCGCGTCCGCGTCCTTCCACATCAGGAAGCCGCCCTGGAACGCATTCGAGTTGTCGCCGATGCGCACGCCGTCGGGCGGCGACTCGATGAGTCGCGCATTGCCGCCACCCAGCACCACGGAGTCCGCTTCGAGCGCCTTCGCGAGCGCGGCGGTCACCGCTTCCACTTCTTTCAGCCACCTCTTCTTGCCGTATTTCTCGAGACCGCGCTTCCCGACGTAGTCCTCGTAGGTTCTGCCCTTCTTGTACGGGAGATGCGCGAGTTCCATCGGGTCGAGAACGCCGTCCACGATCATCGCGGAACCGAGTCCCGTGCCGAGTCCTAGAAAGAGCATGCGCCCGCCGGTGTAGGAGCCGAGCGCTTGCATCGCGGCGTCGTTGACGATGCGCACCGGCTTGCCGAACGCCGCTGAGAAATCGAAGCCGACCCAGCCCGGGCCGAGATTCTTCGGCTCCGCCATGGGCCGACCTTGCAGCACCGGACCGGGATAGCCGATCGATACGACGTCGTAGCTCCAATCCGCGGTCAGCTGCTGCACCGCGGCGACCATTTGCGCGGCCGTCATCGTCGCGCCCGACGCGACCTTGCGCCGCTCCGACTGATCACTCGCAAGCACCTTCACATTGGTGCCTCCGACATCGATCGCGAGAATCTTCACCGCTTCGCACTCCTGGTTTTGCGCGCGACGATCGCGATCGGGTGATCGCATCGGCCGGTCGCGCATTGCCTCACCTCAACCTACCGCAGTCGCTCGAAACTCCGTGACGCGAGTACCGACGCCGCGCAACACGCGAATCTCATCGGTCGCGTTTGCCTTGTCGCGCAGCGAATTCTCCGCAACGCTGCCAACGCGCATGCCGCTCCCGCGCCTCTTCCACCGACGCGAAATGATGGTTCCGACCCTCGCGGGTTGGATGCTGCTGTTGGCACTCGCTTCCGCCGGGAGCTTTGCCTTCGTGCGCGCCCTCTACCCACTGCTCGCGCCCAACGAGCCCGTCGGCCGAGGCTTGCTCGTCGTCGAAGGCTGGGCCGGCGCTCCCGCATTCGACGACGCCGTCGCGCGCTTCCGCAGCGGCGCGTACTCCCAGATC
>JANNKU010000026.1:0-38010 GCA_031396445.1 Deltaproteobacteria bacterium | reverse complement strand
CTAGCGCTCGGTCTCGAAGCCGCGTTTTGTCCAGCCGGTCCAGCCTTCGGACATGGAGAGGACGTGGTCGAAGCCCATCTGCTTTAGGGTTTGGGCGGCGAGCGCGGAGCGATGGCCGCCGCCGCAGTAGAGCACGAGTTTTTGCGAGCGATCGGCGAGCCACGGGTCGCGTTTTGGGTGTTCGAGGTCGGCGCGGACTTCGAGGAAGCCGCGCGGGTAGTGGCGCGCGCCGGGTAGGTGGCCGGCGTCCCACTCGTTGGCTTCGCGCACGTCCAGGATTTCGTAGCCGCCGCGATTTGGTTGGTCGAGCAGTGCGCGAACGGCGTCGGGGGAGAGTTCGCCGACGTCGGTGAGTGCTGCGCGGACGAGATCGGCTAACGACTTGGCCATCGCGGCAGCTTAGTGCGAGCCGTGCGAAGGGGGCGACTCGATGGATCATCCGTGCGCGATCTGGCCCGAGGAACACGCGGTGTTTCGCGCCGACAAGATGGGCAAGAGCACGCTCTTCGAGTCGGCGCGGCTGCTAGTCGGTCTGAATTGCTTTGAGCCGGGGCAGCAGCATGCGCTGCACGCGCACGGTGACATGGACAAGGTCTATCAAGTGTTGGCGGGGGAGGGAGAGTTCTTGCTCGAGGATCGCGCGATCCCGATGCGGGCCGGTGTGATGTTGGTGGCGCCGCAGGGTGTTTCGCATGGGATCCGGAATTCGGGGACGGAGCGGCTCGTGGTGCTGGCCATTCTGGCGCCGAGTCCTGGACACAATCTATAGACTATTGAATATCGCGAGGCGGCGGGCTATTCAGCGGCGATGCCCGAGAACGCCCCTGAGACCCGCAGCGATTGGGCGCTGCGCCGGCTGCGCACGGCGATCCTGACCGGCGAGTTTCCGCCTGGGACGAAGTTGCGCGCCGAGGATCTGGCCGAGCGCTGGCACGTGAGTCCGACGCCACTGCGCGAGGCGTTTGCGCGGCTCGGTGGGGCGCGGCTCGTGGAGTTCAGCCCGCAGCGCGGTGTGCGCGTGGCCGACTTCACGCTCGCGGACGCGGCGGATCTCTACGCGCTGCGATTGCGACTCGAGCCGCCGGCGCTGCGGCAGTCGCTGCGGCGCAGTGACGACGCGCACCGCAGCGAGATCGCCGCCGCGCTCGATCGCCTCGACGCGGCGCGCTCGCTCGAGGAAGGCACCGAGGCGCACCTCGCGTTTCATGCCGCGCTGCTCGCGCGTTGCCCGTCGGCGTGGACGCGCCGCATCGTCGGCGTGCTCGCCGAACATGCGCAGCGCTACGTGCTGCTCGGCGCGCAGAAGTATCGGAGCGGTCGCGGGCCGGTCGTCGAGCACAAGGCACTGCGCGATGCGGCGCTCGCTGGCAAAGTCGATCGCGCCGTCGCGCTGCTCGACGAGCATCTGCGCGGCACGCTCGATTCGGTGCGCGCCGCGCTCGCCGAGACGCCCGCGATTCCCAAGCGAAAGCGCGCCCTCAAAGTGAGGAGATCACCTCAATGAATCGAGACGAACGCCGTGAGTTCGTGCGCAAGCACCGCACCGCTGTGTTTGGTTACCGCCGCAAACACGACGGCCCGGCGCAGTCGGTCGTCTACTACATGATGGACGGCGACGACATCCTCGTATCCACGATGGGCGCGCGCGCCAAGGCGAAGGCGGCGGCGCGACTCGGCAAGGTGTCGCTCTGCGTGCTCGACGAGCAGTGGCCGCCGACGTATCTGGTCGCCTACTGCGACGCGCAGGTGGAGACGGAGCCCGAAGCCGTCGTCGATTTGATGACGCGCATCGCGGGCGTGATGGCGGGCAAGCCGATGCCCGAGTCGGTGCGTCCGATGATCGCGGAGGGCGCCCGCCGCGAAGGTCGCGTCGTGCTGCGCTTGCGTCCCTCCGCGACGTTCCACTCGCCGCCGAAGCACGTGCATCAGGCGAGCGACGTCAACGAGAAGCTGCTGCACGGCCTCGGCGATTCGCAGCCGTGGTAGTGCGCGAGGAGAGTACGCGATGAAGCTCTGCACCTTCCGCTCCGAGAACGAGGCGCGCATCGGCGTGGTGACCGACGATGGTGTCGTCGATCTGTCGATCGCCGCACCCGAGTTGCCGCGCGAGATGACGGCGCTGCTCGCCGCCGGCCCGGCCGCGTTGAGCCGCGCCGCGAGCGCAGCCTCGAACGCAACTCGCCGCGTTGCACTCGATTCGGTGTCGCTCTGCGCGCCGATCCTGCGCCCGCCGAAGTTTCTGGCGATCGGGCTCAACTACGCCGATCACGTCGCCGAGGCGGGCATCGATCCGCCGAAGCACCCGACCGTCTTCAACAAGCAGTCCACTTGTGTGACGGGCCCGCGTGATCCGGTCTGGCTGCCGCGCATCTCGCACGTGCTCGACTACGAGGGCGAACTCGGCTTCGTCATCGGCAAGCGCTGCCGCCATGTGCCACGCGAGCGCGCGCACGAGGTGATCGCCGGCTATCTCGTCGTGAACGACGTGACGATCCGCGACTGGCAGCTCCGCATGCCGACCTGGACGATGGGGAAGTCGTTCGATACGCACGGTCCGATCGGACCGTGGCTGACCACGGCGGACGAGGTCGGCGATCCGCACGGCCTGCGTCTTCGGACTTTCGTGAACGACGAGCTGCGCCAGGACTCGACGACGAAGCAGTTGATCTTCGACTGCTTCGCGTTGGTCGCGCATCTGTCGGACGGCTTCACGCTCGAGCCCGGCGACGTCGTCGCAACCGGCACGCCTGGCGGTGTCGGCATCGCGATGAAGCCGCCGAAGCTGCTCGTGGTCGGCGATCGCATGCGCGTCGAGATCGAAGGACTCGGCGCGCTCGACAACACCGTCGTGGCGGAGCCCGATACCACCCTCTTGTAAGTGGAGCGAAGCCATGCCCGAACTCGAATTGCACCACAACGGGATGTCCAGCTGCTCGCAGAAGGTGCGGCTGGTGCTCGAAGAGAAAAAGCTCGCATTCACTTCGCGCGACGTGAACCTGGTCTCAGGTGAACAGCATGCCCCCGAGTACGTGAAGCTGAACCCGCATCACGTCGTGCCGACGCTGATCCACGACGGCCGCGTGCTGATCGAGTCGTCGCTGATCAACGAGTACCTGGACGAGGCGTTCCCGGATCCGCCGCTGCGGCCGGCGGCGCCTGCGGATCGCCATGCGATGCGGCTCTGGGTGAAACAGATCGACGAGAAAGTGCACCCGGCCGCGGGCGTCGTGACCTACGCGATCGGCGCGCGGACCGCCGCGCTGTCGCAGCCCGCGGAGGTTCGCGAAGCGAACATCGCCGCCATTCCCGACGCCGTTCGGCGTAACGCGCGCCGCAGCGTGATCGAGCATGGCGTTGCGGCGCCAGAGTTCGCGGGCGCGCTGGGCCACTTCCTCGATCTTCTCGATGCGATGGACGCGCGCCTCGCGCCCGGCGCCTGGCTCTCCGGCGATCGCTTCGGTCTCGCGGACGCCGCAGCGCTTCCGTACGTGCTGCGCCTCGAGCACCTCGCGATGACGCCGCTCTTCTCGGGGAATGCGCGGCCGCGCGTCGCAGATTGGTTGTCGCGCGTGAAGGCGCGGCCGAGCTTCGAGACCGCGGTTGCCAAGTGGGCTCCCGCTCCGATCCTCCAACTCTTCCGCACTCAGGGTGAAGCAGTCTGGACCCAGGTCGAGCCGCTCACCCGCCGCACCTGAGGAGAACCCATGTCGTTGCACCGTCTGCGCTCGATCACGATCGGGGTTCCGTCGGTAGAAGCCGTGCGCGGCTTCTATCGCGACTTCGGTCTCGACGAGACGAGTCCTGGGCGCTTCGAGACGAGCGATGGCGGTGAGCAACTCCGCATCGCCGAAGCGCCGCGCCGGTGCTTGCTGTCGCTCGCGGTCGGCGTAGATGACGTCGATGATCTCGGCCGCATTGCAGTCGCGCTCGCCAAGCTCGACATCGCCGCCGTGCGCGATTCGCATTCGCTCTCCGCGATCGAGCCGGTGACAGGCGTGCGTGTCGAGTTGGTGATCGAGCCGCGCGTCGCGCAGAAGTCACTGCCGCGAATTGCGACCAACGTTCCCGGCGAAGCGCTCCGCATCGACGCGCGCTCACCGGCCGTCGCGCCCTCGGTCTCGAAGCCGCGTCGGCTCCAGCACGTGGTGGTCACGTCGAGCGATCCCGCTGCGTCGCGGCGTTTCTTCACCGACGGGATCGGCTTCCAGGTGAGCGACGAGATCCCGGCCTTCGGCGCGAGCTTCATGCGCTGCTCGACGGATCACCACAACGTCCTGATCCAACCGGGCCCATTTTCGTTTCTGCATCACACCGCATGGGAAATGGACGACATCGATGCGGTCGGACGCGCCGCAGCGGCGATGGTCGCGGCCGATGCGTCGCGCCACGTCTGGGGTCTCGGGCGACACGCGATCGGGTCGAACTACTTCTGGTACCTGCGCGACCCGGCGGGCAACTTCGCCGAGTACTCGAGCGATCTCGACGTGATCGCCGACGCCGACGCGTGGAAGGTGGCGGCGTCGATGCCCGCGCACGGACTTGCCGCCTGGTCGCCACCGGTGCCGCGCGCGTTCCTCGCGCCGGAGGACATCGTCGCGCTTGCAAGTGGGGCGCAGTAGGCGTCGATGTCGGCGACGGGCGATCTGGTGGATGTCGCGGTCGTCGGCGCGGGCCCGACGGGCCTCGCGCTCGCGATCCTGCTCGCGCAGCGCGGGCGCAGCGTCACGGTGCTCGAGCGTTGGCCGGAGCCCTATCCGCTGCCGCGCGCGGTGCACTTCGATCACGAGGTTGCGCGCATCCTGCAGGCCGCGGGCGTCGCGCCGGATCTCGCAGGGTTCACGGAGCCCGCGCCGATCTACGAGTGGCGCAACGCGGCCGGCGAGATCCTGCTGCGCTTCGGCCGCGAGAAGGAGTCGGGCCTCTCGGGCTGGCCCGACTCCAACATGAGTCACCAACCTCGCCTCGAAGCGGCCCTCGAGAAGCGCGCGCGCTCGTTCGAACACGTGCGCGTGCTGCGCGGACACGATGTGCAAGCGCTGCGCGAAGCGGACGGCGAAGTGATGATCAGCGCGCGCAACGAGCAGGGCGCGTCGCGGGAGCTGCGGGCGCGCTGGGTGGTCGGCTGCGACGGCGCGAACTCTTTCGTGCGCGACGCGATCGGCTCCGCCTTCCACGATCGCGGCTTCGCGTACGACTGGCTCGTCGTGGACGTGATCCCGCACGAGGCGCGCGTCTGGGATCCGCTCAACTTCCAACTCTGTGATCCGGCGCGCCCGACCACGCTCGTTTCGGGCGGGCCCGGCCGGCGGCGTTGGGAGTTCATGCGCCTGCCGCACGAATCGCTCGCCGAACTCTCCGATCCGGCGACCGCCTGGAAGCTGCTCGGTGCGTGGGACGTGCGACCCGACAACGCGACGCTCGAGCGCCACGCGGTCTACACATTTCGGGCTCGCTGGGCCGAATCCTGGCGCCGCGGCCGTGTGCTGATCGCGGGTGACGCCGCGCATCTGATGCCGCCGTTCGCGGGGCAGGGCATGTGCTCGGGCCTGCGCGACGCCGCGAACCTCGCGTGGAAACTCGATCTCGTGTTGGGGGATCGCGCGAGCGACGCGCTGCTCGACACCTACGCCACTGAGCGCGCGCCGCATGCGCGCGCGACGATCGAGTTCTCGGTCGCACTCGGCCGTGTGATCTGCATCGCCGACCCGCACGAGGCCGCGGAGCGCGACGCGCGGATGATTCCCGCCGCGCGCGCAACTGGCCTGCAATCGCCGGCGCCAGCGCCGAAACTCGGACCGGGCTGCTGGGACTCTGCATGCGCGGCCGCGGGCGCGATCTTCTTGCAAGCAAGCGTCGAAAAAGACGGAGTGCGCGGCCGCTTCGACGATCTCGTCGGCGGCGGCTTCGCGCTCGTCTCGACGCGCGGCGATCCTGCCGATGCGCTCACGCCCGAGCAGCGCGCGTTCTTCGCATCACTCGGCGGTGTGACCGCGCACGTCTCTCGAGATGGGGCGCTGCGCGACGTGGATGGCGCCTACGCGCGCTGGTTCGACGCGAATGGCGCAGCGGTTGCGCTCCAGCGCCCCGATTTCACAGTATCGGGAACGGCGCCGGATCTTGCGGGCGCGGGCGCGCTCGTCGAATGGCTGCGCGCGCGACTCGCGAGCAACTAGCCGAGGAGACCCCATGTTGCTTCACGACACACTCGACTACCGCGCACGCGAGCTGCCCGACCAATCGTTCGCGATCCACGGCGCACGACGGATTTCGTATCGCCGCGCGCAGGCGCTCGCGAACCGGATCGCGCACGCGCTCACGGCGAAGGGAGTCGCGCCGGGCGACCGCGTCGCGCTGCTGTCGAAGAACTCGATCGAACTCGCGATCTGGTACTACGCGTGCTCGAAGTGCGGCGTCGTGCCGGTGCCGCTGAACTACCGGCTCGCGCCGCCGGAGTGGAGCTACATCGTCAACGACGCGCGCGCGGTGCTGCTCTTCGCGCAGGACGCGCTCGCGACGGCGCTCGAGCCGGTGCGCGCAGAACTCACGAGCGTCCGAGACTTCGTCGCGCTCGGCGATCGCGTCGGCGGCTGGGAATCTTTCGAAGCGTTCGTCGCGAGTCAGCCGGAGACGAAGCACGAACACCGCGCCGCGCCCGACGACGATCTCTACCAGATGTACACGAGCGGCACGACGGGACGGCCGAAGGGCGCCGTGCTGACGCAGCGCGCGGTGATGGCGCAGCTCCATCAGTTCACGCTCGCGATCGGCGGCGCGCCCGGCGATCGCGCGCTCATCGTGGCTCCGCTCTACCACGCTGCAGCGTGCCTCACGACCTTCGCGACGGTGCAAACCGGCGGCACGCTGTTCATCCACGACGAATTCGTTCCGGCCGACGTCGTGCGCGCGCTCTCCGAGGAGCAGATCGCGCTCGCGATGCTGGTGCCGGCGATGATCCAGTTCTGTCTCGTCGGTGTGCCGGACGTCGCCGAACGACGCTACGACGCGTTGCGGCTGCTGATCTATGGTGCGTCTCCGATCGCGGAGCAGACGCTGCGGCGCGCGATCGACGTCTTCGGCTGCGAGTTCTTGCAGGGTTACGGCATGACTGAGACGACGGCCGCCGCGACCTACCTGATGCCCGCCGATCATCGCCGTGCGCTCGCGGGCGAACCGCAGTTGTTGCTGTCGGCGGGACGGCCGCTGCTCGGCACCGAAGTGCGCATCGTCGACGCCGAAGGCCATGTGCTGCCGAACGGCGTCGTCGGCGAGATCGCGGTGCGTGGTCCGCAATTGATGCGCGGCTACTGGAACCTCGCCGAGGCAACGGCCGAAGCGCTGCGCGACGGCTGGATGCATACCGGCGACGCCGGCATCGTCGACGACGAGGGATTCCTCTTCGTGCAGGACCGCACCAAGGACATGATCGTGTCGGGCGGCGAGAACGTGTACCCGCGCGAAGTCGAGGACGTGCTCTACCGACACCCGGCGGTGGCTGAGGCCGCGGTGATCGGCGTGCCGGATCCGAAGTGGGGCGAGGCGGTGAAGGCGATCGTCGTCGCGAAGCCCGGCACCACGATCGACGCGAGCGAGCTGATGCACTTCTGCGACGGCCAGCTCGCCGGCTACAAACGGCCTCGCTCGGTCGAGTTCGTGGAGGCGCTGCCGCGCAACCCGAGCGGCAAGGTTTTGAAGCGCGAGCTGCGCGAGAAGTACTGGGTTGGCCACTCGCGTCGCGTGAGCTGACGGCGCTCGGATCCGCTGCTCAACCCCTGCACCAGGATTGCCGAACAGACGCTGGTGAAGACGCGGATTCTCGGGATCGCGCGCGCGGTGGGGCGTGGGTCGCGACGGGCGGGGCAGAGCCTCGTGCGCGCGGTCGTCGCTGCGTTGATCGCGCTGATCACGCTGTGTGCTTCGCAGGCATTCGCCGCCGATCTGGCGGTGCTTCCGCCGCGAACGCCTGCGGATCTCGAAGTCGTGGCGCGCGGCGCGACCGAGTGGGTGCGGGCCCGCTTCGCCGAGGCGGGACTGACATCGAGTAGCGAGTTCTCGCTCGCTGCCGCGTCGCCGTCGAATCGACAGCTCGCGCTGCCGCCGCGTGCTTCCCTGCGCGAACTCGGCGAACAGAACGGTGCGGAACGCGCGTGGGTCCTCGATCTCGACACCGATCGCGGTCGGGCGGTCGTGCAGCTCGTGGTGATCGATCTCGCCGCGGGTTCGACGGCCGCTGCGGGGCACGTCGAGGCGCCGGTCGCGAAGCTCGGCGACGCGGTTGCCGCGGCGACCGATGCCGTGGTCGCGCAGTGCGGCGCGGTGGGCCGAACGCTCGCTCCGCCGAGCCTCGCCGAACTCGATCGCTATGGACGCGCCGCGCTTGCACTCGAGGGCGGTCGCCTCGCGGACGGCTGGCGCGCGCTCGGCAAGATGGTCACGCCGACGTCGCAGGCGCTGCGCAAGCGACTCGAAGCGGCCGGGCAGGCAGAACAGTTTCCGCTCGGCGAGCGCACGCGGCTCGCGGTGGCACGCGGTGATTCGGAGCGAGCGCGGCTCTGGCTCCGCTCACAGCACGCAGACAATCAGGGCGATCCGCTCTTCGCACTCGCGGCGGCCGAAGCGGCGGACGAGCTCGGTGACTCGGCTCGCGCGCTCCCGCTCTACGATCGCGCGATCGAGCTGGCGCCGGATTCCGTCCCGGCGCGCTCCGGTCGCACGCGTCTGCTCTTTCAGCTCGGGCGCAATGACGAAGGCATCGCAGCGCTCACGGGACTCGACGGCGCCGACGCGGAACTGGTCGAGACGGCCGCCGGAGTGCCGAACCTCGACCCGATCACACGCGCGCACTTGCATTGGCGGCTTGCGACGCAGCTCGAAGCGAAGTTCGAGAGTGAGCGCGCGATCGAGCATCTCGGACGCGCGGCCGAGCTCGACCCAACGCTGGAAGGCGCAGCGGAGCGCGAGTCCGCACTGCTGCATACACGCCTCGGTGAACCGGAGCAGGCGCTCGCGCCCGCCGAACGGGCCGTGCAGCGCGGGGCGGCCGATGCGCCGCTGCTCGAAGCGCTCGGTGCCGCCCGCGTTGCGGCTGGCGATGCGAGCGGCGCGAAGGCGGCATTCGAGCAGGCGCGCGCGCTGACGCCGCAGGCGCCCGGGCCGCTGATCGGACTCGGCGAAATCGCAATGAAAGCGGGAGATACGGCTGGGGCGAACGCGCTGCTGACGCAGGCGCTCGAGATCGCCCCCGGCAATACGCAGACGCGGATCGCGCTCGCAGGCCTGCTGCGCGTAGGCGGGCAGGTCGATGGCGCCCTCGCGCTGCTCGAAGGGAATCCCAGCGGGCCCAACGCCGATTTGTTGCGCGAGCGTGCCTCGATCCGCGCGGCGCAAGGCGACCTCGCCGGCGCCGAGGGCATGCTCGAGAACGCGATGGAGTTGGCGCCTGCGAACGTTGCGCTGACGCAGGATCTCGCGAATTTGCGGGAAGCTGGCGGTGACACGGCTGGCGCCGAATCGCTGCGCAAGATGGCGGACCGGATGGGTGGCGGCAGCAGTGCCGCGGCGTCGGAACTCAGCGCCAAGGACGGTGCGGAGAGTGCGGATCCCGGCACGCTCGACGAACTCGCCGCGAGCTTTCCGCAGCGCGTTGCCGGTCGCGAGGCGCCGATCCAGGTGGTGGCGCTGCTCGCGCCGTCACTCGCCAAAGCGCCCAATCTGCTGGCGCGCTTCTTTGGCGTGACGCGCCCCGCGCCGGAAGCACTCGGCGAGGAACTCGCGCGCGCACTCGCGACACGTTTCGAGGTCGTCGCGCCACACGAAATCCCGCGCGAACTCGAACGCGCCGAGCAGCAGATGCTGCGCGCTTTCGACGAAGGCGAATCCGCGATCGCTCACATGAACGACGCGCTCGGCACCGACGCGGTCTTCGTCGCGCGGCTGCGCGCTGGTGACAGCGCCGACGGACGTCTCGGCGCGATGCACGTCGAGGTGCGGATGCTCGTCGGCAACGACCCGATGGATGTGCGCCGTTTCGGCAACCAGACCTGGATCGCGGGCGCCGAGCAACGCTTCTCAGCGTGGAATCCGATCGCGATCATCGTGTATTCGATCTTGCTCGTCGTCTCGGTGATGCCATTGGTGCGTGGCTGGGGCGAAGTGCAGGTGGGGATCCAGTACGCGTCGCTCGGCAAGGGCTTCTTCAGCATCAAGCTGTCGCGGCGCCCGCAGCGGGCCGGCGAGGGCGAGACCCACAAAGTGGGCGGCAACCGCTATCTGCGTAAGATGAGTCTCGCGGGCCGCTACGAGCGCTCGATGGTCGGACGCGAGACGCTCTTCCGCTGGCTGCCCGCACGCGGCTACTACGTGACGGTGCACGGCTTGTTGCAAGACCCGGTGAGTGGCGACGTGATCGGCAACTACGCCGAAGAGCAGAAGGTGGTCGTGCGCCGCGGCCATCCCGCGCGCCTCGACTTCGACTTCCGCGCGAAGGAGTGCGCGGTCGAAGTCGGTGTCCTAGATGGCGGCGAGCCGGTTGCGCAGGCGGTCGTCATGGTGCGCGGCCAGATCGACAGCCTTCGCTACGCGCGAACCGGCAGCACGCTCCTCTACCTCCCGCCGGGTCGCCACAAGATCTTGATTGGCTGCGGCGATCGCCTGCTCGAGCACGAGGTGTCGATCGAGACCTTCGCGCCGCGCACGCTCGCGGTCGATGCGCAGGACGAGAATGCGCAGCTCTTCACGAATTGCGCGGAAGCCGTCGAGCCGTACATGCAGGGCAATCTGGCCGCTGCGGCCGACGCGCTCGAGCGCGCTGGTGAGGACGTCGCGGCGGCGCGCATTCGCGGCGAGCACTTCGCCGAGATCGGCGACACCGAGAAAGCCGCGCAGTCCTTCCAGCGCGCGGGTCGCTTCGAGCAGGCGGCGACACTGATCTCTGACAGCGCCGATCCGCGGGCGGCCGCTGCGCTCTACGAACAGGCTGGCAACCACGAGAAGGCAGCGCAGGCGTATCGCAGCATCGGCGATCCCAACCGCGCCGCGCATCACTACGAGATCGTCTATCGCTACGAGGACGCGATCGAGTGCCATCGCGAGGCCGGCAACGTCGAAAAGGTCTGCGAGCTGCTCGAGAAGCTCGCGCGCTACTTCGACGCGGCGCGCTCCGCGATGGACAACGGCGATCCCGACCGCGCAATCCGCAACCTGCAGATGATCGAGATGCGCGACCACGAGTACGTGCACGCGTGTCGCCTGCTCGGCGAGATCTTCACCGAGCGCAACGAACTCGAACTCGCGGTGCAGAAGCTCGACGAAGCGGTGACGGTGGGCGGTGGCGAGACCGCGCCGCTCGAAGTCGTCGAGCAGCTCGCGCGCACGCTCGAATCGGCGGGCCGGCTCGACAAGGCGATGGAGACCTGGGAATCGATCCGCGCGCGCGACTTCCACTATCCCGAAGCGACGCTGAAGATCGAGTCACTGCGCCGCACGATCGAGGCCGAGCGTATGACGCAGGCCACGCTCACGACGAGTGACGGAGCGCCGAGCGAGAGCCGCTACGAGTTACTCGGCGAGATCGGACGCGGCGGCATGGGCGTGGTGCTGAAGGCGCGCGACAAGCGCCTCGGCCGCATCGTCGCGTTGAAGCGACTGCCCGAGAATCTGCGCAATCACCCGACGGCCGTGCGCTTGTTCCTGCGCGAAGCGCGTGCGGCTGCTTCGCTGAACCACCGCAACATCGTCACGCTCTTCGACGCCGGCCAGGAAGACGACCAGTACTTCCTGACGATGGAGTTGCTCGAAGGCCTGCCGCTGCACGAAGTGCTCACCAAGCGCGGTCGGCTCTCGCCGCGCGATGCCGCGCGCCTCGGTGCGCAAGCCGCCGCTGGGCTCGAGTACGCGCACGCCCAGGGCGTCGTGCATCGCGACATCAAGACCTCGAATCTCTTCTTCACGAAGGATCGCGTGCTCAAAATCATGGACTTCGGCCTCGCCAAGATGACCGAAGAAGTGCGGCGCGCGGCGACCGTCGTCGGCGGCACGCCGTACTACATGGCGCCCGAGCAGGCGGCCGGCGAAGACGTCGACCACCGTGCCGATCAGTACGCACTCGGTGTGACGCTCTATGAGTTGGTCACCGGCGATGTTCCGTTCCGGCAAGGCGATGTGACGTATCACCATCGACACACTCCGGCGCCCGATCCGCGCGCAACGGCGCTGGATTTGCCCGAGGACTTCGCTGCGGTGATCACCAAGTTGATGCAGAAGCGGCCCGAAGATCGCTTCGCATCGACCGGTGAAGCGGGCGCGTTGCTGTCGCGGATCTCAAAACGACTCGCGTCCTGATTCATCGCGCAGATTTCTGCGCCATCTCCTCAGAACTCGCGTGGAAGTGCCGATGAGGGTCGGGTAGGCTCGCGCTCCGCGTAGATTGCGCGCGGCTTCGGAGCTCTCCCCCGGCTTCGCCAACCTCCGGCTGCAACACAGCGGAATTTCATTGCTGAGGGACTGTCGTCGATGGAATCGCGCCCGCGTCCACAGAACCAGGCCACGTCGCCCCTTCCGATCGAGAACCAACCGACCCAGGATCGACTGGCGGACTTCGGCATCAACGCCGCCGCCGTCGAGGACATTCGCGATCACTTCGCGAGCGATCCTGCATCCGTCGATCCGGCGTGGGCCGAAGTCTTCGGCGCGAGCGCAGCGCCGGTGGTGCTCGATCGCCGCGAGGCCGAGAAGCACGCGCGCGCACTGCGGCTGATCCATTCGTATCGCGCGCGCGGACATCGCGTCGCCGACATCGATCCGCTCGGCGGGCGCGCGATGTATTTCCCGGAGCTCGATCCGGCACACTACGGTTTCGGCCACGACGACCTCGAGCGCTCCTTCCTCGCCGGCGATCTGCCCGGCGGTCCGATGCAGCCGCTCGGCCAGATCCTCGACACGCTGCGCGCGACGTACTGCGGCAAGGTCGGCGTCGAGTTCACGCACATCCAGGATCCCGGCCGCAAGGCGTGGTTGCAGCGCCATCTCGAGGCCACCAAGAACCACACACCACTCGACACCGACGAGCGCAAGCACGTGCTCGAGATGCTGTCGGCGGCCGAACTCTTCGAGCGATTTCTCCACACGCGCTTCGTCGGGCAGAAGCGCTTCGGTCTCGAAGGCGCCGAGTCGCTGATCCCGCTGCTCGACACCTTCGTCGAGGACGCGCCCGAGCAGGGCATCGTCGAGTACGTGATCGGCATGGCGCATCGCGGCCGCTTGAACGTGCTCTCGAATCTGCTCGGCAAATCCTTCGAGATGATCTTCTCGGAGTTCGAAGACATCGAGGACATCGAAGCGCCGTTCGGTTCGGGTGACGTCAAGTATCACAAGGGCTATTCGAGCGATCGCCGCACGCGCAGTGGCGCGCGCGTGCACTTGTCGCTGACCGGCAACCCGTCGCATCTCGAAGCCGTGAACCCGGTGGTCGAAGGCCGCGTGCGTGCCAAGCAGATGACCGCGGGCGATCTGCGCGGTCGCAGCATCGTGCCGCTGCTGATCCACGGTGATGCCGCATTCGCGGGGCAAGGGATGGTCGCCGAGACGCTCAATCTCTCGAAGCTTGCCGGGTACTCCACCGGCGGCACGCTGCACGTGATCATCAACAACCAGATCGGTTTCACTGCGACGCCTGCCGAGACGCGCTCGACGCTCTACTGCAGCGATGTCGCAAAGATGATCCAGGTGCCGATCTTCCACGTGAACGGCGACGATCCCGAAGCCGTGGTGCACGTGGCGCGACTCGCGCTCGACTACCGCCAGCGTTTCGCGGAAGACGTCGTGATCGATCTCGTCTGCTATCGCCGCCACGGCCACAACGAGAGCGACGAGCCCGCCTTCACGCAGCCGCTGCTCTACGCAAAGATCCGCGCGCGCCCGTCGGTGCGCCGGCTCTACACCGACAGGTTGATCGAGACGGGCGTGCTGACGACCGAGGACGCGCAGGCGATCGAGGCGCGGCTGTCGGAGCAACTCGACGAAGCGCTCGCCGAAATGAGGGTCGATCCGCCCGGCCCCGACGAGCCCTATGAACCGCGCGGTTCGTGGAAGGGCTTCGATCGAAAGGCATCGGTCGCAGCGGTGACGGCGGTCCCAGTCGAACGACTCCAGCAGGTGGCCGAGCGCATCGCGCAGACGCCGGCCGGTTTCGACTTGCACAAGAAGCTGAAGCCGTTCCTCGAGAAGCGCGCGAAGGCGATTCCCGACGACGGCGACGTCGATTGGGCTTTCGCCGAAGCGCTCGCGTTCGGCTCGCTGCTGCTCGAAGGCCACAACGTGCGGCTGTCGGGGCAGGACTCGTCGCGCGGCACCTTCTCGCATCGCCATGCGGTGCTGGTCGATCAGACCTCCGAGGTCGAGTACGCGCCGCTCGCGCACTTGTCGGCCACGCAGGGTCGCTTCGAAGTGTATGACTCGTTGCTCTCCGAGCAGGCGGTGCTCGGCTTCGAGTACGGCTACTCGGTCGCGGACCCGACGACGCTGACGCTCTGGGAAGCGCAGTTCGGCGATTTCGCGAACGGCGCGCAGGGGATCATCGATCAGTTCGTCGCGTCGGCCGCCGTGAAGTGGGGCCGACTTTCCGGTCTCGTGATGCTGCTGCCGCACGGCTACGAAGGGCAGGGTCCAGAGCATTCGAGCGCGCGCATCGAGCGCTACCTGCAACTTTGCGCCGAGGACAACATCCAGGTCGTGAATTGCACGACGCCGGCGCAGTACTTCCATGTGTTGCGCCGCCAGATGCGCCGCAACTTCCGCGCTCCGCTGATCGTGTTCACGCCGAAGAGTCTGCTGCGCGCGCCGCGTGCGGTGTCGCATCCGCGTGAGTTTACGAGCGGCGCGTTCCAGCCGGTGATGCCGGACACGACTTGCGCGCGCAGCCCGGAGTCCGTGCGCCGCGTGCTCTTCTGCTCGGGCAAGGTCTACTACGACATCCTCGAGGAGCGTGAAAAGCTCGGTGCGGAAGCAGAAGTCGCGATCGTGCGCGTCGAACAGGTGTATCCGTGGGATACCGCCGGCATCGCCGACGCGATGGCCGCATTCGCGAATCTCGAGCACGTCGTGTGGGTGCAGGAAGAACCGAAGAACATGGGCCCCTGGTTCTTCGTCCACGACTTGCTGCAAGCGCAGCTCCCGAAAGGCATCACGCTTCGCTACGCGGGTCGTCCCGCCGCCGCAGCTCCCGCCGGCGGCTCGATGCGCCTACACAAGCAACGCCAGGGCAAGCTCCTCTTCGACGCCTTCCACTGAAATCGCAGTTCGCGAACCCCTGAGCAACCTGACTCGTGTTGGTGCGCGGCCAACTCATGATTCCGCACCACGGCCGGACGGCCGCGCGCCAACACGAGTCAGGGTACGTGGTGGTGTGCGGTTGCTGAATCGACGTCCTCAGTCATCCTTGGCCATCGCGGTCATGGGGGGCCGCCCGGGGGATCTTTGGCGATTTACGACCGACTTTCTGCTCAGGATCGCTCGTTTCTCGATCTCGAAGGGCCCAACAGCCACATGCATGTGGCGGGGTGTTTCATCTTCGAGCGCGGTGAGCTCTCTACGCCGGATGGCGGCGTCGACATCGACACGCTGCGCGACTACATCGCGTCGCGGTTGCACAGGATTCCGCGCTACCGCCAGCGCATCGCGTGGATCCCGGTCGAGAACCATCCCGTCTGGGTGGACGATGATCGCTTCAACATCCACTACCACGTGCGCCACACGGCACTCCCCGCACCGGGTGACGATCGCCAGCTGAAGCGCTTCTGCGGTCGCGTGATGTCGCAGCAGCTCGATCGCGGCAAGCCGCTGTGGGAGATGTGGGTCGTCGAGGGCCTCGAGCACGATCGCTTCGCGCTGGTGTGCAAGACGCATCACTGCATGGTGGACGGCGTGTCGGGCGTGGATCTGCTGGCGGTGTTGCTCTCGCCGACGCCCGACAAGGACTTCGAGCCCGCCGCGCGCTGGTTGCCGAACCCGGCGCCCAGCGGTGGCGTGCTGCTTCGCGACGCCATGCTGCGTCGCGCGGAGCTGCCGTTTGCGCTCGCGGGCGTCATCGGCGCCGCGCTGCGCGCTCCCGAGGCTACGCTGGCGCGCGTCACCGAGACGGTCACCGCGTTCGGGGAGACGCTGCAGACGACGATCTCGCCCGCCACCGATACGCCGCTGAACCGCGAGATCGGCCCGCACCGGCGCTTCGATTGGGTGGGCTTCGACGTCGAGGAAGTGAAGAAGGTCAAGAACGCACTCGGTGGCACCGTGAACGACGTGGTGCTCGCGACCGTCTCGGGCGCCGTCGGCCGTTTCCTCGAACAGCGCGGCATCCCGTTCTCGCGCCAGCGCGCGATGGACTTTCGCGCGTTCTGTCCGGTGAGCGTGCGCAGCGACACCGAACGCGGTGAGCTCGGCAATCGCGTCTCCGGCATGATCGCGAAGCTTCCGATCGGCGAGACGCAGCCGAAGCGGCGCCTCGATCGCGTGCGCGCGATCACCAAGCACCTGAAGGAGAGCAAGCAGGCGCTCGGCGCCTCGGTGCTGACGGCGGTTTCAGAGTGGACGGCGCCGACTCTCGCGACGATGGCATCGCGGCTCGCGTTCGAGAATCGCACCGCGAACATGGTCGTCACCAACGTGCCCGGGCCGCAGATCCCGCTCTACTTGCTCGGCGCGCGCATGGCCGAGACCTATCCGATGGTGCCGCTCTTCGCGTCGCAGGGACTCGGCATCGCTCTCTTCTCGTACTCGGGCGGACTCTACTGGGGCTTCGTCTGCGACTGGGACCAGTTCCCGGATCTGCACGACTTCGTCTGCGCGATCGATGCTTCTTTCAGGGAACTTTGCGACGCAGCCGAAGCGGCGAGCTGATCGCACGCTCACGAGAATCAGTGCAAGAGCCGATTCATCGCGAATGATTCCGGATGCAACCCGCGCGCGAGCCGTGGCATCGAAGCGGGTATGAACCCGATCGAACTCTCGCGCCTTGCGCGCTTCGTCGTCCCGCTCGCAGTGATGGGGACGCTAGTCGGCGCTACGTGCGAAGCTTCCGCCGCCGTGAACGCCGTCGATCTCGATCTCTACGGTCGCCTGCTCGAACGCCACACGCGCGTCGTCGACGATCCGGCCGGCACGCGCGTCGACTACGCGGCGTTGCGCGCGGATCCAGAGTGGCGGCAATTGCTCGCCAGTCTCGCCGCAGCGCCGCAGCCCGCCGCCTCGGCCGCGCAAGCCGAGCGACTCGCGTACTGGATCAACGCCTACAACATGCTCGCGATCGACATGGTCGTGCGGAACCAGCCGGTCGAGAGCATTCGCGACATCGGATCGCTGCTGCGTCCGGTCTGGAAGCGCGAGGCCGGCAGCGTGGGCGGCCAGACCGTGACGCTCGACGAGGTCGAGCACGCGATCCTGCGCCCGATCGGCGATCCGCGCGTGCATATGGCGATCGTCTGCGCCTCGACGTCTTGCCCGTCGCTCACGCGCGAGCCGTTTCGCGCTGCGCAGCTCGATGCACAGCTCGATGCTGCGTCGCGTGCGTTCGTCGCGAACCCCAACAAGGGGGCGCGCGCGGAAACACGCAGCTTGCGCGTCTCGAAGATCTTCCAGTGGTTCGGTCCGGACTTCGCGAAGAGCGGCGGCGTCGCCGCGTTCGTCCGGCGGCACGCTGCGCCAGATCTGCGCAGCGCGATCGACGCGCTCGGTGCGAAGCCGAAGCTGACCTTCTTCGACTACGACTGGTCGCTCAATCAGACCGGGCGACCCCAGCCGTGAAGCGCTACTTCCCCGAATGGAGGACGGGTCGTGCGTGACACCCTGGCCTTGGTGCTGGCCGGCGGCGAAGGCAAGCGCCTCTATCCGCTGACGCGCGAGCGCTCCAAGCCGGCGGTCCACTTCGGCGGCCGCTATCGGCTGATCGACTTCGTGCTGTCGAACCTCGTCAACAGCGGCTTCCAACGCATCAAGGTGCTGACCCAGTACCGCGCTACTTCGCTGGTGCGACATCTGGCGCGCGCGTGGACGCTCGCTTCGACGGTGGTGGACGAGTTCATCGAGCCGGTGCCGGCCGCGATGAACATCGGGCCCACCTGGTTTCGCGGCACCGCCGACGCGATCTGGCAGAACCTCGATCTGTTGCGCGACGTGAAGCCGGTGGACGTGCTCGTCTTCGGCTCCGACCACGTCTACAAGATGGACGTCTCGCAGATGCTCGAGTTCCACCGCTCGATGGGCGCCGACCTGACGGTCGCGACATTGCGCGTACCGCGCAGCGAGGCGCGCGCGTTCGGCTGCCTGCACGTCGATGCGTCGGGGTGGGTGCGCGGCTTCGTCGAGAAGCCCGACGACCCGCCGGCGATCCCCGGCGATCCGGATCACACGTTGGTGTCGATGGGCAACTACATCTTCCGCACCGGCACGATGCTCGCCGAGCTGCGCCGCAACGCCGAGCTGAAGGACACCAGCCACGACTTCGGCCGCGACATCCTCACCGACGCCCACGAACGCGTGAAGGTCGCCGCCTACGACTACATGACACAGCTCTGTCCCGGCGAGGACGAGCACGCGCGCGGCTACTGGCGCGACGTCGGCACGCTCGACGCGTTCTTCGAGACCAACATGGATCTCGTCTCGGTGAACCCGCACCTCAACCTCTACAACGAGATGTGGCCGATTCGCGGCGTGATCGGCGGCGGGGGCCCCTGCAAGTTCGTCTTCGCCGATCAGCAGGATCACCGCGTCGGCTCGGCGGTGGATTCGATCGTCGGCTCGGGCACGATCATCTCGGGCGGGCAGGTCGATCGCTCGGTCATCTTCAACAACGTGCGCGTGAACTCTTTCAGCCGCGTCTCGGACAGCATCCTCTTTCCCGGCGTCAGTGTGGGCCGCAACGCGCGATTGCGTCGCTGCATCATCGACAAGGGCGTGCGCGTGCCGGCTGGCGAGGTGATCGGCGAGGATCCCGTCGCCGATCGCGAGCGCTTCACGGTGAGCGAAGGCGGAGTCGTCGTCGTGACGCGACAGAGCCTCGGTCAGCGCGACGAGTTCGACGTCGATTGACGGACCGCAAGCGGAGCGCGCAGCGAGGCGAAGCCGAGCGAAAATCATCGGGACGGCGCAAGCCCCTGCGCATCTCCTTCGCGAGCTGGGAGCTCGCGCCGCTCGCGCAGACCGGCGGACTCGGCGACATGGCGAGTGGCCTCGCGCGTGCGCTCGTGGCGCGCGGTCACGAAATCACCTGCATCCTGCCCGCGCATCGCGACGTGCTGCGGCATCCCGCTTGTCCCGCGCTGACACCCGCCGGCGCCGTGCGCATCGCCACGCCTGGCGCGGAGTTGATTGGTCGCTGGCTGGTAGGGGAACTCGCCGGCATCCAGCTCCAGCTCCTCGACATCCCTGCGCTCTACGACCGACCGACTCTCTATGGTGGCGACGACGCAGCAGAGGCCCTGCGTTTCATCGCGTTGTCGCGCGCCGCCGCGGAGTTTGCAGCGACGACGCGTCCCCACGCGCTGGTCGCGCACGATTGGCACGCCGCGCTGGCACTCTGCGCGCTGCGTTGCTGTCACGATTTCGGCGCGGCGCGTGGCGTCGGCGCCGTGCAGGTGGTGCACAACAACGCATTTCTCGGTCGCTTTCCGGCGACGGCGTTCGCTGCCACCGGTCTTCCCGGTGAACTCTTTCATCCCGACGCGCTCGAGTTCTGGGGCGACCTCGCGCTGCTGAAGGGCGGACTCGCCTACGCCGATCGCATCGTCGCCGTCTCGCCGCAATACGCGCAGGAAGTGCAGACGCCGGAGTTTGGCGAAGGCATCGACGGTCTCTATCGATTCCGCGCGCGCCGCCTGCTCGGCATCGCGAACGGCATCGATACGCAGAGCCACGATCCGGAAACCGACGCGTTGTTACCCGCTCGCTACGGCGCCGAGTACCCGAAACCGAAAGGCGTCTGTCGCAGCGCGCTGCTCGAAGCGACCGGACTCGACGCGCCGCCGCCGGGCCGCCTGCTCGCCGCGGTCGGCCGCCTCGCTGCGCAGAAAGGCTGGGACGTGCTGGTCGCAGCGCTGCCGAAGCTGGTCGAAGGCGGCGCGTCGCTGGTGCTGCTCGGCGATGGTGATCCCGCGATCGCCGCGCAATTGCAAGCGGCCGCAACGCGCTGGCCGACGCGCGTCCACCTGACGCTCGGCTGGGACGACGCGCTCGCGCGTCGCAGCTATGCCGGCGCCGACTGCGTGCTCGCGCCGTCGCGCTTCGAGCCCTGCGGCCTCGTGCAACTGCTCGCACAGCGCTACGGCACGCTTCCGATCGCGCATCGCGTCGGCGGCTTCGTCGACACGATCGAAGACGGCGAGACCGGCATCCTCTTCGATCCGCTCGCGCCCGCGGCGATCGCTGCGGCGGTCGATCGCGCTGCGGCGCTGATCCAGGAGCGCGGCGAACTCGCGGTGCAGCGGCGACTGCTCTCACTCGATGTCTCGTGGACCAAGCCGGCGGCTGCGTGGGAGCGCGTCTTCGAGACGGTGGCTCGCGAAGCCGCGCAGCGGATCTGACGACGTGACGCTGCGCATCGAAGCGGGCGCGCCGTTTCCGCTCGGCGCGACCTGCGACGACGAGGGCGTCTCGTTCGCACTCTTCTCCGAGAACGCAACCGCCGTCGAACTTTGTCTATTCGATACGGCTGATGCGGCAACCGAATCGGCGCGCATCGCGCTGCCCGAACGCAGCGGCGACGTCTTCCACGGTCGCGTTCCCGGTCTGCGCCCCGGTCAGCTCTACGGCTATCGCGTGCATGGGCCGTTCGCGCCGCTGCTCGGCCACCGCTTCAATCCGCACAAGGTGCTGGTCGATCCGTACGCGCGTGCGATCGCCGGCACGCCGGTCTTCGACGCTGCGCTGCGCGGCGACGATCCCGCGGTGCCGGGCGCGCCCGATCTGCGCGACTCGGCGCCGTACACGCCGAAGTGCGTCGTCGTCGATCCGCGCTTCGATTGGGAGGACGATTGCGCGCCGCACACGCCGTGGAGTCGCAGCGTGCTCTACGAATGCCACCTGAAGGGGATGACGCAGCGCCACCCCGGAGTCGCAGCGGCAGAGCGCGGTCGCTATCTCGGACTCGCGGCGGAACCCGTGATCGCGCACCTGCAGAGTCTCGGTGTGACGGCGCTGTCGCTGCTGCCGATCCATCACGCGAGCATCGATGCGCATCTCGCGGCGCTCGGGATGCCGAACTACTGGGGCTACAACACGCTCGGCTATTTCGCGCCCGATGCGCGCTTCTCTTCGGGCGATGGCGGCGCGCAGGTACTCGAGTGCAAGCAGATGGTGAAGGCGCTGCACCGTGCCGGCATCGAGGTGATCCTCGACGTCGTCTACAACCACACGCCGGAAGGCGGTCACCAGGGGCCGACGCTCTCGCTGCGCGGCATCGACAACGCGACCTACTACCGGCTGCGCATCGAGGATCCGTCCGAGTACATCGATTACACCGGTTGCGGCAACACGCTGAACACCCGCCATCCGCGGGTGCTCCAGCTGGTGCTCGATTCGCTGCGCGCCTGGGTGACCGAGTATCACGTAGACGGCTTCCGGTTTGATCTGGCGCCGGTGCTCGCGCGCGATCCGGTCGCGTTCCAGCGCGCCGGCCGCTTCTTCGAGATCGTGCGACAGGATCCCTTGCTCTCGCAGGTGAAGCTGATCGCCGAGCCGTGGGATCTCGGTCCCGACGGCTATCTGCAGGGATCGTTTCCGCTCGGCTTCGCCGAATGGAACGGCCGCTACCGCGACGCAGTCCGGCGTTTCTGGCGCGGCGACGATCGACAGCTCGCCGAGTTGGCGACGCGCCTCGCGGGCTCGAGCGATCTCTTCGCGCTCTCCGGTCGCACGCCGCAGGCCAGCATCAACTTCGTCGCGTGTCACGACGGCATGACGCTCACCGACCTCGTCAGCTATTCGCAGAAACACAACCTGGCGAACGGCGAGGAAGGTCGCGACGGGCCGCACGACGATTCGTACAACTGGGGCGAAGAAGGTCCCGCGCGCTCGCTGCGCGTGCGCAAACGCCGCGAGCGGACGCGGCGGAATCTGCTCGCGACGCTCGCGTTCTCGCAAGGCGTTCCGATGCTGTCGCACGGCGACGAGCTGGGCCGCACGCAGCGCGGCAACAGCAATGGCTACTGCCAGGACAACGAGATCACCTGGGTGGATTGGGAGCAGGACGCCGAATCGCGCGCGCTCCTCGAATTCACGCGCACGGTGCTCGCGCTGCGCCGTGACAATGCGGTGTTCCGCCGCCGCCGCTTCTTCCGCGGCGAGTCGGTCGATCCGGCGGGCACTGGCGATGTGACGTGGCTGCGTCCCGATGGCTCCGTCACGACGCTCGCGCATTGGGAGAATCCGGATCGCAAGAGCATCGCGATGCTGATTCCGCGCGAGGCCGCCGACGCGAGCGACGAAGCGGGTGGCGCGCAAGCCGCCGAGACGATTCTGCTGATCTTGAATGGGCACGCAGAAAGGCGTAGCTACACGCTGCCCGCGCTCGGCCGTCCCGGCACCTGGCACGAAGTCCTCAACACCGCGTGCGCCACGCCGCGGCGAATCGACGCCGCGCAGATTGGCCTCGCGCCGTGGTCGCTCGCGCTCTTGGCCTTCCGGGAACAGAGTTGAGCGACGAGCGGCCGAATCTCGCCGCAGTGGCCGATCGCCTCGGCATTGCAGCCTCGTACTGGGATCTCGTCGGTCGCGCGCGCCCGACTTCGGATGCGACGCGCGAAGCGCTGGTTGCATCGATGGGCTTCGATGCTTCGGACGAAGCCGCAGTCGGGCGCGCGCTCGATCGACTCGATCGCGACGCGACGGAGTCGCTCGTCGATCCGGTTCTGGTGTGGCGCGAGTTCGAAGCCGTCGTTCCGTCGCTGCCGCTCCGGCTCGCGGCGTCGATCGGCCCGCTCGACTACGAGATCGAGGTGCGCATGGAGGACGGCACGCTGCAGCGCGCGGAGGGCCGCATCGATTCGGCTGCGCGCAGCATCGCGCTGCCGCTGCGACCGCCGATCGGCTACCACGATCTGCGCGTTCGCATCGCCGGCTCGGGCATCCAACGCGAAGGTCGCCAGCGCTTCATCATGGCGCCGCGCACCGCTTTCACGGTGCAGGAGCGAATCGGCGATGCGCGTGTCTTCGGGCTCTGGACGAATCTCTACTCGGTGCGCAGCGCGCGCAATTGGGGATTCGGCGACTTCGGCGATCTCCGCGCGCTGTCGCGCTGGTGCGCGTCGATCGGTGGCGCCTTCGTCGGCTCGAATCCGCTGCACGCGATTCCGAATCGCGGTCTCGCGATCACGCCCTACAGCCCATCGAGTCGGCTCTACCGAAACGTGCTCTACCTCGATGTCGAAGCCACTCCCGAATGGGAGGCGTCGCCGGCTGCGCGCGCGCGACTCGCGGAGTCCGGCTTCGCAGCGCGCATTGCGCTCCTGCGCGACGCCGCTTCGATCGACCACGGCGCCGTGCTCGATGCGAAGCTGCCCGTGCTGCGCGATCTCTTCGCGACCTTTTGTGCGCAGCGCGCCGCCGGAGCGAGCGCGCGCGCTGCGGCGTTCGCTGCGTACCAGCAGGGCGAAGGCGAGCGGCTGCGCGACTTCGCCACCTGGGAAGTGCTTGCCGCGCACTTCGCCGCACATCCCCACCGACCCGAAACAGCATGGCGTCGCTGGCCGTATGCCTATCAGCGCGCCGACAGCGCCGCCGTCGCCGCGTTCCGCAGCGAGCACGCGCGCGAGATCGAGTTTCGCGCGTGGCTGCAGTTCGCGTTGGCCGAGCAGCTCGCAGATGTGGCGGCGAGTGGCCGAGACGGGGGGCTCGCGATCGGGCTCTATCAAGACCTCGCGGTGGGTTCGGCGGATGATTCAGCCGACACCTGGATGGCGCCTTCGCTCTTTGCCTCCGGTGTTTCCGTCGGCGCACCGCCGGACGACTACGCGCCCGACGGACAGAACTGGGGATTTCCGCCGCTCGATCCGCACGCATTGCGCGCCGACGGCTATCGCTTCTTCAGCGCGTTGTTGCGCGCCAACTTCGCGAGCGCCGGCGCGCTGCGCATCGATCACGCGATGGGTTTGCTGCGCTTGTTCTGGATCCCCGCCGGACGACCGGGCAGCGAGGGCACCTACGTCTCATATTGCCACGACGATCTGCTCGGCGTGCTCGCACTCGAGAGTCGGCGCGCTGCGGCGCTGGTGATTGCGGAAGATCTCGGCACGGTGCCCCCGGAGTTTCCGCCGCTGCTCGTGGACTGGGGAATCCTGTCGTCGTCGGTGCTCTACTTCGAACGCGACGGCGCGGTGCCGAGAGCTGCGCACTCCATCTCGCCCCGCGCACTCGCGACCGTCGAGACGCATGATCTGGTGCCGCTAGCCGGCTTCGCCGCGGGACGTGATCTGCAGATCCGTCGCGCCGTGGGGCAGATCGCGGACGAGGATGCGCTCGCGGCCGCACAGAGCGAGCGTGCGGACGAGTTCGCCGCGTGGCTCGCGCGATTGCGCGAGGAGGGCGTGCTCGCGACGGAAGGCGAGCCCGACGCGGCCGCGCTGGCCGGCGCATTCCACGCTCATCTCGCGCGCACACCGGCGCCGCTGGTCGGCGTGTCGCTCGATGATCTCGCGGGCGAGGCGGAGCCGGTGAACGTGCCGGGCGTGTCGGTCGAGCAGCATCGAAGCTGGTCGCGGCGCATGTCGGTCGCGCTCGAGGAGTTGCCGGATACGGCGACCGCGCAGGCGATCGTCGCGGCACTCGAAGCGCGCGCGCGGCATTCTCGATGATGGCTAGTATGCAGCGCGCTTTCGTTCGCCAGATCGAGCTCGGGGGGAACATCGAGTCATGAGTGCGACCGCCGAGGTCGCAGCGCGCACCGTGTGGGACGCCGACGCCATCGCGACGTCGGTCAAGCGGCTCGTCCGCTCCTTCATGGGCAAGCGCTGGAACGACGCCACACCGCGCGACCTCTTCATCGCGCTGGCCTTCGCCAGCCGCGAGATGTTGATCGAGCGCTGGTTCGAGACGCAGGATCGTGTCCGGCAGGCCAACGCCAAGCGGCTCTACTACTTGTCGGTCGAGTTCCTGATCGGGCGCTCGCTGCAGTCTTCGCTGCAGAACCTGGGCGTGCTCGATGATGTGGAGCGCGCATTTCGGCGGCTCGGCGTGGATTGGGAAGAGGTCGTCGAGTCCGAGCCGGATGCCGCGCTCGGCAACGGCGGCCTCGGCCGGCTGGCAGCGTGTTTCCTCGATTCACTCGCGACGCAGGACATGCCCGGCTTCGGCTACGGCATCAACTACGACTACGGATTGTTCCGCCAGGCGATCGAGAACGGTCAGCAGCGCGAATATCCAGAAGGCTGGCAGCGACCGGGCGCCGCGTGGTTGATCGAGCGGCCCGAGCGCTCCTGCCTCGTTCCGGTGTACGGCCGCGTCGAGCGCCGCCCGGAAGCCGGCACGCCCGCCGAATGGCGCGACTTCCGCACCATCATCGGCGTGCCGCACGACCTGCCCATCGTCGGCTTCGGCGGTCGCACGGTGAACCACCTGCGGCTCTACTCGGCGCGCTCGTCCGATGAATTCGACATCGACATCTTCAACCGCGGCGACTATCTGCGCGCCTTCGAGCGCAAGCTCGGCATCGAGCGCATCTCGAAGGTGCTCTATCCCTCGGATTCGAACGAGCAGGGCCGCGAGCTGCGCTTGTTGCAGGAATACTTCTTCGTCGCGTGCGCGCTGCGCGACATCTTCAGCCAATACCGCGAGACCTACGACACCTGGGATGCCCTGCCGGACAAGGTGGCGATCCACCTGAACGACACGCATCCGGCGCTGGCCGTCGCGGAGTTCATCCGGCTACTGGTCGATGAACACCGCGTGCCCTTCGATCGTGCGCTCGAGCTCGCGCACCGGAGCTTCGCCTACACCAATCACACGTTGATGCCGGAGGCGCTCGAGAGCTGGCCGAGCTGGCTGCTCGAGCGCGTCGTGCCGCGGCATCTGCAGATCATCGAAGAGATCAACGTGCGGCTGCTCTCCGAGGTCGAGGTGCGCTGGCCGGGCGACATCGAGCGCGTGCGGCGCATGTCGATTCTCGACGAGGATCCGCAGAAGCACGTGCGGATGGCGCATCTCGCGATCGCCGGCAGCCACGCGGTGAATGGCGTCTCCGCGCTGCACTCTGAGCTGGTGAAGACGTCGCTCGTGCCGGACTTCGCGGCGCTCTGGCCCGCGAAGTTCCAGAACGTCACCAACGGCGTCACGCCGCGGCGTTGGCTCTTGCATGCGAACCCGCTGCTCGCGGGCGCGATCACGCGTCGCATCGGCGCTGGCTGGGTGCGCGATCTCGATGGCTTGCGCGCGCTCGAGCCCGCTGCGGACGACGCCGAATTCCGTGCCGAGTTCCGCGCCGTGAAGCGCGCGAACAAGGAGCGGCTCGCGCAGGTGGTGGCGCAGGTCGCCGGTGTGTCTATCAATCCCGACGCGCTCTTCGACGTCCAGGTGAAACGCATCCACGAGTACAAGCGCCAGCTATTGGCGGCGCTGCATGTGATCCATCTCTATCTGCAGATCGCCGACGATGGCGTTCGCCTCGCTGCGCCGCGCGCGTGTCTCTTCGCCGGCAAGGCGGCGCCCGAGTACGTGATGGCGAAGCTGGTGATTCGGCTGCTCTCGAACATCGCGGCGGTGGTGAACGCCGACCCGCGCACCGAAGGGCAACTGTGTGTCGCGTTCGTGCCGGACTATCGCGTGACGCTGGCCGAGAAGATCATTCCCGCCGCCGATCTATCGGAGCAGATCTCGACGGCCGGAACCGAGGCGTCGGGTACCGGCAACATGAAGCTCGCGCTGAACGGCGCGCTGACGATCGGCACGCTCGACGGCGCCAACATCGAGATCTGCGAAGCCGTTGGCGCCGAGAATCTCTACATCTTCGGCCTGCGCACCGAAGAGATCGCGGACCTGCGCGCGCGCGGCGCCTACGATCCGCGCGAGCGCTACGAGTCGAGCGAGCCGCTGCGACGCGTGCTCGATGCGCTCGGCTCCGATCGCTTCGCGGGCGGCGAAGCGGGCGTCTTCGCGCCGATCTTGCAGAGCCTGCTCGAACACGGCGATCGCTACTTCGTGTTGGCCGATTTCGAAAGCTACGCCGCGACGCAAGCGCAGGTCGCCCGCGACTACGGCGACGCCGATGCGTGGTCGCGGCGCGCGGTGCTGAACGTCGCGCGAATGGGCTTCTTCTCCGCGGATCGCGCGATCCGCGAGTACGCCGAGCGCATCTGGCATCTCGATGCGGTTCGCTGACATCCTGCCAACCGCCTGTCGCGCTCGATTGCGCCGCTATAGTCGCGTGCTTCGCGTCTCCGGGGATGCCCCGCGATGTCGCGCTGGAGGGCTTCTCGCATGCTTCGGTCCCGCATCTTGAGTCGTGCCGTCGTCTCGATCACCGCCCTGGCATTGGCGCTCGCCGCCTGTTCGGAACCGAAGAAGGCGGATGACGCTGCCTCGGCTGGCCCCGACGACAACGCGGTTGCCGGCAAGATCGCGGGCGAGAAGATCACCGTCGGCGAAGTCGATGCGTGGATCAAGGACCAGCTCTTCAACCAGACGACACGCGGCCGGAACGCGCTCAAGGTGTTCGAAGTGCGCAACCGCGCGTTCGAGCAGATGGCCAGCGAGCGCGCACTCGATCAGGAAGCGACCAAGGCCGGCAAGGATCGCGATGCGATGCTGAAGGAAGAGGTCGAGAAGCGCGCCGCCGTGACGGACGAGGAAGTCCAGAAGTACTACGAGGAAAACAAGGATCGCTTCCGCGGCATGGCGTTCGAAAAAGTCTCGCCCGCGGTGAAGCGCCAGCTTCTCGCACAGCGCCAGGTGACGGCGATGCAGGACTACGTCGGCGGTCTGCGCAAGTCGCTCGGCTACGAGAATGCACTCGAGCCGCCGCGCTTCGAGATCGCGATCGACGCGAGCCCCACGCAGGGACCTGCGGATGCTGCCATCACGCTGGTCGAGTTCAGCGACTACGAGTGCCCCTTCTGCAAGTCGGCGGAGCCGATCCTCAAGCAGGTGCGCGAGCGCTACCCGACGCAGCTTCGCGTCGTCACGAAGAACTTCCCGCTCGACGCGCATCCGAAGGCGAAGCCGGCGGCCGAAGCGGCGATGTGCGCCGCCGAGCAGGGCAAGTTCTGGGAGTACCACGCGCAGCTCTTCGAGAAGTCGCCGCAGATCGATGTCGCGCAGCTCGCGCCGATCGCCGAAGCGGCCGGTCTCGACAAGGCGAAGTTCGAGGAGTGCCTGACCTCGCATCGCACGGCGCCGGTCGTGCAAGCCGACCTCGACGCGGGCAAGAAGGCCGGCGTGACGGGCACGCCGTCGTTCTTCGTGAACGGCGTGCCGCTCGCCGGCGGGCGCTCGCTCAACGATTTCGCGAAGGCGATCGACGTGGAACTCGAGCGTCTGAAGCTCCCGGTGCCGCCGCCGCTGCCGCCCGCGCCGCCGCCGACTGCGCGCATGACGCCGCCGGGTCAGCCGCAACTCGTCGTGCCGGGCGCACTGCCGCCGGCTCACCCGATGCAGCCGGGAATGCCTCCGGCTCAGGGTGCGATGCCGCCGGGACACCCGATGCAGCCAGGGATGCAACCGGGGATGCAACCCGGGATGCAGCCGGCTCCGCCCGCGCCGCCGACACCGACCGCCGCCGCGCCGCCGCCCGCACCGAAGCTCGAGACGCCGAAGAAGTAGCTAGAAGAGCGCGAGCTGCGGCGAGCTCGGGTCGGGTGGACGGCGGAAGTGTTGCGTCGAGAGGCGCATGCGCTCGCCGTTCATGCCGGCGCGGCGCACGCCCATCTCGAATAGCTGCGCGATCTGCTCGGCAAACACACCGATGCCGCGCTGGCGCACGCCGAAGCGCGCGTCGTAGAGCTGACCGCCGCGCAGCGCGCGCAGTCGCGACAGCACCTTCTCCTTGCGCAGCGGGAAGTGGCGCTCGAGCCAATCCTCGAAGATCTCTTTCGTCGCGTGCGGCAGCCGCAGCAACACGAAACCAGCATGTGTCGCGCCAGCGGACGCGGCGGCTTCGAGGATGCGCGGCAGCTCGTGATCGGTGAGCCCCGGCACGACCGGCGCGACGAGCACGCCCACGGGAACCCCCGCGCGTGCCAGCGTCTCGATCGCGCGCAGCCGCAACGCGGGTCGCGGCGCGCGCGGCTCCATCACGCGCTGCACGTCCGGATCGAGCGTCGTCACCGAGATCGAAACCGACGCGCACGCGAAGCCCGCGAGCGCCGCCAGCAGATCCGCATCGCGCGCGACGAGATGTCCCTTCGTGACGATCTGCACCGGGTTGCGAAAATCGAGCAGCACTTCGAGGCAGCGGCGCGTCAGCTCGAGTTTGCGCTCGATCGGCTGATACGGATCCGTCACGCCCGAGAGAGCGACGACGCGCGGCTGCCAGCTCCGCGCCGCGAGTTCGCGTCGCAGCAGCGTGGGCGCGTCCTCCTTCACGAAAATCTTCGTCTCGAAGTCGATGCCCGCCGAGAGCCCGAGGTATTCGTGCGTGGGCCGCGCATAGCAATACGAACAGGCATGCACGCAACCGCGATAGGGATTCACGCTCGCATCGAAGCCGAGGTCGGGACTCTCGTTGCGCGCAATGATCGAGCGCGCCGGATCGCGGAAGTACTGCACATCGCGCAGCGGCTCCTCCTCCGCCTCGTCATCGCGCTCATAGTGCAGCGCCTCGAAGCGATTCGGAGGATCGAAGCCAGCGCCGTGTTTCATGGGTTGGGTGGGTTGGGGCCGGGCGTCAGGTTATTTCTTGTCAGGTTATTGGGGTGGCTTTGGCGAGCCATTTCGCGAACGGGGGGGCGGCGACTTTGCAGAAGGCGGTGTCGAGGTCGAAGCGTTCGAGCGCTTGATCGAGCGAGCGGCCGCCGGTGGGGAGCGGGTTTTCGCGGAAGAATGCGGCGACGTCGCGGCGCCACTTCGTCCCGAGCACGGGCGTGGTTTCGACGAGGCGCGTTGCGAGCATCGGCGGCATGCGGCGGCGCAGACGCGGCCAGCGCTGTTTCACGAACGCCCAGGTGCGCAGCCGCGCTTCGCGATTTGCGAGCAGGCGCGCCACCACGAACACGACGTCCTGCGTCGGCACGCGATCGGTGAGGCAGAGCGCGAGCGCGCGATCGATCAACTTCGGTGTGCGGAACTCGGTGAGGCCAAACAAGAACCGGCGACGCTCCTGCGGTGTCGTCGCGTGCTCGAAGGCCGCGAGCATCGCGTCGAAGCGCGCGGCATCGCCGGCGCGCGCGGCCAGCGTCACGACGCTGTCCGCCAGGTTGGGATCAATCGCGTCGCGATGTGCCAGATAAAGATTGAAGCGCGCCGCCGCACTCGCGAGCACCGGCGGCCAATCGGCGATCTCGCCGAGCAGACCGATCAGCACCGCGCGCCGCAAGCGCCGATCATCCGCCTCGGCGGGCCGCGCGTCCCAGCCGAGTTCGAGCAGCGCGGGGCCGAAGCGAGCGGCGAGAAAATCGCGGAAGCGTTCAGCCAGGTCGCCACCCGCCGCGGCGGCGAGTCGATCTTCGAGGAACGCGAAGGGTCCGCGCAACGTGAGCAATACGTCGGGCTCCTCCTCGCGGGCGAGCGCCGTCGCGAGATCGAGAAAGCTCTCGACCCCCGCGCGGCCGGCGCGCACCAGCGCCCACTGGTGATCGACGAGGCCCATCCGCTCGACGGCGGAGAGCATCGGCAAGTTGTCGGCCAGCGCGCGCAGACCCGCGCTGTCGTGCAGCGGTCGGAAGAAGCCGCCCTCGTCGGCGTTGCCGTACACGAAGCGCGATTCGCCGGCGCCGAGATCCACGCGCGTCATCGCACCGGTCACGATGGCGCGCACGATGCGCGCACGACCGCGCGCATCGCCGACACGACCGACCCACGGAATCATCCACTTCTGCTTGCTGGTCTCGCTCGCCTTCGCTGCGCCCGCTTTGGGGGTGATGGCTGCACCGAATCGCTCCTGCCGCAGCGTCAACACGGTGCGGCCCTTCGAGCGTCCGCGACGCACCGACAGCACCGGGTGTCCCTCCTGCTCGATCCAGCCGCGCACCATCGGCTCGACCGGCTCGCCCGCCGCCTCGCCGAGTGCGCGCCACAGATCTGCGGCTCTCGCGTTCGATTCCTTGTGCCGGCGGATGTAGGCGCGCACGCCTTTCTGGAAAACCTTCGCGCCGAGGTAGCGCTCGAGCATCCGCACCACCGACGCGCCCTTCTCGTAGGTGATCAGGTCGAAGTTCTCGGTGGCGTCGTTCGGCGTCAACACTTCGCAGTGGATCGGGTGCGTGTGACGGAGCGCGTCGAGGCGCAACGCCGCTGCGCGGTGATGTTGGAAGTCCTGCCACATCTTCCACTCGGGACGCCAGGTATCGACGATGTGGAACGCCATCCAGGTCGCGAACGATTCGTTGAGCCACAGGTCGTCCCACCACGCCATCGTGACGAGATCGCCGTACCACATGTGCGCGAGCTCGTGGCAGATCACCTCCGCGGCGCGCTTCTTCTCGGCGAGCGTCGCGGCGGCGGGATCGAGCAGCAGCAGGTTCTCGCGGAAGAACACCGCGCCCGCGTTCTCCATCGCGCCGGCTTCGAAGTCGGGCGCTGCGACCAGATCGAGCTTCGCGTACGGATAGGGCAGGCCGAACCAGCGCTCGAGGCGCAACAGACACTCGCGGGCGGCTTCGAGCGCGAAGCCGGTGAGCTTGCCCTTGCCGGGCACGTGCCAGATGCGGATCTCGGTGGGGCCGCAGCGCGTCGCGGCCGAGCGCTCGAAGGGACCGACCGCGAGCGCGACGAGATAGGTCGAGAGCGGCGGTGTCTCGGCGAAGTGTACGGTCTTGTGGCCGCCCTGCTGTTGCTCCTCGCGCACCACCGGCGAGTTCGAAATCACCGCGTGCGACGCGCGCGTAGTCACCGCGATCCGAAAGCGCGCCTTCATCGCGGGTTCGTCGAAGCACGGAAAGAAGCGCCGCGCGTCGGCTGCTTCCAGTTGTGACAGCGCATAGCGTTTGCCGTCTGCGCTCGCGGCGTAGAGGCCGCGCAGGTTGTCGCGCAGCTTGCCGCTGAACGAGAGTTGCAATTCGACCTTGCCGGGACCCACCGGCCGCGTCAGCTGCAGCGCGGCCGTCTCGCTATCGGCGCGCATCTCGACGCGCGCGGCGAGCACACCCGTTGCGGTCGCGACGCGCGCGCGTGTGATGCGCAACTCCGCGGCATGCAACTCGATCGCGCGCACCGCCGTGCGCAACTCGACACGAATCGTCAGCTCCCCGCTGTATTCCGGCCCGCGCTCCGGATCGACATCGAGTCGCAAGTCGTAATGGCTCGGGACGATGTCCTTTGCGAGCCGATGCCCTGCCCGACGCCGCGCGCCAGCCGATCCGCGATCGTTCAAGGGAGCTCCTTCAAGCCGTTGGGCCGACCATCATAGGGAACGACGCACGCACGGAGAGCCCGATCTGAGCGAGGGTCTTCCCCCGCGAGCATGATCCAGCCTAGAATGCGCGACCGCTGAGGAGGTTCATCATGCGCCGCTCCCATTGGATGCTGTTCTCTCTCGCCCTGTTCCCGCTGCTCACCGCGCCGCAGTGCGCGGGGCCTGTGCAGGTCGATCTCACGCTCGCGAACCTCGAGCAGCCGGTGCGCGTCCGCATCGATGGCATCGGCGTGCCGCACATCTTCGCCGAGAGCGACACCGACGTGGCGCGCGTGCAGGGCTACATCCACGCGCGCGATCGCTTCTGGAAGATGGACATCACACGCCGCGAAGTGAACGGCACGCTCGGCGAACTCTTCGGCCCGGATCGACTGGACGACGACATCCAGATGCGTGCGTTCGGCCTGCATCGCGCAGCGGCTCGCTCGCTCGCCACGCTGACGCCGCGCGAGCGCGAAGTACTCGACGCCTACGCCGATGGCGCGAATCAATGGATCGCGGCCGTGCAGAGCGGTGACGCCGCGCTGCCGCCGGAGTACACAGCGCTGGAACTCGGCGCCGATGGCCTGCGCCCGTGGAGCGCGGTCGACACGCTGACGATCGGCAAGGGCATCGCCGCGAGTCTCTCGCTCGACATCGATGCGGGGCTCGTCGAGAAGCTCGAAGACTATTGCGCGGTGGGCGCCGCTGCGGTTCCGCCCTTCGACGGCGCCGCGCTGCTCTTCCAGGACGTGCAGCGCTTTGCGCCGATGGATCCTTCGAGCACGATTCCCGATGCGACGGGTGCGACGCCGTACACCGATGCGCCGTCGTCACCGATCTCGTGCGCCGCGGTCGGTCCGCAAGTCGCCGCCGCGAAGCGCTTCCGCGAGGCGGCCGAACGCACGCCGCTGCTGGCGGCGGTGATGCAGCGCCGCGAGCGCGAGATCGGCAGCAACGAGTGGGGCGTCACCGCGAGCCATGCCGAGGGCGGCGTGCCGATCATCGCGAACGACCCGCATCTCGGACTGAATACGCCCGCCGAGTTCTACGAGAATCACCTCGTCGTCGCGAACGATCCGGTCGAGGGCGCGATGAACGTCTCGGGCGTCACCTTTCCCGGCGTGCCGTTCGTGATCCTCGGCCAGAACGAGCGCGTCACCTGGGGCGCCACCACCAACCCGATGGACGTGACGGACCTGTTCCGCGACAAGATCGTGAAGGGCCGCAGTGATTGCCGGGATGACACCGGACGGCGCCAGCCCTTTTGCATCGAGAGCGCCGGGCAGCTCCATCCGATCACGGTCGAAGTGGTACTGCCGTACATGCTGAACACGCCGGGCGACGGCACGATCGACAATCTCGAAAGCGCGGGCCTCTCGATCGCCGATCCGGGCGCGATCTCGTTCTCGATTCCGTGGCGCTCCTTCGCGCCGATCGTCGATGTCGATGACACCGGAGTCTTCCTCGATCCATCGGTCACCGAGTCGAATTGCCTTTCGCTCCAGTACACCGGCTTCCAGGCGACCGGCGAGTTGCGCACGTTCCGGATTTGGAATCGCGCGGACAATCTGGCCGAATTCCGCGTCGGCCTCGATCAATTCGACGTGGGCGGACAGAACTGGGCCTACGCCGACGCCGACGGCAACCTCGGATACTTCTCGAGCGCCGAGTTGCCGCTGCGCGCGGATCTCGAGGCCGGGCAGGTGGTGGGTCTGCCGCCGTTCTTCGTTCGCGATGGCATCTCCGGCGCGAACAACTGGATCCCCGATCCCGCGCATTCGCAGGGGCAGGCGGTGCCGTTCGCGATCCTTCCCTACGACGAGATGCCGCAGACGCTGAATCCGGTGAATGGTTTCTTCGCGAACGCCAACAATGATCCCGCCGGCACGTCGCTCGACAACGACATGCTGAACCAGCGCCGGCTCTCGAATCCGAACGCGATCTACTACCTCTCGGGCGGCTACTCGGAGGGGCTGCGTTCGGGCCGCATCACGCAGCTCGTGCGCGATCAGGTTTTGTCGGGCGAGCCGATCTCGGTCGAAGACATGAAGCGCTTCCAGACCAACACGCAGGAACGCGATGCGGAGCTGATGATGCCGTTCGCGCTGGAAGCCTTCGCGAATGCGCAGGCGCCCGGCGCGCCGGCCGAATTGGCCGCGCTCGCCGGCGATGCGCGCATCGTCGAGGCGATGGGTCGCCTCGCGGCCTGGAACTTCTCGACGCCCACCGGAATCCCCGAAGGTTGGGACGCGAGCGACGAACTCGGTGTGCGCGCTGCGACGGTGCCCGCCGCGGAAGCCACCGCGAGCGTCGCCGCGACGCTCTACAACGTATGGCGCGCGAAGTTGCTGAAGAACGTGATCGACGCGCGGCTGGGGGCGATCGGCGTCGAGGGCGTCGGCTCGGGCGAAGCGCTGAAGGCCGTTCATCACCTGCTGTCGCAGACGCCGTTCACCGGCGTCGGCAGCGCGGGCGTCGATTTCTTCCCGGCGCCCGCCGCGTTGCCGGCAGCCGCGCGACGCGATCTTGCGTTGCTGACGGCGCTGCGCGACGCGCTCGACGGACTCGCCTCCTCCAGCTACGCGCCCGCCTTCGCCAACTCGACGAACCAGGACGACTACCGTTGGGGCAAGCTGCATCGAAAGACCTTCAGCCACGAACTCGGCGACGCCTTCTCGCTGCCGCCCTACGCCGGCTTCGAGGATCTCGCGCCCGATCTGCTCGGTCTATCGCGCGACGGCGGCTACGAAATCGTCAACGCGTCTGGCTACAGCGCGAAGGCCGACGGTCCCGATGCGTTCCGCTTCGGCGGCGGACCGGTGCGCCGCTACGTCGGCATGGCGGACTTCCCGACATCGCCGGTCGGTGACGTCGTCGGCTACAACGCGATGCCGAGCGTCGTCGGCGATCCGCCGAACACGAACCAACTGCGGTACTGGCTCACCGGCGATCACCACAGCGTGCAGATGAAGGAGAGCGCGATCAAGCCGCTCACGACGCGCATCGAAAACTTCGCGCCGCCGGCCGAGGAATAGTTGGCTCGTCGTTTGGAGCGGCGATGATCGTCCTGCACCAGTTCGAGATCTCGCCGTTCTGCGACAAGGTTCGGCGTATCCTGCACGTGAAGGGCGAGCCCTACGAAGTGCGTGAGGTGCCGCTGAGTCGGTCGGTCACCGAGGTGCGTCGCATCAATCGCATCGGCAAGCTGCCGACGATCGAGGACGACGGCAGGATCGTCGCCGACTCGACGGAGATCGCGTACTACCTCGAGGAGCGCTTCCCCGAACCGCCGTTGCTGCCGAAGCATCCGCAGGGGCGCGCGCTGGTGCACGTGCTCGAAGACTGGGCCGACGAGAGCCTCTACTTCTACGAGATGACGCTGCGCTTCACGCTGCCGCACAACCGGCGGCGCTGGCTGCCCGAAGTGATGAAGTACGACCCCGCGTGGTTTCAGCGCGTCGCGAGCCTGGTGATACCGATGCTGCTGCGACGCACCGTGCGCGCCCAGGGCATCGGCCGCAAGCCGACACCGGCCGTCGTCGCCGATGTCGAGCGCCACGTGCGCGCGCTCGACGGTCTCGTCGGCGATGGGCAGTGGCTGGTCGGCTCCACGCTGACGCTCGCCGACATCGCCGTCTTCGTGCAGCTCTTCTGCATCCGCGGCAGCGACGAGGGCGCGCGCATCGTCGCGGCGCACCCGCGTGTCGCCGCGTGGATGGATCGCGTCGACGCGGCGACGCAGCCGCGAAGCTGACGCTGCTTCCTGTCGCTGCCCCGTACGTGTAGGATGCCGCGATGACACACGACCTGGTGATCCGGAACGGCAGCGTCATCGATGGCAGCGGGCGGTCCGCGTTCGCCGGCGACGTCGCGGTGGACGGCGATCGCATCACCGCTCTGGGTCGTGTGGCGGAGCGCGGCGCGCGCGAGATCGACGCTTCTGGGCGCCTCGTCACGCCCGGCTTCGTCGACATCCACACCCATCTCGACGCGCAGCTCGGCTGGGATCCGCTGGCGTCGTCGTCGTGCTGGCAGGGCGTCACGTCCGTCGTGATCGGCAACTGCGGCGTCACGTTTGCACCGGTGAAGCGCAGCGATCACGGCTGGCTCGCCGAGATGATGGAGTCGGTCGAGGACATTCCCGCTCAAAGCATCCTCGACGGCATTCCGTGGAGTTGGGAGAGCTACGGCGAATTCCTCGAGTGGCTCGGCAGCACACCGCTCGGTGTGAACGTCGGCGGCATGGTCGGCCACGGCGCGATCCGGTACTACGCGATGGGCGAGCGCAGCCTCGATCCCGACGCGGTGCCGAGCGCGGAGGAACTCGCGCGCATCACCGCGAGCGTGGATGAGGCGTTCAGCGCGGGCGCGCTCGGCTTCTCGTCGTCGCGCACATTGCGCCACACGGTGCCCGACGGCCGCCATGTACCGGGCACCTTCGCCGCGCGCGAAGAGCTGCTCGCGGTGGCCGACGTGATGCGGCGTCACGGCCGCGGCATCTTCGAAGTGGCGCCTCGCTTCGACGGCGAGGGCCCGGCACTGCCGCGTGTCGAGAGCGAACTCGCGTGGATGCGGGAGGTGAGCATCCGCTCGGGCCGCCCGCTCACCTTCAATCTCACGCAAGTGCGGACGATGGGCGATCACTGGCAGCGCGCCGTCGAGCTCGCGGAGCAGGCGAATGCGAGCGGCGCGCAGCTCCGACCGCAGACATCACCGCGCTGCATCGGCTTGCTCACCGGCATTGCGCACCGCACGCCCTTCGATCTGCACGCTGGCTGGCGCGCGCTGCACGCGCTGTCGCTCGAAGAACGGCTCGCCGCGCTGCGCGACCCGCAGCGCCGCGCCGCGCTGATCGCCGAAGCGAAGGACGATCGCGCGGGGCTCGACGCCTTCTATCTGCTGAACGGGGCGGACGGTCGCGCGCGCTACGACGCCCGGCCCGAGGACAACCTCGTCGCGATCGCGGATCGGCGCGGCGTGACGCCTGTCGAAGCCTTCATCGATCTCGCGCTCGAAACCGAAGGGCGGCTGCTCTTCTCGATGCCGATCCTGAACCAGGATGCGTCGGCCGTCGGCGCGATGCTGGCGAAACCGGTCGTGATGATGGGACTCGGCGATGCGGGCGCGCACTGCGGTCTGACGATGGACGCGAGCGCGCCCACCTATCTGCTCAGCTACTGGGTGCGCGAACGCGGCGCGCTTTCCGTGGAAGAAGCGGTGCGCCGTCTCACCACCGACACCGCGCAGACCTTCGGCATCGCAGACCGCGGCGAACTCCGTGTAGGCGCCTTCGCGGATCTGAACGTGATCGACTTCGCCGCGCTCGGGCTCCCGGTTCCCGAGTACGTCCACGACTTCCCGCACGGCGCGGGTCGCTTCCGCCAGGGCGCCTTCGGCTACGACGCGACGATCGTCAACGGCCGCGTCTTCATGGAACACGGCCGCCACACCGGCGAAATCGCCGGCCGACTGCTGCGCGGCTGCTGAAGCCA
>JANNKU010000117.1:0-38236 GCA_031396445.1 Deltaproteobacteria bacterium | reverse complement strand
ACCTACTTCTTCGACGAGACCGTGCGCTTGCAGGCGCAGGCGCTTGTCGGTAGCGCCGCCGCTGCCGCGCTCTTCCCGATCAATGCACCGATTCAGGAACCCATCCAGCCTAACGGGCAAACGGCGTCACGCTTCGACTTCGCCACGCTCCCCCCGCCAGGACTCCCGGATTCACTTGCCGCCCATGCGGCGGCAATGCTCCCGCGCCTTCCGGCGTCCCTCACCGAGGGCGGCGACGCGCGGATCTTCGCCAGCAACAACTGGGCGGTCGCCCCGCAGCGCTCCGAGAGCAAGTACGCACTCCTCGCCGGCGATCCGCACCTCGAACTGACGTTGCCGAGTATCTGGTACGAGGCCCACCTGGTGGTTCCCGGCAAGTTGGATGCATACGGCGTCACCATTCCCGGGCTTCCGGGCATCGTCATTGGATTCACCCGCGATGTGGCGTGGTCGTTCACCAATACGGGCGCCGATGTCATCGACTTCTATTGGGAGACGCTCGACGATTCGTCGCGGCCGACGCGTTATCAGGTCGATGGCGCGTGGCGACCGCTCGAAAGTCGCATCGAGTCATACCGTGGGAAACGAGGCGAGGTGCTGGCCGTCGATACGGTGCGATACACGCACCGCGGTCCCGTGAATGCCTGGAAGGATGGTGCTGTCTCGATGCGATGGACCGCTCTTGAGGCGGGCGTCGAGCTCGCGGCATTCCAGGCGGCGGCGCACGCACGGACAAGCCGCGAGTTTCTCGACAGCATGGCGTTGCACTACACGGTCCCGGCGCAGAACATCATCGTTGCCGATCGCACCGGGGGCATCGGCATCCGGTCGACGGGCCACTACCCGCTACGCCCTGATAACGGCGATGGGCTCACGGTCCGCGACGGGAGTCGCAGCTCCAACGACTGGCAGGGCTACTGGTCGCCGGATAAGTATCCGCAGTCGTTCGACCCGCCACAGGGCTTCCTCGCCTCGGCAAATCAGCAGCCGATCGACCCGTTGAGTGGCGCGGCATACCTTGGGAGCGATCGCAACTACGAGCCGTGGCGGGCATTGCAGATCAACCGGCTCCTGCGCGCGAATTCTTCCGTGACGCTATCGGACATGCGGCGCTTCCAGACTGAACCGGGCAGCGTCCGGGCGGAGCTCTTCCTTCCCTTCTTTCTGGATGCAGCGACCCGTCGAAGAACGGGGACACCTAACGCGGCCCGCCTGGATAGCGCCGTCGCGCTGTTACGCGATTGGGATCGCCGCTACACGAAGGACCAGGATGCCGCCGTGCTGTTCGAGCGCGCGGTGGCCGCCTTGAGTCGCGCCACGTGGGATGAACTCGCGGATTCCACCGGACGCCCGGTCGCCACGCCGAGCACGGCCGTCTTGTTGGAGCTGCTGCAGGACTCGGGGAGCGTCTGGTGGGATGCTCGTGAGACGCGCGACATTGTCGAACGGCGGGATGGCGTGGTCGCCGGTAGCCTCATCGCCGCCTGGGATTCGCTCGCGGCGCGTTATGGCCCTCCGTCGGCCGGAGGGTGGCGCTGGTCGGAACGTGGCGCGACGAATGTGCAGCATCTGTTGCGGCTCCCGGGATTCTCTGAGGCGCGTATTCCGATTCAAGGTGGTCGGGGAACGCTCAATCCATCCAGCGGCTCCTTCGGTTCGAGCTGGCGGATGGTGGTGGAGCTGGGGCCGACGGTGCGCGCCTTCGGCACGTATCCTGGCGGACAGAGTGGGAACCCGGCCAGCTCGCGCTACGTGGATCGCCTTCCGTTCTGGCAGGGCGGAACGCTGGACACGCTCTACACGCCGGCGTCACCGCTGGAGATTTCCTCGCAGGAAAGCCGCGCCACGCTTGTCCTGCGTCCAGTGGCACGCCGATGAAGCGCGCGCTGCCGATCGTTCTACTCATCGCCGGCCTCTGCGCGATCGGAACAGCCCTCGTCGGCTGGTGGGCGGTGCCCGTCGTGGCGGGCTTGGCCGGCTACCTGTTGGGGCGCGAGCGAGTCCCGGGCATCCTGGCCGCCGTGGGTGCCGCCCTTGCATGGGGCGGCATTCTGCTCTCGTATCGCCTGATCGGTCTCCCAATCGACGTCCTTGCGTGGCGCTTGGCGGGAGCGATGCAGCTTCCAACGGCGGGTCTCATTGCGCTGGCCATCGTCTTTCCCGCGCTGCTGGCCGGCGCAGCGGGGGCACTGGGCGGGCACATGCGTGGCGCGAAAGTGACGAGCCCGCGCGCCCCGAGCGCGCAGGAGCCCGACTACCTTTCGACCCTATGACCATTACTGACTTTTATAACATCGATAGCGTGCTCTCCGAAGAGGAGCGCGCGGTTCGCGAGAGTGTGAGGGGTTGGGTCGACGAGCGAGTCATTCCGATCATCGGCAAGTGCTACGTCGAAGGGCATTTCCCGAAGGAGCTGATCCCGGAGATGGGCGAGCTGGGCGTTTTTGGCGCCAATTTACCGGAGGCGTACGGCTGTGCTGGGCTCAACAACGTGTCGTATGGGCTCATCATGCAGGAACTCGAGCGCGGTGATTCGGGGATCCGGTCGTTCGCTTCCGTGCAGGGTGCGCTCGCGATGTATCCGATCTACGCCTTCGGCTCGGAGGAACAGAAGCAAAGTTGGCTCCCCCGTATGGCAAAGGGTGAAGTCATCGGTTGCTTCGGGCTGACAGAGCCGGACTTCGGATCGAACCCGTCGGGCATGATCACCATGGCCAGTGAGCAGAGCGACGGCACATGGATTCTCAACGGCAGCAAGATGTGGATCACGAACGGTTCGACGGCGCAGATCGCCGTCGTTTGGGCAAAGACGAACGGCGACAAGGACTCGAGTTCGATTCGTGGTTTCATCGTCCCAACGAACACGGCCGGCTTCACGGCGCGGGACCAGAAGGGGAAGCTGTCGCTGCGGGCGTCGGACACGAGCGAACTCGTGTTCGACAATGTGCACTTGCCGGCCGACGCGATCCTGGCTGGGACGGGGGGGCTCAAGTCGCCGCTGATGTGCCTGACGCAGGCGCGATACGGCATCAGCTGGGGCGCGATCGGGGCGGCACTGGCGTGCTTTGAAGAGGCCGTTGCCTACGGGAAGAATCGCGTGATGTTCGACAGGCCGATTGCTGGCTTCCAGCTACAACAGCAGCGGTTGGCCAACATGCTCACGGAGATCGTCAAGGCGCAACTGGTGTCGTTGCATCTGGGTCGGTTGAAGGATGCGGGGTCATACACGCCGCAGCAGGTGTCTCTCGCCAAGCGAAACAACGTCGACATGGCGACCGACATCGCGCGGGAGGCGCGCCGGCTGCTTGGCGCGGTCGGGATCCTGGCGGAGTACGCGTCGATGCGGCACATGGCGAATCTGGAAAGCGTGTATACGTACGAAGGAACGCACGATGTGCACTCGCTGATTCTGGGACAGGCTGTGACCGGCCTCAACGCGTTCAACTGAGTTGGTCGGCGAAGTGCGGCAGTGGATAGTGCGGTATGTGATCGTCGTGGCCGCGCTGGCGTTGGGCGCCGCGCCTCCCGCGCACGCGCAGGCGTGGCGTCCCGCGCTCCAACTGGACAACGACGCCTACAACTTCTGGGTACACCCCGCCCACCGACCGGACGAAGAGTACACCAACGGCGTTCGTGCCACCCTGTTGACGTGGTCCGCGCCGTGGTGGGGGAAGCGCTTCGCCTCCGCCACACCTGACTGCAGCACGCTGATTCCCAAGGGCGCCTGTCGCCTCACCACGCTCACGTTAGGCCAGGACATCTATACCCCGCGCCTCGATCGCACCCCCTTCACCGTGCCGGATTGCCGGCGCGCTTTCGCTCGCTTCGGGCGCGAAGGTGGGCGTCGCGGCTCCCGTCGTCACGGCGCTCGATCTCGCCGGTGTCGCGCACACGATCGGCGCGCCCGCATCCGACGGTCTCGACACGCTGCTCTTCTTCCTGTCGCCGAGCTGCCCCGTCTGCAAGGTTCTGTTGCCGGTGCTCGGCTCAGTTGCGAACACCGAATCCGGTCGCTTGCGCGTGCTGCTGGCCAGCGACGGTCCGCGCGCCGAGCACGAGGCGTTCGTCCAGCGCGAGCGACTGATGTTTCCGTATCTGCTGTCGGCGCCGCTCGGCGTCGCGTATCGCGTCGGCAAGTTGCCGTGGGCCGTGCTGATCGATGCGGCTGGTGTCGTTCGCGCGTCGGGTCTGGTGAACTCGCGCGAGCATCTCGAGAGTCTGCTCGAGGCGAAGGCGCTCGGTGTCGCGTCGATCCAGGAATGGGTGGCGCGCGAGCGCAAGGGAGCGGCTTAGTCGATGGCGGAACGCAACGTCGATGGAGTGTTCGAAGCGCTCGCGCGGCGCCTCGCGCGCACCACGTCGCGACGCGGCTTTCTCGCGCGCTTCGGCGTTGCGATCTTTGGCGCCGCTTCGCTGCCGCTGCTGCCCGTCGCGCGGGCGGGCGCCGAGGGCGCGCGCGAAGCGATGCCCGACGAATCGAAGCTGAAGGGAGCGGCGGGCGATCCCGGTCACTGTGAGTACTGGCGCTACTGCTCGATCGACGGCTTCCTGTCCGCGTGTTGCGGCGGCACCCACACGAGTTGTCCGCCCGGCACCGAGATGTCGCGCGTGACGTGGATCGGCACCTGTCGTCACCCGGTGGACGGCATGGACTACATCATCTCGTACAACGACTGTTGCGGGAACAGCTTCTGCGGTCGCTGCATGTGCAACCGCAACGAGGGCGACCGCCCCGTCTATCTCGCCGGCAAATCGAACGACATCAATTGGTGCATGGGAACCTCGACGGCGGCCTACAACAGCACGGTGGCGATCGTGCTCGGCGTCGCGACCGAGTCGTAGTTCGCGTGCGCGCTCTGATCGTGCTGATCGCGATCGCGTGTAGTGCAGCGCCTGCGCGCGGCGGGTCGCCCGACATCAACTACACGCTGCACTGCGAGGGCTGTCATCTCGCGGATGGTTCCGGCTCGCCAGGAAAGGTGCCGGCGCTCGCGGCTTCGGTGGCGAGGTTCCTGCGCGTTCCGGAGGGGCGCGCGTATCTGGTGCGCGTGCCGGGCGTCGCGAACGCGGGGCTCACGGACGCCGATCTCGCCGCTCTGCTCGACTGGACGTTGCGCCGCTTCGACGCGGCGAACCTGCCCGCCAGCTTCGTGCCGTACAGCGCGGACGAAGTGCAGCGCTTGCGCGCCACGCCGCTGGTCGCAGTTGCACCGGCGCGCCAGCGACTGCTCGATGCGATCGAGGCTGCGCGTCAGCGGGAAGCGAAGATGCAGGACGCCCTCGCTCCCAATCTTCCATGGGCCGCCGAAGCGGTTCCGTGACTGAGGTTGGACGACCGGGGGCGAGGGCGCGAGAAGAGCAGACCACACAACCAACCGGTTGGATGGTTCCTCGCAGCCCGACTCATCGGTGTCCCCAGAATTGGGGACACGGCCGTCGATCCTCGGTCTAGCTGGGGCGCTTGCGATTGCTCGGCTTGCGCTCGCTGGCCGGTGCCGGGCGGCGCAGCAGACGACCGAGCAGCCCGCGCTTGGGGCGTCGCATCTGCAGCAGGCGCAGCTCGCGCAGCGCTTCGATCGAGTCGGGTCGGCACTCGACGGCCTTCATGAACATGCGCTCGGCGAGTTCGAGGCGCTCGGCGGCCTGGCAGAGGCGACCCAAAAACAGGTAAGGCTTCTCGCGATCGGGGGCGAGCTTCGCGCCGCGCTTGACCAGCTCGAAGGCCTTCTTGAAGACGACCTCGTCGTGGCCGTGCGTCAGGTAGTAACACCAGCCGCAGTAGGCGAGATACTCGCCTTCGTCGGGGAAGAGCTCGACGGCGCGTTCGAAGTGTCCGAGTGCGCCCGCCCAGTCATGCGAGCGCAGCCGCGCCTCGCCTTTCTGGAACGCGCGCTCGGCCGCGATCGCACGCTGCGCTTCATCGAGCGCGTGGGCTTCCTTGCGATCGCGCTCCGGATCGACGCGGTACGTCGCGAGCGTCACCGGATCCGAGAGCAGCTCGAAGGCGTTCGTCACTTCGCGGAAGGCGCGTTCGGCGAGATCGTGTACGGCACGGCTGGCCTTCGCGTAGCGATCCGGGTGCGTCTCTTTCGCGAGGTTCACATAGGCGGAGCGGATCGCGGATTCAGTGGCGTCGCGCGCGACGCCGAGCTTCTCGAACGGGCTCGGCTTCGACAGGCGTTCGAGCACTGCGGTCAGTGCCATCCGCTGTTCGTGATCCGCCGCGTAGTGCGAGTGATCCTCTGCGACGACGGGCTCCGCCTGCGAACGCGGAGTCCGCGCGACGACCGCGGGCGGCGGCGTCTTCGCGTCCTCGTTGCGAGGTCGCAGCGCGTGCGGCTCGCCGTGCAGTCGCACGACGGAAGCGGGGCCGCCGCTGCGGAATGTCGCGCCGTCGCGGACCTCGAGCATCCCGATCTCGAGCAGTGCGTAGACCGCGCGCCGCAGTCGCTCGGGTTTCTCGAGCAGCGAACCCGCCGCGAGTCCGCGGCCACAGGCGGAGAGCAGCGCGCGTTCGTCATCGCCGAGGGCGACTTCCTGGAACGAGTAGAAGGGGTTTGCGCTCGGCACGATCGTGTCGTTGGCATGCGAGCCCAGCACCGCGTCGATTCGCTCCAGTGGCAACCGGGTGCGTACACCGGTGCGGATCAGATCGGCGGCGCTGCCGGCCAGCGGAAGCGCCGTGGCGCGTTGGAGCTGCGCGCCGACGGCGAGCGCGAACTCTCCGCTCGTCCACTCGAAGATCTCCAGCAGCTTCTCGTTCGCCTGCTCGCGCAAAGCGCGACCGAGATCCTCCTCGGAAAGCACTTGCATGCCGACCAGGATCTGACCTTGCAACCCCTCGCCGCGCAACAAGCGGCGCGCGGACTCGGCGACGACGGCGGGTTCGATGCGATCCGATCGCAACAGCCAATCGCCGAGGCGCTCGCTCGGCAGATTCGAGCGCACCGCAGCGGGGCGCCCGTCGCAGAGCTCGACTTCCTTGCGCTTCTCGCCACTGCGAAGATGCAGCACGCCGTTCGCGCGCAGGCCATGGGCCTGATGCAAGAGCGCCGGGAAGGGCAGGCTTTCCAGCGAGCCGCGCAGCGGCGTGCTGCGACGCACGCGTGCCGTGGTCGTCGTGCGCGCGGCATCGACGGCGCGGCCGTCGCGTTCGCGCGCGAGCAGCTTGGTCACGCGCGCGAGCAATGCATCTAGCGGGATCGGTTTTCGCAGCAGCGCCGACGCGCCTAGTTTCCGCGCGCGTTCGATCTGTTCGGGCGTGCACGGAGCGACGCTCCAGAGGATCACCGGAACGGCGGCGGCGGGACTCGCGGAGTTCCGCATCGCCTCGAGTACGGCGAGTCCATCGCGATTCGGCAGCGTCATGTCGAGCAGCGCCAGATCGGGCGGGCGCCGTCCCATCGCTTCGAGCGCTTCGTCGCCATCGTGCGCGACGATTACGCGACATCCATCCGCGCCGAGTGCGCGCGCCAGCAACTGGCAGAGATCGCGATCGGGGTCGGCGCAGAGCAAGGTCAGCGACATTGCAGGCTGCATCGGCTCGCGCGCGGGGGGGTCTTGAGCGTCGCGGCCACATCTGCACGCGTGCTGCTCGCGACCTGCGCAAACGCGGCCCGATTCTGCGTGACACTGCACCAGGACCGATGCAATGCTGATCGAAAGGAGGTACCGCGCATGGGCATTCTCTCGTGGATTCTGCTCGGACTCGTCGTTGGTGTGCTCGCCAAGTGGATTCTTCCGGGCAAGGATCCGGGCGGTTTCGTGATCACCGTCCTGATCGGGATCGCAGGCGCGTTGGTCGGCGGCTTCCTCGCGTCGCGGCTCGGTCTCGGCTCAGTGACCGGCTTCAATTTCGGCAGTCTCGCGATCGCAGTCGCGGGATCGATGCTGCTGCTCTTGCTCCACCGCAAGATGCGGGGTTAGGCAGGGATCTGCGCGCTCTTTCGCATCCACCAGAACGGCGGCACCGAGAAAAGTGTCGCGAAGATCTCGGACTCCACTGCTTCGCTGAACAGATGCCCCTGCATGCGATTGCAGCCGTATGAGGCGAGCAATTGCATCTGCTCGGTCGTCTCGACGCCTTCGGCGATCGTGGTGAGGTTCAGCGCGCGCGCCATCTGCACGATCATCGACGTGATCGTGGCGTCGGCGGGATCGGTCGCGACGGCACGCACGAACGACTGATCGATCTTCAGTACGTCGATCGGGAGTTGCTTCAAGTACGCCAGCGCGGAGTAGCCGGTGCCGAAGTCGTCGATCGCCATCCGCACGCCCAGGCCGCGCAGCATCGCGAACTGCGCGAGCGTGCGCTGACCGCCCGAGAGAAGACTGCGCTCGGTGATCTCGAGTTCCAGCGAGTCGGGTCGCAGTCCAGTGTCGCGCAGCGCATCGCGCACCATGGCAACAAAATTGCCGGACTGGAACTGGTGCGGTGAGACGTTCACCGCGATCCGGAAGCCCTCGTGGCCGCTTTTCTGCCAGTGCGCGGCCTGCTCGCAAGCGCTTCGCAACACCCACTCGCCGATCGGCACGATCAGCTGCGATTCCTCGGCGACGCCCAGGAATTGCGCGGGCAGCATCAACCCAAGCTCGGGATGACGCCAGCGGATCAGCGCCTCGGCGCCGATCACGCGGCCACGTGTCGCGTCGATGACCGGCTGATAGAAGAGCGCCAGCTCGTGGCTCTCGAGCGCCGAGCGCAATCTGCTTTCGCGCGCCGTGCGCTCGACGCCTTCGCCGCTCTGACCCTGCTTGAAGAAGGTGTAGCGATTGCGTCCGCCGCTCTTGGCCGCGTACATCGCCGTATCCGCGTGCTTCAGCAGATCCTCGGACGATGCGGCGTCGCGCGGGAAGACGGCGATGCCGATGCTCGCGGTGATCAGGTGCTCGCGATCTTTCAGCTTGATCGGTTGGCGCATCACCGAGATCATCTTCTCGGCGACGCGACCGGCGTCCGCCTCGTCCGCGAGATTGGTGAGCAGAATTGCGAACTCGTCGCCGCCCAGACGCGCGCCGGTGTCACTCTTGCGCAAGCAGGTGGCGATGCGCTGCGCGGAGAAACGCAGCAGCGCGTCGCCCGACAGATGTCCCAGCGAGTCGTTGATCAGCTTGAATTCGTCGAGATCGAGAAAGAGCACCGCGAGTTTCTGGCGATTGCGCCGCGCCGATGCGACGGCCTGATCGAGGCGATCCTGGAAGAGCGAACGATTCGCGAAGCCGGTGAGCTGATCGTAGGTGGCGAGCTGCCGCGCCCGCTCCCGCGCGATGTTGAGTTCCACGAACATGCGCTGATTGCGAATCGCGTGCTGGATGCTCCACACCAGCGCACCTGGGCTGAGCGCGCATTTGATCAGATGGCCGCGCGCGCCCACCTCGACGGCTTTCAGCGCGAGCGCCTCGTCGTCGCTGTCCACCATCACCACGACCGGCACCAGCGGCGCGCGCACACGCGCCTGCGAAACGGCGACCAGCTCGCGCGGGCTGCCCGCGCCGACATCCATCAGCAGCACATCGACTTCGTTGCGCTCGAGCGTCTCGAAGGCGTGCTGCAGATTGACCGCGTGGGCGACGACGACCTTGGTTTCGCGAGCGTGTTCGAGCATGGCGCGCAGCAGCTCGACGTCGGCCGAGCGGGGACCGACGAGCAGCACGCGGATCGGCCCCGGTGTTGCGTCGCGGCCGTCCTCGATTGCGTCCGCATCCATCTCGTTCCCATCTCCTGAAGCAACCCTGAGGAAGCAGGCTCGACCGCGCTTGCTATCGGCGCTCAGCGGAGTTGCCTGAACGAGGGCTTGTAAAACTCCAAGCGCCCTGGGATAATCCGGCCCGACCGATCGGTCGGCCCAAGCGATTTTCAACGCGGCGACACCGACCTCGTGGTAAACCACCTGTTCAGCTGCGCCGGGGGCAATTCCCCGGACCAATCGGAGAACTCTGTGCGCCTGATCAAGCCCGCTCTCATCGCGTTGCTGCTCTTCCCCATGGTCGCCGCCTTCGCGCCCTCCTCGTGCTTCCCCCAACTCGAGTTCCCCGGTTACACGGTGATTCGGCTGGTGCCCGGGACCGACATCGAGTTCCAGGCGCGCGAGGCGCTGCAGCAGGCCAAGCCCGGAACGATCATCGAGTTTCCGGCCGGGAACTGGGCGTTCGACGACGAGCTGATCGTTGCGACGTCGCACATCGTGCTGCGCGGCCGCGGACCGCTCGCGACGACGCTCGATTTCACCGGTCAGCAGACCGGCGCACAGGGCATTCTCGGCACCGAAGACGGCTTCGTGATCCAGAACATGCGCGTCCTGAACCCGAAGGGTGACGGCGTGCGTGTCGAGGGCGCCGACGGCGTGGTGTTCCAGGGCCTGCACGTCGAGTGGAATACGTCACCTGACAATCTGCACGGGGCCTACGGGATCTATCCGGTGCAGTGCACGAATGTGCTCGTCGACAATTCTCAGGTCCGCGGCTCGTCGGATGCCGGTATCTACGTCGGTCAGTCCGACGGCATCATCGTGCGTCGCAGCCGTGCGTTCGAGAACGTCGCCGGCATCGAGATCGAGAACTCGAAGAACGCCGACGTCTATCTGAACTACGCCACCGACAACACGGGCGGTCTGCTCGTCTTCGACAACCCGGGTCTGCAGTACTACGGCTGCCGCGCCCACACGGATCCGGCCAAGGACCAACCGGATTGTCGCGGTACGCGCGTGTTCTCCAATTTCATCATCGGCAACAATCACGAGAACTTCGCGAATGGCGGCACCGTCGCGCTCGTGCCGCCCGGCACGGGCATGATCATCCTCGCCACGGACAACGTCGAGATCTTCAGCAACATCATTCGGGACCACCAGACGGTCAACATCGTCACGGTCTCGTTCCTTCTCACGCAGGTTCCTTTCAGCGATCCCGACTACAACCCGTATCCCGAGCGGATCGATATCCACGACAACGAGTTGGCGGACGGCGGCTACGCCCCTGTTGGCGATCTGGGCATCATCATCCACCAGGCGTTCTTGCCGGCAGGCATTCCCGACATCACAGTCGACAACATCTTCCTCGACCCCACGATGCGAGAGGCCGACCTCACGCTCCCGGACTCGGTCGAGGTCTGCGCCACCGACAACTACGGCGACAACGGACCCGCGATATTCGGCACGCCGCGCGCGATTGGCGGCACGCGCTACACCGGCGACCTGCATCTGTGCGCGCACCCGCGGCGCGATGCGACGGTGCTCGCCGCGATGTCCGTCCCGCCGATCGTCCCCGATCCGTACACGCCCGAAGAAGTCGCCGCGGCCTGCCAGCCCGGCACACTCGCGACGGCGGGCGTCAATTGGAACGCCGCCGAGTTCGACTGCTTGTCGCTCGCGGACTACCGCCTCTACCAGGATCCCACGGAGCCGCGCTCGGCGCCGAACGCGGGCGGCACGCCCTTCGATCTGACGACGCCGCTCTTCTCGGATTACGCGCAAAAGGACCGCATCGTCTACATCCCTGTCGGCCAGCAGGCGAGCTATGACGCGAACGGCGTCTTCCAGTTCCCGGTCGGAACGATCATTTCGAAGACCTTCACGTTCTCGCACGACCTGCGCGCACCGCAGGTGCAAGGCACGGATGTCGTCGAGACGCGGCTATTGATCCGCCGCGCCGACGGCTGGAAGGGTCGCGCCTACATCTGGAACGAGGACAAGACCGAGGCGCTGCTCGCGCTCGGCGGCGGCGCCAAGGATGTCGAGTGGATCGCCACCGACGGCACGCCGCGCACGACCCGCTACCAGGTTCCCAACACCGCACAGTGCAGTCGCTGCCACACCGGCGCGAACGGCGACGAGCCGATCGGCCCGAAAGCGCGCCTGCTGAATCGCGACTTCGATTACGGCGGCGGCGTCGTCGAGAACCAGCTCGCGCATTGGACCGACATTGGCATCCTCGCCGGTGCGCCGGGCGACCCGAGCGTCGTTCCGCGCCTCCCGCTGTGGAGCGATCCGAACGACGGCACGGTCGAAGCGCGCGCGCGCGGATACCTCGAGAGCAACTGCGCGCACTGCCACAACCCGGCTGGTCGCGCGCGCTTCACGGGCCTCTTTCTCGAAGCGAGTCGTCCGCTCGGCAACGCGGTCGGCGTCTGCAAGCGCCCCGGCTCCGCCGGTCCTGGCGCGGGCGGTCTCGATTACGACATCGTGCCCGGCGAGCCGGATCTCTCGGTGATGATCTACCGCCTCGCCTCGACGGGGCCGCAGATCAAGATGCCGGAGCTCTCGAAGAGCGTCGTTCACGAGGAAGGCACGATGGCCGTTGCCGCGTGGATCGCTTCGCTGGACGGCAGCTGCCCGACGCCGACCGGGGGCAACTAGCCAAGCCGGCGACAGATCGCGCGAGGTCACCTTCGGCGTTCTCGATTCGGCGGGGCTGCGTACGCGTCAGCTGCTGACCGCAGCCGAGCCGGGCGTGTGGAACGCGAGTACCGACCAATCGTGGGGCGTCCCGGCACTTCGCGTTTCGACTAGCGCGCCGCCGCTGTAGTCGCGGAGGATCGATTGCCAGAACGGCAACGCGCGGCGATTGCCGAGCGAGACGCGCACGATCCACTGCCCGGGCAGCCGATCCCAGAGCTGGAAGGCGGCCCTTCGCCCGACGTTCTGCCGCCGATGGCGGCGCAGCACGAAGAACTCGGCGATGTCGAGAACGTCGGGGTCGTCGGTCACGGGCGAACCGCGCGTCACCAACGCGAAGCCTGCGACGTGCGCGCCGGCGTGGATCAAGAATGGGAAGCGGCGCATGGGCTCCTGCCAGTACAAGGGCAGTTTGTCGTAGCCGAAGCGGCCGCTCGCACCGATCTCGATCGAGAAGATCTCCGAGAGATCGTGCACATAGAGTTCGAGCAGATTGGCGAGCAGCGGAGCGTGATGCGGCTGTGCCGCTTCGAGCCGCACGGTCTCGGTCTTTGCGCCCACATTCACCTCGTTTTGGATCAGCATGCCATCGACGCGCGGCGCCGGCATCGCGTGCATCGCCGCGGCCCACGAGCGCACGTCGTCCCGCGTAGAAAATGAGCAAGTCTGCCACCAGAGTTGCCGAGAACGCGGGTCGGGAATCGCCTGCGTCGCCTCACGCTCGAGTTGGCTCGCCCCCCCCGGGAGTGTTACGGAAGAGTGAGGCCTTTTTGAATTTGCAGGGCACCCACAGCAGCGGCGGCCCGTTCGCGCGCCATCGCCGGGAAGAGCGCATCCATGAATGATCCGTCTGCGATCCAGAGCATCACCGACCTCCAACGCTTCCTGTTGGAGAGCACCCCGACGGTGCCCATCTACCAGTTCCTGCCGGCGCTGCTGACGACGGCGTTGCTCTGCTGGCTGCTCGGTCTCTTCTATCAGCGCTACGGGCAGGCGCTCTCGAATCGCGAGAACTTCGGCCGAAATTTCGTCGCGCTCGGCATGACCACGATGATGGTCATCACGATCGTGAAGTCGTCGCTGGCGCTCTCGCTCGGACTCGTCGGCGCGCTCTCGATCGTGCGCTTTCGCACCGCGATCAAGGAACCCGAAGAGCTCGTCTATCTCTTTCTCGCGCTCGCGGTCGGACTCGGACTCGGCGCCAACCAGTGGCTCGTGACGATCAGCGCTTACGCGATGATCGTTGTGATTCTGTGGCTGCGTGCACGCTCTGGTGTCGCCGCCGAGGGCGCGAATCTCTATCTCACGGTGCGCCAGCGCGGTGAGAATCGCGCGACACTCAGCGGCATCACCGAGACGCTGCGCGAACACTGTGCCGGTCTCGATCTGAAGCGCTTCGACGAACTCGAAGACGGCATCGAGGTCTCGTACCGCGTGAGCTTTGCGAGCTACGAGCAGCTCGATCGCGCGAAGCAGGCGCTGCAGGCCGTGAGCGGAGCGATCTCGCTGAGCTTCGTCGACCAGGAAGGCATCCTGTAGATGCGGATCGTCCGGCCCCGCACGCGGGGCGTTCTCGAGCGGCTGCGCGGAGCACGGCGGGAGATCTTCATTCTCGCGCTGCTCGCGGCGTGGTCCGGGCTCGTGTTCTCGATCGGCGCGGCCACGCATGCAACTGGCTTCTACGGAATCGCGGTGCGCCCGCTGCTGGAACGCGGTCTCGCCGCGCCGATGATCTGGGCGCGCGCGCATTTCACGACCCCGCCGCGCATCGAGATCGACGTCAAGTTCGACGAGTTCCAGAAGCTCGCCTTCCAGCGTGAGCATGCGCTCGAGCAGAACGCGCTCTTCGCGGGCAGCGAAGACTACGTGCCCGCGACGATCCGCAGCGGCGACGAAGACGTGAAGGTGAAGCTCCGCCTGAAGGGCGACACCGTTCAGCATCTGCAAGGCGAGAAGTGGTCGTTTCGCGTCGACGTGAAGGGCGAGCACACCTTGCGCGGCCTGCAGCGCTTCTCGCTGCAACACCCCGCCACGCGCAACTATCTCGACGAGTGGATCTTTCATCGCGCGCTGCTGCGCGAGGGCGTCCTCGGACTCCGCTATGAGTTCGTCGATCTGACGCTGAACGGCAAACACCTCGGCATCTACGCTCTCGAGGAACATTTCGAGAAGCAGCTCGTCGAGCAGAAACGGCGCCGCGACGGGCCGCTGCTGCGCTTCGACGAGGAGCTGATGTGGCGCGAGATACACGACCAGGTGATGCCGATCGAGGGCTGGATCACGTCGAGCGGGTACGGCGCCTACGAGGCCAGTTCGGTCGATGGTTTCAAGACCAGTGAGACGCTCGCCGACCCCGACGCGCGCAAGAGTTACCTCCACGCCGTGCAAATGCTCGAAAGCTTCCGCCGCGGCGAGCTGCGCACCAGCGAGGTCTTCGACGCGAAGCTGCTCGCCAGGTTCTTCGCGCTCACCGACTTGATGGGCGCAGAGCACGGCTCGCGTTGGCACAACATGCGCTTCTACTTCAATCCGGTCACGTTGCGACTCGAACCGATCGGCTTCGACGCCGAGTCCACGCGGCTCGGGGCTCCGAGTGGAACCGAAGAGTTGGTGCGCGATCTGAACGGTCGGACCGTCGTCGAAGCGCGGCCGTTTCGGGCGAAACTATTCGCCGACCGCGACTTCTTCGCGCTCTACATGGCGGAGTTGGAGCGCGTCGCCGAACCGTCCTATCTCGATGACCTGCTCCGCGATCTCGCGCCCGATCTCGAGGAGGCGCTGCGGATCGTGCAACGCGAGTTCCCGCAGATCGAGGTTCCCGTCGCACTATTGCGTCGTAATCAATCGTATCTGCGCTCGTTGCTCCAACCGATTGCGGGCGTCCGCGCAAACACCGTGCGCCTCGCGAACGGAGAGCTCGCGCTGGAAGTCGGCAACCTGCAGATGTTTCCCGTGGAAGTACTCGGCGTCGAGATTCCAGCGAGCGACGCGGGTCCGGCGCGCTTCGTCGCTCTGCCGGCGCCACTTCCGCTCGACCCGCGACACTACGGAGAACTCGTCCGCTTCGAGAAGGCGAGCGTCGCGCTGCCCGCCGATGTCACGACCGCTGATGGCTTGCAGGTCCGCTGGCGCCTCTTCGGCAGCGCGAACCCACAGACGGCGCAGCTTTCGCCCTACTCGCCGTTCGCAGCGACGGGAGAAATGATCGACGCGGCCCACAAGCCAGCGAATCTCGAGCGCTTCCCGTTTGTCGCGGTGGACATCGCGGCCGGCACCGCGACGATCGCGGCCGGTTCGTGGGTGCTCGCCGAAGACTTCATCGCGCCGCCCGGTCTCGTGTTGCGCGCAGGCCCTGGCACGCGACTCGATCTGCAGCACGGGGCGAAGATCATCTCGCGCTCGCCGCTCGATTGGCGCGCGAGCGCGGAGCGCCCCATCGAAGTGTTCTCCAGCGATGCGACAGGGCAGGGCGTGATCGTGTTGCAGGCGGGCGGCGAGTCGGTCGTCGAGCACGTGATCTTCCGCGGCCTGCGGGCGGTGAACGAAACCGGCTGGTCGCTCACCGGCGCCGTGACGTTCTACGAATCGCCCGTGACGGTGATTGCATCGGAGTTCGCCGGCAACCCGGCGGAGGATGCACTGAACGTGATCCGCAGCCGCGTACGCGTCGATGCCAGCGTCTTCCGCGACACGCTCTCCGACGCGTTCGATTGCGACTTCTGCGACGCCGCAGTGACGAACAGCCAGTTCTACGATCTGACCAACGACGCGATCGACGTGTCGGGAAGCGTCGCGAACCTCGACAACATCCGGGTCGAACGCGCCGGCGACAAAGGCATCAGCGTCGGCGAGGCGAGCGACGTGACCGCGAATCGTGTCACGGTGGTTTCGGCCAACGTCGGCGTGGCGAGCAAGGATCGATCCACGCTCACCGTCCACGATCTGACGCTGCGCGCATGTAACTGGGGCATCGCCGCATTCCAGAAGAAGCCCGAGTACGGCCCGGCGACCGTGCGCGTCACCGGTTTCCTGATCGAGGAAATGACGAGCGACAATCTGATCCAGGTCGGCTCGCAGGTCACCGTCGATGGCGTTCGACTGCCGGCCAGCGACGAACAAAACATCCAGAAGATCTTGTATGGCCAGACCGCACCCGTTGCCGCACAGCCCTGACTCCAGCTGGCGCTACGAGCGGAAGTTCGAGGCGGGCGGCATTCCGCTCGCCCAGGCAGAGCTGATCGTGCGGCTCCATCCCGCGTGTTTTCGCGTGGCGTTCCCGACGCGATCCATCAACAACGTCTATCTGGATCAGGTCGATCTGCAGAGTTTTCGCACGCATCGCGATGGCGCGTCGAGGCGCCAGAAGTTTCGCATCCGCTGGTACGGCGAAGCCCGCGGAACGATCGCGAAGCCGATCCTCGAGGTGAAACGCAAGCGTGGCATCGTCGGCACGAAGTTGGCGTTCCCGCTCGCGCCGTTCGCGTACGGTCCCGACTTCGACTTCGAGCCGGTGCGTCGCGACGCTCTCGCCCGCATCGATGATCCCGCCGTTGCCGAGTTCATCGGGGGATCCCGGCCCGCACTCTTCAATCGCTACGAGCGTCGCTACTTGCTCTCCGCCGACAAGCGCTTCCGGCTGACGATCGACTCGGCGCTGCGCTTCGAAAGCGTCGGCCATCGCGCGCTCGGCGCGCTGTCGCAGTTCTCGGAAACCGGCGTGACGGTGCTCGAGCTGAAGTACGCGGTCGAGGACGATGGCGCTGCGAAGCAGATCGCCGGAAAGCTGCCGTTCCGCCTCGGCAAGTGCTCGAAGTATCTGCTCGGAATTTCGCGTCTGTCCGGGCTCGAGCGCTGAGAGCGAGCGCGCGGCGCGCTCACGAACGAGAGCGAGGCCGCCCGGAATCCGGACAGCCTCGCTCGATTCGAAACCAAGACGTCTTCTTCGCCAAGATCCGCGCGACGATCCGCGCGGCGCGCCGCGTGCGCGCGGATTAGCGCGCAACCTCGCGCGATCCGTGCCGGCGCGCCCGCATCAGCGCCGCAAGCGCTGCCAGCGCCGCAACCGCGGGTCCGGCCGGTTCCGGCACGAGCATGAACTTCGTCACGAGACCCTGAGAGTCGACGGACCCCGTCGACGCGGTCACGCTGCCACTGGCGAAGGCCGCCGAGAACGCGCGGCTTATCGGATCCGGGTTGAGGTTCACCGCATCGAAGAGCTCGCCACTCGCTCCGTACGGCTGCACGAATACGTCCAGCAGCAGATTCCCACCATCGTACGCGAAGGGCTCGTCGAACCAGATCTCGATGTCGAAGGCGAGGGGGCCGCCCACGGGCCCGCTCGCAGCGCTCGCGAGCGCGAGCGGCCCAGACGCGACGAGTGTGTAGACGGAACCGATGTTGGACGCGAAGGTCGTGCTCGGGTCCGTGCTCGCTTCCGTGATGCCGAGATAGATGTCGATGTCGGGAATCTCGAAGCTGAAGCTCGGCTGCAGCGCGTCGGGCCGGAACGCGATGCCGTAGATCGTGAACGGAGCCGCAGGGATGTCACCGTCGACATACACCTGCTGGTAGCGCACGTTGCCGCCCGTGATGGTGAACGGGATCGTGTTGTTCGAGTCACCTTCGACTGCCTCGTTTGCACTCGGCACGACGAATGCGTCCTGCGCGTGTGCAAGCGGGGCCAGCAGCAGCGCGACCCAGAACCCTGCGACTCGGAACCTCATTTGATGCCTCCCATGGTCAGCGATTGCAAGCGAACGCAAGCTACACCGAGAGCCTCTACAAACGAAAGCGAGACCGTCCGTATATGCGGACGGTCTCGCTCTGTGCGAAACCGAAACGCCCTAGTAGGCGTCAGGCGGCGCGGCGGGCCTTGCTGCCGGCTGCCGTCAATCCGATCAGGCCGAGCCCGAGCAGGCCGACGGTCGTCGGTTCGGGAACGGCCACGTTGTCTGCTGAGAACGAGAACAGTCGGGAACCCTGGTTCCCCGTGAAGTCGAAGGCCGCGTCCGTGTCATCCCGGCCCTGGTCGCCATCGCTCAGGTCCGTGTCGACGATGTGCAGGACGCCCGTTCCGCGCAGGCCGAGTTGGGTGGAATCCTGGTACGTCACGACGATCTCGTTCAGATCGAAGCTGTAGTCGAGTCCGCCGCTCGAGAAGGACCAGAGCGGAACGACGGGACCACCGAAAGGATTGAACGTGAAGTCCTGGAACGTGACTCCAGTACCGGTCAGGCCCGCGTAGTCATCCGTCCCGTCCAACACGAGCTGGAAGTTGACGAAAGAAATTCCAGTCGCGTCCCCGGCCGAAGTTCCGCCACTCGGAGCCCACAACCCAGCGAAGTGGATCTCGCCGAGAATCGGTGCAGCTTGTGCCGTAGAACCAAGCGCGAGCAGGCCGAGTCCGCACAGCGCCATCGTGAACAATTTTCTCATCTCGATCTCCTCATGATCAGCCCCGAAAGGGCGGCGCGCAGCACGCCCTTTCTCTCTCTCTCGCCGGCGCAGTGCCGGCAGCGAGTCATTCCATTGATGACTAGGTCGAAATTTGAGTGGGTTGGTGGCAGAGAGATTTGAGAAATTCGAAAAGAGTGTGTTGCCGCTTCCGGCACGGCTCATCGGCAGCGAAGAGTCTCGAGCGGCCCGGAGAGAGCTTCACGCCGCCCGCCCGCGCTACGCCTCTTCGATCGGCCCGAGGTCGCCGATCATGCACCTAGACCGGAGCGCAAGAAGTGACGCGCACTTGCGTCTCTGCGCTCGGCAACGCACTCGCACGAATGCGGCACACGGTGACCGAAGCCCGCACCCGCACCCCAGGCGCACCCCCCGCGCGACGCCCCTCCGCGTCGCACGAGACGAAGGAGAGAACGAGCATGGAAGAACGAGACGATCTGCTTCGATGGAAGGTGCGGAAGATGTTGATCATGGCGTTCGAGAGGCTGAGCCCCGAGGCGCGCACGGCATTCAAGTCGCTGTCGACGCAAGAGATGCAGGGCCTTGCACGAGACACGGTGCGCATGCTCGATCGCCGGTCGCGATCCAAGGCGAAGGCGAGCCGCTCGACGTAGCGATTTGAGCCGACGATTCGCGGCGGGGGGCACCCCGCTTTTGGGTCCCTCACTCAGGCCCCCCCCCCGTTGGGGCCCCCACATCGAGGCGCCTCAACCTCCAGTCCACAAAAAAATTGGAACCCCCTCGCGAGGAGACATCATTTATTGATGATGTCTATAGCCGCCCAGTGTCGCGACGACGCTGCCTTGCCGATTTCGGCCTGGGCGGCGGCATCGAGACGACACTGACTAGCGGCAGGTGCCGCCCAGCCGATGGCGCCAAATGGGATGCCTTTAGCTGTGCGGCGGGTCATCCGCCGCGTTTCAATCGGGTAAGCGCCAGCAACGATCCGAGACTCGCTGCGCTCATGAGTGCCACGGCGGGCTCGGGGGCCGCTATTGCGAGCGTGTAGTAGCTGCCAGTTGCGATGGCGGTGGCCGTCCCTTCCATTCCGTTCACCGACGGTGGCGGTGTCGTCTGCTGGTTGTCGCCGAGTCCCCAGCAGACGACGTTTCCCGCGTCAGCCTGAATCGCGCAGCTGTGATTGCTGCCGGCAGCGATGGCGATGGCTTTCAGAAGCGGCGGCGGTGTCGTTGCGCCGAACGATGACTGGCCCCAGCAAACAACTTTTGAGGTACCCGCTTGGATGGCGCAGCTGTGATAGCCGCCGGTCGCGATCGCTGTGGCCGTGCCATCTGTTCCGTTCACGCTCTTCGGTGGCGTCGATGCGTCGAACGCCGTCGCTCCCCAGCAGACGACATTTCTAAAGTTCCTCCGAATCGCGCAGCTGAGGTTGTACCCAAGCGCTATGCCCGATGCAGAGCCGGCAAAGCCGTTCACCGACGGTGGCGGTGTCGCCGCACCTAAGACGTCGGCGCCCCAGCAGACGACGTTCCCGGTGTTCGACTGAATCGCGCAGCTGTGGTGGGTACCGGCTGCGATGGCGGTGGAAGAGCCGGTCGTGCCATTGACCGACGGCGGCGGCGATGGCTGGCCGTAGGCGTCGTTACCCCAGCAGACGACATTGCGTGTACCAGACTGAATCGCGCAGCTGTGGGCGCCGCCGACTGCGATTGCCGTAGCTGTGCCGTTAGTTCCGTCTACTGACGAGGGTGGCGTCGCACGGCCGTCGATGTCGTAGCCCCAACAAACGACTTTTCTAGAGCCCGCCTGAATCGCGCAGCTGTGATTCTCGCCAGCCGCGATCGCGATGGCCGTGCCCTCCGTGCCATCTACCGACGCCGGCGGTGTTGATTCTCCCAGGCTGTTGGAGCCCCATCCCACCACGGGACCAGCCGAGTGCGCGCCGCTCGCGGCGAACCACGCAACGGCGAACGCCACCCCTCGCACTGCGACGCGCAGGACACCGACCGACATCAAGGAATCCCCGCTCCGCTGACCCCATCCGACACCAGCACGCTACAATCGACCCTAGCCGACGCAACTCGACTAGGCGCGCTACCCCAGCCGAGTCGGTTCTCGGCTTTGGGGGGTGCCATGTTGGAGAACGAGGACGAGTTCCTCTGCGCAGCGAGCGCAGGCGGACTGACGCTCGATGAGACTGATCGCGCTGCTTTCGTTCGCAGCGTCGAATGGGTGCTTGATGTTTTGCGCTGCTACGACGTCGTACGCAGCCCCGCGAAGCCCTGCGACGACGACGACTGCGGCTGCGGCGACGAGGAAGTGTTTCCCGAACCCGAGAGCGGATCTTTCCTCGAACTTGCCTTGAGGCCAGTTCCGGAGAAACTCGGCCGCCGCCCGTACGACTTTGAAGACCTGATCGTGACCTATACGAAGACACTTTGGGAACAGTTCTCAGGACGGCGCGCGGCGCGCTCCTACACTCACCCCAGTAGCCGTCGGTTGAGGGGCAGGGAAGGCGGCGACTTCCTGCGCTTCACGCTCGCGTTCGTCGAAGCTGCGCGCCTCGAAATCAGGCTCGATCCAGAACTGCCGATGCCCAGCCCCTACACGATCCGCAAGGCGCTCAGCGTTCGTCGCGGATCGCATGGTTGGTCTGCAGACGAGCTGGATGCGATCGAAGCGCGCTACGGCACTGAAACGCGCGGGCTCCTCGAAGGAGCGTAGTTTTCGCCATGCCTTGATTGAGTTTTCGCCATGCCTTGGTCCGATGCGGCCGGCGTAGGCTGCTCCTGTATGGAGGCAGCAACGCATGGACGCGCTCTTCTCTGAATCTCAAACCGCCATTAGCCTGAACATCAAGCTCGACACGTTGCGCCGCTGGCGCGCGCAGGGCCGCGGACCCGCCCACGTCCGCCTCGGCCGACTCGTGAAGTATCGCGCCGAAGACGTCGCGCGATTCATTGACGCCAAGACCGTCTCGGTACCCGCAGAGCCAAACCGCGCCGCCTAGGCGCAGAAGTGGCACCGCCCCGCGTGCTGTTGCAGGCGAGGCGGAAGCGGTGCCGGAGCATGAACGATGAAGCGAGACTACTTCCAACCGATCGGTGAAGCCATCGCCGAGTTCTTCGACGCTCGAGAAGCCGAGCTGCTCGACATGGCCGAGCGGCACGGCCCGATCGCTGGGCCGATCCGACCGGCGCAGCGGCCCTACTCGGATGCGCTCGATGGCGTGCTAGAGGCGCGCGAGACCGATTGCGAGCCGGGTTGGCCGGCATGACGGCCGGACCGCGCAGAGACGGACACGACGTCGCCGACCTTCGCCGGTGGATCGATGAAGCGCTGTATCCCGATCGGCTCGCGTTCCTACTGACGCCGCTTTGCTCGCCCGCGAAGCCGCACGAACACCGCGGCGCTTCCTGCGCCCATCCCGGCAAGGTTCCCCAAGTTGCGGGATGGAACGCCGAAGCCGTCGCGCGTTGGCAGGCGAGCGGCGCCGACCGCGACGCACACGTCGATGCGATCGCGCGTCATGTCGCGAGTGGCGGGAACGTCGGGTGGTGCGTCCCGCCGGGCGTGCTCGTGCTCGACGCCGACACGATCGAAGCCGTCGCGTGGCTGGACTGCGCGCTGCCCGATGCGCCGATGCAGGAGTCGCGAGTGGGCCGCGCGCACTTCGTTGTCGCCGTGCCGCCCGACCTCGCGATCAACGCCACCGTCAAGGCCGAGCTGGCGCCCGGTATCTCGGTTGACCTTCGCTCGGCCGGGCGTTCGCAGATCGTCGTCGAGCCGAGCCAGCACGCGACCGGATCGTTCTACACGTGGAAGCGATCACTACCTGCCGACCTAGACGAACTTCCTAAGTGTCCGCCCGCGATCCTCGCGCGCATCATCGAGCCGTTGAAGGCGATGAAGCCGAGCAGCGGCGGCCGCCAGATCGGCGAGGGGCAGCGCAACGCCTACCTGCACCGGATCGGGTGCGCGATGCGTGGGCGCGGCATGGCGGAACGCGAGATCCGCGAGGAACTGCACCGCGAGAACGCCCGCCATTGCTACCCGCCGCTGGGCGCGGCCGAGGTGGATGCGATCGCCGATAGCGTGATGCGCTACGTCGCGGGCGACACGAGCGAGCAGGTCAAGCAGCAGCACGAGATCGGCAACGCTGACGACGAGCCGGCGACCGACACCGGCAACGCCGAGCGACTGGTGCGCCTGCACGGTGCAGACCTGCGACACGTCCACACGTGGGGACGCTGGCTCGCCTGGGATGGCCGACGCTTCGCGCCCGACACGAGCGGGGAGGTTCAGCGACGCGCAAAGGCGACTGTACGCGCCGCATACGCCGAAGCCGCGCAGATCGGCGACGCCGAGAAGCGAAAGGCGCTCGTGAGCTGGGCGCGGAAGAGCGAATCCCGTGTGCGCATCGACGCGATGATAGGGCTCGCACGCAGCGAACCGGGCGTTCCGGTTGCGCACGGCGACCTCGACGCGGACCCGTTGGCGCTCGTCGTCGAGAATGGAACGCTGGATCTGACCACGGGCAGGTTACGAGAACATCGACGCGCCGACCTCGCTACCAAGATGGCGCCGGTCGCGTTCGATGAGACTGCGAAGGCGCCGCTCTGGTGCGCGTTCCTAGAGCGCATCCTTCCCGACGCCGAGGTGCGCGCGTTCGTGCAACGCGCGGCGGGTTACTCGCTAACCGGCGAGACGGGCGAGCAGGTCCTTTTCCTCGCGTGGGGTTCCGGAGCAAACGGCAAGAGCACGTTCGTCGAAGCGCTGCTCGCGATGCTCGGCGACTACGGCATCAAGACGCAGGCAGAGACGTTGCTCGCGAAGCGGGAGAACGCGATCCCGAACGACGTGGCGGCACTCCGCGGCGCCCGCTTCGTTGCTGCCGTCGAAAGCGAGGAAGGGCGTCGGCTCGCCGAGGTACGCGTCAAGGAACTCACTGGGGGCGACACCGTGTCGGCTCGGTTCATGCGCGCCGAGTGGTTCACGTTCCAGCCGGTTTGCAAGCTCTGGCTGGCGACGAACCATCGACCGACCGTGCGCGGCACCGACGAGGCGATCTGGCGCCGGCTCCGCCTGATCCCGTTCAACGTCACGGTCCCGGCAGCCGAGCGCGACCGGACCCTACTCGCTCGGCTTCGTGGTGACCTGCCCGGCATCCTCGCGTGGGCCGTTGAAGGCTGCCTCGAATGGCAACGGGACGGGCTGAAGCCGCCTGATGCTGTCATGGCGGCGACGTCGAGCTACCGCGCCGAGCAGGACGTGATCGGCGCCTTCCTGGCCGATCGGTGCGTGATCGCGCCCGGTGTATTCGTCACGTCGGCCGACCTCTACCGCTCGTATCGAGCCTGGGCCGAGGGGGCGGGCGAAGACATGTTGACCAAGCGGGCGCTGGGCCTGGTGCTGCGCGATCGCGGCTTCGATGCCGAGCGCGCAGGGAAGGACCGGAACCGCGGCTGGCGCGGAATCGGGCTTCTAGACCCTCGCCACGACCGGGAAGGCGGGCAGATGGCGGAAGCGACCACATGAGACCGCTTCTACCTAGTTCGTCCTACGCGCGCGCGCGCAAGGGTGTCATACCGAAAGTTGCGTCCGCTTGCGGTCATGTGTCCGCCGGCATCTCGTCGGTAGCTGACCTCGCGAGGTGGGGTGCGATCGGCAGCGCGCCGAATAGATCAAGACGCCGTCCCCATCTCGATCGCGACCGCGAGGCGAAGCGATGACGGCCACCGCGTTCGTGCTCACTCGCATCCGATCGCGGAGGGGCGCCTGTGCCTGACGATCGCGCGCACAGCATGCACTTGGCGGAGCGCGTGACGCTACGGCCGGCGGAAGCCGCGCTCGCGCTCGGGCTCAGTGAGCGGACGCTGCGAACGCTGATGAAGCGGCGGGAAGTTCCTTTCTTTCACATCGGCGGCGCCGTGTTGTTCCGAGTCGAAGCGCTTCGCGCGTGGGCGGAGCAGCGCGAGCAATCGGAGAGCGGACGCGAGGTTGCGCCCCCCGCGATTGACGCGCCCGAACGTGCCGGCGCTCCCGCGATCGCGAATGGGCGCCGTGCTGAAGTCGAACAGCATACGCGGGCGCTCGCGTCGCGAATGAGCCGAAGACTCGGAGTCGTGTAGTTTTCCAGTTGCATTATTATGCGAGCCGTGGAAAGGTGAGCGGCATGGCGGCGAAGCGAAAGGTCGGCGGTGGGCGAGGGGCGGGTCGCCCCGCGCTGATGGCGAAGCCGATCGCGTTCACGGTGACGATCGACCGCAGCGACTACGACGCGCTCGGGGCGATCGCCAAAGCGAAGGGCGCCAGCCTCGCGTCCGTCGTGCGCGACGCGCTTGGCAGCTACGCGAAGCGGAAGCGGAGCTAACCGTGGGCGTTCGCGTTCGATACGAAAGGAAGTCGTGGTGGATCTTCGTTCACCACTGCGGGCACCGTTGGAAGAAGCGGATCGGCCCTGACGAATCAGTCGCCAAAGACGTCGCGCGCGAGATGCGACGCCGACTCGCGACGGGCGAGTTTGATCGCGGTAAGCCAGTCCCCGAAGACTCGATGCCGTTCGCAGCCTTCGCCGCGCAGTGGCTTCGCACCGAAGTCGAGCTTCCGATCGCGCGGGGCCTCGCGGATCATCTCGCGAAGGGGACCGAGAGCGTCTATCAGCTCCAAGTCAAGATTCACCTCGTCCCGTCCCTCGGCGCGATGGACGTTCGGGCGATCGAAGCGCGCGACGTCCAGGCGCTGCATGACCACTTTCTCGAGATCGGCCGCCCGCGCAGCGCGAAGTCGATCGAGATGGCGCTCGCCGTCCTGCGGCAGATTCTCTCCCACGCTCGCGCGCAGGGCCTCGTTCGCCACAACGCGGTGGAAGAGTGGCGAGGCATGCGCCGACGCGGTCGCCGACGCGGCACAGCAACGGCGCGCGTCGATGCGTCGAAGGTGCTGAGCGCGGACGAGGTATCGCGACTTCTCGGCGTGCTCGCGGACGATTCACCCCGCTACGCGCCGCTCGCGCTCTTCCTCGCGGACACGGGCGCGCGCTTCGGCGAAGCGGCGGCACTGCGCTGGGCTGACGTGAATCTCGATGGCGCGACGGCACGCATCGCGCGGAGCTATTCGAGCGGCAAGCACGAAGGGCCTACGAAGACGGGCCGCGAACGCGTGGTCGAACTATCGACGCGCGCGCGCGAAGTGCTGGCCGCACGCCGACCGGAGATCGTCTCGGACGAGGCGCTCGTCTTCCCGAACCGTGCGGGCAGCTTCCTGCTCGACGTCTACTTCCGCACCAAGGTCTTCTTCCCAGCCGTGCGCAAGGCGCTGGGCGCGCATCGCCACGTGACCCCCCACTGCCTCCGGCACACGTGGGCAAGCCTGCACATGGCCCGCGGAACGCCGCTCAAGTGGATTCAGGAGCAAGGCGGCTGGACCACGGCGAAGATGCTGCTCGACACCTACGGCCACTTCATGCCGACCGAGAATCGCGGCTTCGCCGACGCGCTCACGGCCCCGAACGCACCCCAGGCGCACCCTACCGCGATCGTAGTCCCCGACCACGTTGCCGAATCCGCTGCAATGTCGGTCGGCTACGCGGTTTCACGTCCCTTCGATCGGCCCGAGGTCGCCGATCATGCACTTCACGGAGCCGCCGCCCTTCTTCAGGAACTCGGAGACGTCGACCGTGACGGGTGTCGTGCCGCGCTCGCGCAATTGCCCTTGCAGGCGGTCGGAGACGCCGGCGGGCAGGAAGAGGAAGGACTCGCGCACGGCGCGGCTCTGACCGCCCGGCGTGTAGGAGTAGGCGTTTGCCGCATAGTGCGCGGCGTCCTCGTCGGAGATCTCGATCAGGTGCTCGCCGAAGGTCTCGCGCAGTCGCTCCCAGCTTTCGGCTGCGATCGCGGGTCGCCAAGCGAGCAGGTGTTCGCGTTGCGGGCCGAACGCACAGAGTGCGGTGTCGCCGTGGTAGTGCGCTTCGAGCACCAACTCGACACGCAACACCGGACGCGGCGCGATCAGCGCGGCCAGGTAAGGGCAGACGCGCGCGTCGGTGCGGAAGCCGTAGATCCGCTTCCACGGCGGGATTCCCAGGCGAGGCACGAAGCGCTGATCCTCGAGGCGTCCGTGCGTCAGCAGGTGCACGGCGCCGGCCGGGAAGAAATCAGCTTCGCCCTCGAAACGCAGGTGCTCCGGAATCGCGGCGGTGCGAAAGCCCGTTGCGCGCACGACGCGGTCGTAGTGGGTGCGCTCGCCGGCACGCGTCGCGATCAGGTTCGAGAGATGAAAGAGCTTCTCGAAGCGCGGCTTCTCGGCGTCGAGCGGAAACAAGAAGCCCGCGTTGGCGGGATACACCAATCCGGGCTGTCCGGCGTCCGCCGGCACGACGACGACGCGCAGGTCGTGATCCCGCAACGTGTCGCGCAAGCGGTGCCACTGCGCGACGGCGCGATCGCGATCGACGCTGCGCCGCGTGCCGAGCCACGTGCGCGTGTGCGGATTGGCGCCGCCCTTCACAGAGAAGTGGGACGGATCGCCCATCAGCACGGTGCGACGCCAGTTGCTCACGGTCGCGGCATCCCGGGCGGCAAGGACGCGGCATCGAAGCCGCCCGCGTACTCGAGGTGCGACTGCGGAGCCGTGCAATAGAGCGTCGAGAGGATCCCGGCCGGGCGATCGTTGCCGCTGCGTCTGCCGCCGCCGAACGGAAGCTTGCCGCTCGCGCCGATCGTGCCGCGATTCCAATTGAGGATGCCGGCCGCGACGCGACCGATCGCGTATTCGTAGCGGCCGCGATCGCGCGTCATCACGGAGGCGGCGAGCGCGTAGTCGGAGTCGTTCGCGGCGGCGATCGCGTGGTCGAGATCGACGACTGGGTAGAGGCCTGCTTCGGGCGCGAAGAACTCGTCGCGGTGATAGGCGTGTCGCTGGTTCGTGTCGGTGAAGCGTGCGAGGCCGGGGGCGACGAAGGGCGGTGGCAGCTCGCAATCGCCCGGCAACACGCGCTCGCCGCCCGCTTGCAGCGACAGCGCGCGAGCCTGGGTGAGTCGCGCGTGTGCGTTGCGCGAGATCAGCGGTCCCATGAACACGGCGGGGTCGAGCGGCGCACCGATGCGTACGCTGGCGAGCACGCGCGCGAGACGCTCGGCGAAGCGATCGAGCAGCGGCGCTTCGACGAAGATGCGAGACAGGCTCGAGCAGCGCTGGCCGGTGGTGGCGCAGATCGAGAGCGCGGCTTCGGCGACGGCGAGATCGAAGTCGGCGTCGGCGCAGACCAGCATTGCGTTCTTGCCGCCCATTTCGAGCGCGAGCAACTTGCCGGGTTGGTCGAGCGTAGCTTCGGCGAGCGCGCGGCCGGTTGCGTACGAGCCGGTGAAGAGCACGCCGTCGATCCCTTCGTGCAGCGCGAGATCGCGACCGACAGCGCCGCCGCCCTGCACGATTTCGAGTACGCCGCTCGGCACGCCAGCCGCGCGAAAGAGCGCCACCAACAGGTCTCCGACGGCCGGCGTCAGCTCGCTCGGCTTGAACACCACGGTGTTTCCCGTCGCGAGCGCTGGGACGATGTGGCCATTGGGCAGATGCGCGGGGAAGTTGAAGGGACCGAGCACGGCGAGTACGCCGCGCGGATGAAAGGTGGCGCGTGCGCCAGCGCCCGCCTCGATCGGCGCGACCTGCCGCATGCCACCATCGAGCGTTGCCTCGACCTTCGCTGCGAGCAGCTGTGCTTCGCCGCGCGCGTCCCAAAGCGCCTTGCCGACTTCGCGCGCAATGAGCTGCGCGACTTCTTCGCTGCGCTCACGCGCCAGCGCTGCGAAGCGACGCAGAACGGCGGCACGAGCTTCGAAGCCGCTGTCGCGCCAGGCCGGGAAGGCGCTGCGCGCACGCATCACCGCAGCGTCGATGGCGCTGCGATCCGCCACCGCGAAGCGACCGATCTCGTCGGCGGCATCGGCGGGAGAGCGCGAGACGAGCGCGTCGGCCATGGTTTGGTTCAGGGCAGGGGGGTTACCGCGATGCGGTCCCCCGCCGAAACGCCGAGCGCTTCGCGGCACTCTTTTGCGACACACGGGAAGCCATCGTCGTCGATCGGCACCACCACCGCGCGGAAACCGAAGCTGCCCTCGGCGGAGAGCAGCGCGAGCGGTTCGTGCATCTCCACCGGTTCGTCGTCGGCGAGCGACGGCAACACCAGCTCGCGGCGTTCGCGCACCGACGCGATCGCGTCACGCGCGGCGCCGAAGTACGGACCGCCATCGAAGGGATCGACCTGATGCAGATAGCGGAAGCCGATCTTCTCGAGGATGCGTACCGCCGCCACGGCCGTCTCGTTGGTCTTGCCGATCACTTCCTGCACGGCCGGCGGAAAGAGCGTTGCGTAGACGGGATCGCGGGGGAAGAGATCGGCGATGAAGGTCTTGGTGCGCGTCGAGAGGCGATCGGCTTCGCGGAACGAGAGGCCGGTGAAGCGCGCGCCGAAAGCGTCCCACAATCGATTCGTCCCGTTCGCCTCGAAGGGCGACAGCATCTCGGCGATCACTTCGCGCTCGAAGCATTCGAGATGCGACGCGATGTACGCGAAGCGCACGATCGACAGCGCCTTGCCGCACTTCTCGGCGTGGCGGCGATAGCGCGGGTCGAGGATCAGACCGCCAATTTCGGTGGGACCATCGGTGGACGAGCGGAGCCGCAGCTTGTCGTGCGCGAAACGGCGCTGCAGCTCCGTGCTTTGACGCTCTTCGGTGGAAAGCTCGAGCCAGAAGTGCGGGCTCGCGGGCGTGCCGTGCTTGGCGAGGATCGTCGAGGTGCCGACGCAGCGGCGCTGAACGAGATCTTCCAGCACGAAAACGTAGACGGACTCGCTGCGCCGACTGGTGTCGCCCGCGAAGCTGCGCTGCGAATCGTGGATGCGCTGCGCCAGAAAGGCCCGATCGCTCGGCAGGTTCATCGAGTCGAGCAGCGCGGCAAGCACGACCAGGTCGTCGAGGTCGCGTTCCGCCACGGGTCGCAGGATCAGCACGGGATCTCCCTCGCTTCGCCGACGCGGCGCAGCGCTTTCTCGAGCATTGCGAAGCCGGATTCGAGTTCTTCATCAGTGGTGTTGACGGGCAAGAGCAGCCGGATGCGCATCGGGCTCGCGCCGGCCGTGAAGACGAAGAGGCCTTCTTCCCAGGCCGCACGCACGACGGCGTTCGTCACGTCCGGCTTGCCGCCGAACGCGATGAACGCGTGCATCGCGCCGATTCCTTCGTAGCCGGAGACGGCGCTCTCGCAGCGCTTTGCCAGCGCTTCGAAACGGCGCTCGACGCGACGACCGAGCAGCGCGATGCGTCCCTCGGCGCCGAGATATCCCTCGTCTTCGAGGCGCTCGAGGATGCGAGCGCCGACCGCCATGCCGACGGTCGCGCCCGCGTACGTGCCCGCGACGAGTCCCGGCCGCGGATTCATCGCCTTCGTGAAGAGCACCGCGCTTCCCTGCAGCACCTTGCCGACCGTCACGACGTCCACCCACTCGTCGAGCGCGAGCGTGCGGAACGCGAAGACTTCGCCGGTGCGCGCGAAGGTCTGCACTTCGTCGATCCACACCGCGACACCGGCGGCGCGGCAGCGCTGCATCAGCGCGACGAAGAATTCGCGCGGCGCGGTGCGGATGCCGCCTTCGCCTTGCACCAACTCGAAACTCATCGCGGCGATCTGACCTGGATGGCGATGCAGGTGCGCATCGAGTGCGGCGAGGCTGCGGCCGATCGGATCGGGATCGGCGGCGTCGTAGAACGGGACGAGCAACACATTTCCGCGAAGCGGGAGCCCTTCGCGATACGCGGCCTTGTCGGTCAGCTCGGCGAGTGTCGTGGTGCGGCCCGCGAAGTTGCCCTCGAACGCGACGATGCGATCCGCAGGGTGCCGCTTCTGCAGCAGCATCTTCAGCGCGTTCTCGTTCGCCATCGCACCCGAAACCGAGAGCCACACATGACGGAGTCGCTTGCCGGCGTGACGGATCAGCGCGCGCGACACCCGGCCATACTCGGGGCCCGGCAGCAGATGACCCTGGAACACCGCGTCGCTCGCGGCTGCGATCGCCGCACTTTCGACGAGATCGCGATCGGCGTGGCCGAACGCGTAGACACCGATGCCGCCAATCCAATCGAGCTTCCAGGTGCCGTCGGCGAGGCGCACCCGCGCGCCGCGACCGACGCCCGACGCGATCGCGGGCAAGAGCAGCGGACGACCGCGCAGGCGACCCAGCGTGGCGAGCGCGCGCGCGTACTCCGGCTCGCTGAGTGCGCGTTCGGAAAGCTCGCGCGTCACCGCATCGACCAACGCCACCGCGGCAGCACGCACGGCCGGGACCGTGGCGAGCGAGTCGAGGGGGCTCTTGGTGCGTCGGCGCGACATGGTTCGGAGCGCTATCGGCTCCCCGCGCGCAGTCCTTGCGAGGCAAGCGGAAGATCGCTGCGGGGTTGTCCCCGCGCGGGGTCGTCCCGACGGCCTCGGTTACCCTGCCCCCCGCCGACCGCCTCAGGCCGCGCAGCAATCCCTCAATCGAGGCAGGAGACTCCCTTTTCCCGCGTAGCGAGCCAAAGGCGAGCGGCGACATCATGAGTTGATCCTGCGTAGCGAGCCAGCGGCGAGCGGCGAGACCCCATGAGTTGAATCCCGCGTAGCGAGCCAAAGGCGAGCGGCGAGGTTCAGAAAGCCGAGATGAAGACGAAGAGGACCGGAATGGCTCGAGGACCGATCGTGCGTGTGCGCGGGATGCGCGGGGAAGACCCGCACGCCGAGCGTCGTGAGGCGCTCGCCGCCGTGACGCCCTTTCTAGGGCTGGTGCGCGCGCCGCTCTATCCGTCGGCGCCGTCGCCCACGGGCAAGGAACTGGTCGTCGCGACCTACAACGTCCATCGCTGGACGGGTGTCGGCAGCAGCAATCGCGGTCCCGATGCGGAGCGCGCTTCGTTCGTGATCTCGGAGTTGGGCGCCGATGTGTTGGCGCTGCAAGAAGTCGTGCGCCCGTTCGCCGGCGAGGATCCGCTGGTGCGGCTCGCGGATCAATTGCGGCTGCACGTCGCGTTCGTCACCACGCGCATTCATCGCCTCGGCGAACTCGGCAACGCGATTCTCTCGCGCTGGCCGATCACCAGCGCGTCGCTGCTCGATCTGAACTTCTCGCGCATCGAACGCCGCACGGCGGTCGCCGCGCAACTCAGCACCGACGGCGGACCGCTGTCGCTCGTCGCGACGCATCTGGCGATCGTCGATCGCACGCGCCACCGGCAAGTGCGCCATCTCCTCGATCACCCGAATCTGCAGGGCCCGGTGATCTTGCTGGGCGACATGAACATGTGGCGCACCAACGACAAGGCGACGAAAGCACTTGAAGCGGAATTGCCGACGCACTCGGAGATCGACTGGCCCGCGAGCTTTCCCGCCGCGCGCCCGGTGCTCGCGCTCGATCGCATCTATGCGCGCGGCGCGAAGGTGCTCGAAGTGCGCGCGCACCAGAGTCCGGCCGCGCGCCGCGCCTCGGATCATCTGCCGGTGGTGGCGCGCGTCTCACTGCTCTGAGCTACTCGGGGTCTTCGGCGCGCACCACGTCGCCGCGCACGCGCCAGACTTCCTGACCATAGATGAACGGCACGAAGACCCACCAGTGCTCCACATCGACATCTACCATCACGTTGCCGCCGCCGCGCTGCAGCGCGCCGTCGATCGCGTCCTGGAGCGTCGGCGACTTGGTGTTCGTCGGAATCCAGAAGATCGTCTGCGTACGCACTTCGGAAGTGACGTCCGGCACGCGACGCGCGCCTTCGAGGTTGTAGCCGAGGAACGGAACGCGCTCCGTCGAAAGAGCTTCGAAGTGGCTGTGCGTCACGCAACCGGCTGATGTCATCCCCAGCACGGCGAGCATCCAGGCGACGAGTGCGCGCATCATTGCGCCTCCGGCATATCGATGACGTTGCCGCGCACGGTCAGCGTCTCGACGCCGACCAGTAGCCACCATTTGATGGTGCTCACGTTGGCGCGCGTCAGCAGATCGCCGTGACCGCGGACGAGGGCATCGTCTACGGCGGCTTCGAGATGCGGTCCGCTGAAGGTCGGGATGAAGAGCACGCTGGTGATGACCGTGTGGGAGCCTTCGATGTCGCGCATCACGGGGAGCTTCTCGAAGTCGAGCTCGCGCAGGTCGCGCGCGTCGATCGGCACCGCGCGCGTCGAGGCAAGCGTCAGATAGCCCTCGTTGGTGGCGCAGCCGGTGAGCGCTGCGAGCATTCCGAGGCCGATCGCAGCGATCCTCATCTCACCCCCTGGCGAAAGCGCGCGCAGTCTAGCCGTCATCACGGCGCGATCGCGAAGCGAACCGTGACCGACGCGGACAAATCGAGCTCGCCCGCAGCCACCGGTGCGGATACGGACTCCGCCATCATCCGCCCAAACGCAACGGGAACCGGACCGCCGCCGCCGCTTTCATCGATGCCGAGCACACGACCGAGCGCGACGCCAGCCGCGCTCGCGAACAACTCGGCCTTGCGCCGCGCGTCGGCAATCGCTTTGCGGCGCGCGTCGTCGAGCAGCGGCGCGGTCTCGGCGATGCCGAACGAGATGCCGCCGAGTTCGTTCGCGCCGGCGCCGACCAACGCATCGAGCACCGCGCCGACTTTATCGACGCCGTGCACCTCGACCTGCACCTGGTTGGTCGCGCGATAGCCGACGATCGAGGGCCTGCCGCCGGTGCGCGACACGTCGTTGGCGTAGACGGGACCCACGTCGAAGCGGTTGGTCTGGACGTACTTCTTCTCGATGCCGGCGGCGTCGAGAGCGGCGAGCACCTTCTGCATCGCCGCGCTGGTGGCCTTCACCGCGTCGGCCGCGCGCGGCGATTCGGAGACGACGCCAGCGGAAATCTGCGCCATGTCTGGCGCCGCGGAGACCTGCCCCGCGCCCGACACGGTGATGGCAGGTTGCTCGGTCTCGTTCGCGAGAGATGGAGCCGCCGCGACGAGAGCGGCACAAACGGCGAGGGCGAGCGCGCGAGAGATAGGGATCACGGGTGGTTCCTCCGGGCGCATGAAACCGCAGCGCTCCGATTCCGTCACGCGACTTCGCTTGCCAGCGCGGAGTGTGACGGGGAGAATCGACCGCATGAGGCGCGCATTGCAGCCCGTTTTTGCGTTCGTGCTCTGCGCGTCGTTCGTCGGCTGCGCAGATCTCGAGGCGCGGCGCTTCTATCTCGCCGGCACGCAGGCGCTCGATCGTGGCGAGTCGCAACGTGCCATCGCCGATCTGGAGCGCGCGGCCGCGCTCGCGCCGGAGATTTCGCAGATCCAGAATCACCTCGGCATCGCGTACGATGAAGCGGGGAGACGCGATGATGCGTTGCTCGCGTACGAGCGCGCCGTCGCGTTGGATTGCGACAATCGCGCTGCAGAAGCCAATCTTCGGGAGTTGCGTGTGCGTGGCGTTGATCAAACGCGTCCTCATGGTTCCCGCTCGTCACCGGACGGCGACGAGCCGAACACGGGTCAGGGGGCTGCGAGGTGAGCGGGCGGGATGACGAGCGCGGTGATCGGCCGCGACTTTCTTGGAGCGAGCTCGACAAGCGGCGGGGAAAGCCACGCGACAACACCGGCGAGCGTCGTCCGCGCGGGGCGGCGGCCGAGGCATTGGCTGCGAAGGCGGCCCAGTCGTATCTGAAGAAGCTCGACAAGCAGCTCTTCGCGAAGGGTGGCAGCAGCGCGGAGGCCGACAACAAACTCGCGAGCGCGGTGCGCGATGCGCTCGGCACGCCGGCTCTCGACGACGCCTGTCGCGCGTATCTCGCCGCCGTCGGCACGCCGGCGACCGCGCCGCTGATCGCGGCGTTTCTCGATGCGCGCGATCGAGAATTGCGTGTCGCGGCACTGGTGGCCCTCGGGGCGACGATCGCAGCAGGGTCTGTCGCGTCGACGGCGGGGCTGCGCTCGCAGCTGCGCGTTCTCGCGGAAGGCTCCGATGATGAGCTCGCCGAGCGCGCCGAAGAAATTCTCGCGCGCGCGTGAATCCGAGGGCTAGGCCGCGCGCGACGGCGAGCTAAGCTGCCGCCATGCCGCATGAGGTCGAGCGCGAAGCACTGTCCCGCTACCTCGACGATCGCAATCTCAAGCGAACGAAGCAGCGCGACGCGATTCTGGAAATCTTCCTCGAGGCCACCGGCCACATCTCGAGCGAAGAGCTGTATCAGCGCGTGCGCGATCGCCATCCGCACATCGGTTTCACCACCATCTATCGCACGATGAAGATCTTCTGCGAAGCGGGTCTTGCGGTGGAGCGCGCGTTCGAAGGCGGCGTCACGCGATTCGAGATCCCGCACGAGCACCACGACCATCTGGTCTGCGTGCGCTGCGGTCGCATCGTCGAGTTCGAGTGCGCGATGATCGAGTCGGCCCAGGATCGAATCGCCACCGAGTACGGCTTCCGGCTGCTCCGCCATCGCCACGAACTCTACGGTCACTGCATGGACTGCCAGAAGGACTGACGCAGGTTTGCGGGCGCGGTCCGACGCGATCGCGGATACTCGGGTTTCGTGCGCTCCAACACAGCGAAGATGCCCGGCCCCGCAGCCGGCGCGCGCATTCAAACCGAGCGCGACGCCGACGGCGCACTCCGGCTGATCCTCTCCGGCCATCTCGATGTCGATTCCACCGGAGCGTTGTGGCGCGAGGCGACGGCCGCCGCGCAGGGCGCAGGTGGCGGCGCGCTCGTCGTCGATGCGACGGGCCTCGACTACTGCGACACCGCAGGCGCTGCGCTGCTGGTCGCGCTGGAGCGCGAGCAGCAGGCTGCCGGCGGTGCATTCGCGATCGAAGGCTTGCGCGACGAATTCGCCCAGATCGTCGCCATGCTGCGCCCGTCCGAAACGGCGACGACTGCGCCGCCCGAGGCAAAGCTCTCGTTTCTCGCGCGCCTCGGTCGCTCGACGCTCGAGGTTGCGACGGATCTGCGCACGCTGGTCGCCTTCGTCGGCGAGCTCAGCGTCTTCACGCTGCGCACGCTCCGCCATCCGGGCGAGCTGCGCTTTCGCGATGCGGTGTCGGTGGCAGATCGCGCCGGCATCGGCGCCGTGCCGATCGTCGCGCTGGTCGGCTTCCTGCTCGGTTTGATTCTCGCGTTCCAGGGCGCGATCCCGATGCAGCGCTTCGGTGCACAGATCTTTGTCGCGGATCTGCTCGGCATCTCGATGCTGCGCGAACTCGGTCCGCTGATGGCGGCGATCCTGCTCACCGCGCGCTCGGGTTCCGCGTTCGCAGCCGAGATCGGCACGATGAAAGTCAACGAGGAGATCGACGCGCTCTCGACGATGGGACTCGAGCCGGTGCGCTTCCTGGTGGTGCCGCGCGTGCTCGCGGCGCTTGCCGTGGTGCCGGCGCTGACGGCGCTGACGAGCGGATTCGCGCTGCTCGGCGGGCTCGTCGTCTTCGTGCAACTCGGCTTCCCGGCAGTGACCTTCTGGAACCGCATCCTCGAGTCCGTACACGTTTCGGATGTCGTCGGTGGCTACGCGAAGGCGTTGGTCTTCGGTGTGATCGTCGCCGCGGTCGGCTGCTTGCGCGGATTGCAGACCGGCAACGGCGCGCAGGCGGTAGGCGCTTCGGCGACGAGTGCCGTGGTGAGCGGCATCATCCTGATCGCCGTGACGGACGGCATCTTCGCCGTCGTCTTCTACGTGCTCGGGATCTAGGCGATGGCGGAACGCGGCGAAACGATCATCAAAGTCGAAGGACTCACCGCGAAGTACGGCGATCGGCTGATCTTCGATCGCCTCTCTTGCGAAGTGAAACGCGGTGAAGTGTTCGTGATCCTCGGCGGATCGGGCTGTGGCAAGAGCACACTGCTGAAACACATGATCGGCCTCTACACGCCCGCCGCGGGCCACATCTTGATTGACGGCGACGACATCACGACTGCCAAAGGCGACGCGCGGCGCCGGCTGCTGCGCAAGATCGGCGTGATGTATCAGAGCGGCGCGCTCTTTGGTTCGATGACGTTGCTGGAGAACGTGCGACTCGCGCTGGAAGAGTTCGCCAATCTCCCGAATGATGCGATGGATGCGATCGCCGCCTCGAAGCTGCGGTTGGTCCAACTCGAGGGTTTCGAGAACTTCTATCCCGCCGAGATCAGCGGCGGCATGAAGAAGCGCGCTGCGATCGCGCGCGCGATGGCGCTCGATCCGGCGATCCTCTTCCTCGATGAGCCTTCGGCGGGGCTCGATCCAATCACCTCCGCCGAACTCGATCAGACGATCCTGCGACTCGCGCGCACACTCGGCGTTACCTTCGTCGTCGTGACCCACGAATTGCCGAGCATCTATGCGATTGCAGACCGGGTCATCATGCTCGACCCGCGCGTCCATGGCATCGTCGCGACCGGAGCGCCGGCGCAGCTCCGCGATCACGCGAAGGACGAGTGGGTGCGCCGCTTCTTCCGTCGCGAGGCCGAGCCGGTAGCAAGCGCAGGAGCGACGGCATGAGCGACGAAGCCCGCTACGCACGCGTCGGCGCATTCGTGTTCGGCGGCATTGCGCTCGCGGTGGTCGGGGCGCTGCTGATCGGTGGCGGCGCGCTCTTCCGGCGCCCGCTCATCATCGAGACCGTCTTCGACGAGTCCGTGCAGGGTCTCGAAGTCGGTTCGCCGGTGAAGCTGCGCGGCGTGAAACTCGGCGCGGTGTCGTCGATCGGATTCGTCGGCGACTCCTATGTGCTCGACGATTCCCCCGACGCCGTGAAGCAGCGCAACGCCGTGCTGGTGCGCATGGAGATCCACTCGCGGCTCGATGGCTTGTCGTCGCGGGTCGCGCAGGAGGAGAGCGTGCGGATGCAGGTCGAGAAAGGGCTGCGGCTGCGCCTGACGCCGCTCGGGATCACGGGCACCTCCTTCATCCAGGCCGACTACGTCGATGCGGCGAAGAATCCCCCGCTCACGCTCACCTGGACACCGGACTATGTTTTCGTTCCGTCATCTCCGAGTACGATCTCGCAGCTCTCGTCGGCGGCCGAGCGGCTGATGTCTCGCATCGACAAGCTCAACGTCGAGAATCTACTCACCAACTTCGACAAGGTTCTGGCGAGTCTCAATGTTGCGCTCGGCGAAGCCGACGTCGTGGGCGCTCGGAAGTCGGTGGGTGAATTGCTCACCGAGCTGCGCAATACCAGCAGCGAGGCGCGCAAGGCCATCGTCGGCGCTGATCTGCGCGGCACCAGCCGCGACGCGCGCAACTCGCTCGCGCAGATGGACGCGACGCTGGCGCGCGTGCAGCGGCTCCTCGATGCGAGCGATGACGATCTCGCCGCCACGCTCGACAATCTCCGCGTCGCGTCCGAGAACCTGCGCGAAACGTCGGAGACGGCGCGCGCGTATCCCTCGCTGCTGCTCTTCGGCGCGCCGCCGAAGCCCGTGCCGGCGCCGAAGAA
>JANNKU010000113.1:0-49935 GCA_031396445.1 Deltaproteobacteria bacterium | reverse complement strand
CCCCCCCCCCCCCCCCCCCCCCCCCCCCCCCCCCCCCCCCCCCCCCCCCCCCCCCCCCCCCCCCCCCCCCCCCCCCCCCCCCGACTCACAAAGCCGACGGCTACTTCTTGATGATGAATCTGCTGGTAGAACGGATAGGGATCGTTGTCCCATTCGTAGTAGAAAGGCGCCTCCAAAATTCGGAGGCTCGCGGTCGGCCGTCGTGCGAGATCGGAGTAATAGGACGAGACCCGTTTCGGGGAGAGCGCGGCGTAGGGATTCGTCTCTGCGTCGATCGACGGGTAGTACTGAAATAGGGCGTGATTCGTAAAGTTGTTGGGTGCGGAATAGATGCGACGGAGCGGGCCGGCACCTAGCGCGACGACAACAAAGAGCACCCAGATTCCAGCGGCTGCGGGCCGGACGCAAGCGCCCAGCCATTCCCCAAGAGTCCGCAGCCCAAAGGCCGCGGCGAGTAGCAGTACTGGCACTAAGACGAGCCCGTACCGCGTCACCGTGATGGGATACTCAATCCCTGTCGGCCTCGAGACAATGATGGCTAGGAGCTGCGCGGCCGCGCCTGCGCACAAGAAGAGCGCCAATCGGCGTTCGGCGCGAAGCAAGCTGATGACTCCCAACGAGATCATCAGTAAGAAAGCGAAGAGAAGCCATTCGGCTTCGGCTCCCAATAGGAGACGCAGAGCATCGACGAAGCTCTCAGCACTCAACTCCCCTTGCTGCGCCTTGCCGGTCAGCGCTCCGAGGTCGGCGTAGATGGGCGGGAGGAGCAGGACGGTCAGGCCGACTGCGACGAACACCAGGAGATGTTGCAGCTCTCTGTTCGAGATCGATGGTTCGGACTCGCGACGAAAGAGCCGCAACGCGATGAAGAGCGCGAGCGGCGCCAGGAGGACCGGGAGCACGCTGAGATGGAAGTACGGGCCGACGACTGCGCAGATGCCATAGCTCCACTTGCAACGTCGGTCCCCAGTCTGCCACCACCGGTAGAATTCGACGACGCCGACAAACGCACAGAAGAGCGCGATGGAGTACGGCCTGGCATAGCGGCTGAAGTAGATGTGAACGGGGGAGATCGCGAGGAGCCAGGCGAAGATCGTCGCGGTCGTACGATCGCTGAGCTGCCGGACGAGCAGCGGGAAGACGACGAGCGACAGAAGACCGAAGAGAACGACGGGAGCGCGCAGCTCGATTTCCGACAGACCGATCGTGTCGGCAACGACCTTGTCGTAGAGCGCCATCGGAATCGAGACGTCCGCTCCGCCGAACTCGACTGCGATCGTACGATACCCGCTGTCGCGGGCCGCGTGGATCGCGTGCCATTCATCATCCGCGACGATCTGATCGCCGAGCTGACAGAGACGCAAGCAGGTGCCGACGAGAATTGCGAGAGCAAGCAGCCATTCGCGGCTCAGCAATCTGCCGAACGATTCGCGATTCATCTGCACATTTCTCGAGGCTACCAGCGCCCCGCCGCCCAGCCGTCGGCGTGGCCGGGCGCGCCGACCATGAACTCGTCGCGCGCGAAGAGATCGCGGTTCACATCGGTGAGGCGTTTGCGGTTCGCAGCGGGTCCGATGCGGACGGGCTGCGCTTTGAGCAGCTCATCCACCAGCGCCACGGCATCGACGCCAGCGCGCGTGAAATGTTCCTGCACGCGCGGATCGCGCACGCGGCGCTCGAGTTCGGCGCGATCGAACGTGATCGGCGACTCGCTGCCGATCGCGATCGCGTCCACCACCACCACGTACGGGAAGGAGCGCACGAAGGTCGTGAGCACGCGCTCGGTCGGGATCCACGTGACGGCGAGCCCGCCGGGCGTCAGCCGCTGGCGCAAGAGCGCGAAGTATTCGAGCGAGTAGAGGTTTCCCGCGTAGGCGCTGGTCGGGCGCAGCGCGTCGGCTTCGATCACATCGAAGTGTTCGCGATCGCGGCGCAGAAAGGCGCGGCCATCGTCCACGACGATCTCGATGCGCGGATCGGTGAGCAGTGCGTGCAGGCCGGGATCGCCGCCGCTCGCATCGAAGTCGTGCAGCAGCGTGATCTGCGAGCCGAGGATCTCGACCGCCACCACCGATTCGACTTCGGCGCGACCGGCTGCACCGTATGCGGTGTCGCCTGAGCCGACACCGATCACGGCCACACGTTTCGGTTCTGGGTGGATCAGCACCGGCAGCAGGCCGAGCAGTGTGTGGACGCCTCCGTAGCGGCCGAAGGGGAACGACGAGACCGAGAGGCCGCCTGCCATCACCAGGCGCTCGTTGGTTTCGTCCGTGGGGCTGCGCAGCAGCGAGACGCCCGCGGCGTCTTCGACGAAGCGAACGTCATCGGGCGCCGCGCCGTGCAGCGCGGCCCAGAAGTGCTGGCCGTTCGGCAGCACGGCGCTGGCGAGCAGCACGCCGCCGAGACCGACGGCGATTGCGAGGCGTGGCGCGCGCTGATCCGTCTCGCGCGCAAAGAAGCGCAGCAACGGGAAGATCGCCGCCATGCAGACGAGCAGACGAAAGGTTCCCGCGGTGCCGAGCGCGGGCAGCAGCACGAAGCCGGTGACGATCGAACCGAAGAGCGAGCCGGCGATGTTCGCACTCTGCAGCCAACCGACGCGTCGTCCGAGAAAGCCGCCGTCGGTCTGCACGGCTTTTTGCAGATAGGGGAAGCTCAAGCCCATCAAGAAAGTCGGCGGTCCGATCAGCAGTAGCGGCAAGAGTGCGTAGAGCGCGAGGAAGAGCGGCGCGCGGCGTTCGTCGGTTGCGGCGGGCGCGCCACCGGCGAGTTCGTGCAGCGCTTCGGAGAGCGGCAATCCCTCTTGTCGTCCGAAGTACGTCCACAGATCCGACAGGAAGTCGGCGTGACCGAGCGCCGCAATCAGGACGGCCAGCGAGACGCCCGCATAGACCGCGACGCCCGTCTGGATCCACAGGAAGCGCGCCGCGGGATTGCGCACACCGCGTTCGACGAGGCGCGCGCCGACGATGCTGCCACTCGCGACACCGGACAGATACACCGCGAGCAGCGTCCCGAAGGTGAAGCTCGTCGATTTCAGCATCACGCCGAGCGCGCGGAACCACGCGATCTCGAGCGACAACGCGATCGCACCGGAGAGCGAGTAGACCACCAGCCAGGCGGCGAGTCCGAGCACGGGTTTGCCAGCGGTCTGCGAATCGGCGGGTGCGGTGGCAGCGATTGCGGATGCGGCGTCGGCGCTCGCGCGCACCGAGCGTGCGAGCGGGAATGCCGCCGCGGCGCAGGCGAAGTTCAGCGCGGCGCCGAACCAGAGGCATTGCTCCATCGGGAAGTGTCGCAGCAGGAACCACGTCGTCACGAACGCGCCGACGGCTGCGCCGAGCGTGTTGAAGCCGTAGAGCGAGCCGACCGTGCGCGCTGCCGATGCAACGCCCGTCGTGAGGCCGCGTGCGAGCAGCGGCAGCGAGAGACCCATGAAAAAAGTCGGCCACAACACCGCGATGAAGAGCACCGCAGCGAGCGCAGGACCGGGCAGATCGACCGCGCCGAAGCGGCCGTAGAGGAAGTCGTAGAAGATCCAGCGACTGGAGAGTGCGAACACGCCGATCGCAGTCTCGGCGGCGGCGAAGAGCGCGAGGCAGCGCGCGCGCGTCAGGCGATCGGCGAGGTGTCCGCCCGCGAGGTTGCCGCAGCCGAGGCCGGCCATGAACGCCGCGACGATGATCGTCACCGAGAAGACGTCGCCGCCGGAGAAGAGCGCGAGCATGCGCTGCCAGATCACCTGATAGAGCAACGCCGCGAACCCCGATGCAAAGAAAGCCGCGAGTGCGAGGGCGAGCGGCGGGCGGTGAGTGGGAGAGGTGCGCACGAAGGGCGGCAACGTAGCGCGCGGGCTCGCGGGTCGGAACGCGCGGCTTCGAGCGCGCAGCGCTGCAGTCGATCGCCGCGCTGCGCTATCAAGCGTCGATTCTCTGGCAGGGGGAGCGCAGTGAACGGAATCGAGGTGCGCAGGACTTGCCGGTAGTGGCCCTTGCGGGGCGTCGGCTCGCGGCGTTGCTCTTCGCGTTTGCGTTGGTCTACACGCTGCTCAACGCGCTGAAGCCGCTGCATGTGGACGACCCGTTCACGTACTACGTGTCGCGTCAGATCGTCGCCGCGCCGCTCGATCCCTTCGGTTTCGACATCTACTGGTATCAGTGGCCGCAGCCCGCGCACGAAGATCTGCTCGCGCCGGTGATCGCGTACTGGGGCGCACTCGGGCTCGCGCTGGTGGGGCCCACGATCTTCGCGTGGAAGCTCTGGTTGTTTCCATTTGCGTTGCTCTTCGTGTGGGCGCTGCATCGGCTCGCGCGCCGCTTCGCTCCGGGTCTCGAGTTGTGGTTGGTGGCCGCGACACTTTTCGGCCCGGCCTTTCTGCCCAGCTTCAACTACATGCAGGACGTGCCGGCGATGGCGCTCGGGCTCAGCGCGCTGTCGTTGTTTCTCGACGCGGCGGATCGTCGCTCGTGGCGACTGGCGCTCGCGGCGGGTCTCGTTGCCGGTCTCGCGATGCAGACGAAGTGGACGCAGCTGACGATTCCGGCCGCAATCGTTCTCTACGGAGGATTGTCGCAGCGGTTGCGACTGGCGCTCCTTGCATGTGTCGCGGCGGGTCTCGTCTTTGTGGGCTGGGAGGCGGCGATGACGCTGCGCTACGGCCACGGCATGCTGCTCTTCCAGCTCGGCTTCCCGTTCTTCTGGACGCCGCGTTCGCAGATGATCGTGCCGCTGCTGCAACTGATCGGCGCGCTGCTCGCGGTGCCGGCGCTGCTCGGTGTCGCGGCGCTCGGTGCGCCGCGCTGGGTGCTTGGCGCACTCGGCGCCGGCGTCGCCGTCGGCTGGGCGCTGCTGCTCGCGTGGCCAGTCGAGAACGTGCTCTTCCTCGCTTCGGGTGCGCTCTGCGTCGCGACCTGCATCGCGCTCTCCATCTCGTTGTTGCGCCGGGAAGCGGTGGGCTCGTGGATCGCCGCGCACCAGACCGAGCTCTTCCTGATCCTCTGGCTCGCCGGGGAGGTGACGACCTACTTCGTCATCTCGTACTTCCCGGCGGTGCGCCGCGTGCTCGCGACGGTGCTGGTCGCGACGCTGCTCGCGGGTCGCGCGGCGTCGCTCGCGCGCGGCCGGCGTGCGCTGCCGCTGGCACCGCTGCTCGCGCTGCAAGTCGCGCTCGGCCTCGCGGTATGGAGCGTCGATCTGCTCGAGGCGCGCGCGCAGCAGCAGGCCGCGGAGCAGGCGGCGGCGAGCATTCGCGTGCGCGATCCCGCTGCAAAGATCTGGTACGTCGGCCATTGGGGCTTCCAGTACTACGCCGAGGCCGCTGGCATGCAGCCGCTGATTCCCGACCACACGCTCGTGCGTCAGGGTGATTGGCTGGTGATCCCGACGCGTGTCGATCAGCAGGAGATCGTGCTGGCGCGCAGCGCCTTCGAGCGCGCGGGCAGCGTCGCGATCGAGAGCGGCGTGCCGCTGACGTCGCTGCCGGAGTTCTATGTGGGCGCGCGTCCGCTGCAGCGATTCGGCGAAGCGCGCGCCGCCGCAGCGCTGTACCGAGCGCGCGCCGACAGCATCCCGGCGAGCGCGTGGCCGCTGTCGCAGATCGCCGATTGGGCGAGTTCGGCGGGCGGCGATCAGGCGACGTGGGCGGCGCCCGCGCTCGTGCACGGGCTCGAGCGGGCGCCCGAGGCGGCAGATCGCGCACTCGCAGCGCTTGCGCTCGAAGCGCTCGGAGCCGGCGCAACCAAGCGCGCGCCCGGCGCGATTGCGGCGCTCGAACGAGCCTTCGCGAATGATTCGTCGGCGGAGGTGCGCGCCGCGGCGGGCAAGGCGCTGACGCGCGTTCGTCGCGAAGGCGCGACACAGTGAGTCGCGCCACCGCGGTGCGCGCTTTGGCGCGAACGCATCGCGCGATTCTCGTCATCGCGCTCGTCGCGCTCTTCCCGCTCTTCGCGAATCTCGGCGCCGGCACGCTCTGGGCCGACGAAGCCGACACCGCCGTGTTCGCGCGCTCCATCCTGAAGACGGGTCTCCCGACCGCGTGGGATGGAACGACCTTCACCGACAGCGATTCCGGTCGGCGGCTCGCGCCGAATCTCGTGTTGGTGGGAACGCCCTGGGTTCCGTACTACGTCACCGCCGCGTCGTTCGCGCTCTTCGGCGAGACGACGTTCGCTGCGCGCTTGCCGTTCGCGTTGGCGGGTCTCGCGACGTTGGTGCTGCTCTACGCGCTGGTGCTGCGGCTGACGGGCGATCGGCTCGCGGCGTTGCTGAGCAGCGCGCTGCTGCTCGGCAACGTGCAGTTCCTGATCTACGTGCGCCAGTGTCGTCACTACGCGCTCAACATGCTGCTGAGCGTGGGGATGCTCTTCGCGTTCCAGCGCCTCGAGCGGCGGCGGCCGGATCCCCTCTTCATCGTGCTCGCGGTGTTGCTCTATCACTGCCATCCGATGCCGGCTGGCGTCACGCTCGCGGTGCTCGGGGGGCTGACGCTGCTTCCCTCGTTTCGCGCCGCGCGCTGGGGGTTCTGGCTGTCGTTCCCGGTGATCCTGTTGCTGACGGCGCCGTGGGTTCTGCTCGCCGCGCAAGGCTGGGGCGAGAACTCGCGCGCGCTCGCCGTCGCGAGCGATTACATCCCGCGCTTCGTGCAGTTCTTCTACGAGGCCAGCGTTGCGGTGCCGTTCGTCGGGTTGCTGGTGCTCGCACCGTTCGCAGCGCGACACCTCGATGCGCGCGCGCGCCGCTTCCTGACGCTCGCCATCGCCGTGCTGGCCGGCTACGCGATTCTCGCTCCGCTGGCGCAGAGCACGCTGCAACTCTGGGAGTACGGCCTCCGCTATTCCAACGCGTTCCTGCCGCTGGGCGCCGCGGTGACGGGATTGTTGATCGCATGCGCCGCGCGCGGCAAGCACCTTCTCGCGATCGGAATCGCCGCGCTCTTTGCCTTTACGCATCTTCCGGGGAGCACCGCGCTGTGGGTCTTGGCGCCGCTGCGGCCCGCGCCAGAGGAGCGTCCCGCGGAACCCAGGTCTGCGCTGCACACGCCGGTGCGTACGATCGATACGATCCTGCGCACGGAGTTGCCGGCGTTCGCGCGCGAACTCTTCTCCTGGAGTCCGGGTACCGATGCGCGCATCATCGGATTCCTAGATCAGAACGCGAAGGCCGGCGACATCGTCGTCACCAACTACGCCTGGGAGCCGCTCTACTTCCACACGCGATTGCCGCAGGGCTACAAGGTGATGCCCGAGCATTCGATCTACGCGGCGGCCCAGGCGGCGGGGCTACCCGCTTATGTGTTCCGTCCCGAGGATGCGCGCTGGCTGGTGTGGCGCGCTCCCTGGGAGGACTATCAGGGATACAAATGGGCGGATGTCGCGGCGCGGTTGCGCGCTGCCGGCGGCACGCTGCAACCGGTTGCGAGTTTCCAGGAGACGGTTTGGGAGAATCGCGAGAATCTGCACTTCCGACGCTTCCCGGTGGTCGGGTATCTCTACCCGCGCGCGGTGGAGACGGGCTATCCGGCAGCGCGGATCTGGCGCGTCGATCACGTCGGCGGGGCGGCCGCGAATCCGCCGAGCGCTACTCCGTAGGGGCGGGCAGTCGCTCGGCGACATAGCCGAGCGACACCAGCGCGGCGCGTCGCTCGGCGCTGAGCGGGATCGGCGGGCCCGCGCTCGCCGCGGCCCGCGCCTCGATTCGCTCGAGCTCGGCGCGCAGCGCGGCCCGCTCTGCGTCGGTGACATTCACTGTGTCGCCAATCTGTGACGCCGGATGCGAGAGCTCGACGCTACGCACGGTGCCCGCTGCATCGCGCTCGACGCGCGTGTGCCGACCGGAGACCGCCAGCAGCGCTTCGGCTCCCTGCGGCGGATCGAGCACCGACGCGACGCCGACGCGTTCGGTCGGCATGCGCCCGCCGCGCCAGAGCGCCGCGAGATCGACACCTTCGAGGTGCGCAGGCGGCTGCGATCCCACCAGCGTGAGCAGTGTCGGCAGCACATCGAGGATCGACACCGGGTCGCCCACCACGGCGGGCGCGCTTCCCGGCACATGCACGATCAGCGGCACCCAGAGCGCACTCTCATCGAGATTCTCGCCGTGATTGAAATGAATGTCGGATTCGCCGAGCGACTCTCCGTGCGTGCCGACGACGACGACGATCGTGTTCGCCTCGGCGGCGAGCACCTTCAACGTGTCGAGGAGCTCTCCGACGTAGAAGTCACCAACGAGTGTCTGCACGTCGTGCAGACGGCGGTACTGCGCCGCAGAACTCGCTCCGCGCAGAGCCTGGTAGGCCGGAACGCCGCCGCGACCGCTGTTGTCGGTGAGCACGGGTAGAGCGGCGCGATCGCCCGCCGCCTCGGCACGCAAGCGCGCCGCGAACGGCGCCATCGAGCCGAATGGATTGATGGCAGCCTGATACGGGCCATGTGCGGCGTTCAGATGCACCCAGAGCAGCCACGGCTGCACGCCGTCGCGCGACAGCAGCCAGTGACGCGCCTCGCGCGCAACCGCGAAGTCCTCGCGGCGCGCGACACCGTGCGGCGGCGCTAGCCACGCATCGAAACCGGCGGCGAGTCCGAGCTCTTTTGGCAGCGTGAGGTTCGGCAGCACGGCGCCCGTCTGGTAGCCGGCCGCTTGCAGCAGCGAAGCGAGCGTCGGCACGCCGGTGGGAATCGCACGCGTCGCGCCGGGGTTGCCGAGTGCGCGCGGATCGCGTCCCGTGAGCAACGAGGCAGAGGCGATTGCCGTTCCCGGCGACACCGTTCGGCACAACGCGAAGAGCGAGCTGACGGAAGCGAGACGCGCGAGGCGCGGCGGCTCCGAAAAGTGCTTCGCCCAATCGAGGACGCGATCGGCGCGCAAGCTGTCGAGGCTGACGAGCAGCACGTTGGGCGGAGCGCCCGCACGTGCCACCGACAGCGCGCCACGCGGCACCGGGAGCTGCAGCGCATCGGGCGACGGTGTCGTTGCGACTTGCTTGCGCGGATGCGCATACACCACGACCGGGCGGTAGCCCTCGCGTTTCAGCGCCGCGTCGGACTCGTTGCCGAAACGGTGCGAGTACGGATCCGGTTGATTCTCCCAGCGCGTATCGACGACGTCGAGGATGTGTTGCTGGTAGCCGCGCTCGCGCGCAAAGCGTCGCAGCCCATCGGGCGATTCGAACGCGCGCGCCACGATCCAATCCGGCTCGCCGACATAGGGAACGCCTTGCGAGCCGCCGCGCACCGTCAAGTCGGTTGCGAAGATCAGCGGCAGGTCGCCGTACTCCATGAACACGAGGTCGTTCGGGTCGGCGTTTGCGCGGAGAAACTCCGCGATGCCCGCGTCCGGTCCGCGATAGGCATGCGTGATCTCGTGCGCGAAATCGAAGATCTCCGAGCGCAGCGACGCGAATGTGGCGCGCGGCCGACGCAGCAGCGGGTCGTCCGACCAGGGCTCGCGCGCCGTACGCGCCTCGAGCGTGCGCAGCAGCGGGAAGACCGGTTGCGCAAAGAGGGTGGTCAGCAGCGCCGTCGGAATGATCAGCAGCAGCGCCGCGGCGCCGACACGGGCGCCGAAGCGCGCGCGCAGGTCGTCGAAGATCTGGATCAGCAACGCGGCGTGCAGCAGCACCAGCAGCGGCACCAGGTTGATCGCGTAGCGGAAGAAGTAGTTCGCGTTGATCGACGCGAAGAGCAGCCCCGCGACGACGATCAGCAACACCAGCGCGATACCTGGCAGCGCAAACGAGAGCACAGCTCCGTTCGCAAGCGGAGCCCCGCCGCGGCGCAGCACGCGATGCAGCACCAGCGCGATCACGGGGATCGCGAGCGGCAGGATGTAGTGGTTGATCGTGATCAGGTAGTTCAGCAGGTTGAACGCGAAGTGACCGACATCGATCAGCGACGAGGTGCGGTGGATGCCGGCGTAGATGGCATAGGGCGCAGTGAGCGCCAGCACGCCGCTGCCGACCGCTAGGGCAGTGCGCACGCGAATGCGGTGGCGCTCGAAGAACAGTGCGTGGATCACCAAGGCCGCGCCGAGCGGCACGCAGACGCCGTAGTTGCTGTGAAAGAGCAGCGCGACGGATGCGGTGAGCAGCAGCGCCGCGCCGCGTCGCCGCTCGAGCAGGCGCAGATAGAAGAACACCGTCGTCATCGTGAAGAACACGATCAGCGCGTAGTAGCGACACTGACGCATGTGCAGCAGGAAGGGGATGCAGAAGAGCAGCAGCACGGAGGCGAGCCGCGCGACGCGGCGATCCGCGAAGAGCAGGGCGCCGAGCGCATGAATCATCCACAGATTCGCGATGCCCAGCAGCGCGAAAGGAAGCCGGGCGCTGAAGGCGCTGACGCCGAGCACGCGGAACGAGCCCGCCGTCACATAGAGCTGCAACCAGGGCGACAGCACCCACACGAGGGCCTGATTGAAATCCTCGCGGCCGGCGACGATCCACTGCGAGATGTAGTTCACGCCATCGAATGCGCGCGGCACACCGAAGCGCAGGATGTTCTTCGCGAGGCCGGCGGTCTCGGCTTCGTCGGTCCAGAGGCTGCGATCGCCGAGATTTGCGAGCAGGAAGATCGCGCCGACGAGCAGAACGGGAATCAGGAAGGGATCGAAACCAGCGTGGCCATGCCGGGAGTGATCGCTCCGCACAAGTCATCACTCGTTAGCACTTCCGCTGCGTGGAATCAGGCACTCCACGAAGAGTGGCTGCTAGCATGCCGCCCGCTCTAGGACGGGGAGTGGCGCCGGTGGAGAGCCCTGCAGCACGCGAATCGAGCAACGCGATGGCGCCGCGTCGCTTCGGGTCGCTCGATGTCGATCTGCTCTTCCTACTGCTGCTGGTCCTCGCCTTCAACGTTCCCTACTTCAATGCCCGCTTCGTTCCGATCAACGACACCTTCTACAACTTCTCCAATTTCCAGATCTTCTACAGCGAGCTCTTCTTCCACGGCGAACTCGCGCGCTGGCTTCCGTATTCGAGCTACGGCATTCCGAGCGACTACGAGCAGATCATCTCGCTCGCACCCGCCAACTACTTCTTTGGCTTGCTCGGCTGGCTGCTCGGCGCCACCGATGCGTTGCTGCTCTTCAAGTTGGCGGTGGTGCTCGAGCAGCTCGTGTTCGTGTTCGGCGTCTTCCTGGTGTCGCGACTGCTCTTTCGTTCGCGAGCGACCACCGTGCTGCTGGGCATCGCGGCCGCTGGCACGACGCTCTGGTACGCACAGCAGTGGTGGGATCTGCGGATCTACTACCTGCTGCCGCTGCTGCTCTACTTCTGGTTTTCGTTTCTCGAGACGCGGCGCCCCGAGATGTTGTGGCGCGCGGGTCTGGTCGGCGTGGCGTGGAGCGTCGGCAACCTCGCCTATCTGATCCCACTCTGGGGCCTCGTACTGCTGGTGATCGCGGCGGTGACGATTCGCGACCTGCGCGCCACGCTGGCATCGCTCGCAACGCCGTCGCGCGCGAACGCGATCTCGTTCGGGCTCTTCGCGGTTGCGGCAGCGGTGTACGCGTATTTCACGCTGCACGCGTTCGATCTCACCGTCGTCCACGCAAGCGCGCGCGATCCGCTGACCGGCGAGGTCAGCGCCGATGTGTTCCGAAACTATGGAGGCAGGGCGAACTTCGTCGTCGTGCTGAACGCGCTCTTCTTCGGCTGGCCGGTTCACCTGCCGTGGGGTTCGAAGGCCGACAACAGCGTGTATCTCGGGCTGGTGCCGGTGGTCGGTCTCGGCATCGCGCTCGTCCGCGAGCGCAGCCGCCCGTTCTTCGCGCTGGTCGCCGCGGCGTTGGTGCTCGTGTGGCTTTCGTTCGGCGGCGTCTTCGCGACGCTTGCGTATCACTTGCCGGGACTCTCGTACTTCCGGCACATCGGCCTCGTCTATGGACTCGTCAAAGTGTTGTTGTTGATCGCATCGGGCTTCGGCATCGAGAGAGTGTGGAACCTCGAGCGACCGCGTCTCGCCAACCCGCTCCTGCTGCTGGTCGTCGCTGCGCTCGTCATCGAAGTGTTGGCGGTGCTGCCGGGTTTCGCGGGCATGACGCCGAAAGTCTGGACAGTCGCGTGGGGCGATCACGTACTGCTGCGACTCTGCGTCTACGCCGTGCTGATTGCGGCGTGTCGGCTCCGCCGTTGGTCGCTGCTCCCTGTCGCGCTCGGCCTCGGGCTCATCGTGGATCTCGCGCTCTACCACTACGCGGTTCGGGAGCGCGTGCCGATCGTCGCGCGCGGCGAAGTGGCGCTGCAGAACGCGGCGCAGATGCGCGAGCCCGTGTATCAGCCGGAGCGCCGCGAACACGCTGTCGATGCCGCGCGCGCGGGTGCGCCCGCGACTGCTACCGATCGCAGCGCGCAGGCACTCGCGTTCGCGACGCGCCCGGCGATGAAGGAGACCTACGCGTACGCCTATTCGTTCGCGAACTTCGATCCGTGTCGCGAAGAGCTCCGCTCCGACACGCACTTGATCGGCGTGGACCGCTTGCTCGCGCTCGAACGCAGCGGAGCGGGATCCCTCGCCGCCGTCGTCGGCTGCGGATCGCCGAAGCTGCGGCTCGCGTCCGCGGCGCAGATCGTGCGCTCGGCGGATGAAGCGCGTACTGCGATGGCGGCCGCGCTGCGATCGCGCGAGGCATTGCCGGCCGTGATCCAGCTCGCTCCGAACGACGCGGCGCCGGCATCGAGCGATGCCACACCGGGCAGCGTCGAAGTCACGCGCTTCACGCTCAGCGAAGTGGTTGCGAAAGCGGACGTCGCGGCGCCGCAGGGCGCGTGGCTCGTCTACGCCGACGCCCACCATCCGAGCTGGCGCGCGTCGGTGAATGGCGAAGAAACGCAACTCCATCCCGCCAATCTCGCCTTCAAGGCGTTGCGATTGCCGGCCGGTGTCAGCGAAGTGCGTCTGTGGTTCGATCCCGCGGCGAGCCGAATCCTCGGGCTCGCGATCGCGATCGGAGGAGTGATCGCGACACTCGTTGCGGTCGGCTGGATGGGAGTCATCTTGGTTCGCGGTTCCTACGTCGCTCCCTAGCGCTGAGTCACGAAGCGGCGTAGGCGTCGCGCGCGTGGCCTTCGCGAGCGCGCTCGCGGGCGCCGCGATGGGTGCGCTCGACCCGTCATATCAAGTTGCGATCGAGCCCGCGCAAGTGTTGGCCGGTCTCGTCTCCTACCCGCCCGGCAATCCGTTCGAGATCTATCAGCTTCGACTCTGGACGATCTGGCACCAGCTTCTCGCGCCGCTGCTCGCCGCCGGCGTCTCCGAGTATGCGCTCGCGATCGCGATGTCGGCGGTCGTTGGCGCCATCACCTTCATGGCGCTCGCGGTGCTGGCATTGGCGTTCGGCGCGAGGCCCGCCTTCGCGCTCGCAACGCCCTTCGTGATGTTGCGTCTGGTCACCGATCCGGACGCATGGGGCTTCCACTATCCGATTCTATTGATCGGCCAGGGACACACCTATGGAACGGCGGGCCTGAGCTGGATCGTGTTGGTGTGTGGCTTGCTGGGCGCCGGCTGGACGCGCACGGGCGCCTTCCTGCTCGGTCTGGCGCCGGCCGTGCACGCCTCGCTGGGTGCGAGCTTCGGATTGGTTGCCGGCGTCTGCGCGCTGCTCGGTTCCCGCGAATTTCTGCGGCCTCGCGTCGTTGCCGCGGGTGCGGCCGGGCTTGCCCTCTCGGTCGCGAGCCTGGTTGCGCAGCGGATGCTCTTCCCGACTGCGACGTTGGCCGAGCCGGCCGCCGCGGCCCAGACTCTCGACGCTTTCTTGCGTCTCTGGGACTACCACCGCCAGCCATCCGATCTCGCGGCCTGGAACGCGGTGATGGTCTGGTGCGCGTTGCTCTTCAGCATCGTGATGCTGCGCACAGCCGCCGCGCGCCTTTCGCCCGACAATCAATTCGCGATGCGGATCTTCCTCGCCTGCGGACTCTTCGGGCTCGCGATCGACATCGGACTCCGAAGCGGGGTGATCGAGGCGGCTTCGCCCGTGGTGGCGATGGCGATGCCGGTGCGGCTCCTCAACTTTCCAGCGCTCGCGTTCCTGCCGCTCGTGATTGGATTCTCCGATCGATGGCGCGAGCAGCCGGCCGCGCGCTGGGTGCTGCTCTACATCGCCGGGATGGCGGTGTTCGCGCCGCTCTCTCCGTCGCTGCAACGCGTCGGCTACTGGGCGTTCTGCGTGCTGCCGCTGATTCTCGCGCTGCAGGTCGCGACGCGCGCCGCGCGTCCGCCGACCGCGCGAGCCGCCGCCGTGTATGCGCGCGTCGATCTGGCGATCGCGCTGGCCTTCGGCCTCGCGGTGCTCGCGACAATCGCGCCGGCCACAGCGAATGCGCCGGCGCGCTTTGCGCAGCTCCACGACCGCAGCAACGACGCAGCGCTCGACGCGGCGTCGCGATCAGCGGGACTTCTGCTGGTCGGCTCCGGTCTCGATCGCATCCAGCTTCGCACGCGGCGACCCGTGCTCCTCGATCCCGAAGCGCTCGACATGCTGCCCTACGCGGCGGACGGCGGCGTCGAGATCGCGCGCATCCTCGCTGATGTGTATGGCATCAATTTTTTTGACCCGCCGCGTCACGCGCTGCACGGGGCCGTCGTGCCCGAACAGCCAGTGCGGCGGACCTGGCAGCAGCGCAGCGAAGCGAGTTGGAGCGAGATCGGCGCGCGCTTCGATGTATCGCAGGTGCTCGTGAAACCGGAGTGGCGTCTGCGTCTGCCCGAAGTGGCGCGCACGAAGTTCTACGCCCTCTACCGGATCCCCGATCCCTCCAGCGTCTCGCAGCCCTAGGCGCGCGCACCACCCGGCTTGAAGCTGCACTTCATGCGCTTGATGCCATGGATGAAGAACGAGAGCAGGCGATCGGGCTGCCCTTCGATCTGCAGATCCGGGATGCGATCGAAGAGTTCGCGGAAGATCACCGTGATCTCGCGCCGCGCGAGGTGCGCGCCGAGGCAGTAGTGCGGGCCGGGACCGCCGAAGCCGACGTGCTCGTTGGGATCGCGGCGCACGTCGAATTCGAAGGGCCGCTCGAACTTTTCTTCATCGCGGTTTCCCGAGCAGTACCAGAGCACGACCTTCTGGCCGGCTTCGATTTTCTGGCCGCGCAACTCAGTGTCGCGCGTGGCGGTGCGGCGGAAGTGGATCACCGGCGTCGCCCAGCGCACGATCTCATCGACCGCGGTCGGCGACACAGCATCGAAGTCAGCCGCCCAGATGCGCCGCTGCTCGGGGAAGTCGCAGAGCGCCTTCATGCCGTGGCTGATCGCGTTGCGCGTGGTTTCGTTGCCGGCCACCACGAGCAATACGAAGAACGACGCGACTTCGGCGTCCGTCAGCGTCTCGCCGTCGACTTCGGTGTTGACCAGTGCGGAGACGAGATCGTCGCCGGGCGTGCCGCGGCGATGCTTGGCGATGTCTTGCGCCAGTTGCGCCAGTTCGGCGCCGGCATTCAGCAGCTTCGGGATGATCAGCGCGGGCTCCGTGCCGCCGTACTCGGGATCGCCCGCACCGAGGATCATGTTGGTGCGGTCGAACACGAACTGGTACTGGCTCGCCGGGATCGCGGCCATGTCGCAGATGATCTGCAGCGGCAGTTGCGCGGCGATCTCGGAGACGAAGTCGCATTCGCCTTTGTCGATCACCGCGTCGATGATGCGTGCAGCGGTCTCTTTTACGTTCGCTTCGACGCGGCCGATCACGCGCGGCGTGAAACCGCGTGCCACGATTCGGCGTAGCCGCGCGTGGCGCGGATCGTCCATGTTGATCATCGAGCCGAAGAACTCATTGAAGGCGGGCGGCATGTCGCCGATGTTCGAGCCCTTGCCCGAGCAGAAGAGTTCCGGCTGACGGCTCACCTCGAGGATGTCGGCGTGCTTCGTGAGCGACCAGAAGCCGGGACCCTTCGGCAGAATCACCAGCTCGGGTTCTTCGTGCCACGAGATCGGTCGCTCGCGGCGCAGCGTCGCGAAGGCGCCTTCGCGCTCCTCGAGCGGGCGCGCCCAGAACGGTTGATCGGCGAGCCAGATGTCATCGGCCTTCAGGACTTCACGGGGCTGCATCTCGGGTTCCTCCTCGGGTGGTCGCGGCGCGGCGGGAGAGTATCGGTTCGTGATAGGGTGGCCGCATGACGGGCCACCGGCACTCCCGTTACCTCGGCTTCGCCGCGTTCGCAGCGATGCTGATGGGTTGCTCGGAGCTGCCCCCGGTATCCGCCGCCAAGCCCGGCCCGCCGGTGCAAGTGGGCGATGGCGTGGTGCGTCTCGATTTGCGCTTCGCGTGCGGCACGACGCAATGCGCAGGCTGGCTCTTCTTGCCGGCGGCGCCGGCGCATGCGCCCGTCGTCGTGATGGCGAGCGGCTTCGGCCTGACGCGCGATGTCGCGCTGCCGTGGTTCGCCGAGCGCTTCGCAGCAGCGGGGATCGCGGCCTTCCTCTTCGACTACCGCAATTTTGGCGCGAGCGGCGGCGCGCCGCGCCAACTGCTGAATCCGTGGCAGCAGATCGACGACTGGAGCTCCGCGCTCGCGCTCGTGCGCACACGCAACGACATCGACGGCACGCGCATCGCGCTCTGGGGAACGTCGATGGGCGGTGGTCACGCGCTGATCACGGCTGCGCGCGACGGTCACGTGCGCGGCGTCTTTGCACAGACGCCGCTGGTCGACACCAGTGTGCAGGGCGAAACGGTCTACTTCGGTGTGCGCTGGCTGATCCGCGTCGTTCTCACGGCCTGGTCCGATCTGATCGCCGAATCGCTCGGTCGCGGGCCGATCATGGTGCCGGTGATGGCGAAGACGGACGGCTTCGGAATGATCGTCGATGATGCGGACTACGCGGCCTTCGAACGCGTCGTCGAGCCGGGCTCCAGCTTCCGCAACGAGATCGCGGCGCACTCGGTGTTCACCTTCAACGCGTACGACCCGGCGAAGCTGGCGACGCCACTCGAGCTGCCCGTCCTGCTCCTGGCTTCTCGCACCGATCGCATCGTTCCCTTCGCGGTGGTCGAACGCTTTGCCGCGCCCCACCCGAACGTGCGGATCGAGACCTTCGAAGGCGACCACTTCGACATCTATTCCTCCCCGGCACGGGAGCGCGCCGCCGAGATGGCGATCGCGTTCCTCGGCGCGGTCCTCGCCCCGGACGCAGAAACTTCGCCTTGACCGCGAGGTCTCGCGTTGGGTATAAAGACCCACCCCAACCAACCGATTGGTTGGTGCGCGCCCACCCAGGAGACCTGCTTGGCACTTTTCTCGTCCGCCTCGGTCGTCACCCGCGTGTTCTCGCGGGCGATCTCGAACAGTCTTTCCGCCCGCTTTGGGCGTTTTCGCGCGTGGCCCAACGAGGCGCTGCTGCTCGACGAGCCGCTGGCGCTCGCGGAGCAGAAGACCGACCGCCTGCGCCGGATCTACGCGAACGCCCAGCGCGACGCCTGGGACGGGCCGGCGCTCTTCCGCGAGGCGATCGCCAAGCACGGCGGCATCCAGCTTTCGCGCGAGAAGCGCGAGGCGCTGGTGCATCCGATCTCGATGCTGATGTGGGGCGAACTCGCCGCCTGGATCGTCGCCGCCGAACTCGCCGAACGACTCGAGGACACCGACGCGAAGCTCGCCGCGTCGAGCCAGGTCTTCGATGAGGCGCGACACTTCTACGTGCTGCGCGACTACGTCGCGGCGTTGCATGTGCCGGTGCCGAAGCTCGACCCTTATTTCGCGATCGGCGTGCGCCGGCTGCTCGCGACCAAGGATCTCACCGTCAAGCTCTTCGCGATGCAACTGCTCGCCGAAGGCACCGCGATGGCAATCTTCCGATTCCTTGCCGATTCGAAGATCGAGCCGGTGCTGACGGAGCTGCTGCCGTACATCGAGAAGGACGAAGCGCGCCACGTCGGGCTCGGCGTCCTCTATCTCCCGCAACGCCTCGAGAAGCTTTCGCAGAAGCAACTGATGGGCATTCGCGACATGACCCACGGCATCGGCGATCTCTTCGGCGCGACGCAGATCCGTTACGCGAAGCACTACGCCACGCTCGGCACCGATCCGCGCGATCTGATCCGCGGCGCCGACAAGATGCTGCACGAGTTGTCGGAGAAGATCGGGCCGATCCCCGGCACCGATCTGCGTTTCTTCCCGACCAACCCGACGCAGTCCACGACCTACGAAGAGAATCTCGACTACGTGCTGCCGCGCCCGGGCACCGAGAAGAAGTTCGTGGGACGCTTCATCCGCCGCGTGATCGAAGTGGGCGCTCGCGCGCTCCCGGTATAGGAGAGGTCGTGGCGCTCGCCGACGCCCCGCGCCAGCGCATCCTCGATGCAGCGCTCGAGCTGCTCGCGGAGCACGGCTACGAGGGCACCAGCCTGCAGCAGGTCGCGGACCGCGTGGGGCTGCACAAGAGCACGCTCTTCCATCACTTCAGGAGCAAGGACGAACTCGCGGGCGAAGTGTTTCGCGGCCTCGCGGAGCGCTTGCTGAAGCGCCTCGAACCGATTCTCGCCGAGGATCCGCCGCGCTTGAACTCGCTGCTGCTTGCACTCGACGCGAGCGTCGAGCATTTCGCCGAAGAGCCCGCCGCGGGACGCTTGCTGATGCGACTGATGGTGACGTCACGCGGGATCGAGTCGGGGAGTCCGTTCGCGACACCGGCTGGCCAGGACGACGCGATCGATCGCGTCGTGATCAGCGTCGGCGTCTGGCTGGCACGCGCGCGCGCCGCTGGTGTGATCCGGCACGTCCCGGTGCGTCACACGGTGTTGAACCTGATGGGGCTCGTGCTCTTCTACCCCGCGGTGGCGCACCACATTCCTGCATCGGTGCTGCGCGCCGACCCGCTCGCGCCGGAGATGCTGGATTCGCGCAAGCGCGAGCTGCGGGAGTTCCTGAAGGGCGCGCTCGCGCCGGCGTAGTCGGAACGCAGTCAGCGCTCTCTGCGCAAGCGTCGATCAGCAGACGCATCAATGCGTGGTTTGCGAAGCGCCCAGCGGCGGCGCAGCGGTCGCCGCATCGAGAATGAACACCTGGAGCGGAACCCGCGCCGCTTCCGTCCATTCACTGCCGTTCTCGATCTCGGCGACGAACTCGTACACGCCTGGCCCGGAGACCAGCAGCCCGCCGAATCGACAGAAGGTTCGCGCCCGAATGTTCACCGTCAGGTCGATATCGATCGTGACCTCACCGATCACGCGCTGAAGTGGATCCACGATCCGGATGCGCGCTCTCGCACGCTCCGGAGATTCGAGCTCGGCCCGCGACCATAGTGACGCAATGACGATTGGCACCGGAACGATCACATTGGCTTCAGCGATCGGCGCCAGATTCAGCTGCTCGAGGACATCGAGGCTCACATTGTTCGTGTCTCGATCGACGATCGTCTTGTCGCAGAGCACGGTCCAGATGTGGCGAATCATGATCAGCGCTTGCGATGGCTCGCGTTCAGGATCTTCTTGCGCAGCCGCAACGAGACCGGCGTCACTTCGAGGAGCTCGTCGTCGGCGATCCAGCCGAGCGCGGTCTCGATCGAGTGGATGCGCGGCGGCACCAGCACCATCGATTCGTCTTTGCCGGCGGCGCGGATGTTGGTGAGCTTCTTGGCGCGCGCGGCGTGCACGTTCATGTCGTCGGGCCGGCGGTTCTGACCGATGATCTGGCCCTCGTAGCAGGGCGTGCCGGGCGGGACGAAGAGATCGCAGCGCTCCTGGATCTTCCACAGCGCGTACTGCGTGGTGACACCTTGCTCGGTCGCCATCACGGCGCCGACGTTGCGCGTCGGGAGATCGCCCGAAAAAGGCTCGTAGCCGCGCACGGTGCGGTGCAGGATGCCTTCGCCGCGCGTGTCGGAGAGGAACTCGCTGCGGTAGCCGAAGAGGCCGCGGCTCGGCACCAGGAATTGCAGGATCGTCGTGCCGCCGCGCTGTTCGAGCGAGGTCAGGCGACCGCGACGCTGCGAGAGTTTCTCCATCACCGAACCGGCGGAAGTGTCGGGGACTTCGGCCACCACTTCTTCGACCGGCTCGCAATTCTTGCCGTCGATTTCGCGCACGATGATCTCGGGGCGCGAGACGGAGAACTCGTAGCCCTCGCGGCGCATCGTTTCGATCAGCACGCCGATCTGCATCTCGCCGCGGCCCGCGACTTCGAAGACGTCCGGGCTCTCGGTGGTTTCGATCTTGAGCGAGACGTTGCCGAGCACTTCGCGACGCAGGCGCTCGGCGATCTGGCGTGACGTGACGAACTTGCCCTCGCGCCCCGCGAACGGCGAGTTGTTCACCGAGAAGCGCACGCGCACCGTCGGCGGATCGATCGCGGTGCGGGGCAGCGATTCGAGGCAGGACGGGTCGCAGATCGTGTCGCCGAGGTCGATCGAGTCGATGCCGGCGATCACGACGAGATCGCCCGCCAGCGCGGTTTCGATCTCGCGGCGGTCGAGGCCGTAGGCGCCAAAGAGTTTGGTGATGCGGAACGACTGCGGCGCGCCTGTCTCGGGAATGCGCACCACCGTCGCGCCGCGGCGCAGGCAACCGCGCTCGACGCGGCCGATCACGAGGCGGCCGACGAAGTCGTCGTAGGCGAGCGTGGTGGCCTGGAACTGCATGGGGCCCTCGGTGTCCACATCCGGCGGCGGCACGAACTCGAGGATCGCATCGAGAAGCGGGCGCAGATCGCGCCGCGTCCCGTCGGCCTCGCGCGAGGCGGTGGCGTCCTTGGCCGAGGCGTAGATCACCGGGAAATCGAGCTGATCGTCGGTGGCGCCGAGATCGACGAGCAGGTCGAAAACCTCGTCGAGCACTTCGGCTGCGCGCTGTTCGACGCGATCGATCTTGTTGACGACGAGGATCGGCTTCAGCCCGTGCTCGAGCGCCTTGCGCAACACGAAGCGCGTCTGGGGCATGACGCCCTCGACCGCGCAGGCGAGCAGCAGCACCGCATCGACCATGCCGAGCACGCGCTCCACTTCGCCTCCGAAGTCGGCGTGCCCTGGCGTATCGACGACGTGGATGTGAACGCCCTCGTAGTCGAAGGCGGTGTTCTTCGCGTGAATCGTGATGCCGCGCTCGCGCTCGAGGTCCTCGCTGTCCATCACGCGCTCGGCCGCAGCGTGCTTGGGCGGCAACGCGCCGGTCTGGCGCAACAAGCCGTCCAGCAACGTGGTCTTGCCGTGATCGACGTGCGCGATGATCGCGAGGTTTCGAACTTCTTTGCGCGGAGAGGTCAAATTGCTCATAGCGGGCGCGCAGCCTAGCAAACCCCCTCCGCCGTCCCCGATGAGCGGTGAGAAAGGGGACGGTCCTCCTCGGTGACGGGCTGGAGACTGGAGGGACATGCTTCGCACCCCGGGGAAGCGACCGCGCATCGCTCGATTGCCGGGACGGTCAAAGCCCGTCCCTCGAGTCACAAGCCCGTCACAATCGAGGACCGTCCCCTTTCTCACCTCTCTCATCTTGATGGGCGACGAAGATGTTGCGGGTGTGTTCGGCTAGGGCTTTGGCGTCGAGACCCTGGAAGCTGGCGGGCTGGATCGGCTCGAGCACTGTGATCCCGATCGAGTGGCGACCGCGCAGCACCAGGCCCTTCTTGGGCAGGATGTCGCTGGTGCCCGAGAGCACGATCGGCAGCAGCGGCAGATTGGTGCGCAGCGCCAGCTCGAAGGCGCCGGCTTTGAAGGGTTGCAGCACGCCGGACTTCGAGCGCGTGCCTTCCGGGAACATCATGATCGACGAACCCGAGCGAAGCGTGCGCTCACACGCCTCCATCATCTGGCGGATGCTCTCGCGATCGCCGCGGCGCAGCGCGATGTACCGATTCATCGCCATGTTCCAGCCGATGCACGGGATCCGGAAGTTCTCGATCTTCGAGACCCATTTGAAGTGTCGAAAGATCCGGAACAGCACCAGGATGTCGAGCAGCGAGAGGTGGTTCGCGACCATCACGTAGGTCGTGTTGGGGTCGATCCTCTCACGCCCCGTGATCGTCACCGGCCACTGCGGATTGACCCAGGTGTAGAGCGATCCCCAGAAGCACGTGAATCGATGGAGAACGACGAGACGCCGATCGAAGAGCACCGTTGCGGCCCAGATCACGACGGCAAACGGGAACAACGCGATCGACGACACCAACAGGAACGACCAGAAAGCCACCGACGAGATCCGCTGCCAGATCATGGCCATCATGGTCGCAGTCTAGGACCCACGATCGAAACACCGCCACCCCGACGCGATTCCAATCGCGTCGCAACCAGGGAGAGACCATGAACGATCTTCGTTTCGACATGCCGCTCGAAGCAGCGATGACCACGCAGCGCGCCGTGCGCCGGCTCAAGCCCGATCCGGTCGACGACGCACTGATCCTGCGCCTCATCGAACTCGCGCTGAAAGCGCCCACCGGTTCGAACGCGCAGAACTGGGAGTTCATCGTGGTGAAGGACGCCGCGGTGAAGGCACAGCTCGCGCGTCGCAATCGCCAGGCGTGGTCGCTCTACGGCGGCATCGGCCGCCGCCAGAATCGCGACAACCCGAAGATGCTCCGCTTGCTCGACGCCGTGCAGTGGCAGGCCGATCACTTCGAGGAGATCCCGGTCTTCGTCATCGCCTGCCTGCGGGGCCCGCGCGCACCCTTCTGGAACCTCGCCACAGCGAGCTATTACGGTTCGATCTTCCCCTCGGTGCAGAACCTGTTGCTCGCGGCGCGTGCGGCCGGACTCGGCGCCGCGCTGATCACGCTGCCGCTGTGGAGCACCTTCTCGGTGCGACGAATTCTCGGATTGCCGCGGAGCGTGACACCGTGTGCGGTGATCCCGATCGGCTGGCCGGTGGGAAACTATGGGCCGACGGTGAGGAGGCCGGTGGGGGACGTGGTGTCGCTGGATCGATTTGGGAACAAGCCCTGGGCGGGCAAGGGGGCGGGGGGAGTAGAGGTTTTGTAGGACGAAGGGGTCTACACAAAAGATCACTTGGCGCGTAAGGTGGACAGAAAGCCGTCAGCACCACACCGGAGACGCAAATGCGAATCGCGAAGAGCGGGCATGCGATCACGTGCGTCGGCGAATGGAAGGAGGCGGGGCAGGGTCAAGTTCAGAGTGGCCGTGGGCAGCAAGAACTCGATCTGCCGCTTCCACATCGAAGACCCGATCCGCTTCGAGAAGTCGATCCGCGTGAAGATCGAAACCGGCCACGACAACGTGCTCGCGAGCGATTACTCGAGCACCGCGTACTGGTATCAGAGCGGTCGCACGAAGCCGCTGCCGCCGCTCGCCCCGGTGGAGTCGCGCCTGCCGCGACCGGATCCGCCGGAGTTGGTCAGAAAATGGCGATCACTCGGGGCGGACGTGAACGCGTGTGTCCTCGACGAAGCGTCGCACCAGCCCGTCGAGAAACTTCGCGAGCGCGGGATCGTTGATTCCGCTCGCGTCGACTTTCTCGTGCGCCGACGCCAGCGAGTACATGTCGGGATAGACGTGTACTCCGAGTACTTCGAGCGGGACGCGCAGCGCCCAGAGTCCGCGGTTGCCACCGACCAGTGACGGCGAGGCGGAGAGCAGCAGCGCGCGCTTGCCGCGCAGCGGCATCGGCTTCGTGCGCGAGAGCCAGTCGATCGCGTTCTTCAGCACGCCGGGCACCGAGAAGTTGTACTCGGGCGACGCGATCAGCATGCCATCGGCCGCAGTGATGCGCGCGGCGAGTCGCTGCGCGCCTTCGGGAATGCCCGACGACGCTTCGAGATCACCGTCGTAGAGCGGCATGTCGAAGTCGCGGAGTTCGCCGAGATCGACGCTCGCGCCGTTGCGCTCGGCAATCGCTGCGGCGTGGCCGAGGAGTACGCGATTGTGCGACGCGGCGCGACGAGAACCAGAGAGGGCAAAGAGTTGCAAGCGGATTCCTTCCGTATTCGTTCGATGCGCGGGCTCATGCTTCGAGGAAATGCAGAACCGTCTGGTTGAAACGCCTGGTCGCCTCGGCCATCACCAGATGCGCCGCATGCGGAATCGTGACGAGCTGCGCGTCCGGCAGCGCCGCCGAGAGCGCGCGGTGCAGACGCGGCGGCGTTAGCAGATCTTCCTGCCCGCAAACGACGAGCGTGGGCTGCGCGAGTTCTGCCAGTCGCTCGGTCGTGTCGTGGCCGATGCAGGCGTCGCACTGACGTACGAAGACGTCGTCGGGCATCGGCATCGCGTCGCGCAGGAATCCCTGCATCATCGGGTGGATCAGATCGCTCTGTTCGAGCGTCTCGTCGGAGAGCGTCCAGAGCATGCGTTCTTGCGCGATCACCGCGAGCGGCAAGCCGTGGCCCACCATCGCCTTCCACTTCGCGAGCAACATGCGGCGCTTTGCGTCGGCGCGCGCGTAGGTGCCGACCAGCACGACGCGCGCGACACGCGTTGGATGTCGCAGTGCGAGTTCCTGCGCGACCATGCCGCCCATGAACGCGCCGAGCAGATGCGCGCGTTCGATGCCGATCGCGTCGAGCAGGCGCGCGGCGTCATCGGCGAGATCGGCCGTCGTGAACGCGCCGCCGGGATCTTGGCTCTTGCCGACGCCGCGGTGGTCGTAGGTGATGGTGCGGTGCGCGGCAGCGAACTCGGGCACCTGCAGCGCGTGCCAGCCGCGCGACGAACCGCCGAGTCCGACGAGCAGCAGCAGCGGCGTACCGCTCGCGTCGCCGTGGATCTCGTAGTTGAGTTCGTGGGAGCCGACGCGCGCACGGGGCATCGGCGCAGTCTATCTCTCGACGACTAGCGAGCCATCCGCTTCAAGTCGGTCAATACGCCCTTCGCGACAGCCTTGAGCGTTTCGAAGACGCCTTTGCCGACGGTCGCACATGCTTCGAAGTCGGGCGCGCCGGTCGGATTCAGCAAGCGGCGCATTTCATCGAGCGGCGCGGCGTTCGGCAGATCGCGTTTGTTGTACTGCACGATGTAAGGAACCTTCGCGAGGTCGTAGCCCTGCTCGCCGAGATTCACGCGCAGATTGTCGAGGCTTTCGAGGTTGGCCTCCATCCGCTCGACCTGCGAATCCGCGACGAAGACGACGCCGTCGACACCCTTCAGGATCAGCTTGCGGCTGGCGTCATAGAAGACCTGCCCCGGCACCGTATAGAGATGGAAGCGCGTCTTGAAGCCGCGGATCTGGCCGAGCGCCAGCGGCAGGAAGTCGAAGAAGAGCGTGCGCTCGGTCTCGGTCGCGAGCGAGATCATCTTCCCCTTCAAGTCTGGGTTCGTCTTCGCATAGATGAATTGCAGGTTTGTGGTCTTGCCGCACAGGCCCGGCCCATAGAAGACCACCTTGCAGTTGATCTCTCGCGATGCGTAGTTGATGAACGACATGGCCCCTGTCTTGCGCTCTGCTAGTCCGCGAACAGCTTGTCGATGTCGTCGTCGGTGATCTCGGCGAACGGACTGGTTGCGCTGTTGCGCGCCCGCTCACTCTTCTTCTGGATCTCTTCGAAGAGACGCGCCAGTTCGAGTCCGGCCTTCTTGACGCGCAGCCGCACCAGGCCGAGCGACGAACGATCATCGAAGATCACGACCAGGATGATGCGCTTCGCGACCACGGTCATGTGGAGGTTGTCGCGCGTGCCCTGGTGGAAATGGATCGGGAATTCTTCCTCGCCGATGATCTTGGCGAGTCCGCCGGTCGCCGCGATGCTGCCTGCGGTCAGCGATGCGAGGCTGGTCGTATCGAGGCCTCGCACGTCGCCGGCTTCCGCCATCAGCAGGCCGTTCTTGTCGACGACGAAGACGCTCTTCGCGTGCGCGTCGCGAGCGAGACGCTCGCAAACACCGAGGACTTTTCGATAGTCCTCGTCGAAGAGCACGAGTTGGGTCTCGGCCAACGGCATCTGTATCCGTAAGTCCTGACGTGATCGGGGATTCGCCGCGGAACGCCCGCGCACTCTACCCCGCGATTCGAGCGCGGGGCAAGCACGTCCCGGCCCGACACTCGTTGCCCCTTCGGCCTGTGGCGCAGCCTGCTTTAGAGAACGTTCGTTTCAACTCATGATCCTCGCCGCTCGCCGTTGGCTCGCTACGCGGGACGATGGGGTTTTGGGATTGGGTGCTTGGGTTGGTTGCTGAGTAGACCGCGAGCCTTATGGATGTCGCCGCTCGGCTTCGCCTCGCTTCATGAACTTGCTACTCGAGCTCGCGGCGATTTTGCATCGAGCGGCCGATCGTTACGGGGTCGGCGTATTCGAGATCGCCGCCGAGGGGCATGCCGCAGGCGATGCGCGTTGCGCGCACACCGGTGCCGCGCAGCCGCTCTGCCAGGTAGTGGGCGGTGGCGTCGCCCTCGGCGGTGGGATTGGTGGCGAGGATCACTTCGAGCACGCCGCCGCGCCGCACGCGCGATTCGAGGTCTGCGACGCGCAGTTCGTCGGGCCCGATGCCGTCGATTGGCGAGAGCGCGCCGCCGAGTACGTGATAGCGGCCCGCGTAGCCGCCGGTTGCCTCGATCGCCGCGAGGTCCGCGGGTTCTTCGATCACGCAGAGTTGTGACGCGTCACGGCGATCGTCGCGACAGATCGAGCACGGCGATGCGTCGGTCAGATCGAAGCACTCCGCGCAGAGCACGATCTCCTTCTTCAGCCGCACGATCGCCTCGGCGAGCTCCTGCGATTGCGACTCGGGCGCCGACAGCATGTGGAACGCGAGCCGCGTGGCGGACTTCTCGCCAATTCCCGGCAGACGTCGCAACGCCGAGACGAGCCGCGTGATCGGCGCCGAGTTGCGCACGCTCAGGAATCCGCGCCGGGCGTCGCGCCCGGCAGCAGCGGGAAACCACCGGCGGCGCGCTGCATCTCTTCTTGCACCATGCGCTGCGCACTTGCGAGCGCTGCGTTCAGCGCAGCGGCGACGAGATCCTGCAGCATCGCGCGATCACCACCCGCGAGCAGTTGCGGATCGATCTCGACTTGCAGCACGCGAAGCTCGCCCGACACCGTTGCGGTGACGAGTCCCGCACCGGCGCTGCCCTGCACGCTGCGTCGCGCGAGGTCGCGTTGCAGCGCCGTCATCCGCTCCTGCATCTCTTGCGCGCGACGCAGCAGCGCCGCCATGTCGGGCGTGCTCATCGCGTCGTTCCGGCCGGAGCGCCGGCGTCGCCGAGCGAGCGGATCTCGATCACTTCGCCGCCGAGAATCTCGAGCGTCGCGTTGATCGCGGGATGCGCGAGCGCTTCGCGTTTTCGTTGGCGCACCGCTTCGTCATCGGCGGCGGCGCCGCTCGCGCGCCCGTCGCCGGTGGGGCCCGTGATCACGACGCGCATCGGTCGTCCGAAGAGTCGCGCGCAAACCGCTTCGAGATCGGCGCGTCGCCGCTCCAATCGATGCGTCGCAAACGGCTGCGCTGTGCGGAGCGTCAGACTCGTTTCGCTGCGATCGCCGAGGACGACGCCGTCGAGCGCAGCGCCGAGTGCGCGATCGCGTTCCGCGGCGAGTGCGCGCAAGCGATCGAGCAGCGGCAGCGCGCTCGGCTCGGCGGTCTCGGCGGGCGGCTCGGACGCAGTCGGCGCGAGATCGTCATCGGGAGGAGGCGGCGCGACTTCGATCGCCGACTCGCTGCGCACGCCGACGCTTTTTTGCGGCGCGCTCGGCGCAGGCCGCGCGTCCGGCGTCCGCGGCGGAGCGGGGCGGGGTCCACGGTTTCCGCCGCCGGGGCCATCGTCACCGGGCGAGCCGCCGCTTGCGAGGCGCCGTTCCAGCGCATCGAGGCGACCGAGCAGCGCTTGCACGTCTTCGCCGGCAGCCGTCGTCGCGAGGCGCACCAGCGCCATCTCGAGCACCGCAAACGGCTGCGGCGCCCAGGCGAGATCCTCTTGCTCGCGAACCAGCGCGCGAAACATCCGGCGCAGTCGGCCGGCGTCGGTGCGCGACGCAAGCTGGCGTAGCTCGTCGAGCTCGCTGTCGTTGCCCTCGACGAGACCCTCCGCATTCGGCGCGATGCGCAGCACGACGAGATCGCGCAGCACGGTGAGCAGTTCGCTGCCGAGCCGCTTCGCTTCGATGCCCCGCTCCGCGGCGCGCGCGCAGGCGACGAGCACTTCCGCCGGATCCGCATCGACGCACGCCGTGATGATCGCCAGCAGCACGCGGCGATCGATCAGGTCGAGCACTTCGGCGACGCGATCGTCGTTCACCTCGGTGCCGCTCGTTGCGATCACCTGGTCGAGCAGCGTCAGCGAATCGCGCATCGAACCGTCGCCCTCGCGCGCGATTGCGAGCAGGCTGCGCGCCGAGACGGTGATTCCCTCTGCCTTCGCGATCTCCGCGAGCCGCGCCGTCACCTCGACCGTCGCCAGCCGGCGCAGGTCATGGCGCTGGCAACGCGACAGCACGGTAAACGGAATCTTGTCGGGCTCCGTGGTGGCGAACACGAAGACCGAGCGCGGCGGCGGCTCTTCGAGCGTCTTCAGCAGCGCATTGAACGCCGGCTTCGAGAGCATGTGCACTTCGTCCACGACGAAGATGCGGTACTTGCCGGGCGACGGCGCGTAGCGCACGGCTTCAATGAGCTCGCGCACGTCATCGACGGAGGTGCGGCTCGCGGCGTCGATCTCTTGCACGTCGGTCGACGAACCGCCGGCGATCTCGGTGCACGACGAGCAGACGCCGCACGGCGTCGCGGTCGGCCCCTTCTCGCAGTTGAGGCAGCGCGACAGGATGCGCGCGATGGTGGTCTTGCCGACGCCGCGCGGTCCGCAGAGCAACACCGCGTGCGGGACGCGACCCATCGCGATCGCGTTGCGCAGCGCGGTGGTGACGTGCTCCTGGCCCGTCACCTCCTCGAAATTCTGCGGGCGCCATTTACGGGCGAGGACCTGGTAGCTCAAATCGGGAACCTCGAGTTGCAGCGCGGAGGCAAGATCGCAGGGCACCCCACTCGCCGCCGGTTCCTCGCTACCGCTGCTCCCTTCCGGGTCTCACGGAGTTCGCGAAGCACCGAGCCCGAGCGGGACCCTGCGATCACGCCTCAGCGCTGCGCCGAGCCGAGGCCAAGGTAGGGTCGGCTCCCAGGTGGGTCAAACCTCCGCGGCCATCGGGCGACGGGCGCTGCCGCGCGCGCGGGTCGAAGATCGTCGCCAAATAGTGTCAGACGCGATCTCGCTACCTTGCCGGGCGTCGTGCCGACCGCAGCGGACTCGTCTCGGAACGCTCTCGCCTCGCTCGCTGCGCGCCTCGAGCGCGCGGGAGCGAACCTCTCGGTCGAGGTGCCCGGCGCACCCGCGATTCGAATCGGCGCGCACCCCGATGCTGCGCGCGTCGTATTCCATGACGCGGCCGCGCTCGCGCCACTGCTGCGCGGCGATCACCTTGCGTTGGCGGAGGCGTATCTGCACGGCCGCATCGACCTCGCCGGCGACCTCAGGGAAGTGATGAAAGTCACCGACGTGCTCGCGCTCGACGAATCGCGCTGGGACCGCGCGCGCGTCGCGCTCGGCGTAGTGCTGCGCGGTCGCCGCGCGATGAATCGCGACGCGGTCGCGTTCCACTACGACCGCCCCGCGGAATTCTTCCTGCCCTGGTTCGAGCGCTGGCGCTCGTACTCTCATGGCTTCTGGACGGGGGAGGGCGACGACCCGAGTACGGCCCAGGCGCGCAAGATGCAGCACGCGATCGATGCGCTCGGCCTCCGTCCGGGCGATCGCGTTCTCGACATGGGCGCGGGCTGGGGGTCGTTCGTCGAGTACGCGGGACTGCAGGGAATCCGCGTGCACGGCATCACGATCTCGCACGAGCAGCATCGCTTCGTCGAGGCGCTGATTCGCGAACGCGCACTGCCGTGCACCGTGGAACTCGTGGACTTCTTCGCGTACCGGCCGCGCGAGGCCTTCGCCGGCGCGGTCTTCCTCGGCACGCTCGAGCACGTCGTGGACTACCGCTACGCCGCGCGTTTCCTTGCGGCCCACCTGCAACCGGGCGCGCGCGTCTATGCGGATTTCGTCGCGCGCTGCAGCGGCTTCCGCACCGGAAGATTCCTGAGCCGCTGGATCTGGCCCGGCACGACGAGTTACGTCGATCTCGCCGCTCTGGTGCGCGCGCTCGGCGCCGAGGGCTTCCATCTGCACGAGTTGGCGGACGACGGTCTCTCGTACGCGTGGACGGTTCGCGATTGGGCGCAGCGCATCGAGTTGCACCACAAGACGCTGGCCGAGCGCTTCGGCGAGCCCACGGTGCGCGCGTTCCTGCTCTACCTCTGGGGCTCGTACCACTACTTCGTGCGGGGACACACGCTCGCGTATCACCTGGTCGCCGCGCGCGAGCCGCGCGTACCGTCCGTCTAGGGTCGGGATCGCCGCGTCGCCCACCACGCGATCGGCAGCGCCGCGATGCAAGCAAAACCGAAGCTGTCGCCGATCCATCCGTAGAGCGAGCGATCGTCGCGCGGCGCGATCCAGCCGGTCAGGACTGCGCGCTCGAACGACGCGGTGCGCACCTGCACGCGCCCCCACGGATCGACGACGGCCGACGGTCCCGACGTCGAGGCGCGCACCAGCCAGCGGCGCTGTTCCACCGCGCGCAGCCGCACGATGTCGAACAAATGGTCGGCGAAGCGGGGGCTCGGGACCCACGTGTCGTTCGACGGGTTCATCAGGAACTCGGCGCCGTCGGCGACGCGGCGGCCCGCCAACTCAGGGAGCATGCCCTCGTTGCAGAGCAGCACGCCGGCGCGACCAGCGCGCGTTGCGAGCAGCGGCGTCGGCGCACCGAACGAGAAGAAGCGGACGCCCTCGAAGCGGCGTCGCACCAGATCGAGCGAAGCGAGGGGCGGGTACTCGGTGAACGGCACCAGCGCCTGCTTGTCGTAGGGCGGTGAGAGGCGGCCCGCGCCGTCCACGACGAAGACGCTGTTGAAGTAACGCGGCGCTGCGTCATCGCCTTCCTGCCGCGGACCGCCGACGGCGACCTCGCCGCCGCCCGCCGCAGCCACCTGCGCAATCGCGCGTTGGTAGAGCGGCTCGCGATCAATGAAGAGCGTCAGCGCGCTCTCGGGCCAGACGACGAGGGCGCCGGGTGCGCGCGTCAGCGCCTCTTGCGTGCCCGCGAGATAGACGTCGAAGTCCTTGCCGTAGAAGTCCGAGCGCCAGCGCCGTTCCAGATTCACATGGCCCTGCACGACGGCGACGGGCGCGGCATTCGCGGCGCGAAGTTCGGGCGGAGGCGCTTCGCGCAATGCGAGCGCGCCGAATGCGAAGAGCGCCGCCGCGGGCGCGGTGCCCATCGCGAACACGCTGCGAAACCGCGCGTCGCGATCGCCGCGCCACGCGAGCGCCATCGACTCGGCGATCGCGGCGTTCACGGCGACGATCGCGAAGGAGATCCCGTAGACACCGAAGAGCGACGCCGCCTGCACGGCCGCATCGATGCCGACCTGCGAGTAGCCGAACAGACCCCACGGATTCGAGAGGAAGGCGAAGGCGGTGAAGAGTCGCCCGCGTCCGACTTCGGCCGCCGTCCACGCCGCCGCCGCCGCCCACGGCATCCAGCGCGGATCTAGGCGGCCGGCGAAGCGGCGGTAGAGCACCGCGAACGCCATGTAGTAGAGGCCGGCCATGCCCGTCGAGACGCCGAAGAAGAACACCCAGCCGAGCCAGCGAGGCTGCAGGAAGTAGGTGGCGACGGCGTCTGGCATCCAGCTTCCAACCGTCCACGCGGCGACGAGCGACCAGAGCTCTCCCAGCGCGAGCGCAGTCGCGAGCCGTGAGCCGCGCAGCGCGAGAAGGAACGGCACGAGCGCCACCCATGCGAGCGGCTTCACGCTCGCCGGCGGGAAGGCGAGACCAAATGCGATCGCCGAGAGCGTCGTCGCCACGAGTCGCAGCAGCAGCGTCATGCGCGGTCGCAGAGTTCCGCTGCGGTGTCGCGCTCGGCGGTGAGCGCGAGCGCGGCGAACTCGTCGCGCGCCATTGCGAGCAGCGCTGCTGCGCCTTCGGGTGCGTTGCTGGCGGCGAGTCGACGGCCCATTTCGAGGCGCGTGCGTGCGTGTTCGGGACGCATGCCGAGCGTTTCGGCGACGGCCAGGCTCTCGGCCCAGCGACGCCGTGCTGCGTCGCTCCGTCCGATCAGCCACGCCTCGGTGCCTGCGGTGCGCAGCACCTCGGGCCGGCGCCACGCCACGCGGGTCGCGATGCGCAGCGCAGCGCGCCGGCTGCTCGCGGCGCGCCGGCGCTCGGCGCGCCCAGCGCCGGGCTCTTCCAGTCGCACGGTGTCGAGCAACTGTCGGGCGCGCAGGAAGTCCGCGGCGTGGTAGGGCAGCAGTCGCTCGGCGCCCGCGAGGCGCTGCTCAGCGCGCGCCAGGCTCTCGCGCGCACCCGCTGCGTCGCCGGCCAACCACTGGGACACCGCGCGGTGTCCGAGCGCCGAGATCTGGAAGGCGGGCTCGGCGTGCTCGTCGAGGTATTCGTCGAGCGCCGTGATTGCGCTGCTGAGCGCGCGCCGCTCGAGCCGCAACATCGCGAGCAGGAAGCGCTGCGCAGAAGCCGCGAGGTCGTAGCGATACTGCTCGGCGATCTTCGCGAGCCGCTCGGCGCAATGGGCCGCTGCATTCCACTCGCCGCGATAGAGCCGGCGCAAGCCGTCGAGATTGAGCGAGTTGGTCACTTCCCAGAGGCGGCCGTAGCGAAGTCCGTCCTCGAGCAATTCGTCGCTCGCGACGTGCGCGTCGCTCCAATCGCCGGCCAGCACGTGGTGGAGTTGGCTCATCATCTGATAGGCGACGCGGTCCGGGATGTCGTCCGGGCGCACGAGTCGCCGTGCGCGCGCGAGGAAGCGTCGGCTGAGCGCGAACGACACGCCACCGTACGAGAAGATGCCGACGGCTCCCGCGTACATGCCGCCCGCGCCGGGCACCGTCGTGGGATCGACGCGGCCGAGCCGCGCCAGTGTCGCGACGCTGTCGAAGACGAAGCGCGTCGGCGATGCCGTGGTCTGCGTCTGCGCGCGTTCATACATGATCGCGATGATCTGGCAGTCGACGTCGCTCGCCGGGCGCGCCGCCATCCGCTCGGGCGAGATCAGCTGCGCCAGCACCGCGAGCCCATCGCCGACGAACGCGGCAGCCAACCGCTTGGTGCCCTGCGGCACGCGCACACCGAGATGCAAGAGCGCCTGCTGATAGTGCTCGTCGGCCTCGAGCAAACGCCCGCGGTGGAAGAGCGCGAGTGCGACGTGATGGGCGAGGCGCGCCTTCTTCGTCGCGTCGCCGCCGGAGCCGTGCCGCGCCAGATACAGCTTCGACGCTTCCTGGAAGAAGCGCAGCGCTTCGCTCGACGCCGCGACGCGGGCGGCGTCCTCCCCTGCGCGAAACAGGAATTCCTCCGCGCGCGCGGTGTCGCCCCCTTTGCCGTAGTGCCACGCAAGCATGCCGGCGCGACCGGGCACATCGTCGGCGAGGTTCGCATCGATGGCGTCCGCGACGCTGTGATGGAAGGTCTCGCGGCGCGTCTCGAGCAGTCCGTCGTAGGTGACCTCGTGCAGCAGCGGGTGCGCGAACGCCCACTCGACGCTGCGCGTCTGATCCCACGGCACGACGAACTCGGCATCGACGAGCGCGCGCAGATCCTCCGACACCGATGCGGCGTCGCCCACCACGCCGACCAGTACGCGCTCGTGAAAGCTCCGCCCGATCACCGAGGCGAGCTGGAGCAGAGAGCGGCGGCGCGCGGGCAGACGATCGACGCGCGCCATCACGACTTCGTGCAGCGTGTCGGGGATCGTGACGTCGTGGATCCGCTCGGTCGCGCGGAAGCGGCCGTCCACGCGTTCGACGGCGCCCTGATCGACGAGCGTGCGAACGACTTCCTCCAGAAAGAACGGGTTGCCCTGCGCCTTTTGCTCGATCAGCGCGCGCGTCGCGTGCGGGAGCGCGTCGAGCGCAAAGAGGTTCGCGAGCAGTTCGCGGGCCGCGTTGCGCGTGAGCGGCTCGAGGCGCAGCAGCAGCGGTTCGAGGCCCGCCGCGCGCGCCGCTTCTTCGACGCGCCCCGCCGTGTCGGCGTGCCCCGGTCGCGCGACGAGCGCGAAGAGGATCGCGTGCTCGCGCGCGAGCGGCAGCAGCGCGGCGAGCAGCTCGAGCGAGGACTCGTCGGCCCAGTGCAGATCGTCCATCACGACCACGACCGGATGCGCGTTCGAAGCGCCGACCAGCAAGAGCCCGATCGAGCGGTGCAACAACTTCTCGAGCGACTCGCCGGCGATGCGCTCGAGGCGCGCGCGCTGCGCAGCGTCGAGGCGCAAGCCGACCAGGTTCGCGAGCAGCGGTGCGGTGTCTTCGGTCTCGTCGGGCAGCCACGCGGCGACCAGCGCATCGAGTTTCGAGCGGGCCGCGCCGTCGTCGTCGGCATCGTCGATGCCGGCCCAGCTCCGCAGCAAGTCGGCGAAGGGGTGGAAGCGCATGCTGCGGCCGGTCGAGAGCGAGCGGCCCTCGAGCCAGGTGAGCGACGCCGCCTCCGAGCTCGCCGCCACCTCGGCGACGAGGCGCGACTTGCCGAGCCCCGCCTCGGCGCGCAGCGCGACCACACCGCCGCTGCCGCCCGCGAGCACGACGAGCCGCTCGCGCAACGCCGCCAGCTCTGCGCCGCGGCCGACCAGCGCCGAGAAGACGCGGCGCCCGGCGCCGACACGCTCGCGGTGTCGCTGCACGCGATCCGACCGCAGCTCGAACGCGGCGATCGGCGCTGCTTGCCCCGCGAGCGCCAACGGCCCGCGCGCTGCGAACGCGAAGACGCCGCGCGTCAGTCGCTCGGTGTCGGGGCCGACGAAGATCTGCCCCGCCTCGGCGTGATCGGTGAGCTGCGAGGCGATGTCCACCGGCTCGCCCATCACGGCGAACTCGCGCAGCAGCGGGCCACTGACATCGCCGGCGATGCCGAGCCCGGTATGGATGCCGGCGTGCAAGGCGAGCGGTGGATCGACGCCGCGCTCGACGTTGTACGCCCGCATCCGCGCGCGCATCTCGATCGCGGCGTTGATCGCGGCGCGCGGCGCGTCCTCGATCGCCTCGGGCACGCCGAAGGTCGCCATCACGCAATCCCCGAGATGTTTCTCGACGTGGCCCCCGTAGTCGCGCGCGATGCCATCGAGCAGGTCGAGGCAGCCCGCGACGATCGGGTACGCCGCCTGCGCGCCGAGACGCTCGGTCATCGCCGTGAAGCCGGTGATGTCGGCGAACAGGATCGTGGCGCGACGCCGTTCGGCGTCGGAGGAGCGCTCGGTGCGGGCGACCTGCGCGCGCTCGGTGGCGAGCGCCGGCGCGAGATGCACGCCGAGCACGAGATGGCCGGGGTGACCGCCGGCGCGCTCGAGAACGTGCGCGCGCGCTTCGGGCGAAAGCGCGTCACCCGGCGCCAACGTCTCCAGCAGTCGCGCCGCTTCGTCTGGCGCCAGCGGGGCGACTGCGATTTCGGTGCAGTACGCACCGAGTGCGCGAGCGGCATCTACGAGTGGGCCGCCAACCGGCGGCGCGGTCAGCACGACGAGTAGCGGCCGCTGCGTCGCAACGGCGAGCGACGGCGTGAGCGCGGCGAGCGAGTCGGGGTCGAGGCGCTCGACATCGTCGATCGCGAGCAGGAGAGGGCGATCGGCAGTCGCCGCGATGAGTGCAGCGCGAACGGCGGTGGCGAGCGCGTCCGCGTCCGCGACGTCGGTCTCGGCGCCGTCGAGCGCGGTGACGAGCTCGCGGGCGACACCGCCGCGCTGCGCCGCGCCGTCAGGCGATGGGCGCAGCGCAATCACCGTCACGCCGTCGAGTGACGGCGCGGCGGCAAGCTCGGCGAGCAGGCGCGAGCGTCCGGAGCCCGCGTCGCCGATGAGCGCGACGACGCCGCCTCGACCTGCGACCAGCGCATCCAGCGCATCGAAGAGAAGCGCGCGCTCGGATGCGCGGCCGATCAACGGCGCGGCGTGCGCATCCTCCGGCGCCAGCGTGCGCGTCAGCAGCGGGCCGCGAACGCCGAGTAGCTCGGCCGAACGCACGCTGCGCGATTTTCCCTTCAACGCGAGCGCCTCGAACGCGCCCCATGCGAAGCGCTCACCCGCCTCGCCCGCGGTTTCCTCGTCCACGCGGATCGCATCGAGCCCGCTGCGCGCCTTGAGTCGCGCCGCCACGTTCACCGTGTCGCCGAGCACGTGGAACTCGCGCACGACGCGACCGCCAACGGCGCCCGCTACGAGCGGCCCGGTCGCGATGCCCGCCTGGAGCGCGAGTCGCACCGGGAGATCGACCGCGCGGTCGTACTCGCGCACCTGCCGGCGCATCTCCAACACCGCTTCGGCGGCGGCCCGCGCCGGTCGCGCGAGCGGCGCCGGATGCCCGAACACGACCATCAGGCTGTCGCCTTGATACTTGTCCACCGCTCCGCCGTGTCGGCGCGCGATCGCATCGAGCAGTCGCAGACAACCGGTGACGGCGAGATAGGCCCGCTCGGCGCCGACTGCCTGGGACAGCGCCGTGAAGCCGGCGATCCCGACGAACGCGACCGTCGCGCGAACGACTCGCGCCTCGAGCGGATGCGATCCGGGTTCTTCGCGTTCGGGGACGTCCATGCGAATCGCAGGATATCTCCAAGGCCGGGTGTCGCCGCGCGCGCTTTCGAGGCGCGCGCGATCAGGCGCAGCTCTCGTCCGCCGGGCGCGCAGTCGGAGGGCGGCAGACACTTCACGCAGCGCGCTGTATTAAACCCACGCACGCGTCGTGATCCGGCACAGCGCAGGCGATCGGGGGAACCAACGATGGGCCAGAGAGCGACGAAGCCGGCCGCGCTGCGAGCCGGCGCCCGAATCTCGATGAGCGGTGATGGCTGAGATGCCGCGCGAGTTGCGCTGACATGAGGCGGTGGCTCGCCAGCGTTCGCAGCGCCGAGCGGGAGCGCTTCGCGTTCTTCTTCGGGCTCGGCGGTTTGATTGCGATCGCGCAGATGCTCGGGCAGGCGGGCAGCGAATCGCTCTTCCTCGCGCGCCTCGGCGCGGCGCGACTGCCCGCGACCTTCGTCGCGGCTTCGCTCACGACGGTGGCGGTGTCGCTGCTCTATGCGCTGCGCGTCGGTCGCGCGCGCAACGACCGCGTGTTGGTGGAGCTGCTGGTGGTGGCGGCGATCGCGGTTGCCATCGCCGCGTTCGCGGTGCGCGAGGGTTCGGCGCCCGGACTCGTCGCGCTCTACTGCCTCTTCTTCGCGACGCAGGCGGTGCTCACCAATCACTACTGGACGCTGATCGGCGACTTTTTCGACACGCTCGCAGCGAAGCGTCTGGTGCCGCTCTTCACGGTCGGGCTCTCGCTCGGCGGCGCAGTGGGCGGCGCGACGGCGATTGGTGTCGTCTCGGCGCTCTCTCCGGAAGCACTGCTCGTGGGCTGGGCGCTGGGTCTCATCGCCGCCGCCGTGCTGGTGCTCGCGTCGCGCACGCGCTTCCAGCGTTGGCGCGCACTCGCGGCGACCGAGGAGGACGAGACCTCCGTCGCCGGCATCAGCGCCGCGATGCGCTACCTGCGCGGCTCGCCGCTCGGCCGTCGCTTGATTGCGTCGTCGCTCGCGATGGTGCTGGCGGTCTTCGTCGCGCAGTACCTGTACTCGGGGATGATCGCCGCGGCGTTCCCCGATGAGGCGCGACTCGCGGCGTTCCTCGCGCTCTATCTCGCGGTGAGCAACGGGATCGAGGTGTTGGTCGAGTTGTTCGTGACACCGCTCGCGATCCGCAAGCTCGGCGTACCGACCGCGAATCTGCTGCATCCGTTGCTCACGATCATGAGTTTCGTCGGGCTCGCGTTCGCGCCCGGACTCGCTACCGCGGTGGCCGCACGCGGCAATCGCGAACTGCTCGACAACGCACTCGCCGTGCCGGTGCGCACGCTCGCCGGCAACGCGCTGCCGCAGCGCTTCCGCTCGCGGGTGCGCGCCTTCCTCGAAGGCATCGTCGTGTATTCGGGCATGTCGCTCGCCGGCGCCGTGTTGCTCGCGGTCGATCGGCTGCCGACGGACCTGCTCGCCGGCGCGGGTGGGGCGCTCGCCTGTCTCTACCTGCTCGCAAATCTCGCGGTGCGGCGGCAATACCTGGCGGCGATCGTCACCGAGCTGCGCGCCGGGCGACTCGATCTGCGCGAGCTGCGCAGCGAGATGGGTACGCACGAGCTGCAGTCGCTCGCCGAGTTCTGGAGCCATCTCGCGCGGACCGAAAGCGGCGAGCCGAGCGCTGCGGTGTTGGAGCTGCCGCCGCTCCTGGTGTCGCGTGGTGTCACGGCTCCGGTGCGCGAAGCCGTGGCCTACGCCGGGCCGCGTTTGCGAGCGGCATGCCTCGAAGCGCTGGCCCCCGTCGAGCTGGACCCGGCGCTGTGGCGCAATGCGCTCGGCGACCCCGACGCTTCCGTGCGACGCGTCGCGTTGCGCACGTTGCCGGAGGCATTGCTGGACGAACCGACGGTCGCCGCGGCATTGCACGCGAGCCTCGCCGATCCCGATCCGCGCGCGCGCGCCGAGGCGGCTCGTCGCGTGGGTGTCGAGGGCGACGACGTGCTGCGTGCGCTCCTCGATTCGGGCGACGTCGCGTGCGTCGTCGCGGCGCTCGAAGCGGTGCCGGCTGCGTTCGCGCCGGCCGCCGCGCGCGCGCTCGTCGCGCGCGATCCGCGCGTGCGCGTCGCGGCGCTCGGCGCACTGGCGCGAGCGGGCGACGACGGCGCCGTGGATCTCGCCGCGCTCTGCGCGCGCCTCGCCGACACGGATGCCGGCGTGCGTTGCGCGGCCGTCGCGGCTCTCGCGACACGGCGCGAAGACGAGGCGTCGACGCTGCTCGCCGGCGCGTTGCGCGATCTCTCGCGCGAGGTGCGCAGCGCCGCGATCGACGCCGTGGCGGCGCGCGGCGATCCCGGCGCGCTCGCCGTGAAGCCGCTGCTCGCCGCGCCCGAGGAATCCGCGATCGGCGGCGCGATGCGCGTGCTCGCGCTCGTCGGTTCGCCGATCGCACGCGGTCTGTTGCGCGAAGAGTACGCGGCGCGCGTACGCGAAGCGATCGGCGCGCTGCAATGCGCGCGCGCGCTGGGCGCGGCGGGCGCTGCGGTGCCGCGTTTCACGGTGATCGCGAGCAGCGACGCGTTTGCGCGCGCGCTGCGCCTCGCGTGGCGCGCACTGGCGCGTCTCGAAGACGCGCGCGTGGTGCGCAGCGCGGAGCGTGCGCTGCGCCTCGCGTCGGGTCGGATTCGCGCCGACGCGCTCGAAGTCGTGTCGCAGCTCGGGGATCGCGATGTCTCGCGACAGCTCGTGCTGCTGCTCGAACCGATCCCGATCGAGGAGAAGCTCGCCGCGCTGCGCACGGATGTGTCGCCGCCACGCGACCTTGCTGAAGCGCAGCGCCGCGCGCGCGCGTTGTCTTCGCCCTGGACCCGGATTTCCGCCGATTCGCCGAACGCAGAGGAGAAAGTGCTGATGGAACGTCTGCTGTCGCTTCGCCAGGTGTCGTTGTTCTCACGCATGAGTCTCGAGCGGCTGCACGCGATCGAGCGCATCACGCAGGAATCCGAATATGTGCGCGGCGAAGTCCTGCTGCGCGAAGGCGAAGTCGGCGACGAGCTCTTCTGTCTGGTCGAGGGCGAGGTCGAAGTGCTGCGCGGCGCGGGAACGCCGGAAGAGCGGCACTTGAACCGGCTCGGGCCGGGCGCGTACCTCGGCGAGATGGCGGTGCTCGATGGCTCGCCGCGCAGCGCCACGGTGGTTGCGGCGAGCACCGTACGCGTGTTGGTGATCGCGGGCGAACGCTTGCGCGAACTCGTGCACGAGATGCCCGAGTTGGCCTTCGACTTGCTGCGCGTGCTGGCGGAGCGCGTGCGGAGCGCGGAGCAGAAGCTCGCGTCGCCGAACTAGCCGACTAGCGCGCGAGCGGGCGAAGAGCGCCGGGCTGCGGCGGGCGTCGCGTCGCGACCGCAGCGCAAGATGCGCAGAACGGATTCGCGGCGTCTACGAGCAGCGGTTCGTGGAGTTGCCAGCAGAGCGTGCAGCTCACGAGTACGAGTGCGGTGTTGTGTTGCATGGAGCCTCCCGAGGCATCCCGCGCGCGGTCCAAGCGGCGGGATCAGGCCCGCTCTTCGGGCCGGATTCACTGTCGCTTGAGAGAAGCTCGCGGCGAACTCGAGAAAAACTCGAGAGCCCTGCGAACGCTGCACACGGTCTGCACACAGAAAAGTGGGTCCCGCGGAGTGCGCGGGCGACGCAACATGGCGGCAGATTCACGCCGCGCTCTTCGCGCTGCTTCGGTTGACACGCAGAAGCCGGCCTGAGTAGGCTGGACCGAGCGGCATCGCTCTGCGTCGACCCACATGGCGTGAGCGCATGGCGTTGGATGACGCGACCTCATCCGAAAACGGTGGAATCTCGAAACACGCGATGGAGGAGACGAAGCCGATGATTCGACGACGCCTGTTGCCTGTAGCTGCCGTACTCGCCATCGCGTTCTCAGCAGCGCTCGGCGCGCACGCGGCCGCGGTCACGCCCGCCGACGCGCGCAAGATCGCGCGCGACGCCTATCTCTACGCATTCCCGATGCTCGAGAACTACAAGACGCTCGCGAAGCAGATCGCCGATCCGAAGTCGCCCGAGTACGTCGGTGGCTTCGGCCGCTACCGGCACTACGCCGAGCCGTTCACGCCGGCCAATCACGACGTCGTGACACCCAACAACGACACGCCGTACTCGTGGGCGTGGCTCGACCTGCGCGCGCAGCCGTGGGTGCTGAGCGTGCCGAAGGCCGATCGCTACTACGTCGCGCAGTGGATCGATCTCTTCACCTACAACTTCGCCTACGTCGGCTCGCGCGCGACGGGCGACGAAGCGGGCAACTATCTATTCGTGGGCCCGCGCTGGATGGGCAAGACGCCGCCGGGCATCAAGCAGGTGTTCCGTTCCGAAACGGATCTCGTGCTCTCGCTGACGCGCACTGCGCTGAAGGGCCCCGACGACGTTGCCGGCGTGAAGGCGTTCCAGGCGGGCCTGAAGCTCCAACCGCTCTCTGCATTCCTCGGCGGCCCGGTTCCGCCCGCTGCACCGGCGATCGCGTTCCCGCCCTACGACGCCGCGCGCGCGAAGTCGATCGACTTCATCACATACCTGAACTTCCTGTTGCAATTCGCTCAGCCGCCAAATGCGAGCGAGGCGGGCTCGTTGAAGCGCTTCGCGCAGATCGGGATCGCGCCGGGGAAGGCGTTCGATGCGGCGCGTCTCGATCCCGCCGTGCGTACCGCGATCGAAGCGGGCGTCGCCGATGCGCAGAAGCAACTCGCCGATGCGATCGCGGTGACGCATTCGTCGAACGGCCTCTTCGGTTCGCGCGCCGCGCAGAAGAACGACTACTTGCGTCGCGCCGTCGCGGCAGCGATGGGCCTCTACGGCAACGATCTCGCCGAGGCGTGGTACGGCGGTTACGTCGGCGACGGCACGAAGCCCGCGACGATCCACTTTGCGAAGGGCCAGCTTCCGCCCGCGAAATTCTTCTGGTCGCTCACGCTCTACACATTACCGGATCGCTTCCTCTACGCGAACGAGATCGAGCGCCATTCGCTCGGTGATCGCACGCCCGGTCTCCAGAAGGACGCCGACGGCGGACTCACGCTCTACCTCTCGCACGAGTCGCCAGGCGAGGAGAAGAAGTCGAATTGGTTGCCTGCGCCGGCCGGGCCGTACAGCCTCATCACGCGGATCTACGGACCGAGCGAGGCGGCGATGAGCGGTGCGTGGAAGATGCCGCCGCTCGCGGTGAGCGCGCCGTGATGGCGAGGATTTGTTGAATCGGCCGAGAATGGCGGAGAGGGAGGGATTCGAACCCCCGGTACCCTTGCGGGTACTCCTGATTTCGAGTCAGGCGCATTCGACCAGGCTCTGCCACCTCTCCGCGTTCGGGTGAGCCCCGAAGGTCGGCGAATCTATCGCAGGGCTTTTGGAAATCGAGGTTGCAAGCGCGAACGCATCGGTCGCGCGCGCAGCGAGCCGGAGGCGAGCGAAGCTCATCGAGCCGCGGGAAACCCGGGCAGCCCCTCGCGGATGCGGCGCGAGAACGCTGGATCGGCGCCCGCCGCCCTCGCGTTGTCGGTGACGTCAGAGCGCGCGCGCATTTCTGCGAAGGGCAGGGTGGTGTCGATCGTGCCGCGTTCGTAGAGCAGCTCGTCGAGGCGTCCGTTGGCGAGGATGCGCCAATCCCACGCGCCGCCTGCGCCGATCTGATGCATGTGGTTGCGGATCGAAGTGGTGCAGTTGTGGCTGAACGCGTTGTACCAGCGCGGGTGTTCGGCGATCTCGTTCACTTCGCGCAGATAGTCGAGCAGCAGCGCGCGCGCATTCGGAAGCGGCATCTGGATGCGATAGAGGAACACCTGCTCGCCGCGCACGTTGGTGCGAACGCGGAGTACGTCGCGCTCATCCGCCACCACGTAGTAGAGCTCGTATTGGCGGAAGAATCCGCGCACGGCGGAGTACTCCTCGCCCTGCTCCTTGCGCGTTTCGATCGAGATCGCGAGCGGCGGGCCGTTCTCGAATTCCCACGAGACGATCGTGTGCGCGATCAGTGTCGGGCCCCAGAAGATCAGCGCGAGATCGATGCCGCGCCGATCGTCGAGATCGTAGTGACGTGTCTCCCACTGCTCTGTGAAATCGGTGTCGCTGCGAAACTCGAAGTTGCGCACGTTCTCGATCGTCACCTGCGAGCCATCGATCGTCGCGATGGCCGGGCGCTCGACATCGCCCATCCAATCGCGATCGTTGCGCGCCGGAATCGCGAGCCACCAGCCGACGACCGCGGCGATCGCCGCCGTCGTCGCGAGCAGCGCACGACGCCGCGGTCGCAACAGCGCGAGCATCGCGATGCACGCGATCGCGAATGCCGCGGCGGTGACACCGGCCGCCGAGCGCGAAGCCGGTCCATCGAACCACAACGCCGCGGCGCTCCACGCGATCGCGAGGACCAGGAACGGCGCGATGAACCACATCGAATCAGCATCGCCCGATTCGCCCCACCGCGCAGCTCCCGCTCGGCTTCGCCTCGCTACGCGGGCCGGGCTCGGAGCTTCGCGCGATCGTTCCCGCGTAGCGAGCCCAACGGCGAGCGGCGACATTCATGAGGCTCGTGCCCGCACGAGCAACGAACTCCGACCCCCCATCGTCCCGCGTAGCGAGCCAACGGCGAGCGGCGACATTCATGAGGCTCGCGGTCTACGCAGCAACCAATCCTCAAAACCCCATCGTCCCGCGTAGCGAGCCAACGGCGAGCGGCGAGGATCATGAGTTGAGCGGCGAGTTTCATCAGGTCTTGCTAAACCCGTCCCGATTCGACCAGGGGATGCATGTCACGCGAAGATCTGATTCAAGCAACCGGTGCCGTCGAGAAGATTCTCGGAGGAGGCCGCTACCAGGTCGGCCTCGACACAGGCCAGACCGTCACCGCGCAGTTATCGGGTCGCATGCGTCGTTTCCGCATCCGCGTGATTCCCGGTGACCGCGTGCAGGTGGGACTCTCGCCCTACGATCCGACGCACGGCTTCATCACGTTCCGGTTGCGCGAAGGCCAGAGCGGTCCCGACGCGGGTCCCAGTTCGGGTCCCGGCCGGTAGTCACCGCGATCGCGTCGGCGATTCCGTTCGCGAGTCGGTGGCTGCTGCGGGCGATTCAGGCCGCTGACCGACGCCGCCTGCGCCATCTCGCTGCGCTCCATCCCGGCTTCCAGATCGATCCCAGCGCCAGCACCAACTTTGCGGAGGCGCGCATCGAGATGGGAACGGGCGCCGTGCTGAAGATCGGTGCGCATGTCGCGACCGAGCGCACGCCGGGCGCCCTCACGCTGCTGCTCGGCGCCGGCGCGCACCTCGAGATCGGCGACCGCACATGGCTGCGCACGGAGCTCGAGCCGATCCACATTCGTGTGTTCGATGGCGCGAAGCTGGTGCTCGGCCCCGACTCGTGGCTGAGCGGCTGCCATCTCTCCGCGAAGCACGCGTTGCTCTGCGGCCGGCGCACCTGGATCGGCCCCGGCTGTCGCGTCCTCGACTCCGACCAGCACGATCTCGACTCCGAGCACAAGGAACGCGGCGCGCCGATCACGATCGGCGACCACGTGTGGATCACGTCGGACGTGACGGTGATGCGCGGCGTGCGCATCGGCTCGCACGCCGTGATCGGTGCGCGCTCGCTGGTGAATCGCGACGTGCCCGATCACGCGCTCGTCCATGGTGTGCCCGCACGCGTGCGCGGCACGGTGGGCGATCGCTCGTCGACGCCGTGAACTCGCGACTTCCGATGCCGGCCGCGAATGGGCCGCCTACATTGTCGTGATGGAATACCCGGTTGTTCTTTGGCCCGGCGATGACGGCTTCTGGGTCGTCGAATGCCCCATCATCCCGGGTTGCGTATCGCAGGGCAGTACGCGCGACGAGGCGCTCGCCAACATCCGCGAAGCGATCCAACTCTGTCTCGAGAATCGCGAGGCGGAGGGATGGAACCTTCCGAGCGAGTACGAGTTCACCCGCGTCGCGGTGGGCGCTTCGAGCTGACGATCCGCGATTCCCGTTGATCCCTGGTCCCGCAGGACGAATTGCTGCGATGACTGCTTTGCCGGTGATCTCGGGCGCCGACTGCGTTCGCGCGTTGCGTCGGATCGGCTATCGCGAGGTTCGGCGTCGCGGAAGCCATGTGCGGCTCAACTGCGACCGACGCTCGCCGGTGACGGTTCCGCTCCATCGCGCACTCGATCGCGGCACGTTGCGCAGCATCATCCGATGTTGCGAACTCAGCGTCGAGGAGTTCGTCGATCTGCTCGGCTGATCGAGCCTGCGTTACCGTCGCCCCATGTCGCGCCGCATCGCTCTCTTCGGTCAAGCCGCCTTCGCGAAGGACGTGCTCGTTCGCCTGCTCGACGCGGGTCACGAGATCGTCGCCGTCTATGCGCCGCCCGTGGCGGAAGGCGCGCGACCGGATCCGTTGGCGGAGGAAGCGGAGAAGCGCGGCCTTCGCACGTTTCGCTACAAGGCGTTTCGCCGCCAAGGCGTTGCGATTCCCGAACGCGTCGCGGAATACCGTGCGCTCGGCGCTGAACTGAACGTGATGCCGTACACCACGGTGATTCTGCCGCCCGAGATCGTCGAGGCTCCGCCGCTCGGCTCGCTCTGCTTCCATCCGTCGCTGTTGCCGCGCTTTCGCGGCGGTGCGGCGATTCCGTGGCAGATCATGCTCGGCGAACGCGAGACGGGCGTCACCGTGTTCGTGCCCGATGCGGGCGTAGACACCGGGCCGATCGTCGCGCAGAAGCGCGGTGTCGCGATCGACGACACCGACAATGCCGCGAGCCTCTACTTCGACAAGCTCTACCCGCTCGGCGTCGAAGCGATGGTGGAGGCGGTGGCCGCGGTCGATGCTGGGCGCGCAAAGCCGCAGCCGCAGGATGACACCAACGCGACGTTCCAGGGTCTCATCACGGACGAAGTCGCACGCATCGATTGGACGCGCGCGGTGGTCGAGATCGGCCGCCTCGTGCGCGGCTGTGATCCCAGTCCTGGCGCCCATGCACTGCGCGCGAACGGCGAACGCGTGCGGCTCTTCGACGCGCGTCTCGTCAGCGGCGAAGTCGGCGCGGAGCCGGGCACGATTCTGGGCCTCGAGGACGGACGCCTCGTCGTCGCGGCATCGGGAGGCCGCCTCGCGATCGGCAAATTGCGCGTCGGAGACGGGGGGAAGGGCGCCGCGGCCGCGATCTTCGCGTCCGCAGGGGTCGAAGCGGGCGAGCGCCTCCGCTAGCCTGCGCGCCCCAACCACGCCCTTTTCGATTCCTAAACCTTCATCGTGTAGATCGGGCAGGCCCCACTTCTCGGCCAAGCGGGAATGCCAGCCACGATCCCCAGAGCGGCGCCATGAGCAACGAACTCGAAAACATCCGGAACATCGGCATCTCGGCCCACATCGATTCGGGCAAGACCACGCTCACGGAGCGCATCCTCTACTACACCAAGCGGATCCACAAGATCAGCGAGGTGAAGGGCAAGGACGGCGCCGGCGCAACGATGGACTTCATGGAGCTGGAGAAAGAGCGCGGCATCACGATCCAGTCGGCTGCGACCTACACGACCTGGAACGACCACCACGTCAACATCATCGACACGCCCGGCCACGTCGATTTCACGATCGAAGTGGAGCGCGCGCTGCGCGTGCTCGACGGCGCGATCCTGGTGCTCTGCGGTGTCGCGGGCGTGCAGTCGCAATCGCTCACCGTCGATCGCCAGATGCGGCGTTACAAGGTTCCGCGTCTCGCCTTCATCAACAAGCTCGATCGCAGCGGCGCGAATCCGCGCCGCGTCACTGAACAGCTCCGCGAGAAGCTCGCCCACAACGCCGTGATGATGCAGCTCCCGATCGGCGTCGAGGCGCATCACGAAGGCGTGATCGATCTGATCAAGATGGAGGCCGTGACCTTCGTCGGCGACCAGGGCGAGGAGATCGTGCGCGGCCCGATCCCGGCCGAGATGCAGGACGAAGCCGACGTCGCGCGCGAAGTGATGCTCGACGCCGTCTCGATGTATTCGGACGAGCTGATGGAGGCGATCCTCGAGGGCAACGTGACCGAGGATCTGATCCACCAGGCGGTTCGCAACGGAACCCTCACGCGCGAACTGACGCCCGTGTTCATGGGATCCGCCTACAAGAACAAGGGCGTCCAGCTGCTGCTCGACGCCGTGATCCGATACTTGCCGAGTCCGCTCGACGTCGAGAACACCGCGGTGGATCTCTCGGCCGACGAAGCGCCGATCATCCTGCCTTCCGATCCCAACAAGCCGCTCGTCGCGCTCGCCTTCAAGCTCGAAGAAGGGCGCTACGGCCAGCTCACCTACACGCGCATCTACCAGGGGACGCTCGCCAAGGGCACCAACATCGAGAACATGCGCAGCAACCGCCGCCACAAGGTCGGCCGCCTGGTGCGCATGCACGCCGACTCGATGGAAGACATCGACACCGCGAGCGCCGGCGACATCGTCGCGCTCTTCGGCATCGACTGCGCGTCGGGCGACACCTTCACGGATGGCAGCATCGACGTCGCGATGTCGTCGATGCACGTGCCCGAGCCGGTGGTGTCGATCGCGATCAAGGCCAAGGACGCCAAGAGCCAGGACAACCTCGCGAAGGCGCTCGGCCGCTTCGTGCGCGAGGACCCGACGTTCCGCTCCCACGTCGATCCGGAGAGCAACGAGACGGTGATCTCCGGGATGGGCGAGCTGCACCTCGATGTGTACGTCGAGCGCATGAAGCGCGAGTACAAGGTCGAAGTGCAGACCGGCGCACCGCAGGTCGCCTATCGCGAGACGATCTCGCAGCGCGCCGACTTTTCGTATGCGCACAAGAAGCAGACCGGCGGCTCCGGCCAGTATGCGAAGGTCGCGGGCCACATCGAGCCGCTGCCGGAAGGCGACGGCCGCGTGTGGGAATTTTCGAACGAGGTGCGCGGTGGCGCGATTCCCACCGAGTTCATGGGCGCCGTCGAAAAGGGCTTCGCGAGCGCGTTGGTGAAGGGCCGACTGATCGGCTTCCCGACGATCGGCGTCAAGGTCGTCGTGAACGACGGCCAGTCGCACGCGGTCGACTCGTCGGAAATGGCGTTCATCTCCGCGGCGCGCGGCGCCTTCAGATCTTGCTACGGCGCGGCCAAGCCGATCATCCTCGAGCCGGTGATGAAACTCGCCGTCGAAGGACCGGCCGAGTTCCAGGGCGCGGCGCTGAAGACCATCATGCAGCGACGCGGCACCGTGATCGGCACCACCGAAGAAGCTGGTTTTTGTCGCGTCGAGGCCGAGGTGCCGCTCGCCGAGATGTTCGGCTACGCCACCGATCTGCGTTCCCAGACGCAGGGCAAGGCCGAGTTCACCATGGAGTTCGCGCGCTATCTGCCGTGCCCGAACGAGGTGACGAAGGAACTGCTCGAGAAGTACGCCGATCGGCGCAAGATCGAGGACGAGTGATGTACCGCCGCTTCCTGACTGCTCGCTCGCCGCTGCGCCTGTTGGAGAAGGGTCTCAACGGAGGCCTCAAGCAGGGCAATCTCGGCCTCGTGCTGGCTGGCGCCGGTGTCGGCAAGACATCGTTCCTGGTCGGCGTCGCGCTCGACGAGCTGCTGCGCAACAAGCCGGTGTTGCACGTCGCGCTCGATCACAACGTCCAGCATGTGCGCGATTTCTACGACACAGTCTTCGAAGAGCTCGCCACCACGACGCAGCTCTCGGAGAACCACAGTGCCGTGCGCGCCGAGATGGACCGGCTGCGCCGGATCCGCGTCTACCCGCAGGGTTCCTTCGACGCCAAGCGACTGCGCGAAGCGATCGCGCTCGAAGCCGAGCTGGGGCCGCGTCCCGAACTCGTCGTGGTCGATGGTCTCGATCTCGCGCAGCGCACTGCTACCGAGATGGAGGAGTGGGCGAGCGCCGCTCGCGAGGCGCAGATCGAAGTCTGGCTGGCTGCCACCGTTGCTACCGAGCGCATCACCGAGGTGCCGGCCGAGCTGAAATCGCTCGAAAGCTGCTTCGCCGTGATTCTCGCGATGGAGCCCGGCAAGGCCTCCGTCGCGTTGCGCGCGCTGAAGGATCACGACAGCAGTGATGTGAGCGCGCTGCACGTCGCGCTCGATCCGAAGACGCTGCTGCTCATCCGCTCCTAGAAGCGACGACTCGCTTCCAGGCTACGGAACCGCTGCTGCGCTACGAGCCGCTCCTGATCTACGAGCCAAGCAAGCGACCGATCAGTCCGCCGCTCAGCGTGCGTCGCACGTCGGCGTAGACCACGCCGACGGCGCTCTTCGCGGCCTCGAGCTTCGTGACTTTCTTCGCGCTGCGTCGCGGCGCCGACTTCTTCGCCGGCTTCGCAGCCGCCGCGCGCTTCACGCTCTTCTTCGGCGCGGACTTCTTCGCGGCCTTCTTCGGCTTCGATTTCATCGTCTTCTTCTTTGCGGCCATGTCGCCTCCTTGCGATGCGCAACTGTAATGGGCAGCGCAGTTGGCGCTAGCTCGATTTGTTCGGCAGACCCTGGAACACGGACAATTTGTCGCGCCACTGCGCGCGCAGTGCGAGTGATTCTTCGTGCAGCAGACCGAGTTCGTCGGCGATCTTCGCAATCTCCGCGCTCTCTGCGCTCGCGATCGTTCCGTCGGCGCCGGCGACCGCGTAGAGGCAATGCATCAGCTTCACGCTCTCTTCGCGTGACGAGATTTCGCGGAACTCGCGCGTGACGACGTAGTTCTCGGTGCCACCGAGCAAGCGCGTCTGCGACTTCGCGATCTCGACTGCCAGCGCGGCCTCCTCTTCCGAGAGTCCCGCGTGCTCGCGAACCAGCGCGAGCATCGCGTCGGTCTCGGTCTCGCTGATGCGCAGGTCGGAGTTCGCAACGCGCGCCAGCACATATGCAAAAGCGGCGAGGTGACGAGCACGCTCTTGCGGCAGCCGCTCGAGGCGCGCGGCGATGCGGCGCACCGTTTCCGATTCGCCACTGGGCTCGCTGCGTTTCGCCGCCCCGAGAATGCGCTGGAGGATGTTCACGGCGGCGCAGCATGACAGAGCAGGGTTTGTGCGACCACCCGCGTCGGCGCCGCCGGGCTATCGTGCGCGCGATGTCCAGTCTGCCCGATGGCGATGCGTCGTTCGTACTGCTCCACAACCCGCGCTGTTCGAAGTCGCGCGCCGCACGCGAGTTGCTGGAAGCGCGCGGCATAGATTTCGTCGAGCGCCGCTATCTCGACGATCCACTGACGCTCGCCGAACTCTATGAACTCGCCGCGCGACTCGGCCGACCGCCGCGCGATTGGTCGCGGCGCGGCGAAGAAGCGTGGTCTGCTGCGGGTCTCGACGGCGAGGCCAGCGACGATGCGATCCTGCGCGCGATGGCGGCGCACCCGGTGTTGATCGAGCGACCAATTCTGGTGCGCGGCGTGCGTGCCGCGGTCGGGCGCCCGCCCGAGCGCATCCTCGATCTGCTCTAGTTAC
>JANNKU010000110.1:0-17954 GCA_031396445.1 Deltaproteobacteria bacterium | reverse complement strand
CCCCCCCCCCCCCCCCCCCCCCCCCCCCCCCCCCCCCCCCCCCCCCCCCCCCCCCCCCCCCCCCCCCCCCCCCCCCGGCCCCGCTCAGCTGACGCGTGCGAGGAGAATCTCGAGGAAGTGGTGGGTGAGGCCCCAGACGATGTGGCGGTCGGGATCGCCGACCTGGATGCCGGGGAAGGGGCCTAGCGAGGTTGGGTACTCGACGCGGTGCTTCGGATCGACGAGGCGGGTGAGCGGAACCCACAGCGTCGTCTCGACTTCGTGGTTCAGCACCAGCGGTTCGTGATCCACGACGTGGTAGACCCACGCGGCGATCACCAGCGAGAGCGGGCGACCGGAGTGGCGGCCTTCGATGTCGTCGAGGCGGCCGAGCAACTCGGCGCCCGCGAGCGTGAGCCCCACCTCTTCCATCGTCTCGCGTTCGGCCGCCGCGCGCGTGTCGGCATCGCCCGGATCGACACGACCGCCTGGGAACGCCATATGCCCCGACCACGGATCCTCGGGGTGACGCGCCCGCTCGATCAGCAACACCTCGGGGCCGCCCGCGGCATCGCGCAACACGACCGCCACCGCCGCACGCGGTCGCGCGGGATCCTCGACGAGCTTCGCTGCGTGCTTCGCGAGTCCGCTGCGAATCGCGTCGGTCGAAATCACGGCGCGGGCTCGGCGAGCCAGAGGCGTTTGCGCGCGTAGTCGATGCGCAGCACGAAGCGCTTCAGCAGATCGACACCGAGCAGTGCATCGCTGCGCGGGCCGGCGCCCTGCACGCCACGCTCGGCGACGAGCATCGGCACGTCGCTCTCGGCGAACGGCCCGAGTTGGAAGCGCGCCGCGGTGACCGCTTCGAGACGGCCCGCGCCGGGCATCGGCGCGAGCGTCGCAGTGGCCTCGGGCTCCGGCGTCAGCGATGCGCCTGCCGACCACCCGCCCGGCAGCAAGAGCGTTCCTGGCGCGCCCGTCGTGATGACCGCGGGCACGCGCTCGGCGCCGATCTCGATCTCGACGATCGGTCGATTCGCGTCGAGGCGAATCGGCAGCACTGCCTGATTCGCGGCATCGACGTGCGCCGGCACCTCGAAACGCTTCGGGTCGAGGAAGCGCACGCGACGGCCGGGGAAGTCGATCTCGAGCACGAACGCCGACAGGAAGCGCGCGCCGAGCACCGCCCACTCACCGCCCGCGCTGCCCGCGGTGTCACCACGCCGCGTATCGACGCTGATCTCGACGTCGCGATCGAGACGCGTCGCACGCCGATACGGCGACTGCTTGTTGCGCCGCAACGAGATGCCGAGCGCCTGCGCGGCGCGCGGTGTCGCAAAGCTCTCGGCCGAGCCAGTGTCGAGCAGCAGTGGCAGCGGACGCGCGCCGGGCAACGCGAGATCGATGCGGACCTCGTTGTCTCCGCCAGCCGCGGTCGCGGCCAGGAACGGGAGATCGGCGAGCACGGCGTCGGCCGGCGGCTCGGCGGCTCGGACCGTCGTGGTGAGCAGCAGCGCGGCGAGCGCGCCTGTCGCCAGCCGCTTCACGGCGCTGCGGGCGTTCGCGGCGCGACCGCCTTTTGCGTACAGGCGAGCGAGATCGCGACCAGCCGCTCCTGCACGCCGTCGTCGCTCCGGCGACGCTGCCCGAGCACGAAGCCGCTTCCGTCGGGTTCGATTGCGAGACCAGTGGGTTCGCCCCAGCTCGCGACATCGGCTGCAAGCGCGATCGTGGCGGCATCCGCCGGCTGCGCCGACGCTCCACTGCGTATCCCCGTGTCGCGGTAGAGCGGCTCGTGCGCGCCGCGTGCGACAGCGAGCGGCGCGAGCGCGAAGCCGAACGCGCGCGGCAATACGCCCGCCCACTGCAGCGGTCGCGTGGTGGCGAAGCCGAGCCAACCGCCATCGCCATTGAAGGAGCCGGCGAGCGCGCCATCGCTCGCGAGCGACTGGTGCGTAAATGTGTCGGGGTCGAGGGCTTCGAGAGCGAGCGGCGCAAAGGGATTGCCGCGCGCGACGAGCAGGTTGCGGGCATCGGGGCTCCACGCAATCGGCGCGATCCACTCGGCGCCGCCGCTCGCGAGAACGCCCGGCGTGCCTAGCAGCAGTCCGCCGTGACCCGAACGAATCGACGCCGCGACGACGTCGTAGCGCCCCGCGAGTCGCCGCGACCAGGTGACCATCATCGGACCGGGACCGAAGACGGGCGACTCGTCCGGCCCGATCGTGAAGCTGAGGCGCCGACCGCGATCGGGATTATCCGCGCGCTGCGCGGCGGCCAGATACAGATCGGTGTCATCGGGATGGCGCCAGCTCGCGTGGCGATCGGATTGAAAGACGAGCGAGACACCGCTCGGTGAAATCGAAGGATGCACGTTGTTGCCGAGGTCGCCGCAGCTCCAGCAGAGCACAGTGCCGCTCGCCCGATCGAGGCGATGAATCTGGCGGCGGCCGCCATCGGCGCCCGACGCCGCGTCGAACCAGAGATGCGCGCCGTCGGGCGACAACGCCGGGTGCGCGCCGCGCTCGAGCAGCACCGCGACGGCGCTCGGCTCGGCGCTGCACACCGGCAAGGGTCGCGTCACGACCTCGGCGTCGATCGCGTCGAGCACCGCCGAGAAACGCGTACTCGGCTCGGGTGCGGTCGCGAGGAGCGCGGCGCCAGCGGCGGCGAGCGCGAGCACGAGAGCGCTCGCGGCGAGAGAGATCACCGCGGCCCGCAGGTTCCAGCGCAGCAGGCCACCAGCGGGGCCGAGCGCACGCGTCGCGACGAAGAGCGCAGCGGCGAGTACCGCGACGACGAGCCCCACGTACACCCACGGTCCCGGCGACCACGCGAAGAAGACGGCGACCGCGGCCGGCACGGCGGCCCAGCCAAAGCTCGTCGCGGCAGCGAGGTGACGACCGCGTTCGAACTCGTCCTCGTGCCCGCGTGCGAGCAGCGAAACCGCGAGCGTGAGCAGCACGCCGCCAGCAAGCCCACCCCAAACCAGTTGCAGCGGCGCAGGCGCGCGAAGCGCTGCCAACGCGATCACGCCACCGACGGGGATCCCCGCAAAAAACACCCAAAGCCGCCAGAGCAATCGCGTCTCCCCAATCGTCGCAGCGCGCCCAAAAAGGCTGCCGAGTCTACCACCCTCGTTGCGTCGGGGATGCGTCGGGGACGTTCCTCGACGCAACCGGCGCAATGAACGTCCCCAACGCAACCGCCCCAACGCAACGAGGTGAGCGCTACGGTGGGGACGATGGTTGCGATTTCCGAGTTGCCGGTGCAGGTGCGCGATTTGTTTGCGTTGGCGCGAACAGATCGGCGCGCGGCGGAGAATGCGATCGGCGCGCTCTCGGTCGATGAGCAGGTGGCGCTGATCTGCCTGACGCCGGTGGCGCGACGCGCCGAGGTGCTCGATCTGGTGCCGGAGCCCGAACGCGTCGTGCCTGCGCTGCCCGAGGCGGAGCTGGTGTTCACCGTCAAGGGAATCGGCCGCGCCGATTCGGCCTGGATGCTCGCCCATGCGACCGACGAGCAGCTCGTCGCCTGCATCGACCTCGACGCGTGGAACGACCAGATCCCGAATCGCGATTCGATCGCCGAATGGATCGCGACCTTCGGCGAAGCCGACGACGACACGTTGATGCGTGGCGTCCAGGCGCTCGACGCCGAGCTGATCATGCTCTGGTTGCAGGACCGCGCCGAAGTCGTGATGAAGCCGAACGACAGCGACGGCGGGCAGGGCTGGTCGCCACCGGGCGGCGGCAGCACACTCGACGGTGTCTTCTATCTCGTCGCGAGGGGTTCGAGCGACGATCTCGACGTCGCATTGCGATTGCTCGCGCTGCTCTTCGAGAGCGACTACTGGTTCTACTTCCGCTTGCTGCAATCCGTCGTGTGGGAGCTGCCGACCGAGAACGAAGAATGGGCGCTGCGCTGGCGCGCCGGTCGGCTGCAGGATCTCGGCTTCCCGACCTGGGAGGAAGCGATGGCGATCTACGCACAACCGCGACGCGACGAACTCGAGCGCCTGCCCGACGCGGCGCCGAAGGTCGGCGAGTGGCACCTCCCGGTCTACATGCCCGATTTGCCCGCGGTGGCCGATTCGCAGCTCTCGCTCTTCCGCGCTGCGGCCGCGCTCGACGACGAGGCGCGCCGCGCGTTCGCGTATGCGTTCCTTGCGCTCGCGAATCAGGTGGCGGTCGCCGACAAACTCCCGCTCGGCGACGCCGAGTCGATTCCGAAGGCGATCGACAAGGCCGCGGAGGTAGCGAGTCGCGGACTCGATGCGCTGGCCACGCGCTTCGAAGTCGATCCCGTCGTCGTGCTGCGCCGCGCCCCGCTCGCGCGCCTGTTCCGCGTTGGCGTACACCTTGACCGCTCCGAGGTCGCTTCGTAGGCTCGCCCTCGCGTGTCCGCGGCCGGCGCCTCCGTGGGCGTCGCGCGCCAGCGAGGGGGGATTTGATGGGCAAGGTGAAAATTGCGATCGCAGGCATGGGCAACTGTGCCAGCTCGCTGCTCCAGGGAATCGACTACTACCGCGACGTGCCGCGCGAGCAACAGGACGCCTTCGGCCTGATGCATCTCGACATGGGCGGATACCGGCCGAGCGACGTCGAGGTGGTGGCCGCCTTCGACATCGACGCGCGCAAGGTCGGCAGGCCGCTGCACGAGGCCGCGTTCGCAGCGCCCAATTGCACGACGGCGATCAGCGATCACGTCGCCAAGTCCGAGGTCGTGGTGCAGATGGGCCCGGTACACGACGGCGTGGCGGATCACATGGCCGACTACCCGCCCGCGCGCTCGTTCCGCGTCGCGGACGAGCGGCCGGTGGACGTCGCGAAAGTGTTGCGCGACAGCGGCGCCGAGATTCTCGTTTCGTATCTGCCGGTGGGTTCGCAGAAGGCGACGCAGGCCTACGCCGAGGCATGTCTCGAAACGGGCGTATCGCTCGTAAACTGCATTCCCGTCTTCATCGTGTCCGACCCGCAGTGGGGCGAGCGCTTCCGCAAGGCCGGCATTCCGTGCGCGGGCGACGACATCAAATCGCAGTTCGGCGCGACGATCCTGCACCGATCGGTGGTGCGGCTGCTCGCAGACCGTGGCGTCAAGGTCGAGCGCACCTACCAGCTCAACACCGGCGGCAACACCGACTTCCTGAACATGCTGTCGCGCCACCGATTGGCGTCGAAGAAGATCTCGAAGACGGAAGCAGTGACGTCGCAGATCCCGTACGACATCGGCGCCGACAACGTGCACATCGGTCCGTCCGACTACGAGCCGTGGCAGAACGACAACAAGGTCTGCTTCCTGCGCGTCGAGGGACGCGGCTTCGGCGGCGCGCCGATCGAACTGGAGGCGCGCCTGTCGGTGCAGGATTCGCCGAACTCGGCGGGCATCGTGATCGACGTGGTGCGCTACGTACAGCTCGCGCGCGAGCGCGGGCTCGCCGGCCCGCTGCTGCCGATCTCGGCCTACACGATGAAGCATCCGCCGGTGCAGATGCGCGACGTCGATGCCGCGCGACAGATCGAAGTGTTCCTGGAGAAGGGTGCGGGAGATGAAACTTCATAGCGAGATCGATCGAATCTGCGTGCTGCTCGCCGTCCGCACGGACGCTGGCGAGTCGGTTTCGCTCTTCGGTCTCGCTCCGGTCGAGCGCACCGCGCTCGCCTTCGCGCGCGCGGGTGTCCGACGCTTCGTGCTGGCGGGCGACGCGGATGCCGTCGCCGCGGCGGAACGCACGCTGCGACAGGGTCGGTGCCGCGCGCTGCGCATCCGCAGCGTCGCGTCGATCGCATCCGCCGTCGGTGACGAACCGTTCTTTCTCGCCCGCACCGATTGCCACTACGACCGACAACTCGTGCTGCGCTTCGTCAGGGAAACGCAGGAAGCCGTCGACTCCGTGGCCGCCGTGGACTTCCGTCCCGAAGCGAAGGAGCGCGGCTTCGGTCTGCCACGTGTCGCAGTATGGAGTCGCGACGATGCGCGTGCGCGGGTGCAGCGCGTCGCGCGCGAATTGGTCGGCGCCGACGGCGTGCTCATCGGCCTCGCCGTCGCGACACCGGCCTGGGCGCGCACGGCCGATGCGGAAGGCGACGCCGAGCGCGCCTTCCTGCACGCGCTCGGTGCGCTCGGCGAGCGCGAACCCGTCGCGACCTGGCCGGTGCTCGAGCGCTGGCAGAGTGTGCGGCGCGCCGAAGACGTGCCGCGCGCGCGGCGCGAAGTGTTGGCTGGCGCCGCGCGCGTCAGCGACGGCGTGATCGCGCGCCATCTGAATCGCCCGATCTCGCTGCGCATCACCGAGCGCTTGATCGCACGGCCGGTGAAGCCGTGGCAGGTGAGCATCGCGACCTTCGCGATGACGCTCGCGGCGGGCGCGTCGTTCGCGATCGGTCACGCGACGACGGGCGGCGTCCTCGCCCAGTGCGCATCGGTGCTCGACGGTGTCGATGGCGAACTCGCGTGCGTGCGCGACCAGGACTCCGCATTCGCCGGGCTCTACGACGCCTTGCTCGATCGCGTCGGTGAGGCCGCCGTGATCGGAGGCATGACGCTCTACGCATGGTTGATGGGGGCCGGAGCCCTCGCGGTGGCGCTCGGATTCGCCGCAGTGGCGGGCAACTCTTTGTCGATGCTCGTCAAGGAGAAGTACGGCACGCAGTTCCAGCGACCCTTCGCGACCGAGCGCGAGGGCCGTTGGCGTTGGCTGTTGCTCGGACGCGATGGCCGTTTGTTCCTCGCTTTGATCGCAGGATTGACCGGCCAGGTCGTGCTGGTGCTGGCCTACATCGCGGTGGGTACCCACGTCCATGCGGGCGCGCGCATCGTGCGGATCCGCGCCGAGGCACAGCGCGCCTAGCCCTGCGCGTGCATCCGGCTAGGCTGGCGCCGACACAACCGGGGAGTGTTGATGCTGAGCGAGTTTCGGGAGTTCATCCAGCGCGGCAACGTCGTCGACATGGCCGTCGGCGTGATCATCGGTGGCGCGTTCGGGCGGATCGTCTCCTCGATCGTCGGCGACGTGTTGATGCCGCCGATCGGCCTGGTGACCGGCGGTGTCGATTTCAAGAGCCTGAAACTCGCCATCGGCGGCACGCCCGAAGCGCCCGTCACGATCAACTACGGCGTGTTCCTGCAGACCACGATCGATTTCATCATCGTCGCGTTCTGCGTGTTCCTGCTGGTGAAGGCGGTGAATCAGCTGCGCAGGCCCGCGGCGGAAGCGCCGCCCGCTCCGCCCGAGCCGACCGCGGAAGCGAAGCTGCTCACCGAAATCCGGGATCTGCTGAAGAAGGCCTGATCGACAGAGTTTTGCGCGGGGTCCGTCTTGGTCGCTCGCGCTCAAGAGGGGGAAAGACATGAAACGAATCGTAATTGCAATCGTCGCCTCGCTGGCATTGTTCACGGCATGCAGCGAATCGACGCCGTCCGCAGCCGACAAGGCAGCGGAATCGGCGAAGGCCGCTGGCGAAGCGGCGAAGATCGCCGCCGACGATGCCAAGTCCGCCGCGGCAAAGGCCGCGGACGCGGTGAAGCAGGCGGCCGACAGTGCCGCGAAAACGGCGTCGGATGCGGCCAAGCGCACCGAAGAGATCGTCAAGGAAGAAGCGGCCAACGCGGGCGCGAATCTCGAGAAGGCCGCCGAGAACACCAAAGTGATGGCGGACGACGCCGTCGATGCCACCAAGAAGGCCGTCGGCGCCACGGATGATGCAGCGAAGGCGACGAAGGACGCGGCCGACAAGGCCACACCCTGACGGTCTGACGCAAGCAGTCGCAGCGGCGGCCGATCGAGAGGTCGGCCGCCGCGCGACGAGCTTCCCCCGAGCTCTGATCACCAGGTCGATCATGCAAGACTACGAAAAGCTCGGCGCCTTCTACCTGGGTCGCCGCTTCGACCTCGCCGCCAATCGCGTCGCGTCGGATGAGCCGCTGCTCTACGACGCGAAGGATCTCTGCACACACGCCGTGATCGTCGGCATGACCGGCAGCGGCAAGACGGGCCTCGCCGTAGCGTTGCTCGAAGAAGCGGCGATCGACGGCATCCCGGTAATCGCGATCGATCCGAAGGGCGATCTCGGCAACCTGCTGCTCACCTTTCCATCGCTCGACGCAACTTCGTTTCGCCCGTGGATCGACGAAGCCGAAGCGGCGCGCCGCAACCACACACCGGACGAAGAGGCGAAGTCCGTTGCGGATCGCTGGCGCGCGGGACTCGCGGAGTGGGGACAGCCGCCCGAGCGCATCGCGCGCTTTGCGGCGGCGACGGACCGCACGATCTACACGCCGGGATCGCGCGCGGGGCGGCCGCTCGCGCTGTTGCGATCACTCGATGCGCCGCCGGCGACGGTGGTCGCCGATGACGAAGCGCTGCGCGAGCGCATCCAGAGCACGACGTCGGGACTGCTCGGTCTGCTCGGCATCGACGCCGATCCGCTGCGCAACCGCGAACACATTCTCGTTTCGACGCTGCTCGACCGCGCCTGGCGGGGCGCTGTGAATCTCGATCTCGCCGCGCTGATCGCGCAGATCCAGAAGCCGCCGCTCACGAAGGTCGGCGTGCTCGATCTCGAGTCGTTCTTCCCGGCGAAGGAACGCGCGCAGCTCGCGCTGGCCGTGAACAATCTGGCGGCGTCGCCGACCTTCGCCGCGTGGGCAGAGGGCGAGCCGCTCGATGCGGCGCGCCTGCTCTACACGCAAGACGGACGCCCGCGCATCTCGATCATATCGATCGCGCACCTCTCCGACGCCGAGCGCATGTTCGTCGTGACGCTGGTGCTCGCAGAGCTGGTGTCGTGGATGCGCGCACAGTCCGGTACGCAGTCGCTGCGCGCGCTGCTCTACATGGACGAAATCTTCGGCTTCTTCCCGCCGGTCGCGAACCCGCCCGCCAAGACTGCGATGCTGACGCTGCTCAAACAGGCGCGCGCCTACGGTCTCGGCGTCGTGCTCGCGACGCAGAATCCTGTCGATCTCGACTACAAGGGCCTCGCCAACGCCGGCACCTGGTTCCTCGGTCGGCTCTCCACCGAGCGCGACAAGGCGCGCATGATCGACGGGCTCGAAGGCGTCACGAACGGCGAGGGCTTCGATCGCGCGACACTCGACACAATGCTCTCGGCGCTGCCGAAGCGGACCTTCTTGATGCGCAACGTGCACGAAGACGAACCAGTCGTGTTCCAATCGCGCTGGGCGCTCTCGTATCTCGCGGGGCCACTCACGCGGGAGCAGATTCGCAAGCTCGCGCCAACCACCACCGAGGCTTCGCAGACTAACGTCGCGCAAACGAGCAAAGCGAGCGCGCAGCGAGGCGAGGCCGAGCGAAGTCACCAAGACGCGGTGGCATCGGCAACCACGCGTATAGCGTCCGCAACAACCCACCCCACCTCCCCCGTCGGCATCCCCGAACGCTTCCTCCCACTCGCGCAACAACCGACTGCAAGCGAACACATCCTCTACCGCCCGGCGCTCCTCGGTGTCGCCTCGCTGCACTACGCACTCGCGAAGGCAGACATCGATTGCTGGGAGAAGGCCGCGTGGCTCGCACCGCTCGGTGACGCCGACGACGCGTCGCCCTGGGAAAGCGCTCGCGAGATCGGTCGCGAAGCGCCGCGTCTCGACGCAGAGCCTGCCGCTGGCGCGCGCTTCGCAGAGCTGCCGACTGCAGCTCTGCGCGCCGAGAGCTTCGATCGCTGGCGCAAATCACTCGCCGCGCAACTGCTTCGATCGCGTCCGCTCACGCTCTACCGCAGCGATGATCCCGCGAGTACCTCGAAACCCGGCGAGCCCGAGGGCGCGTTCCGCGTGCGGCTGCGCGATGCGCTGCGCGAGTCACGCGACGCGGCGATCGAAAAACTGCGCGCGCGCTTTGCCCCGCAGCTCGCGACGCTGCGCGATCAGATCGAGCGCGCCGAGCAGCGCGTCGAGACGGAGCGCGAGCAGTACTCGTCCAAGAAGACGGACTCGATGATCTCGATCGGCGCGAGCGTCGTGGGCGCGCTCTTCGGTCGCAAGCTCGCGAGTCGCACCAATGTGGGTCGCGCTGCAACGGCCATGCGCGGACTCGGTCGTGCTGCGGACGAACGCGGCGACATCGGACGCGCCGAAGAACGAGTCGATCAGGTGCGCGCGAGGCTCGCCGCGCTCGAGCAGAGCTGCCAGCAAGCGATCGCAGCGCACGAATCGCGCGAGATCGAGTCGGTCGCGATCGAATCGCTGGCGATTCCACCGCGCAAGGGCGATCTCGAAGTGGCGCCGCTGATCCTGGTGTGGACACCGTGGCGCGTCGCAGCCGATGGCAGCGCGCAGCCGGCGTGGACGGATCCGCGCGCATAGCGCTGCGCGCCACTTCCGAGCGTCGAAATGAAGAAGGGCCCGCGGACGCTAGCCCGCGGGCCCTCTTGCATTCGGCGCGATGCGAACGGCCTTGTGACCTCGCCGCTCGCCTTCGGCTCGCTACGCGGGACTAGATGTCGACCGGCTTCAGCGTCTTGCGCTTGTTGCCCTGCGCGCGCTCTTCGGCGCCCGCGATGATCTTGCGAACGGCCGCGTCGAGTGCGCCGTAGAAGTCACCACCGACGTTGCACTTCTTGGTCGCCGCCTTGACGCGCGACTTCGAGATGATCAGATCGCCCGTGGCCTTCTTGCCGGCCTTCTTCTTCGGAGCGGCCTTCTTCTTTGCTGCCATCGTTCCCCCCAGTCCTTTGGCTCGTCATCTCACGATCCCACTTCGGTACTGCGAATCATTTCAATTCGTCACGAGAGTGGTCGTGCGTGACCTTGTTTGTTGAATCTCCGTGTCACCGGAGTTGCGGCGCATCATACGGCTTCCGCTGCCGTCGTCAAACGAATAAGGCCCGATTTCGGGCCTCTCGACCCCGATACGCGGCCGATCTTGATGTCAGATCTTGGTGACGCGGAAGCCGGCGCGTGGGAAGTGGACGACGACTTCGCCCACTTCGGGTGCTTCGCGGCGGATCGCGATGCCGTGAATCTGCAATGCGACGATCTCGCCTTCGACGGGGTCGAAGCCGTAGTCGTCGGGCACGACGCGCACCCGCATGCCGGGCTCGAGTCCGTTCGGATCGCGCGGATCCGGCGTGATCGGCGTGGCCGGCTTCGACTCGCGTGCGATGCGGATCGCCTCTTCGGGCGTCATCTCGCTGCGATCACCGTGTCCCAGTGCGCGCATCCGCGCGGCCCACGCGAGCAGCTTCGGGAACTCGTCGAACGTGCCTTTCGTCGGCGGCATCCCGAGCAGGAACCAGATCGGGTGATACGCCGCGGCGTCGGCGAGCGAGAAGGCGTCGCCCAATAGAAACGCGCGGCCGTCTGCGAGCTGCGCGTCGAGCAGTTGTGCGTGGGCGCGGAGTTGATCGGCGAAGAGCGGCCCCGCGGCCATCATCGCGCGGAAGTCGCCACCGCCCATCAGCTTCTTGCGGTCCTCGATGAACGCTTCCGGAACCGCGGGGCCGATCTTCGCGAAGAGCACCGGCACGGCCGCGAGGAAGAGCAGCCGATCGGCCCAGAACTTCGTCGCGAAGCAAATGCCCTCGGATCGGCCCGGAAAGAGCGTATTCGAGGGGGTTCGCTCTTCGAGGGTGCGCGCGATCACCTGGCTGTCGCAGAAGATGTCGGCCCCGATCTGCAACACCGGGATCTTGCGATAGCCGCCCGTCAGCGGGACGAGCAGCGGTTTGGGCATGATCTGCGGCTGGATCACAGACCGCCATGCGAGACCCTTGTGCCCGAAGCACAGGCGGATCGTTTCGGAGAACGGCGACTCGTTGTAGTGGTGAAAGATCAGTTCGCTCATGGTCGCCGATGGTACACTCGCGCGGCTTTTGGAGGCCCCCCCGATGAATGATCTGCTGCGCCGCCCGCTGACTGAAGTCACCGCATTGCTGCAGCGCCGCGAGCTCTCGCCCGTCGAGTTGATGCAGGCGACGCTCGATCGCATCGACGCCGTCAACGGCAAGGTGAGCGCGTTCGTCTCGATGCGTGATCGCGAGCAGGTGATGGCCGACGCGCGCGGCGCCGAAGCGCGCATCCAGCGCGGCGAAGCGCGGCCACTCGAAGGTGTGCCGCTCGGCGTGAAGGATCTCGAGGACGCGGCGGGTCTCGTCACGACGCACGGCAGCCTCGTGTTCAAGGACAACCTCGTCGCGCGCGATTCGCTGCAGGTCGAGCGACTGCGCGCAGCGGGCGCGATCGTCGTCGGCAAGACCAACGCACCCGAGTTCGGCGCCACCGCGATCACGAAGAACCTGCTCTTCCCCGAAGCGCGCAATCCGTGGAATCTCGATCGCACGCCGGGCGGATCGAGCGGTGGTTCATCCGCCGCCATCGCGGGCTCGATGATTCCGCTCGCGACGGCGAGCGACGGCGGCGGCTCCGTGCGCATCCCCGCGAGCTTCACCGGCTGCTTCGGTCTGAAGACCAGCTACGGCCGCATCCCGCACGGTCCCGACAAGTTCTGGGTGATGGACGACACGGCGGGCCACGGCCCGCTGACGCGCACCGTCGAAGACGCAGCGCTGCACATGGATGTGACGGTCGGCGCGCACCCGCTCGATCCGAACTCATTGCCGCATCCGGGTCTCTCGTATCGCGAAGTACTGCGGAACCTGCCCGATGGTCTGCGCATCGGCTACGCCACCGATCTCGGTTACGCCGTCATGCAGTCGGACGTGGCCGACGTGGTGGGCGAGGCCGTGCATGTCTTCGAGCTCCTCGGCCATCATGTCGAGATGGTGCGCGGCGGTCCGCCCGAGCCGGGTCGCGACTGGGGCCTGATGGGCGTCTTCCAGCTCCTCGGCCAGCTCGAAGCGTTCCTGCCCGATCGCGAGTCCGAGTTCGGTCGCAGCCTGATCAACAACGTCAAGCTCGGCACGCAGATGACACCGGAACGTTTCGCCGCATTCCGGCTGCGTCGCGAAGAGCTGAATCACTGGTGCGCGGAGATCTTCGAGCGCTTCGACTTGCTGGTGACACCGACGGTTCCCTGCGACCCGCCGGGCGCGCGCGGTCCGCTGCTCGCCGAGGTCGAAGGCAAGCGCCAGCCCGATGCAAACGTCGGCTCGTTCACGATGCCGTTCAATTTGTCGTGGCATCCCGCGGCGACGGTGCGCTGTGGGTTCTCACGCGCGGGATTGCCCGTTGGTTTGCAGATCGTCGGTCCGCGCCACCGCGACGATCTCGTGCTGCAAGCGTCCTACGCATTCGAGCAAGCGCGTCCGTGGGCGCACGATTGGCCGACCCTATAGATCGCGAGGAGAACGATCCATGGCAACGTTCATGAAGCCCTACTCCGCACAGACCTACGCAATCTTCCGCATCATCTTCGGTTTGCTCTTCATGAGTCACGGTCTGCAGAAGATCTTCGGCCTCTTCGGCGGTGCCGAAGGAGCACCGCCCGAGATCCGCTATAGCGCCGGCATCATCGAGCTGGTGACGGGAGCGCTCATCGCGATCGGGCTCTTCACGCGCTGGGCCGCCTTTCTCGCGTCGGGCACGATGGCGGCCGCCTACTGGATCGCGCACGGAACCAAAGCCTTCCATCCGATCGTCAACCAAGGCGAGATGGCCTTGCTCTTCTGCTTCGCCTTCCTCTTCATCGCCGCCCACGGCGCCGGCATCTGGAGCGCCGACGGCGAGCGCTGATCGACTGATCGGGGCCGGGCGTCAGGTTATTTCTCGTCAGGTTGTTGAGGGGCGGCGCACGGCGTGATCACGGTGTTCGGCGCCGGTGCGATCGGGCTCGTGCTCGCGGCGCGACTCGCGCGCGCGGGCCACGCGGTGCGGCTCTGCACGCGAAGCGACGACGACGCGCAACTCCTCGCCACGCACGGCATCGACGTCGAGGAGCCCGCCGCCGGCGTGCGTTGGAACGCGCGCGTCACGGCGTTCGCGGGACCGCCCGCCGACGAGCGCGACGTGATTTTTGCGTGCGTGCGCGGACCGGATTCGCACGCTGCCGCCGAGGCCATCGCTGCGTCATCGCCGCAGGCGCTGCTGGTCAATGTGCAGAACGGGCTCGATGGCGACGCGATCTTCGCGGCGCATTGTGCGCGTGTCGTCGGCGCGGTCATTCGCCACAACTGCACACGCGTCTCGACGACCTTCGCACGCGCGCAGAGCAGTGCGCGAATCATCCTCGGCACGCCTCCGACGACGCGCGCCTCCACCATCCCGCGTAGCGAGCTGACTCATGATCCTCGCCGCTCGGCTGCGCCTCGCTACGCGGGCCCTGCACGCAGCTCCGCGCCTCCTTTCCCGCGTAACGAGCCAACGGCGAGCGGCGAGATCCATGAGCTGCTCCCGCGTAGCGAGCCAACGGCGAGCGGCGAGATCCATGCACTTGCCGAGTTGTTGCGCAGCGCGGGCTACGACACGGGCGTGTCAGCGCGCATCACCGACGATCGCTGGCTGAAGCTCTGCGTGAACCTGCTCTCCACGCCGCATGCGCTGGTGCGTTCGACTGAACACGAGACGCGCGCCTTCCGCGAGGGCAAAGCGCGCCTGCTCGAAGAAGCGCGCGACGTGCTCGCAGCCGCCGGCATCGCGGCGCGCTCTTGCGATGGTCGCGACCGCTCGCTCGACGCGGAGATCGCATTTCAACGCGAGACGCCCGGCGTCGTCGCGCGCAAGCTTCCGCTCTACAACAGTTGTTGGCAGGGACTCACACGCGGCGCGCCGCTGGAGACCGATGCGTATCACCGACGCATCATTGCGCTGGGCGTTCGCCACGGCGTCGCTACACCAGACAACGACAGCTTGCTCGCGGGACTCGAGCGCGTCGTCCGCGGGCGTCTCGGTCCGGAATGCCTCGGCGCTGCGGAACTCCTCGGCTTGCAACGGTGAGCTACGGCTCGCGGCCCTCGACCTTCCCAGGATCCTTCCAGATCGTCGTTTCGGGATGGAACGCCTTCCACGCGAACCAGTACGACTCCGTCACCGCTACGCCAGGCGGTACGTCCCACTCGAAAGCGCCGCGATCCTTGCCGTAGCGAACGACGATCTTCACGCCGTCCACCTCGTCCTCCACGCGGCCACCGTTCTTCGTGACGAGCGACGCGAGATACGCGCGCGCTTTGCCATTCACCACGACGCCGACCGTCATCTCCTTTGCATGGAAACGCCGATCGCGTGACTCCACAGGAAACGGGCCGCCGTCCTTCGCGGCGTATTCCTCGTATGCGCTCTTGTTGTAGTCGAAGTGATCGGGATCGGGCGGGATCATGATCTGGGTCTTCGGCTCGCGCGCGAGCCAGCTCCCGAAATCCTGCTGGCGCAGCGCTACCGCTTCCAGTGTCTTTCCGGCCAGCGGACCCGCGATCGCGCGACCGTCGTATTGCGACCAGAGACTCTCGGTCTCGTGGTCGTAGAGCACGAACCCCGAGTTGTAGAGCAGGCCCGACACACCGAAGCGAAGCACGCGACCATCCACGCTGCGCTTCCACGCCAGCGGCGCGCCGGTGAGCGGGTCGTAGGTGACTACGATCGGAACGCCGCCGACGCTGTCGTTCACGACCTGGTGGTACTCGAGGACGGCCAGCAGATACGCGCGCGCGTCGCCGCCGATCGATACGCCGAGCACCGGTGTGTCGGGGCCGACCGCGCTCGCGGCTTCGGGCCCGGCGAAGATCGGCGCATCGACCGCGCGGATGCCGTCGCGACCGGGACCGCCGGCGATGATCTTCTCGCGAGCGACGACTTGCTGCGTGATCTTGAAGCCGTAGAGCTGCTTCGGATCTTCCCCGATCGGAAGCGGCTTCGTCGGCGCCTCCGCGGCCGGTGCGGTCGCCCCCGGCTTCGCGGCGGGCGCCCCTTCCTGCGCGTGCGACACAGCGTTGATCAGCAACGCGAATGCGAAGACCAACGCTGTGAGCGATCGAATCATCACGCGGATCCTCGCGCGCCCGCGCCGAGCACGGCGGTGACGCTTTCGGAGACGATCGTCAGCAAGGCGTCGAGATCGGCGTCGTCGATGTTGAGCGGCGGCGCCACATAGATCACGTTGCCGAGTGGACGCAGATAGGCGCCGCGGCGAAGCGCTTCCTGATAGACGCGCCAGCCGACATCGGCGAGATAGCCAGCTTCGCCCGCGAGATCGAGCGCGCCAATCATGCCGATCGCGCGCGTGCGTGCGACACCAGGCAGCGCGCCGAGCTTCACAAACGCATTTGCGATGCGCGCCGCCTTCGGCTGCGCGCGCTCGAGCACGCGTTCGTCTTCGTAGACGCGCAGCACTTCGAGCGCGACGGCGGCGCCGAGTGGATTGCCGCAGAACGAGTGGCCGTAGTAGAAGGCGCGCTCGCGACCGCCGAGGAAGCCGGCGAAGACGCGTTCCGTCGCGAGTGTCGCCGCCATCGGCAACATCCCGCCCGAGAATCCCTTTGCCGTGCAGAGCAGATCCGGCGCAATGTCCGCGTGCTGGCAGGCCCACATCGGACCACTGCGGCCGTAGCCGGTGAAGACTTCGTCGGCGACGAGCAACAGATCATGGCGATCGCAGAGTTCGCGCGCGGCGCGCAGATAGGCCGGATCCTGGATCCACATGCCCGCGGCGCCCTGCACGATCGGCTCGAGCATCACGCACGCGATCGTGTCGGCGTTGCGCTGCAGCACGTCGGCGAGCGCGTCGATCGCGTCTTGCAGCGCAACATCGGGATTGCCGGGTGACGGCACGTGGAAGCAATTCGCGAGCAATCCCGCGAAGGGACGGCGGAAGAGCTCGACACCGCCGACCGCAGTCGCGCCGATCGTCTCGCCGTGGAAATCGCCATCGAGCGCAACGAAGCGTGTGCGCTGCGGCCGACCATTCTGCGCCCAGTATTGAACCGCGAGCTTCAGCGCGACTTCCACCGCGGTCGAGCCGTCGTCGCTGAAGAACACGCGCTCGAGATTGCGCGGCGCCACCTGGCAGAGCGCCTCCGCCAACTCTGCGGCCGGCGCGTGCGTCATGCCTGCGAGCGCGCTGTGACAGTTCTCGCGCGCCTGCCGTTCGAGCGCCGCCACCAGGCGCGGGTGATTGTGACCGAGCGACGCCACCCACCACGACGAATTCGCATCGAGATAGCTACGCCCATTGGCGTCGAAGAGCCGCGCGCCTTCCGCGCGCACCACGACGATCGGATCGACGTGCGCCGCGTACTCGTCCATCGACGTGTACGGATGCCAGACGCGCCGCTTGTCGAGCGCGACGATGCGTTCGCGATCGACCGTCATGATCCGCGCGTGCGAAGCGTTGAGCCCGATTCCCGCGTAGCGACCCAATGGCGAGCGGCGAGATTCATAAGGCCGGCTAAAGGGCTAGTTCCGCTAGAACGCGCAGCGCTTCGGGCTGACCGGCGCCGATCAGCAGCGTCTTCACGGGCGACGCCTTCCACGCTTCGAGTCGATCGCGGATGCGCTCCTTCGGACCGATCAGCGCGATCGCATCGACCAACTCGTTCGGCACCAACGCCATCGCCTCGGCCTTCTTACCGGCGAGGTAGAGATCCTGGATCTTCACGGCTTCGTCTTCGTAGCCGAGGCGCTTCGCGTAGTCGTTGTAGAAATTCTTGCCGCGCGCCCCCATCCCGCCGATGTAGAGCGCGAGCATCCCCTTCACCGGCATGCGACAGCGATCGAGATCGTCGCCCATCACGCAGGTGATGAAGGGCGCGAGATCGAAGTCCGCCAGTTTTTTGCTGCCGCCCGCAGCCGCCGCGATTCCCTTCTGGATGGAGGGGATCAGCACGTCCGCCCGCTCCGGATTCATCCAGACCGGGAAGACGCCGTCCGCCACTTCGCCGGCGCACTCGAGCCCGTTCGGGCTGATCGCCGCGGTGTAGATCTTCATGTCCGCGCGCCCGTGCAGGATGCTCTTCAGCGGCTTGCCGAGGCCCGTCGCGCCCGGCCCGTGGTAGGGGATCTCGTAGTGGAACCCCTTGTGCTCCACCGGCTCCTGGCGCGCCAGGATCTTGCGCACGATCGTCACG
>JANNKU010000102.1:0-30287 GCA_031396445.1 Deltaproteobacteria bacterium | reverse complement strand
CCCCCCCCCCCCCCCCCCGACTCTACCTTCAGCCCACGGCCTACGAGATGTTACGCAGTGTCTGGAGTACAGACGTGTGCTCTACCTATCTCGGACCCGGGCTGCGCCAACGCGGCCGACAGCTCCGAGAAGTCGCCCTCGCTCGTCTGCGACGATGGCCTCGACAACGACGCCGACACCGCGATCGACTTCCCAGCCGACACCGGTTGCTCGTCGCTGACGGACACGACGGAGACGGCGCCCACAGGCTGCAACGACGGCGTCGACAACGATGGCGACGGCCGCGTCGATCTCGCAGACCCGGGCTGCGCCAACGCGAACGACACGTCAGAGAAGTCGCCGTCGCTCGTCTGCGACGATGGCGCCGACAACGACGGCGACACCGCGATCGACTTCCCGGCCGATGCCGGTTGCTCGTCGCTGACGGACACCACCGAGACGAACGCGTGCAGCAATGGCGTCGACGACGACGGCGACGGTCGCGTCGATGGCGCCGACCCGGGCTGCGCGAACGCGAACGACAGCTCCGAGAAGTCGCCCTCGCTCGTCTGCGACGACGGCGCCGACAACGACGGCGACACCGCGATCGATTTCCCCGCCGACGCCGGCTGCTCATCGCTGACCGACACCACCGAGACGGGTGTCTGTGGCAACAGCCTCGACGACGACGGCGACGGCGACGTGGATCTCTCCGACGCGGGTTGCGCCAACGCGAACGACACTTCTGAGAAGTCGTCGTCGCTGGTCTGCGACGACGGCGTCGACAATGATGGCGACACCGCGATCGATTTCCCCGCCGACGCGGGTTGCGTATCGACTACGGACACCACCGAGACGAGCGCCTGCGACAACGAGGTCGACGACGACGGCGATGGCGCCGCAGATCTCGCCGACCCGGGTTGCGCCGACGCGAACGACGACTTCGAGAAGTCGTCGTCGTTGGTTTGCGACGACGGCCTCGACAACGACGGCGACACGGCCTTCGACTTCCCCGCCGACGCCGGTTGCGCGTCGCTCACGGACGACACCGAGACGAGCGCGTGCGACAACGACGTCGATGACGACGGTGACGGTGGCGTCGATCTCGCAGATATGGGCTGCGCCGATGCGAGCGACGACTCCGAGAGATCGCCCGCGCTGATCTGCGATGACGGACTCGACAACGACAGCGATGATCGCGTCGATGCTCCGGACGACCCTGGTTGCGCGGACGCGGCCGACGCCTTCGAGGAAGTCGATTTCAGCGACGGCGGCACGAACTTCATCGACGGCGCCACCAGCATCGAGCAGGAATCCGTCATCGTGATCGACGGACCCGTGGGTGCGGATCCCACCTCGCTGGATCTGCGCGAGGGCGGCACCGTCGATGGCGATCTGAGCGCATCGGGGCGCGCGGCCGTGACGATCTCGGGCGGAGACGTGGTGGGCGCCTTCGTCGGCGTGGGCGCCACGACGCTCGAAGTGGACGGCGGCTCGGTCGCCGGAGGCGTGACGCTCTACGACGACGCGAAGGCGACGCTGCGTAACGGTCTGATCCTCGAGGAAGTGTCCGCGTGGGATCGGTCGGTCATCGAGATCTACGGGACCGAGTTCAATCTGCCGCTCGGGGAGCTGGACGAGTCGACGGGCCGCGTCACCGGGGTGCTGCTCGATGGAACTCCGATCCGCGTGGACTTCGAGCGCGCTGATGACGCGACGATTCGGCTGATTCCAGAGCCCGACGCGCTTCTGCTCGCGGTCGCGGCCGTTGCGACGCTCGTGATCGCCCGCCGCACGCTCCGCCGCTAGGTTCCGCCTCCGCGCAGCAGACGCGAAGGAGCCGAACCGCGATGGCCTACGAAGCCCCCGACTACTACGCGATCGAGGAGTTGCTCACCGAGGAAGAGCGGCTGATCCGCGACACCGCGCGGCGCTTCGTCGAGGAAGAGTTCCAGCCGCACATCATCGAGGCGTATCGCAACGGCACCTTCCCGATGCATCTGGTGCCGCGTCTCGCCGAGCTCGGCTTCTTCGGTTCGACACTGCCCGAAGAGTACGGCTGCGCCGGCGCCAGCAGCGTCGCGTACGGCCTCATCTCGCAGGAACTCGAACGCGGTGACAGCGGATTGCGTTCCTTCGCCAGCGTGCAATCGAGCCTCGTCATGTATCCGATCTTCACCTTCGGATCGGAGGCGCAGAAGTCGGAGTGGCTGCCGCGGATGGCGCGCGGGGAGGCGATCGGCTGCTTCGGTCTCACCGAACCCGACTTCGGCTCGAACCCGAGCGGCATGCGCACCAGCGCGCGCGCCGAACGCGGCGGCTATGTGCTGAACGGTGTGAAGCGCTGGATCACCAACGGCAACATCGCAGACGTCGCCGTGGTGTGGGCGCGACTCGACGACAAGGTGCACGGCTTCCTGGTCGAGACGAATCGCCCCGGCTTCAAGGCCGAGGAGATGCACGGCAAGCTGAGCCTACGCGCATCGGTGACGTCGGAGTTGTACTTCGACAATTGCTGGATCCCGGAAGAGAACCGCCTGCCGGGCACCGGCTCGATGAAGGCGCCGCTCGCCTGTCTCTCGCAGGCTCGCTACGGAATCTCGTGGGGCGCCATCGGCGCCGCCAGCGCGTGTTACGACTGCGCACTTCGCTACGCGCAAGGACGCGTGATGTTCTCGCGACCGATCGCGGGCTTCCAGTTGGTGCAGGCGAAGCTGGTCGAGATGGTCGCCGAGATCACCAAGGCGCAACTCTTGTCGCTGCGGCTCGGTCGCTTGAAGGACGCCGGCAAGGTGCGCCCCGAGCAGATCAGCCTCGCGAAGATGAACAACGTTTCGAAGGCGCTCGAGATCGCGCGGCTCGCGCGGGACATTCTGGGCGGCAACGGCATCATGGACGAGTACCCGATCATGCGGCACATGATGAACCTCGAAACGGTCAACACCTATGAGGGCACCGCGGACGTGCATCGCTTGATCATCGGCAAGGACATCACCGGCTTCGACGCGTTCGGAAGCTGAGCGTGAAGCGCGTGGCCGCGCTGTTGGTGGTGCTCTTCGCGAGCACGAGCGCCATCGCGGATCCGGTGCATGTCGCCGTCGCGACGAACTTCGCGCCGACGGCGCGCGCGGTCGCGGACGCCTTCACCGCCGAGACGCGACACGATGTGGTGATCAGCGACGGCTCGACCGGAAAGCTTTTTGCGCAGATCGAGAATGGCGCGCCCTTCGAGGTGTTTCTCTCCGCCGACGTCGAGCGGCCGCGCAAGCTGGAAGCGGCGAAGCTCGCCGTGGCGGGCAGCCGCTTCGTGTACGCGATCGGTCGCCTGGCGCTGTGGAGCGCGCGCGCAGAGTTCATTGCCGGCGACGCCGTGCTGCGCGGCGACACATTTCGGCATCTCGCGATTGCGAATCCCGAGTTGGCGCCCTACGGCGCCGCAGCGCGCGAAGTGCTCCAACACCTCGGCCTCTGGGATCGCCTGCAACCGAAGCTCGTGCGCGGTGAAGACATCGGGCAGACCTTCCACTTCGTCTCGACGGGCAACGCGGAGCTCGGCTTCGTCGCGCTCTCGCAGCTCGCAGTAGAGAAGGGCGGGTCGCGCTGGCTGGTGCCCGCAGATCTCTACACCCCGATCGAGCAGCAGGCGGTGCTGCTGCTGCCGGGCAACGATGATGTTGCCGCGCGCGCCTTCCTCGAATTCCTGAAGGGCGACGTTGCGCGCGCGCTGATCGAGCGCGCCGGCTACGCGGTGCCGTGAACGGCGACTTCGCAGCGCTGTTGCTGACGCTGCGACTCGCGGCGGTGTCCACCGCGTTGTTGTTGCTGCTCGCGACGCCGCTCGCCTGGTGGCTTGCGCGCACGCGCTCGCGCTGGAAGGCGCCGATCGAAGCGATCGCTGCGCTTCCGTTGGTGTTGCCTCCGACCGTCATCGGTTTCTATCTGCTGCTCGCGCTCGGACCGCAGGGGCCGCTGGGTTCGCTCTGGGGCGCGCTCGGCGGCGGTCCACTCGTCTTCACCTTCAGCGGTCTCGTGATCGGCTCTGTCCTCTACTCGCTGCCGTTCGTACTACAGCCGATCCAGGCGGGCTTCGAGCAACTCGGCCGCGCGCCGCTCGATGCCGCGGCGACACTCGGCGCCGGCCCGATCGATCGCTTCTTCAGCGTCGCGTTGCCGCAAACGCGCCGCGCTTTTCTCGCCGGTGCGGTGCTCGGCTTCGCGCACACACTCGGCGAGTTCGGCGTGGTGCTGATGATCGGCGGCAACATCCCCGGCACGACGCGCGTGGTGTCGATCGCGATCTACGACCACGTCGAGTCGCTCGACTACGCGGCTGCACACCGGCTCGCCGGCATTCTGCTCGTCATCTCGTTCGCAGTGCTGCTGCTCGTGTTTGTTACGAATCGGCGGAGAGCGGCGCCGTGAGCGGCGAACTCGAAGCGCGCGTAGCGCTCGCGCAAGGATCGTTCCGCCTCGATGTCGCGATGCAGGCGCCGGGCGCTGGCGTGACGGCCGTGGTCGGTCCGTCGGGTTCGGGCAAATCAACGTTGCTGCGTTGTCTCGCTGGCTTGGAGCCGCACGCGCAGGGCCGCATCCAACTCGGCGATGAACTCTGGCTCGATACGCAGAATGGCGTCTGCGTGCCGCCGCATCGACGCGGCGCGGCCGTGGTGTTTCAGGACGCCGCGCCGTTCAGCCATCTCTCCGTGCGCGCGAATCTCGAATACGGCTTGCGCCGCTGCCCGGCCTCGCGTCGTCGCATTTCGTTCGACGATGCGACCAGCGCACTGCGCCTTGCGCCGCTCCTCGAGCGTCGCCCGCCAGGTCTGTCTGGCGGCGAGCGACAGCGCGTTGCGATTGCCCGCGCGCTGCTCGCAGGACCGCGCTTGCTTTTGCTCGACGAGCCGCTCGCGTCGCTCGATCCCGCTGCACGTGCCGAGATCCTCGAACTCTTGCGCGCGCTCTTCGCGCGCACGCCGATGCCGGTTCTCTACGTGACACACGCGCGCAGCGAGGCGGTACATCTCGCGGATCACGTCGTGGTGCTGAACGACGGCCGCGTGCGCGCGAGCGGACCGCTCCATCAGATGTTGCTGCGAACCGACGCGCCCTTCGGCGAACCAGCCGAGATCGGCAGCGTCATCGATGCCGAAGTGATCGCCATCGATGAACGCGACGGGATCGCGGAGCTGCGCTTCGCGGGCGGCGTGCTCTTCGTGTCGGGCCGGCTGCAGATCGGCGAGCGCCGCCGCATCGAGATCCTGGCGCGCGATGTCAGCCTGAGCCTCGAAGCGCCGTCGCGCACCAGCATCCTGAACGTGCTGCCGGCGCGCGTCGAAGCGGTCTACGACGCCGAGTCGCTGCAGCCGCTGATACGCGTCGATCTGTCTGGCACGGCGCTGCTCGCACGCGTCAGTCGGCGATCGCTGCGGGTGCTCGAACTCCGCGAAGGCGTGCGCGTGTTCGTACAGGTGAAGGCAGTCGCGGTCATCCCGTGACGCAGGTGCGCGTCAGGGCTCGCGCGCCGAGAACGCCACGCAGTTCACACCGCCATTGCGGCCGAAGAGCCCTGCGACCCACATCGAGAGCGGGTACTTCGCGGCGAATACTTCATCGACCCGCGCGCGCAGAGCGGGGTCGCGCACCACTTCGGCGCGGACCGGGTACTCGACGCCACCGAGGCGGATCGCCGCGTTCGGCTCGCGCACGAGATTCTGGAACCAGCGGCTGTCGTTGGTGCGTACGAAGCCGCGATCGTCGAGCGCGGCGACCCAGACTTTCGTCTCGCGGGCCGCGCCGTCGGAATCGGTCGTCAGGATCTCGATCACGTCGTGTTGGTGGACTGCATTCCAGTCGAGGACTTCCGCGCGCGCGACGCTGGCGCAGAACAGAACGGCCGCGAAGACGATTCCGAGATTCCTCATGACGCTCCCTTCGATCATCACGTTGCGCGCGCCCGCTGCAGGTGCGCTTCGATCGCCGCGCGCCACGACGCCGGCGTCTCCAGTTGCGGCGAATGGCCGCCTTCCGGAATCACGGCCAGGTGCGAGCCGCGAATCGCCTCGTGCATCAACTGCGACGCCGCGAGGAACGGCGTGTCGAGCGCGCCGACCAACACCGTAGTCGGACACGTGATCTCGCCGAGCCGCGGCGTCATCGGCTCGCCGGCGCCGAGTTCGACGCCGAGCGCTTCGAAAGCCTCGACGTCCATCGACGTGAAGTTGCGGCGCATATGCGCCCAGTACTTGTCGGCGCCCCATTCTCGTTCGAGGCGCAGGTCGGGTGCGGTGCGCTGCTCGTTCTTGCCGGCGTTGCGCCGGATGATCTCGTGCAGCCCGTCCATCCCAATGGAGCGTGCGATCTCGGCGCCTTTCAGGAAGATCTCGCGCGGCATGCTCTTGCCGAGCGGCGCCGACGCGGTGTCCATCAGCACCAGCGATGCGACGCGATCCGGATTCGCGAGCGTGAAGCGCTGCGCGACCATGCCGCCCATCGAATGGCCGAGCAGATCGAAGCGATCGAGGCCGAGCGCATCGACGAAGCCGAGCAGATCCGCGCCGAGCTGCGCGAAGCTGTAGGTCTTGCCGTCGCCGGTGTTGGTGGAGTCGCCGTGGCCGCGCTGATCCAGCGCCACGGTGCGACCGTGCTTCGCCAGCGCCGCGAGCTGCCCCGCGAAATCCGCGCGACAGCCGGTGAAGCCGTGAACCAGCACGAAGACGCGATCGCCCGTGCCAGCGTCGTCGTAACTCATCTCGATCCCGTTCACGCGCATGCGCTTCGACTCGATCATGCGTAGCTCGCCTTCACGCCCGTTGCGCTCTCACGGCTGCCGCGCACTTCGGCGACACAGGCGGCGAGATCCGCGAGGTAGATGTCCGCGACACCGGCGTGGGCCGGCGAGAGCATCAAGTGGATGGCGCGCGGCTCGGTCGTGAGGCCGGTGAACCAACCGCGTTTCATCATGCGCGCCCAGATCGCGAATGGATCGAAGTCCGTCGCGCCATAGGTGAAGAGCCCGAGCTGCGGTTCGCCGTAGGTGCAGAGGCCGGGCATCGCGCGAATCGCCGTCATCAGCTTCTCGCGGGTGGCGACCACCTGGCGCGCCTTTTCGCGGTAGCCCTCGACACCGAGGTAGTTCATCACCGCCCACGCCGAGGCGATCGCGCCGCCGGGCCGCGTGCCGGCAACCGTCGGTGTCACCATACCGCCGGCCGGCCACGAATCGAAGCGGAACACCTGGTGTTCCCACTGCGCTTCGCTGCGGTGAAACACCGTAGAGGCGCCCTTCGCCGCATAGCCGTACTTGTGGAGATCGGCCGACATGCTGCGCACGCCGGGCACCTCGAAATCGAAGGGCGGCACAGCGACGCCGTTCATCCGCGCGAACGGCGCGAAGTAGCCGCCGACGCACGCATCGACGTGTAGCCAGATGTTGCGCTCGAGCGCGAGGTCGGAGAGCGCTTCGATCGGATCGACCAACCCATACGGAAAGCAGGGCGCCGAGCCGACGAGCATCAGCGTGCGCGGGGTCAGTGCCGCCGCCATCGCCCCGACATCGGCGCGCAGATCTTTCGCCACCGGCACGCGCACGACGCGCAGGCCGAGATAGTGCGCGGCTTTGTCGAAGGCGGGGTGTACCGATTGCGGTGTCACGATCTCCGCGCCTGCCGTATCGACGTCGCGCGCGCGCGCTTCGTCGCGGCAGGTCTTCACGGCGAGCAGGATGCTCTCGGTGCCACCCGAGGTCATGTTGCCGCGCGCGCCTTCGGGCGCGTGCAGCAGCGAGAGGCCCATGCCGACGACGTCCTCTTCCATCCGCTTCAAACTCGGGAACGCGCCAGGCCCCAGCGCGTTCTCGGATTGGTAGAGCGCGTACGCATCCTTCGCGACGTCGAGCACGTCGTCTCCGGCGTGGAACACGTAGACCGCGGCGCGCGCAGAGCGCCAGTCGACATCGTGATCGCCGAGCGCGACGAGTCGCTCGCGCAACGTCTTCCAATCGGTACCGCGGGTCGGCAATTCGGGGCGCGTCTCGGCCATCGGGGGGTCCTCCAATTTTGCGAGCGTAGGGGAGAGGGCGGCTCGGCCGCGACCTGCAGGCTCCGCCCGACTCTGGAACCATGCGCGTCCGATGGAAGGCCTGCAGATGACCGCCGAGATCGACTTCGCGCTGAAGCTCGCGATCGCGCTCGCGACGGCCGGCTGGCTGCTCGTCGATCTCGCAGAGCGCCGCGCCGGCCGTGACGCTTCGCTGCGACGGGTGCGCGACGCGCTGCTCGCAGCGCTCGGCGTCGCCGGCGCGCTCGCGTGGTGGCACTTCGGGACGATCCCGTGGCAGCGCTTCGTCCACGAGCACCACGGCTTCCATTACTTCGTCGGCGCCAAATACTTCGACGAACTCGGCTACACGCGACTCTACGAATGCTCGCTGCAAGCCGATCTCGAAGCGGGACTCTCGACGGGCTCGCGCGTTCGCAACCTCGCGACGAACGTGATGGAGCCGAGCATCGCTGCGGCGGACGCGGCGCGCGCTTGCAAGGAGCGCTTCTCGCCGGAGCGCTGGCAGGCGTTCGCGGCCGACGTCGATTGGTTTCGCGTGCGGCTGCCGTCTGCCGAGTGGCAACAGATCCGCAGCGATCACGGCTTCAACGGCTCGCCGGTCTGGATGATCGCGGGCACGTCGCTCGCCAACCTCGGAAGCGCCGCGCAGATCTACCGCTGGCTCACGCTCCTCGATCCGCTGTTGCTCGTCGTGATGGCGTTCGGTGTCGTCGCGGCATGTGTGATGGCGGTCGTGTTCGGCACCAACGGTTTCGATGGCTTCGATTGGACGGCGGGCAGCGTGCTGCGCCAGGACTGGCTCGTCGCGATGGTGCTCGGCATCGCCAGCATGCGCCGCGGACGCGCTGCGCTGGCGGGCGCGCTGCTCACCACGGCGACGCTGTTGCGCGTATTCCCCGGCATCGCGATCGCAGCGCTCGCACTGTGGACGGTGCTCGGCGCCGTGCGCCAGCGCTCGCTGCGGCCTACGCCTGAAACGCTGCGCTTCGCGGCGGGCTGCCTGCTCGCGCTCGCGCTGCTGCTACCGATCTCGGTGTGGCGCAGCGGCGCGGCCGCGTGGCCGGGCTTCGTCGCGAACTCTCGCAAGCATCTCGATACGCCGCTGCTCAATCAGATGGGCTTGCGCCCCGTCGTCGCATTTCAGGCGAATGAGAGTGCGCGCGTGCTGGAGGAGCCGGAGGCGGCGGATCCGATGCTGCGCTGGAAGCGCGCGCAGCACGAGCGCTTCGCAGCGCGCCGCTGGCTCTTCGTCGCGATCGCGGCGATCTACGGCGCGCTGCTGATGCGCGCGCTTCGCGTGCAGCCGGCGTGGGCGGCGCTCGCGCTCGGCGTCGGCGCGATCCCGATCGCGACGCAGCTCACCTCCTACTACCACGCCGCGCTGATCGGACTCGCGCTGCTGGTGACGATCGATGTGGCGGTGGGCATCGCCCTCTGTCTGCTCGCCGCCGCGACGCAACTCATCTGGTTCGCGATGCCCTACGCGGATGTGCCATTCGTGTGGATGAGTCTCGCTGAGCTGCTCTGCGTGTTCTTCATCACGTGGGTCGTGGGTCGGAGGTCGGCGCGTCCCCTATAGTGCGCCGATGCGCCGCTCCTTGCTGCTGTTTCTCGGTGTCGCCATTGCGCTCACGGTGCCGCGTCTCGGCGGTGCGATCGAGCTTCCGTTTTCGGGCACGCTGTCACTCCACCTCTTCGCAAATCCCATGTTCCCGCCCTTCCAGGTCCAGGGTTCGGGCGTCGCTGACGCAGCGTTGAATGAGAGCCGCGTCGTCACGGGCTTCGATATTCCGGGTCTCGTCTTCGAAGCGACGCAAGTGCTTGCGCTCACCGACCCGACGGTATTTCCGATCGCGGGATTGCGCGCGACGTGGAGCAATGACGCGGGCTCATTCCTATCGCGGCCGGAAGGATTCGGCGGACCGATGCCGCTGCGTGGCACCGCCAAGGTCTGTCTCTTCGCGGCGTGTTCGGAAGCGGCCGTAAACATCGAGGTCCCGCTCTCGGTCGTCGGGACGGACGCCACCGCCACCGTCGTGGCCGCCACCAACCTGACCGTGGTCGGAGCGCCCTGGACCGTCGGCCCCATCGAACTCGCGCAGGGCAACAACCCCGCTCCGCTGCATTTGACGGGTTCGAAGCAAGCGGGCTCGCTCAATCTCGTGACGCCGATCTTTGTCTCGACGAACATCGGGACCTCCGCGGTCGTGTCGTCGTACGCGCGGCTCGCGTTGTCGTTCACGACGCCGCCCGACGGCAGCTGCGACAACGACGTCGACGATGACGGCGACGGCTTCACCGACTTCCCCGACGATCCCGGCTGCGACGCCGCCGACGATCCGTCCGAGCGCACGCCCGCGGCGCCCTGCGACGACGGCCTCGACAACGACGGCGACCTCCGCGGCGACGCCTTCGATCCCGGCTGCGAAGGACCGCTCGATGGCTCGGAGCGCTCGTCGACACTCGTCTGCGACGACGGCTTCGACAACGACGACGACCTCGTCATCGACTTCCCGGGCGATCCCGGCTGTGCGAGTTCGGTGGATCCATCGGAGCGCGGCAACGGCGCCGTCGCTTGCGACGACGGTCTCGACAACGACGGGGATACCTATTCCGACTTCCCCGACGATCCCGGCTGTGAAGCCGTCGGCGACAAATCCGAACGCGGTGCCGGCCTCGCTTGCGACGACGGCGTGGACAACGACGGCGATCTCGTGACCGACCATCCCGCCGACACCGGTTGCGCGTCTATCTTCGATCCGAGCGAGCGCAGCGTGTCGCGGATCTGCGATGACGGCGTCGATCAGGACGGGGACGGCAGCATCGACTTCCCGACGGACCCCGGCTGCGCCAGCACGGCCGATGCTTCCGAGCGCGGGGCGACGCTTCCCTGCGACGACACGCTCGACAACGACTTCGACGACGCGAAGGATTTCCCGGGCGATCCGGGTTGCAGCCATCCAGGCGACACCAGCGAGCAGTCACTCTCGCTCGCTTGCGACAACGCGCTCGACGACGACGCTGACGGCTTGATCGATTCGCAGCAGGATCCGGGTTGCGACACGCCCGCCGATCCGCGCGAGGCGTTCGACTTCGACGACGGCCGCGCGCATCGCGTCGATGCCGCGCAGCCGAGCCCCGATCATTCGGTTGCGATCTCGGCGAACGGCGGCGGCTTCGCGAGCGCTCTCTCGCTCTATGCCGGCGCCGTCATCGCGGGCGACGTCATCGTGCTCGACAACTCTTACCTCGAAATGCGCGACGGCAGCGTTAACGGCGATCTCATCGCGATGGACGACGCGGGCATCGTGATTCGCGGCGGCATGATCGAGGGGCACCTCGAAGTGGGTGGCACGTCGCGGGTCGAGATCGGCGGAACCAGCTTCGATCTCCCGTACGGCGAAGTGCTCGCCACCAGCGGCACGATCGTCGGCACGCTCCTCGATGGCAGCGCGGTCTCGATCGCATTCACGCGCGCCGTCGGCGCGACGCTGGTTCTGGTACCCGAAGCGGACGTATCGATTGCGACGATCGTCGCGTTCGCCGCGCTGCTCATCGTGCGCGCGACTCGTTCGCGGCGCGGAGCTCCCCTCTGAAGATCGTGTTGCGGTTGTTGCTCGGGCTCGTCGTGGCGCTCGTCGCATTCGGCGTCGTCGCGTATCGGACCCTGCAACCGCCCGCGCCGCTGGCGCTGCCGGAGCAGGGCGTCGTGCTGCACGACGTCACGGTGATCGAGCCGGGCATTCAACGCATCGATCACCGCCGGCTGGTCGTCACGGGTGACAAGATCACCGCGCTCCAGCCCGCGCTGCCGGGCGGCGACACTCCGTTCGCGGGCATGTACGTGATGCCTGGGCTCGCCGATCTGCACGTACACTTTCCGCCGTCGGTGTTGGCCGGACAGACGGAGCTCTTCGCATTCCTCTATCTCTATCACGGCATCACCGCCGCGCGCGACGCTGGCGACGTCGATGGCACCACCAGCGATCCGGCGCGCTCTGGTGTCGCCGAAGGTCGCTTCCCCGGTCCGCGCCTCTTCTCGTGCGGGCCTTTCGTCGATGGCGAGCCGCCACTGTGGAAGAACTCGATCGTCGCGCGCAATCCCGAGGAAGGCCGGCGCGCAGCGCAAGCGGTCGCCGACCGCGGCTACGACTGCGTGAAGGCCTACAACCAACTCGATGCCCCGACGCTCGCCGCGATTCGCGACGTCGCCCACGAGCGTGGCTTGAAGGTGATCGGTCACGTGCCGTGGCGCGTGCCCTACGAAGAAGCGCAACTCGACGACGCGCAGCACATGATCGGCATCCAGCCGCCGTCCGCCGATCCTGAGCATGCGAAGTTCCCGTGGATCCTCGCCGATTGGGAACGGCTCGATGATGGGCGCATCGAGCGCTTGATCATGGACAGCAAGCGCTTGAAGATCGCGATGACGCCGACGCTGGTGACGCTCGATCGCCTGATCCACAGCGAAGACTACGCGAGCATGTTGCGCGAGCCCGACGTGCAGATGATGCCGGCGTTCTATCGCAACGTGATCTGGAACCCGGACGGTGGCGTCACGCCCGCCGGCCAGATGAAGCCCGAAGACTTCGCGATGGTGCGCCGCGTGCTCGAGATCGAGAAGCGCACGGTGAAGCGCATGCACGACGGCGGCGTGCAAGTGCATATGGGCACCGACGCGCTGGTCGCGTTCGTTGTGCCGGGCGCCAGTCTGCACCGCGAACTGCGCCTCTACGTCGAAGCGGGCTTCACGCCCGAAGAAGCGCTCGCCATCTCGATGCGCGATTCGGCGGAATATCTGGGTGTGCCGAACCTCGGCATGCTACAGCCGGGCGCGCCCGCCGAGCTCTTGATCTTCCGCGAAGACCCGACACAAAACCTAGATGCGCTCGCAACGCTCGCCGGCGTCGTGCGCGATGGCCGGCTCTACACGCGCGAAGTGCTCGACGCGCAGTACGACCGCTACCACGCGCACTTCGATGCGCCGCTCTTCAACGCGATCGTGACGCCGCTGGTGCGGCGGGCGCTGGCGAAGACGCGGGAGCATTGAGCGGCGGCGGCGACCGCCGCGCACTACGCCGCCGCGCCGAGCGCCTCCGCGAGACTCGCGAGCATCGTGCGTTCGCCTTCGCTGACGCGTTCGCCGCCGATGCCGAGGAAGCCGCCTTCCTTCGCCGCATTCGCGACGCGCTCACCGAGCGCCTTCAGGAAGCCCTGATACGCCGCAACGTCGTCGGCCGCCTTCGCGCGCACGGCCGTCATGGCTTCGCGCACGCGTGTGAGTGCGAGCGCCGCGAGCTTCTCTTTCATCGCGGCGAAGCTGATCGCTTCGAGTTGCGACAAGCTCGCCTTCAGCGCGACCTGCGCGGCTTGCACCTCTTCGCGCGCGCAGAAGGAGCGGATGAGCTCGTTGTCGCTCTTGGTGCCTTCGACCATTGCGAGCGACGACGAGAAGGTTTCCTTGATCGTTCCCGTGATGCCGCTCGCGCCCGAGAGCGCCACCGCCAACGCCACCACCTGCGGTGCGTCTCGCACCGCGCTCCACTCGTCTGCCGTGAAATGATTCTTGTTCGCCATGGGGAGTTCCTCCGTGCGCGGGGTCTAGCGCCGCTGGATGCCGGCGTCGAAGGCGCGCGGCTCGTCAGCGCAGCGGAAGTGCGAGCCGACGTTCGCGCAGGAAGAGCCACGCGACGAGCGCCGTCGCGACCGCCACGGCGGCCAACGCCAGGAAGGCGCCCGACCATCCAAACGCGTAGGCGAGACGCGCGACACCGCCGCCGGCGAACACGCCGCCGAGGTAGCCGACGCCATCGATGATTCCCGCTGCGGCCGCGCTGCCGCGCTTGCCGCCGAAGTCGAGCGACAACGCGCCCGCGAGATACGAGTACGGTCCGATCAACAGGAAGCCCGTCATCGCAACCAACGCGACCGCGCTGCGTGGCGCGCGCGATGGATCGAGAAGTGCCAGCGCGGCCAGTGTCGCGATCGCGAGCAAGACGCCGCCGAAGAGAATCCCGGCGCGCCCGCTCGCTCCGAGCCGATCGGAGAGCCAGCCCGCAGCCAACACCGACGCGCATCCAAAGAGTGGGAACACGGCGCTCGCGGCCGCCGCGTTGCCCGGCGCGAGGCCGACCGCGTCGGTGAAATAGGTCGGCGTCCAGGTGTTGAAAGTCTCGCGCAAGAGCGTGAGCCCGAGTGAGATGCCGCAGACCAGCCGAAAACCGCGGCTCGCGAAGAGCGTGCGCAGCAACACTTGCAGCGCGAGCGGTTCTTCGTCCGAGGAAGCGCGATCGAGGTCAGCGAAGAGCTGGTCTGTCGATGCTGGCGGTTCAGCGACACCGCGATCGCCCGGCCTCTCGCGCAACAGCCACGCGCACACAGCCAGGATCGCGAGCAGCACGCTGGCGGCGGCGAGAAAGAGCTCGCGCCAGGTCGCGCCGTGAGCGAGCAGCACTCCCATCACAGCGCGCGCCGCTGCGTCGCCGAGCAGAAAGCTCAGGCTGACGACGCCCATTGCGGTGCCGTATGCCGAAGCGGGGAACCAGCGCGAGGTGATTTTGACGGCGCCGACCCAGCCGCCGCTCTGCACGAGTCGATTCATGGTCCACGCGAGAGAGAAAAGCGGAAGCGAGCCTGCGGCCGCGAACCCGATCGTGCAGAGCGCCGAGAAGCCCATGCCGGCCAGGAACGAACGGCGCCCGCCAAACACTTCGGTGAGTGCACCGCTCGCAAATTTGCCGGCGGCGTAGGCGAGCACGCCGAGCGACGCGATCTCGCCGAGTCGCAGGCGCGCCTCGGCCGGATCGAGTCCGCTGGCAGCGAGTTCGTCCGCGATCAACGGCAGGGCGACGGAGAAGTTCGCGCGACACAGGTAGTAGCCGGCGTATCCGACGACGAGTGTCGCGAGCGTGATGCGTTGCCAGCGGCGCAGCGACGCGTCGTCGCTCATTCGCGACAGAGGTGGTCGAGCAGCAGCGGCGCGTAGTGAGCGAGCCCTTCGACCTTGCGGCCGGGATCCTTGGCGCGCTCGTCCCAGGCGCGCACCCGAAGCAGTGCGCGGTGAATCGGCAGCGCTTCGAACGCGCGTCGTTCGGCGTCGTCCATCGGACCGCCCTGATGGGCGAGCGTCGCACGGCTGGCCTCTGACAATCGAGCGACGTACGCCGCGTCGCTGCCGACCCGGTAACGCTTTGCTGCGACATGCCCGCGCACCAGTTCGGTGACGCTCGCGTGCAGGCCGAGCGACGCGAGGAAGTCGGCGCCGACATCTTCGTGATGCAGCACACCGAGTCCACCCATCCGCGGTGCATCGGGTGCAGCACAGAGATGCCCCACGTCGTGGAGCAGTGCAGCGAGTACCTCGTGCACCGGCGCATCCGCTGCGCGCGCCAGCGCTGCTGCTTGGAGTGCGTGTTCGAGCTGCGTCACGCCCTCGCCGATATAGTCGTCCGCGGCGGAACGCTCGAGCATTTCGAGAAGCGCGGCTAGCCGCGATTGCGCGAGATCGGTGTCGACGGAGCGCTTCACGCTGTGCAGAGTAGACGAGCCCGCAACTCGGAGCAGTCTCCCAATGATTCGACTCGACGACGAAGCACGCAGCAGTTGGCAGGCGAACCGCTACGCGGTGCTGCGCGCGGCGCTTTCGCCCGCCGAGCGCGAACAGCTGCGCGCCTGGACTGACGAACTCGCGGAGTGGCCCGAGACGCCCGGCAAGTGGATGAAATATTTCGAGCCAGGCGCCGAGCGGCTGCTCTGTCGCGTCGAAGACTTCATCCCCCACCACGCCGGACTGCGCGAACTGCTCGCGCGCCCCGATCTGATCGCGTGTCTCGATGCGTTGTTCGGGGAGCCGTCGGCGCTCTTCAAGGAGAAGCTGAATTTCAAACTCGCGGGCGGCGCTGGTTTCGCCGCTCATCAGGACGCACCAGCTTTCACCAGTTTCGGCCAGACCTATCACGTGACCTTGATGCTGAGTGCCGACGCGACGACCGAGGAGAATGGCTGCCTCGAAGTCGTCGATGGCTTCAACGAGTCGCGCACGTTGCCGCAAGCGGAGGACGGCACGCTTCGCGGCGATGTGGTCGCGCACCTCGCCTGGCGTCCGCTGCCGACGGAACCCGGCGATGCCGTTCTCTTCGATTCCTATCTGCCGCACCGCTCCGGGCCGAATCGATCGCGTGGGCCGCGTCGTGCGCTCTACGTCACGTACAACCGCGCTTCTGAGGGCGACCGGCGCGCGGAGTACTTCGCGTTGAAGCGGCGCGTCTTTCCGCCGGAGTGCGAGCGGATTCCCGGCGCGCCGCTCGACGACGCGAGCCGCGTCTTCAATCTCGGCAATCCGATTCGCTGAGTCCGCACGCGCGAGCTGCGATACGCAGCAACACGGCAGCGAGGTGCGCCGCTGCAACCGCGTTGCGGGCTGCTTGCCAATCCGTTGCGGATCGTGGCGACGCGGCGTCTCGCGCGGCGTCGCCCGCTGGTCGATGAGTTCGCCATCGATCCGTGAGGTGCCGGCGATGCTTCGTTCGCGTTCGTGTTCTCGACTCCTCTGCGCCGCCGCGCTGGCGCTCGCTGCAACGCCTGCCGCGGCAACGATCTACGACGTCGGCCCCACGCAGCCGCTCGATGCGATCGCCGACGTGCCATGGGAGTCGCTGCAACCCGGCGATCTCGTGCGCATCCACCATCGGCCCGAGCCGTATCGCGAGAAGTGGGTGATCGGTCGCTCCGGAACGGTGTCGGCGCCGATCATCGTGCGCGGCGTGCTCGGTCCGAACGGCGAGCGGCCGGTGATTTCGGGCGACGGCGCTACGACACCCGATCCGCTCGACTTCACCGGCGAGAGTCGCGGCGTGCTGAAGATTGGAACGTCGAACGTTCCCGACGAGACGCTGCCCGAACACATCGTCGTCGAGAATCTCGAGCTCCGTTCCGCGCACAGCGCGTACACCTTCAGTGACGATCACGGCGTCACGCAGAGCTACGCGCAGAACGCCGCCGCGCTCTACGTCGAGCGTGCGCGGCATCTGGTGATCCGCAATTGCGTGCTCACCGATTCGGGCAACGGCCTCTTCGTCGCCGCCTTCGACGGCGATACGCGCGACATCCGGGTCGAGGGCAACTTCATCGGTGGCAACGGCAACGTCGGCAGCATCTACGAACACAACAGCTACACGGCGGCGATCGGCATCGTCTTCGAAGCCAACCAATACGGACCGCTTCGGGCGGGCGCACTCGGCAACAACCTGAAAGACCGCTCGGCGGGGCTCGTCGTGCGCAACAACTGGATCGAAGGCGGCAACCGCCAGCTCGATCTCGTGGACGGCGAAGACACGCAAGTGATCGTCGATGATCCCGCGTATCGCGAGACCTTCGTCTACGGCAACGTGCTGATCGAGCCGGACGGCGCGGGCAACTCCCAGATCATCCACTACGGCGGCGACAGTGGCGACGAATCGATCTACCGCAAAGGCACGCTGCATTTCTTCCACAACACGGTGGTGTCGATGCGCTCCGGCAACACGACGTTGTTGCGGCTATCGAGCGACGACGAGTTCGCCGACGTCCGCAACAACGTGCTCTACGTGACGAACACCGGCAATCGCCTCGCGATGCTCGATGAAAGCGGCAGCATCGATCTCAGCCACAACTACCTGAAGCCAGACTGGGTCGAGAGTCACAGCGGAAGCGCAGACGTGCTCGATGACGGCACTGGCATCGAAGGCGCCGCGCCAGGTTTCGCGGACGAAGCGGCGCAGGATTATCGACCGAGCGCGGCCGCGATCCTGCGCGATGCCGGCGCCGCGCTCGATCCCGCCGTGCTTCCCGAACACGCGGTATCGCGGCAATACGTCGAGCATCAGTTGAGCGAAGCGCGATCGAGCGACGGCTTCCCCGACCTCGGCGCCTTCGGGTTCTGCGCGACGCCGTGCCCGGAGCCAGCGAGCGCAGCAGCGGCGAGCATCGCGATCGCAACGCTCGCCCTCTTCGCACGACGTCGGTCGTGAGCGAGATTCTCGAAGTCTGACGCCCGCTCGCGGTGCTAAGGTGGCGCCGCATCATGACGGCCTCTGGCTTCGCGCTCTTCGACACAGTGATCGGTCGCTGCGGCATTGCGTGGACGAAGGGCGGTGTCGTCCGCGTGCAGCTTCCGGAGGCGCGCGAGAGCGCGACGCGAGCGCGCATGCTCCAGGAAATCCCGGACGCAAGCGAAGCGACACCGCCGCCGGTCGTGAAGCGCGCGATCGGCGGCATCGTTGCGCTGTTGCGCGGCGAACCGAGCAGACTCGAAGACGTCGCGCTCGACATGGAGCAGGTGCCCGCGTTTCACCGCCGCGTCTATGAAGTGGCGCGCACGATCGCGCCCGGCGCGACGCTCACCTATGGCGAAGTTGCGAAGCGACTCGGCGAGCCGAGCCTGGCGCGCGCGGTGGGGCAAGCGCTCGGTCGCAACCCGTTCGCGATCGTCGTGCCGTGCCACCGCGTGCTCGCGGCGGGCGGCAAGGTGGGCGGCTTCTCGGCCGATGGCGGTATCACGACGAAGCTGCGCCTGCTCTCGATCGAAGGCGCGCAGCCGAACGCGCAGATCTCGCTCTTCGATGGCGACCGCGTACTCGGCTTCGATCCGAAGCTCGCGGTGAAACATCTGCGCGCGGTAGATCCGACCCTGGCGCGCGTGATCGACGCGGTCGGGCCTTTCGACTTGCAGTTGAAGACGACGCATTCGGTGTTCGTTGCGCTCGCCGAGGCGATCGTCCACCAACAACTCAGTGGCAAAGCGGCCGCGACGATCTTTGCGCGCGTCTGTGCGCTCTTTCCGCGCGTGCAAGCTGGACCGACGGCCGAGCAGCTACTGCGCGTCTCCGACGAGAAGCTGCGCGGCGCCGGTCTTTCAGGCGCGAAGCAGCTCGCGCTGCGCGATCTCGCGCGCCGCGCGAAGGCAGGCGAGATTCCCGCGCTCGCCGAGCTGCACGGCATGGACGACGACGCGATCGTCGAATGTCTCACGCGCGTGCGCGGCATCGGACGCTGGACCGCCGAGATGCTGCTGATCTTCCGCCTCGGCCGTCCAGATGTGTTGCCGATCGATGACTTCGGCGTTCGCAACGGATTCGCGATCGCCTACCGAAAGCGCGCGCTCCCGTCGCCGAAGGATCTCGCGAAGCGTGGCGAGAAGTGGACGCCGTATCGCAGCGCGGCGAGCTGGTATCTATGGCGCGCGGTGGAGCTGCCGAAGTCGTAGCCGCGGCGAGTCGTGCGCCGCTAGATCTGCGCAGCGCCGCCATCGACGAAGAGTTCGATGCCCGTCACGAAGGAGCTGTCGTCCGATGCGAGGAACGACGCGACCTTCGCGACCTCGTCGGGATCGCCCATGCGCCCGAGCGGTACCGTCGCGATCAGACTCGTGCGCAGCGCTTCGACCTGATCCCCCGGTACGAGAGTACCGATGCCCGGCGTGTCGATCGGGCCGGGGCTGATCGCGTTCACGCGGATCTTGCGATGCCGCAGATCGAGCGTCCAGCAGCGCGCGAACGAACGAACCGCGGCCTTGCTCGCGCTGTACACCGAGAAGGCTTCGCTTCCCTTGGACGCCGTGGTGGATGCATTCAGGATGATCGACGCGCCATCGCGAAGCAGCGGCAGCGCCTTCTGCACCGTGAAGAGCATGCCCTTCACGTTGGCGCCGAAAGTCATGTCGAAGTGCGCCTCGGTGATTTCCCCGAGTGGCAGGAACGTGCCGCCGCCGGCATTCGCGAACAACACATCGATGTGCCCGTGCTGGCGTTCGACCGTGGCATAGAGACGATCGAGATCGGCGAGCTTCGCAACGTCGCCCTGGACGCCGGTGACGTGGGTGCCGATCGCGCGCACCGCGGCATCGAGTTCGTTCTGCCGGCGACCCGTGATGTAGACGTGCGCCCCTTCGGCGACGAAGCGCTTCGCGGTGGCGAGGCCGATCCCGCTGTTCCCGCCGGTGATGACGGCGATCTTGCCCTCGAGCTTGGTGGCGTTCACGCGGTGGCTCCTGTTGCAGGTGGATCGCGACTCGCGTCAGGCCGCGAAGCCGCCGTCGATCGTCAGGCTGGCGCCGGTGATGAAGCCGGCCTCGGGACCGGCGAGATACGCGACCATGCCGGCAATCTCTTCGCTGCGTCCGTAGCGCGTGAGCGCCATGAAACTCCGCATGGTGTCGGAGAGGGGTCCCGTCGCGGGATTCATGTCGGTATCGACGGGGCCCGGCTGGATGTTGTTGACGGTGATGCCGCGCGGACCGAGGTCGCGAGCGAGGCCGCGCGTCAGGCCAGCGACGGCTGCCTTGGTCATCGCGTAGACGCTGCCGCCCGCGAATGGCATGCGGTCGGCGTTCACGCTGCCGATCGTGATGATGCGTCCGCCGCCGTCCATGTGGCGCGCCGCTGCTTGCGCGGCGACGAATACCGCGCGCACGTTCACGGCCACCATGCGGTCGAAGTCGTCGAGCGAGAAGGTGTCGAGCGGCGCGAGCACCGCGATCCCGGCATTGCTGACGAGCACATCGAGGCGGCCGAAGGTCTTCACCGTTTCGGCAATGGCGCGCTTCACGGCTTCGGCGTCGGCGCTGTCTGCGTGAATCGCGAGCGCGCGTCCGCCAGCGGCCTCGATCTCGCGCACCACCTCGGCGGCCTTCGGCTGCGCGCTGGTGTAGGTGATGGCGACGGCGGCGCCGTCGCGTCCGAGTCGCCGCGCGATCGCCGCGCCGATGCCGCGCGATCCTCCGGTGACGAGGGCGACCTTGTCTGTGAGTTGCTTCGTCACTATGAGGCTCCGATTCTGGGTGGCGCGCTGGGTTCGCATCTGACGGATGCGACTTCTGTACTGTGCCCCGCGATCAGTCCGTCAGCCCTTCGATCGCATCGACCACGAGCAGCGTGCCGATCGCGAGCTGCACCAGATCGCCGTCCACGATCCCGTAGCGATAGCCGGGCCGAATGGGCGCGAGGCGCGGCAGCAGCAGGACGGGCACCTCGATGATCACGACGTCGCGCGGCAGCGGGTGACCGATCGAGTAGCGCTTCTTCGCCTGTCCGGGCGGTCTGCAACCGTTGTGTTTCTTCGCGAGTCCGGGGGGGCAGTTGCCGCGTTGGTACTCATGTTCCCAGTAATCGTGCCAGCCATTGCGATCGTCCGACGAGAAGCGTCGGTACTGGTAGTGATCGCCATTCGAGTCGTCGTCATGGCTTCCACCATCACCTTGGCTCTTACCCTTGCCGCTTCCGCCGTCATGCGACTTTTCTGCGTTGCCTTTGCCCTTGCTCTTTCCCGACTTGTCCGGCTTCTCGGCGAACGCCGGTAGCGCGGGCAACGCGATCAAAAGCAGCGTTGCAATCAACTTGCGAGTCATGGCCGACCTCCGTCTGCGGTACGCAATAACCGATCGGCATGTCGCGAGCATTGCGCGATCGGCAACTAGAGGAGGCCGCCCTTCGGCGCCGGGCGCGCGCGCTGGTTGTAGAGCAGTGCGCGCACGCGTGCGGCCTCTTCGGGCGAGATCTTTGAAGGATCGATGGTCAGCTCCGAGCCCGCCGCCATTCCGCGTTGCACCGCTGCGCGCGCGCCGAGCTCCTCGAACCAGCGCTTGAAATACGGGAACGCGTCGAGTTCCTGTCCCATGCCATGCCAGTTGACGGTCCACGGGTACGAGATCATGTCGGCGATCGTGTACGCATCGCCGATCAGATAGCGGCGGTCGTAGAGGCGATTGTCGAGCACACCGAAGAGGCGGTTCACTTCATCGGTGAAGCGGCGCACCGCGTACGACTGATCGCCTTGTGTGTCGCCGAGGCGGCGGAAGTGGCCGCACTCGCCGCTCTTCGGTCCCTGGTTCGCCATCTGCCAGATCAGCCACTGGTTCACTTCATGGCGTCGCCGCAGATCCTGCGGGTAGAAGCGGCCGGACTTCTCTGCGAGGTACATCATGATCGCGCCCGACTCGAAGAGCGCGATCGGCGCGCCGCCATCCGCGGGCTCGTCATCGACGATCGCGGGCATCCGGTTGTTGGGCGAGATGCGCAGAAACGCGTCGCTGAATTGATCGCCCTGCGCGATGCGACACGGGACGATGCGGTACGCGAGCCCGCACTCTTCGAGCAGGATCGTGACCTTCTTGCCATTCGGGGTGGGCCAGTAGTGGACATCGATCATGCGCGGAGTCTTACCGCAGGTGGCTCGCGCCCGCGTCTTCGCGCATCCTCGCCCCACCCCCCCGCTCGTTGGCGGGAGATTCGTGTCGCTGCGCGCACCCATCGTGAACCGTTTTCGCTCGCTCGCCCTATTCGCGACATTCGTCGTCGCGTGCGCTCCGCGTGACGACGGCGCCACCGTGCAATTCTGGGCGCTCGGTCACGAGGGCGAGGCGGTGGCGCGGCTCATTCCCGATTTCGAGCGCAGCCATCCCGGTGTGTCGGTGCGCGTACAGCAGATTCCGTGGAGCGCGGCGCACGAGAAGCTGCTCACCGCGTTCGTCGGCGATTCGATGCCGGACGTGTTCCAGCTCGGCACCACGTGGATCCCGGAATTCGCGATGCTCGGCGCGCTCGAGCCGCTGGATGCGTACGTCGCGGATTCGAAGAGCGTCGCGCAGGACGCGTACTTCGCCGGTGTGTGGGATGCGAACGAGATCGACGGCGCGTTGCTGGCGCTGCCGTGGTACGTCGACACGCGGCTGCTCTTCTACCGCAGCGATCTGCTCGCGCGCGCGGGCGTCGCGACACCGCCGCGCACGTGGGCCGAGTGGAGCGCTGCGATGGGGCGCTTGAGAGAGCGCGCCGGCGCGGCGCAGCACGCGATCTTCGTGCCGCTTTCGGAGTGGGAAGTGCCCGTGGTGCTCGCGTTCTCGCAGGGCGCCGAATTGCTGCGCGATGGCGATCGCTACGGAAACTTCGAGAGCGACGCGTTCCGCACCGCGTTCCGCTTCTATCTCGATCTCTTCGATCGCGGCTTCGCCGCACGCGCCGGCGCCGGCGCGACGGCGAGCGTCTACCGCGACTTCGCCGAAGGCTGGTTCACGTTCTATCTATCCGGCCCGTGGAATCTCGGTGAGTTCGCGACGCGCATGCCGCCTGCGTTGGCGAATGCGTGGACGACGGCGCCACTCCCCGGTCCCGACGCGCAACGGCCCGGTGTGTCACTCGCCGGCGGCGCGTCGCTCGCCATCGCGAAGGACTCGCCGCGCAAAGCGGCGGCGTGGCTCTTGATCGAGTGGCTCGCGGATCCCGCGCGACAGGTCGAGTTCTATCGTGTGTCGGGCGACCTGCCGCCGCAGCGCGCCGCGTGGCAGCACCCGCTGCTCGCGAACGATGCGCGCGCGCAAGCGTTTCGCACGCAGCTCGAATCGGTGCGCGCGGTGCCGAAGGTTCCCGAGTGGGAGCGCATCGCCGCGAAGATCTCGCGCAGCGCAGAGTCGGTGGTGCGCGGCGAAGTCGAGCCCGACGCCGCGCTCGCGGCGCTCGATGCGGATGTCGATGCAATCTTGGCAAAGCGCCGTTCTCTGCTCCCGGCCGCAGCGCCGGATGCCGAATAGCATCGCGATGCAGCGCCGCGACAAACTCGCCTGGCTCTTCGTCGCGCCCGCCCTCACCGCGATCGCGCTCTTCCTCTTCGTGCCGGTCTTCGCCTCGCTGCTGCTCTCGTTCACCGACTTCGACATCTACGCGGTCGCGGATCTGCGCAACCTGCGCTTCGTCGGTGTCGCGAACTACCAGACGCTACTCGGGGAGGCGCTCTTCTGGCAGGCGCTGCGCAATACGCTCTATTACGTCGCGGTCGGCGGCCCGCTCTCGGTCGCTGCATCGCTCGCGGCGGCGCTGCTGGTGAACGCGCGACTCGCGCGCTTCCGGCCGCTGTTCCGCACGGCCTTGTTTTTGCCGGTGGTGACGACGCTCGTCGCGATCGCCGTGGTCTGGCGCTTCCTCTATCACCCGCGCGTCGGCCTCTTCAATCACCTGCTCGCCGCATTCGGTATCGCGCCGATCGATTGGCTCGGCGATCCCGCGTGGGCGATGCCCTCCATCATCTTGATGTCGATCTGGAAGAACTTCGGTTTCAACATGGTGATCTTTGTCGCCGGCTTGCAGGCGATTCCGGAGCGACTCTATGAAGCGTCGAGCCTCGATGGCGCCGGGCCGTGGCGGCAGTTCCGCTGGGTGACGCTGCCGATGCTCGCGCCGACAGCTCTCTTTGTCGGCGTGATGACGATGATCGGCGGCTTTCAGCTCTTCGCCGAACCGTATGTGATGACGCAGGGCGGCCCGTCCAATCGCACGCTCTCGGTCGTGCTCTTGATGTTCCAGGAAGGCTTCCGCTTCTGGAACATGGGCTACGCCGCGGCGATCGCGTTCGTGCTCTTCGCACTGCTACTGGCCGGCACGGCGTTGCAATGGAAACTCCGCCCGCTCGATGGCGGCGCACCGTAGTGCGGCTCCTGCGCTCGCTGCTCTTGCATGCAGTGCTCGTCGCCGCGGCGTTGCTCACGCTCTTGCCGCTCGCGTGGATGGTCGCCGCGTCGTTCGTGCCGGCAGGTGCTTCCGGCGATCTACTCGCCAGCCTGCGCGCGGGTTCGCTCACGCTCGCGCACTACGACGCGCTCTTCACGCGCCTCGATCTGGCGCGCACGCTCGCAAACAGCGCGGGCCTCGCGGCGACGGTGACACTGATCTCGGTGCTCGTGAACGCGCTCGCCGGCTACGCGTTCGCGAAGCTCCGTTTCGCCGGCCGCGATCGCCTCTTCCGCGTTCTCGTCGCAACGCTGGTGATCCCCGGACAGCTCGGCATGCTGCCGCTCTTCCTGCTGCTGAAGCAGCTCGGCCTCGTCAACACCTACGCGGGCGTCGTGATCCCCGGCATCGCCAGCGTGTTCGGGATCTTCCTGGTGCGCCAGTACGCGCTCTCGATTCCGCAGAGCCTGCTCGATGCCGCGCGCATCGATGGCGCCGGAGAGCTGCGCATCTTCGTGTCGATCGTGCTGCCGCTGCTGCGTCCGATCCTGGTGACACTCGCGATCTTCACCTTCCTCGGCACCTGGAACGACTTCCTGTGGCCGCTGGTCGTACTCACCGACGATCGCCTCTACACGCTGCCGGTGGCGCTCGCGAACCTGCTCGGCGAGCACGTGCAGGATGTCGAGCTGATGATGGCCGGCGCGGTGCTGACGATCGCGCCCGTCGTCGCACTCTTCGCGGCGCTGCAGCGCTACTACATGCAGGGCATCGTGACGAGCGGGCTGCGCGAGTGATGCGCGTCGTCGGCGCCGCGTTGATTGCGCTGCTCGTCGCGTGCGCTTCGCCGACACCGTCGCCCGTCGGTCGCGGCGCGCTGCCGAAGTACGAGGAGAAGGAACAGACGTATTGGACGGCGGTCGGCGTCGAAGGCGATCCTGTCAAGGCGCTCGTCAACGAAGAAGGCATGGTCGAAGTCGGCGAGCGCTCGTTCTCGATCGAGCCGTTTCTGCGCATCGACGATCGATTCGTGACGTGGGCCGACGCCGCGACCCAGCAATCGCTCGTGGACGGCGACCTGCCGATCCCCATCGTCACCTGGCGCGCGGACGGCGTCACGATGACGGAGACCGTCTTCGCCAATGGAGTGCCGGGCAGGTCGGCTCTCTATGCGCGCTACCAGCTCGCGAATGACAGCGCGTCGCAACGGCGTGTCACGCTGCTGCTCGCGCTGCGCCCGTTCCAGGTGAATCCGCCGTGGCAGGATCTGAACGGCGCCGGCGGCGCGAGTCCGATTCGCGAGATTCGTCGCGACGGGCGGATCGTGTGGGTGAATGGCGATACGGCGGTGGCGTCGCTCACGGAGCCGGATGGCTTCGACGCGGAGTTCCTCGAGTCCGGCGCGCTCCGCTACGGATTCGAGCTCTCGCCGGGCGAGAGTCGCGAAGTGATCGTTGCCGTCCCCTTCCACGACGCGGAGAACTTCGTCGCGACAATCGGGACGGCGCGCGATGCGAGTGCGTTCGCCGCATCGAAGCTCGACGCGACGACTCGTATCTGGCGCGAGGAGCTCTCGCGCACGGAGCTGCGGCTGCCGCCCGAAGCGGGGAAGCTCGCGCCGGCGCTGCGCAGCGCCATCGCGCAGATGCTCGTCGCGCGCGCGGGCGATGCGCTCGAACCCGGCACGCGCACCTACAAACGCGCTTGGATCCGCGACGGCGCGCTGATGGACGACGCACTGCTCGCGGTCGGAATCTACGGCGCGCCGCGCGATTTCGTGAAGTGGTTCGCGTCACATCAGGGCGCGGACGGCCGCGTTCCGTGCTGCATCGATGCGCGCGGCGCCGACGCGGTGCCCGAACACGACAGCCCCGGCGAGCTGATTCACGCGATCGTGTCGCTGTATCGCTACGAACGCGACGCCGCGCTGCTGCGCGAGCTGTGGCCGAACGTGGTGCGCGCCGTCGCATTCATCGAGTCGCTTCGTGCGCAACGCCTCGGCGATGCGTGGCGCACACCGGCGAAGCGTCGCTTCTACGGCTTGCTCCCCGAATCGATCTCGCACGAGGGCTACTGGAAGAATCCGGTGCATTCGTACTGGGACGACTACTGGGCGCTGCTCGGTTTGAAGGAAGCCGTACTCGCCGCGACCGCGCTCGGCGAATCCGCCGAAGCCGCGCGCTTCGCCGCGCTGCGCGACGCCTTCCGCCGCGATCTGCGCGCGTCGATCGACGCGACGATGCGTCACTTCCATCTCGCGACGATCCCCGCCTCCGCCGATCTCGGTGATTTCGATCCGAGCGCTACATCGATCGCCATCACGCCGGGAGGCGAGCGCGCGCTGCTTCCGGCCGCCGCACTCGCGCGCACCTACGACGAGTACATGGCCGACTTCCGCGGTCGTCGCAGCGGTGCAAAAGACTGGGACGCCTACACGCCCTACGAACTGCGCAACGCCGAAGCGCTCGTGCACATGGGGCGCCGCGACGACGCGCTCTTCATCCTGCGCGAAATCCTCGGCGATCAACGCCCGCCCGGTTGGAACGGTTGGGGCGAGATCGTCTGGCGCGATCCGAAAGCGCCGAAGTTCATCGGCGACATGCCGCATGGCTGGATCGCCGCGGGCTTCGTGCGCGCGGTGTTGGCGCTCTTCGCCTTCGAGCGCGACGACGGCGCGCTGGTGCTCGCGGCCGGCGTGCCGCTCGCATGGGCGCGCGCGGAGCAGGGCGTCACGATCGAACGCATGCACACCGTGCGCGGATTGCTGAGCTACCGCATCGAAGCTGCAGGCGAGCGATCACTCGTGGTCACGATCGCAGCGGGAACCGAAGTGCCACCGCAGGGAATCGTCGTGCGCTCACCGACGACACCGCTGCGCGCCGCGCGCGTCGATGGCCGCCCCGCGCGCGAGTGGAGCCGCGACTCCGTCACCGTGCGCGCGCTCCCCGCAACGATCGGGCTCGACTACTGATCCGCCGCGACGCGCGTGCCGTCTGGTGCAAAGAGATGGAACGCGTGGGGATCGATCTGGATGCCGACCGCCGCGTCGCGCGCGAGTGTCGCCATCCCGGGCGTGCGCGCGATCCACTGCAAGTCGTCGGCGATGCGCAGATGCACGAGCGTCTCATGGCCGAGCAGCTCGACGTGCTCCACGCGCGCGGGCAGCGATGCGTCGGCGCCCGGCGCGACGAGCGTGAGTGACTCCGGGCGAACGCCGAGCGTCAGCGTCGCACCTTTGTGCGCTGCCGCGGCGTCGAGCAGCGGAACGCCGAGTGCGAGTGGTGTGCCCGCGACGGCGAGCGCGGGCCTGCCGTTCGCGTCGCTCGCGACTTGCGCGGCGAACAAGTTCATCGGCGGCGAGCCGACGAAGCTCGCGACGAACACGTTGACCGGCGCTTCGTAGAGTTCCCGCGGCGTTGCCACTTGCTGCAGCCGCCCTTCGTGCAACACCGCGACGCGATCGCCGAGCGTCATCGCTTCGACCTGGTCGTGTGTCACGTAGAGCATCGTCGCGCCGGTGCGGCGTTGCAGCGTCTCGATCTCGGCGCGCACCTGGCCGCGCAGCTTCGCATCGAGATTCGAGAGCGGTTCGTCGAGCAGGAACGCTGCGGGCTCGCGCACCAGCGCGCGCCCCATCGCGACGCGTTGACGCTGGCCGCCGGAGAGCTGGCGCGGCAACCGATCGAGAAGCGCGCCGAGTTCGAGCAGCGCCGCGGTCTTCGCGACGCGCTCCGCGATGTCGCCCTGCGCGAGCCGCTTCATGCGCAGCGGGAACGCGAGGTTCTCGCGCACCGTCATGTGCGGATAGAGCGCGTAGTCCTGGAACACCATCGCGACGTTGCGCGCTTGCGGCGATTCGTCGTTGACGACGCGGCCATCGATCCGAATCACACCGCGCGTCGGCGCTTCGAGCCCCGCGAGCAGCCGCAACAGCGTCGACTTCCCGCACCCCGAAGGCCCGACGAGCACCAACAACTCGCCATCCTCGACGCTCAGCGAAGTTGCAAAAAGCGCCCGCGTCCCGCCCTCATAAATCTTCTCGACGGACTCGAACTCGACACGCGCCAACTCATGACCTCGCCGCTCGCCGTAGGCTCGCTACGCGGGAAGCAATCAGTCGGAGAAGTCCTCGTCGCCGATCATCGGTAGCACGGCGCGAGCGATCGGGTCGGCGGCGAAGCGTTTCTGCACGCAGCCGTCCTTCAAGTGATTGGCGAGTGCGATGAAGCTCATCGCTTGATCGAGGCTGAGATAGGAATGGGCCACCGCGCCGCTTGCCGGATCGACTGCGTCGTAGAGTCCGAACTCGCCGTAGGAGTCATAGCGCGAGGCGATCGCGCGCAGATTCGCAGTCGCGGCATCGGGTGCAACGGCGAGCGCCAGCGCGGAGGCGTGCGGTGTCACGACGCCTGCCCGGTAGCCCACGGTGCCGAGCGGCGCTGCGCCGAACTCGCCGTAGTCGATCGAGTCGGGTGATGAAGAGGGCGACATGCCCCACACGGGCTGGCCGAGCTGTTCTGCGTAGAGGCGCTGGATCTCGACGTGCATCTCGGCGTTGCGGCCGAGGCTGCGCGGCGCGAATACGCGCTCGTCGAGCGCGAGCAACGGCATCAGCGCTTCGAAGAGGCTGCCGCCCCACGACGGCACATAGCGGAGATCGCGCCAGCCATAGGTGCCGGCGTAGAAGCTGTGGCCGCGCACGGTCTTCTCGCGGCCGCGCGGTTGTTGGGTCTGCCAGTCAGTGCTCGGCGGCAGCGTGCGGTGCATCGCGAACCAGGTTTCCTCGGGCGCCGCGCCGCGCCCGATCGCGATCAGGTTGCCGAGTCGCGCTTCGGTGTAGAGCATCCCGTAGTGGAACTTCGAGCGCGTGGCCTTGCCGTTGGTGAGTGTCACACCGTGCGACATCAGCTTGGTCTCGGCGTCGTAGAAGAGGCGGTAGTCCTGGCGGTCGATCAGGCTCGAAGCCTCGTTCCAGAGTTCCGGGAAGGCCTGCCGCACGACGACGAGGCCCGTCGTCAGCCACGCCGAATCGACGAACGAAACGAAGTCGCTGGTGCGTTCGAGGCTGGTGGTGTCGTAGTAGTTGAAGAAGAAGCCCTGGTGGGCCTCGAGGCCGCGCAGCGTTTCGAGCACTCGATGCGAGGTTGCCAGCGCCTCGTTGCGCGGGAGCAGCTCGAGATCGACGGCGCCGACCACCGCCATCAGGTACAGCCCGATGTTGGTGCCGCTCGTGTAGTCGCCGATCTTGACGCGATTCGCTTCGAGCGAGCCGCCGCAGAAGCGCACATGATCGACGGGGATTGCGTGGTCGCGATCGGTCAGCGCATCGAGCCCGCGCCAGGTGTCGCGCGCGAGGCGGTGCAGGAATTCACCGTCGCTGGTCGGCAGCGTCGTGCGATCGACGAGCAGTTGCTCGGGCCAGCCCGTGAGGCGCGCCTTCACGAAGGGCTTCGCGGCGGCCTGCCCGCCGTGCGCGTCCTGCCATGCCTCCTTCTTGGGAGCGATCACGCGATTCACCAGGAAGGTGTGCTCGCGTTTCGGATCCGGCTTCGCGCAGCCGTCGGGATCGGTATAGAGCGTCGTCGCGGGCACGGAACCGATCGCGTGTGTCGCAGGAATCGCCTGCGCCGCAACGTGTGGTGCCGTCGCGAGTGCGAAAAACAAGACGAGTGCACCTTGGTGCAGGTACCGGATCGGCATTTCGCTCTCCGCTACGCCGCGCGACCCCGCCTGATCACGTCGTCCAGCCTCGCGGTGTGGCCTGAGCTCTGCGGTCAC
>JANNKU010000093.1:0-7368 GCA_031396445.1 Deltaproteobacteria bacterium | reverse complement strand
CCCCCCCCCCCCGCGACTCCATAAGGCTCGCGCCCGCAAATGAATCTGAATCAATCGCCCGCAGCTCCAAGCCCGTTTCCCGCGTAGCGAGGCGCAGCCGAGCGGCGACATCATGAGTTGGTTCGCGACTTGGGAAGTCGGGCTTCGTTGCGTTGGGCGCTTCGCTCAGCGGCTACGATTGGCGCGTGCAGCGGATCTTCGTGGGTGATGTGCAGGGGTGTGCCGACGAGCTCGGCGAGTTGGTGGCGCGTGCGGAGGAGCGCTTCGGTCGCGACTTCGAGTTGTGGCTGGTCGGTGATGTCGTGAATCGCGGGCCGGCGAATCTTCGCGTGCTCGAGCAGGTGCGCGCGCTGCAAGTGGAAGGGCGCGCGCGCGTCGTGCTCGGCAATCACGAGTTGTCGCTGTTGCGCGTTGCATTCGGTCAGCGCCCGATCGTTGCCGACGACACATTCCAGGATGTGCTCGAATCCAGCAGCGCCGATGCGTGGCTCGAATGGGCGCGCATGTTGCCGATCGTCGAGAGCGGCGTTCTCGGCGCGCAGCGTTTTGCGATGGTGCACGCGTCGGTCGCGCCGGGGTGGTCGCTCGAAGATCTCGCCGCGCACGCGCGACGCATCGAAGCGCGGCTGCGCGAATCGCGCCGCGAGGCGAAGCGATTGCTCGCTGCGCGCCCGAAGGACGACGCCGACGCGGACGTGCTCGCGCGGCTCACCCGCGCACGCAGCATCGACGCGCGCGGGCGCTGGTCGAGTCGCGAACCCGCGAATCCCGATGATGCGTGGCATCGACGCTGGGCCGCGCACGACCCCGACTACGGCGTCGTCTACGGACATTGGGCGACGCAGGGGCTGCACGTCGCGCGCAATCTGCGCGGACTCGATACCGGTTGCGTCTATCACGGCGCGTTCGGCGATCGCGAACTGACGGCCTGGTTACCGGCAGATGACGACGCGACGCCGTTCGCGCTTCCCGACGATCGCTTCTGGCACATCGCTGCACGCGCGCGCGATTCGCGATCTCGCGACGAGAAGATGTGAATTTCGACTTGATCTCTCGCTCGCGACGGGCGTATGGTGAATCTGTACTTGGTGTCGGGCGCAGGAGAATCCGAGGTTCCTCTCTCGCCGGTCGAACGCAGCGCCCAGCAACACCGAGTACATCACGAGACCGGTGGGAGCGGATACAGGCGGGGAAGTCTTCCCAGACCCGGGAGCTTCCACACAAAGCCGGAGATCGAGAGAGACGACGACCCGATCATGCTGTCGGTCGTTGAACAGGCCTGAGCCGCGCAGTGCATTCCCGAAGTCACCGTGTGGCGTAACGCTCCGATGCAGGATGGCGCGTCTCTCGACGGCAGAGCGGACCTCGAACGGTTTCGATCAGCGCGCGGGATGCGCTGCCCGAAACTGCGAGCACGGCAAAGCGCCACACACCGCTCACGCCACTCCGCACTCGGAAACGAGCAAGCCCCGACGGAGGTCGGGGAAGCCCCCGCCGCCTCGGTAGCCCTACAATCGCCGATGTCATCGTCGGCGAGCGAAGTTCACCAAGGCCGACTCCGAGTTCCTACTCCGCGCGCAGCTCGAGCCCCGCGAGTTCCCCCGCAGCGCGCCAATCGCGCAGCACTTTGAAGAACGCTTCCGAGCCGCCGCCGTAGAAGCCGTTCTGTCCGCTGCGCTGGCCCGGCTTTCCCTCGTTGTTGTAATAGCCGGGCGTGCATTCCTCGAGAAAGCTCTGCGCGAGCCGCGAGAGCTGGATGATCGTATCGATCCACTTCGCCTCGGCCGCTTCGGAGACTTCGATCCTGCGAATGCCGTGCGCGCCCGCGTGTTTCAGGATGTACGCGATGTGCTGGCTCTGTTCGTTCAGCGCGTGCGGATAGTTCACCGTGAAGCCGCTCTGCTGGTTGCCCATGATGAAGCAGTTCGGGAAATCGCGGCTGTGCATCCCGTGCAGCGTGCGGACGCCGCCTGACCATTTCTCGGTCAGCGTGACGCCGCCGCGCCCATGAATCTCGCAGCCAGCGCGGCGCGTGTACGCGGTACCGACCTCGAAGCCGGTCGCGAAGATCAGGCAATCCACTTGGTACTCGACGCCGCCGCAGACGACACCGTTCTCCGTCACGCGCTCGACGCCTCTTCCCTGCGTGTCCACCAGCGTCACGTTCGAACGGTTGTAGGTGTCGAGGTACTCGTCGTGGAAGCAGGGGCGTTTGCAGAACTGCCGGTAGTAGGGCTTCAGCGCTTCCGCGGTCGTCTCGTCCTTCACGATCGCGTCTGCGCGCGCGCGGATCTGTTCCATCTTCTGGAAGTCCGCCAGCTCCATCGTCTTCATGATGTCGAGCGGGGCGCCGCTGCCCGCTTCCTGCTTCACCATCACCAGCAGTTTGCGGATGATGTCGGTCCAGCCGTCGCTCACCAGATCTTCCGCCTGGAAGCCGCCCGTCACCAGGATGTTGAAGTTGTTCATGCGGTGCTGATGCCAGCCGGGCGCGAGAGTCTTTGCCCACTCCGCATCGGTGGGGCGGTTTGCGCGCACGTCGATCGACGACGGCGTGCGCTGGAACACATAGAGGTGCTCCGCTGCTTCGCCGAGGTGCGGCACGCACTGCACCGCCGTCGCGCCCGTGCCGATGATGCCGACGCGCTTGCCGCGCAGCCCCGTCAGGTTTCCGTTCGAATCGCCACCGGTGTACGCGTAATCCCAGCGGCTGGTGTGGAAGGTATGACCCTTGAATGCGTCGATGCCCGGAATGCCGGGCAGCTTGGGCCGATTGAGCGGCCCGTTCGACATGCAGACGAAGCGCGCCTTCATCTGGTCGCCGCGATTCGTCGTGACGATCCAGCGCGCGCTCGCTTCGTCCCAACGCATGTCGGTGACTTCGGTCTGGAAGCACGCGCCACGGTAGAGGTCGTACTTCTCCCCGATCGCGCGGCTGTGCGCGAGGATCTCCGGCGCGCGCGCGTACTTCTCGGTGGGCACGTAGCCGAGCTCTTCGAGCAGCGGGAGATAGATGTACGACTCGACGTCGCACATCGCGCCCGGGTAGCGATTCCAGTACCAGGTGCCGCCGAAGTCGCCGCCCTTCTCGATGATGTGGATGTCGTCGATGCCCGCCTCGCGCAGCCGCGCGCCGGCGAGCAATCCGCCGAAGCCGCCGCCGATCACGACGACCTCCACGTCATCGGCGATCGGCGCGCGCGTGAATCCCGGCTCGACGTAGGGATCATCGATGAAGTGCGCAAAGTCGCCCTTCACCTCGACGTATTGATCGTTGCCGTCGGCGCGCACGCGCTTGTCGCGCTCGGCGCGGTACTTCGCGCGCAGCGCGTCCGGATCGAAGCCGCGTTCCGCTGCGTCGTTTCGAAGATCGCTCATGACTCGTAGGTCCCTCGTCGCTCGAAAAGTCCTGTTCTTGCGCCGCTCGTCGAGGTTCTAGTGACCGCCGCGCCCCTTCGCTTCTTCCGCGTCCGCCCGCGCGCCCGGATCGGGATCATGCGCCGCCAGCTCCGCGACCTTTGCCGCCACCGCATCGTTCCACAGCAGCGGCGCCGCGAAGAGTGCAGAGCGGCGCACATCGCGCTCTTCGTGCGCGAGCGCCCGCAGGAGCGCGGCGATTCGCTGCTCGCGCAGCGAAGTGTCGCTTCCTCGCAGCGCGATCGCGACGACTTGCGGATCCGCAGCGCCGCCCGGGATGGCGGCGGCGAGCGCGGCGGCGCCATCGAGCTGTGTCATCGCGAGTTGCGCCGAGACGCGCCGCGCGGTCGTCTCACGCTTCGGGTCTACCGCCGCGGCCGCGCGCGCCAGCGCATCGTCGCGACCGAGCGGCAGGAAGGGCGCGCGGAAGTCCGAGAGCGCGGCGCCCGCGGCGTCGCGCAGATTTTCATCGTCGCCGTCGAGCCAGGTGAGATAGAGCGGCAGCAACGTGTCGGGATTGGCGCTGGCGGCGAAGAGTGCTTGCAGCGCGCTCGTCCAGCGCTTCGCGTCGGCCGCGTCGCGCAGCAACACGATTTCGCGTGGCTCGTCCACCAACACGTACGGAGACCTGGCGCCGCGCAGCAGCAGCACCGTTGGCACGCCAGTCACGAAGGGCGGCGCTTGCGAGGGCGAGCGCTTGATCTCGAAATTCGCGGGCGCATTGCCGCGCAGCACGGTGGCGTCGCGAATCTCGATGCGGCCCTCGGTGATCGGGCCGATCGTTCCGACCGCGACGACATCCGCTTCGGCGATCCGCATGTGCAGCGGCCGCGGCCCTTGCGGCAGCGGATGCTGCGCGCGCGCGAGCGGCGCGAGTCCGAGTACCAGCACGAGAACGACGAGGGTTCGCAACGACATCGGGCGCGCCAGTATAGACGCGTCGCATGGTGCGCTAGCCATTGCGATCGCGAGTCGCTGACGGCGCGCCGGTCTCGAGGTGCGGCAGCCCGCACCGGAGTTCGCTGGTAGCATCGATTTTCCCAGCAGAAACGGTGCGCCCTTGGCCAAGATCTTCGACTTCGATCCGGAGTTCTCGAGTCGGCTGATCGGCTCGCTCGCTTCGCCGTCTTCGTTCCACGCCGAGATCAGTCGTGAAGACGAGATGTTCCTGAAGCCGCTCGCGGGCTACGGGGGCAATCCCGAGCGCGCCTGCGTGCGGTATCTGACGGTCGGAAAAGAGATGATGGACGAGGTGCGTCAGCTCGTGGACTGGGCCTTCGGCGGATGGGGATACGTCGAGTCCGTTCTCGACTTCGCAAGCGGTTACGGCCGATTCACCCGCCACCTGCTCCAGGAAGTCGAAGCGAAACGCGTCTGTGTGAGCGACATCTACCAGGACGCCGTCCACTTCCAGTGCGAGGTGTTCGGCGTCGCGGGGCTGCCCTCGATGAGCGACCCGGCCGCGTTCAGCACGTCGCGCCGCTTCGATTTGATCTTCGTCTCGTCGCTCTTCAGCCACTTGCCGTCGCACCGCTTCCTGCCGTGGCTCGCGAAGCTCCACTCATTGTTGTCGGAGCGCGGCCTGCTGGTCTTCACGACGCACGGCATCGACCTGATTGAAGGCGCCACAACGGACTTCGTGTTCCGACCGATCAGCGAGAGTCGCTCGCTCGAAGCGTCCGAATACGGCTCGACCTTCGCTTCCGAAAGCTTCGTCGCTGGCGCCATCCGCGAAGTCGCCGGCGACAGCGCGGTGTGGAAGCGCTTCGCGCACGGCTATCTCGGCTTCCAGGATCTCTACGTGCTCAGCCGCGATCCGAGCCGACACTTCGAATCGCTGCGCTACGACATCGGCGTCTTCGGTCACGTCGATTCGTGCACGCGAAACGGAGACCAGATCGGATTCAACGGATGGGCCGCCGATCCGGCCGAGTTCGCCCCGCTCCGCGTGCGCGTTCTCGCAGGCGCGAAGTGTGTGGCGGAGTGCACGCCGAGCATCGAGCGTCCCGACATCGTCAAGCTATACGGATCGGACGCGCTGTTGCGCAGCGGATGGTGGTGCGGCTTCCCGGCTCAATCGATCGCCCCGGACGAGTGGATCCAGATCGGCGTCGCGCGCGGTGACGCGCCCGAGGAATTGATTTCACTCGACAGACTCGACGCGATGCTGCGTTGGTGATGACGGCGCGAGCTCGCCGCATCCGCGGTGCGCTCTTGACCGGGATCGTCGCGCTCGCGTCGGCCGCGCCTGCGATCGCCGCGCGCGTCGATTCCTTCGCTCCGCAAGGCACCGCGAAGCAAGTCCGTCTGGTGAGCGCACGTTTCTCCGAGCCGATGGTTCCGCTCGGCGATCCGCGCAGCGCCGCCGATCCGTTCGCGATCGATTGCGCCGCGAAGGGCAGCGCGCGCTGGGCCGACGCGCGCACGTGGGTCTTCACTTTCGACGCGGATCTGCCGGCGGGATTGCGCTGTCGCTTCACGCTGCAGCCGAAGCTGCGCACGCTCGCCGGCGCCGCGATCGACGGCGCGCGCGACTTCGCTTTATCGACGGGCGGACCGGCGGTGATGAACAGCGCGCCGTGGTCGCGCATCATCGACGAGGATCAGCGCTTCGCGTTGTTGCTCGATGCGCCCGCGACGCGCGAATCGATCGAAGCGCATGCGGTGGTGCGCGTCGCCGGGCTGCCCGATCCGATCAGCGTGCGCATCGTCGAAGGTGGGGATCGCGACGCGATCCTCGCGAGCCTCGACTGGAAGCTCGAAGACCCGCGCATCGTCGTGCTGGAAGCGCGCCAACGCTTCGCACCCGGCGCGAAGCTCACGCTTTCGTGGGGCGCCGGCATCGCGACCGCGAGCGGTGTCGCGACCGAGAAGGAACAGGTCTTCGAGTACGAGGTGCGGCCGCCCTTCACCGCGCGCCTCTGGTGCGAGCGCGAGAACGAAAAGGCCGCTTGCGTGCCGCTGCGACGCTTCTCGCTGTCGTTCTCGTCGGCCGTGGCGTGGGATGTGGCGTCGCGCATCGTGCTGCGACAGGTGACGGAGAACGGCGCGCCCGCGCGCACCTGGGCGGCGCGGCGCAGCGATCCGAGCGACGGCGACCCCTTCGTCAGCTACCTCGTCTTCGACGCGCCCTTCCCGCCGCGCGCGAAATTCACGATCGAGATTCCCGCCGGGCTGCTCGACGATTCCGGCCGCGCGCTCGATGCGAGCCAGAGCACGATCGCCGTCGCGACCGATCGCTACCCGCCGCTTGCGAAGTTCTCGGCGATCTTCGGCGTCGTCGAGTCGGCGAGTCCCTTGTTGCCCGTTGCGCTCCGCCACATCGGCGCCGACGCGACTTTGCGTGGGCTCGGCGTCACCGGCAGCGTCAGCGCGCGCTCGGCGCTCGTCGCGGCGGATGAGCCGCGCGCGATCCTCGCGTGGCTGAACGCGCTCGCGATGGCCGAGAACGACGCGTCGATCTTTGCGACGGAAGGCCTCGCATCATCGCCGCAGACGCTCGTACTCCCGGCCACACAGGATGGCGACGAGGCGGAGGTGGTCGGCATTCCGCTCGCAGGTCCGGGCCTGCACATCGTCGAGATCGAGTCGAAGCTGCTCGGCACGGCGTTGCTCGATCCGCCTGGACCCATGTATGTCGCGGCCGGTGCCTTCGTCACGAACCTCGCGGTGCACCTCAAGTGGGGCGCCGAGTCGTCACTCGTTTGGGTCACCACGCTCGATGGCGCCGAGCCGGTGGCGGGCGCGGCGGTGAGCGTCGCGTACTGCGATGGCTCGATTCTCGCGCAAGCGACGACGGATGCGAACGGTGTCGCGCGCGTCGCAGGGTTGCCGAATCCCGCTTCTGAACCGCGTTGCGGCGACTCCTGGACGGAGTACACCGGCGGCTTGTTGGTGCTCGCGAAGACGGAGGGCCAGCTCGGCATCGCGCACACGAGCTGGCAGGAAGGC
>JANNKU010000081.1:0-36757 GCA_031396445.1 Deltaproteobacteria bacterium | reverse complement strand
GCCGTTCCACGGCGCGCTCGCAGCGCTCGCACGCCTCCGGGAACGTGGAGTTCCGCTCGGTCTCGTCACCAACGGCGCCGCCGCGGCGCAGCGCGCAAAGATCGAGCGCTTCGATCTCGCGCACTACTTCGACGTGATCGTCGTCGAGGGCGAAGCGGGCTTCGGCAAGCCAGACCCGCGCGTCTTCGAGCGCGCACTCGCGGCGCTCGATGTCGCGCCGTCGCGCGCGCTGATGGCGGGCGACAACTACGAGTGCGACGTGCTCGGCTCGCTCGGCGCGGGGCTCCACGCGGTGTGGATCGATCGCAACGGGCTCGCGCAGACGCCGCAGGCGCCGCCGCGGCCGCATCGCACGCTGCCATCGTTCGTCGCGCTCGCGAAACAACTCGGAGTCGGCGATGCCTGAGCTGCGACGCGTCGCAGTGGTCGGCGCGTCGCTCGCCGGGCTACGCGCGGTGGAGGCGCTGCGCGCGCGCGGCTACGACGGTCGCATCGATTGGATCGGCGCCGAGTCGCACGAGCCCTACGACCGCCCGCCGCTGTCGAAGCAGGTGCTGCGCGGCGAGTGGGAACCGGAGCGCATCGTGCTCGCGCGGAGCGGACTCGCGAGCCTTGCAGCGGAGCAGCACTTCGGCCGCCGCGCGCTGCGACTCGACGTCACAGAACGGCGTATCGAGCTCGATGATGGCGCGTCGATCGCATTCGACGGGCTCGTGATCGCGACCGGCGCCACGCCGCGCCGGCTGCCTGGTCAGCCGCAACTCGATGGTGTGTTCGTGCTGCGCACGCTCGACGACGCGCTGGCGATTCGCCGCGCGCTCGCAGCGCAGCCGCGCGTCGTCGTGGTCGGCGGCGGCTTCATCGGCGCGGAAGTCGCGGCGTCGTGTCGGCATCACGGCGCGGCGGTCACGATGCTCGAAGCGCTCGGCAATCCGCTCGAGCAAGCGCTCGGCCCCGAGCTCGGCGCGCTCTATGCCGCAATCCACCGCGATCACGGTGTGGACGTGCGCACCGGCGTCGCGGTCGCCGCGATCGAAGGCGCGCTCCGCGTCGAACGCGTGCGACTCGCGGACGGCAGCGTGCTGCCCGCGGATCTCGTCGTCGTCGGCATCGGAGTGCGACCCGAAACGGCGTGGCTCGATGGCTCGGGCATCGCGTTGCAAGATGGTGTCGTCTGCGACACAACGTGCGCAACGAACGTCCCCGCCATCGTTGCGGCGGGCGATGTCGCGCGCTGGACGAACCCTCGCTATGGCGAGTCGATGCGCGTCGAGCACTGGACCAACGCGGTGGAGCAAGCGAACGCCGCCGTCGCGCGGCTGCTCGATGGCCCCGATGCGGCGAAGCCCTTCGATCCCGTCCCGTACGTGTGGAGCGATCAATATGATTTGAAGCTCGCGGTCGCCGGTCGCCCACGCGCGGGCGACGAGATGCGCGTCGTCGACGGGTCGTTCGCGGAGCGCAAGTTCGTCGCGATCTACGGCAGAGCAGGGCGGCTCACCGGCGCCGTGGCGATGAACCGGATGCGCAAACATCTCGACTGGCGCAAAGCGCTGCACGAGGGGATCTCGTTCGAGGCAGCGTTGGCGCGCGCAGAGGCGTAGCGAGCCCTACCGCCAGATCGCGGCGATTCCCAGATAGAGCAGCAACACACCGATGAACCCCGGCGCCGCTTGCTTCCAGAAGCGAAGGTGCGCGCGCCGAATCGCGGCGCGTCCTTCTTCACCCGCGTTGATCCGCGGGTAGCCGCGCTCTTCGAGGGCGAGCTGAAGTACGAGCCGATCTTCGGCGGAGAAGCGCCAGAAATCGACGAGGCGCGCCTCCCGCGATTGCAGATGGAACACGAAGCGCTTCCGGACGGGGTCCAGCGACCAGCCCGCGATCTCGGCAGCGGGAATGAAGCGTTCGCGACGTGGGTGGTCGCTCATCTGGACACCTGTGTCGTCGATCGCGAGAAGCGGAGTCCTGCGCTGCAGCCACGCCACCGTCGCCATCACCACGCCAAAGGTGAAGATCGCCTGCGGGTACGACCGCTCCAGAACCAGCGAGCCCCCCGCAGCGAGGATTCCGAACGCGATCGCTTGCGCGCCAAGACCTCGCTTCAGGAAGAACTCTCGCTGCCGCGGGGAACCGTGCGTCATGGGGACACTCACCGGCGTTACTCCCACAACCCGAGCGCGCAGCCATCCTTGCGCCGATCACTCGCGCCGACGAGCACGCCACTTTCTTCGATCGCGATCGCCTGCCCGCCGCCGAACACGTCCGCCATCGCTTCACCTGGCGCGATCACCTCGTGGCCGCGCGCGGTGAGCGCATCGCCGAGCGTGCCGCCCTCATCGACACGAAGATGCGGCGCTTCGATCGCCACCTTGCGCGCGCCCTGGAAGCGGAAGCGCGGGCGGTCGATCGCCTCCTGCGGATTGAGGCCGTGATCCACCAGGTTCGCGACGAAGTTCAGGTGCGATTGCGGCTGCACGTCGCCGCCCATCAAGCCGAACGCCATCGACGGACGCCCATCGCGACGCAGCATGCCGGGGATGATCGTGTGGAACGGGCGCTTGCTCGGCGCGATGCAATTGGGGTGATCCGCGTCGAGCACGAAACCCGCGCCGCGGCTCTGCAACACGATGCCAGTGTCACCGCAGCCGATGCCGGAGCCGAAGCCGGTGAAGAGGCTTTGGATGAACGACACGAGGTTGCCTTGCTCGTCGGCCGCGCAGAGATAGACGGTGTCGCTCGCGAGTCCCGCTGCGACGCCTTCGCTCGCGCGCTCGCCGATCAGCGCGGCGCGCCGTCGCGCGTAGCCTTTGTCGAGCAGCGCTGCGACGGGAACCTGCGCGTGCTCGGGATCCGCGATGTACGCCGCACGATCCGCGAACGCCACCTTCACCGCTTCAATGCGGCGGTGCCAATCGAGCGCGCTGGTGGACGGCGCGGCTTCGAAACACTCGAGCAGGTTCAGCGCTTGCAGCGCGGCGAGGCCCTGGCCGTTCGGCGGCAGCTCCAGCACCTCGACACCGCGATACGTCGTCGCGATCGGCTCGACCCACGTCGACGTGTGACGCGCGAGATCATCCGCTTCGAACACGCCGTCCTGCTCGCGCGACGCCGCGACGATCGCGCGCGCCGCCTCGCCTTCGTAGAACGCGGCGGCGCCGCCCTCGGCGATCTGGCGCAGGGTTCGCGCGAGGCCCGGCGCGCGAAACCACTCGCCTGCGCGCGGCGCGCGACCCGCCGTGAGCCAGCTCGAGCGCGCCGCATCGTTGCGCAGCGCGCCGAGTCGTTCGAGCAGGAACCAGACGTGCGCGACGATCTCGGTCACCGCGAAGCCGTCGTCGGCGGCGCGAATCGCGGGTTCCAGCGTCACCGCGAGCGGCAGCGCACCGAAGCGACGCGACAATGTGTCCCACGCATGCACGGCGCCCGGCACCGTCGCGGAGAGAATGCCGCCGGCCGCGATCTCGCGAAGACCGCGCGCGCGGTAGGCGTCGAGGCTCGCGCCGGCGGGCGCGCGACCGCTGCCGTTCAATCCGACGACGCGCCCCTCGGCGGCGGACGCGAGCAGCACGAAGGCGTCGCCGCCGACTCCCGTCATCATCGGCTCGACGACGCAGAGCACGGCCGCCGCGGCGATCGCGGCGTCGATCGCGTTGCCGCCGCGACGCAGCATCTCGACGCCCGCGGCCGACGCGATCGGCACGCTCGAAGCGACCATGCCGCGGCGCGCCAGCACGCACGAGCGTTCGCTGCGCCACGGATCGAGCGCGCGCCCACGCCGAGTCGGAAGAGTCATCTCGCGACGCTAGCGCGCGCGAGTTGGGATCAGAGCGGTCCGCGAATCGAAGTATCCGAACCGCCCCAGAATTTGCGCAGCGCGAAGAACGCGGCGATCACCACGGCGCCACCGAGGAAGAGCAGCCACAGATACTGATCCGCTTTGGCCGCCACGAGCAACGTGAGCGTCAGCAGCGCGCCGACGAACACGAACGACCAATCGAGATGGACGCCGGCGAGGAAGCAACCGAGCGCGAGCAGCAGCAGCGCATTCAGTCCGCTCGCGGTCTGCGTCTCGACGCCGCTGCCGCGGATATAGAAATCGAGCGCGACGAAGCCCGCGATCGCGAGCCAGTGCAGCACCTGGCGCAGCACCAGCCGTTCACCGCTCTGCTGCGAGCGCCGCCACGCGGTGACGACGCAGAGCACGCCATAGATCGGAACCATCGACACCCAGTAGTTTCGCGCGAAGAGCGGGTTCGTCGTCGCGAGGCCGATGCCGAGCAGCGCCAGCACGACCATGATCAGCGCGATCACGGCCGTGGCCTTCCAGTTGGGCGCGTCGGTAGTTGCGAGGATCGGGTCGGTCAGGGCGTTGCCGATCCAGCGGCGGCAGACGCCTCGGCCGCGGTTTCATCCATCACCTCGACCGAGTCGTCGAGCGTCAGCACGTAGATGCCGATTGCGCCGAGCATCACGATCACCGCGACCCACGTCTTCCAATCCTTGTGGATCCCGGGCCGATGCGCGTGCTCGTGTCCGTGATGATGCTGAGTCAATCGCGTCTCCTCTGGGCGGCCGAAGCTCGCACGCGCTCCGAGCCTTGTCGACCAATTGGAGATGAGCCCGCGACCCAAAATCAAGCGAGCGCGCGGGGCGACCGATCCCAAAGCGGAGTTGCGGTCACAAAGGATGCGTGATGGGCGATTACGAAGACGGAGCTTCTCTCTACCGCGTCGAGGTTCTGCCGTGGGCCGAAGTCGGCTCCGGCGGGATCGTGTTCCGCGAGGGGTCGGAGCTGGCGACGCTGCCGTGGAGCCGTGTGCTGCACGCGCTCGCCGCCTATGTGGGCGAGCCCGAAGGCGTCTGCACGATCGTCTTCGATCTCGTCGTCGAGCGGAAGGAGACCGAGTGCCTCGTCTGCCGCTTCGACGCCGATCCGGGTGAGGCCGCCCAGACCACCGCGCGGGCGTTGCTCGCAGGGCTCGGGCGCACGCGCTGTTCGCGATCGCTCGCTGATCTCGCCGCGGAAGGCGTTCCGACCCGTAGCTATCCCGATCTCGATACGCTCGCCGAAGCGGCGCTCGAGGAACTCGGCCTCTAGCGCTCTCGCTCACTCGCTCCAGCGCGACGCGGCGGCTGTGACGCGATCGAGCAACCCCGGCCACCTCGCGAGCGCGCGACCGACCGAGTGCGCCGCGGAGCGCACAGGCGCCAGCGATGCGGCCGGCGTCGCGCCGATCGCCGCGAGCGCCGATCGCGCGCGGCCTTCGCGCTCGTAGAGATCGCCCGCATGCGCGATCGCAGCGGCATCACCTTCGCGACGCCGGGCCAGCGCGAAGCCGGTCGCGGCGAGCGCGGCGGCGCGGCGCAGCTCGAGGCGGCGCACATCGCGCAGCCACGGACCTGCGCCACCCGCGTGCATGCGCAGCCACAGAGCGCCGATCGCGAGCAAGCCCAGCGCGGCGCCGAGGCTCCAAGTCGCGGGCGCGATCGACACCGCGAGCAGCGAACCCGCGACCGCGACCGCACGCGGGGCGACTCCGAGCAGCGACAGCAGCGCGCAGAGGGCGAGCAAGTTCGCTCCGAGCGACGCATGCGCCTGCTGCGCGAGAGCGAGCCATGCGAGCGCGAGCACGATGCGAAGCGCGGCATCGGCGTTGCGCAGCGCCGCCCCCGTCTCGATCGGCGGCTTTCCGGCGGGCGGATCGATGGCAGAGCGCACGTCTTCGAACGGGCTGGTCGTCATCGCGCCTCTCGAGCTGCGGCAGCAGCGACGCGTAGCCTTGCGCCAATCCCGTGAAATCTCCACACTCGGCCGGCTCAAAAGAGGGTCCCTGTGATCCTCGCGAGGGGTGAGGAGAGTCATGAAACGAGCAGCGATCTCGCAGATCGCGGTGCTGGGCATCGTGGTCGCCGTCGTCGTGGGCGGCGCGTTCGGCTGCAGCAAGAAGAAGGCGGACGAGGAAAGCCTCGAAGGCGGCAGCGGCGAGAGCGAGTTCAGTGACGGCAGCAGCACCAGCGGCGGACGCGACAGCGATTCGTCGATGGGCGAGCCCGAGCGGGTGCGCGAGCTGGGCTCCGTCTACTTCGAATTCGACAGCGCGTCGATTCGCGATGACGCGCGCACCACGCTGAAAGCAAACGGCCAGGCGATCCTCGGCCACTCGGAGTGGAAGTCGGTGACGCTCGAAGGGCACACCGACGAGCGCGGCAGCGAGGAATACAACCTCGCGCTCGGCGAGCGGCGCGCGAACGCGGCGATGCAGTACCTGATCGATCTCGGCGTCCCGACCGGGCGCATGATCACGGTGAGCTTCGGCGAAGGCTCGCCGGCCGTGCAGGGCAACGACGAATCCGCGTGGCGCTGGAATCGCCGCGTCGATTTCAAGGTTTCGCGGAGGTAGTCCACCGCGCGATCAATCCAGATTCAGGGGCCGGGCGGCTTTGGCGTCCGGCCCCGTCTCTTTGTACCGTGGCCAATTCCTCGAACCGAATCTCGATCAGAATTTCGAACCGATCATCGACCGACGGAGGCCCCCCATGCCCGTACACGGCGGCAAGATCCTTGCTCGCGCGCTGAAGAACGCTGGCGTCGAGTGCATTTTCACCCTCTCGGGCGGGCACATCATGCCGCTCTACGACGGCTGCATCGACGAGGGCATCCGCATCATCGATGTGCGCCACGAGCAGGCCGCCGTACACGCGGCCGACGCATGGGCGCGCTGCAATCCGGGCAAGATCGGCGTCGCGGCAATCACCGCGGGTCCCGGCGTGACGGACGGCGTCACCGGCGTCGCGAATGCTTGGCGCGCCAACTCGCCGATCCTGGTGATCGGCGGCCAGGGACCCTTCGCGAATCTGCGCCGTGGTTCGCTGCAAGAGATGGATCACGTGAACCTGATGCGGCCGATCACCAAGTGGGTCGACGCTTGCTACCAGACGCATCGCATCGCCGAGTACGCCGAGCTGGGCATTCGCCATGCGGTGTCGGGCATCCCCGGCCCCGCGTTCCTCGAGATCCCGATGGACGTGTTCATGGGCACCTGCGAGTGGGAAGACGCGATGCTCCCGCCGATCCGCACCAACCCGCCGCGCCTCGCGCCCGATCGCGTCGATGTGCGCGAAGCGCTCGATCTGCTGCGCAATTGCCAGCGCCCGATGCTGATGGCCGGCACCAGCGTCAAGTGGTCGATGGCGAGCCCGGCGATGAACGCGTTCCTCAACGCGACGCAGATGCCCGGCTACACCAACGGCATGGGTCGCGGCACGATCCCGCCGACGTCGCCGCAATTCCTGAACCGCTCGCGGCGCGACGCGATGAAGAAGATCGATCTGATCATCCTCGCCGGCGCGCTCCTCGACTTCCGGCTCGCGTTCGGCAAGACGATTCCGGCCGACGCCAAAGTGGTTCAACTCGACATGGACGCGACGCTGATCGGGCAGAACCGCCCGGCCGACGTCGGCCTCGTCGGCAACCTCGCCTGCACCTTCGAGCTGCTGCTCGAAGAGATGAAGAGCGCCGGCACGAAGCTCGACTTCAGCGCGTGGCGCGACGAGCTGCGCAAGATCGAGCTCGAGGAAGAAAAGAAGGTCGAGGCGGCGCTGAACTCCAACGAGACGCCGGTCGATCCGCAGCGCATGTGCCGCGAGACGCGCGATTGGCTCGCCACGCTCGGCGACACCATCGTGATCGGCGACGGCGGCGACATCGTCGCCACCGCGGCGAAGATCCTGCCGGTGCCACGCGAGGGCGCGTGGATGGATCCGGGTCCGCTCGGCACGCTCGGCGTCGGCATGCCGTTCGCGCTGGCCGCTCAGCTCGCGCATCCCGAGAAGCGCGTCGTCATCGTCTACGGCGACGGCTCGTTCGGCCTGAACGGCATGGAGTTCGACACCGCCGTGCGTTTCAAGCTGCCGATCATCGGCGTGATGGGCAACGACGGCGCGTGGGGCCAGATGATGCGCCCGCAAGGCGCCGTCTACGGCTGGGATCGCCTGCAGGCAACACTGCTCGACTACACCCGCTACGACAAGGTGGTCGAGGCGCTCGGCGGCCACGGCGAATACTGCGAGAAGCCCGAAGAGATCCGCCCGGCACTCGATCGCGCCGCGGCATCGGGAAAGCCGGCGCTGGTGAACATCAAGATCCGCCAGGATCGCCACTACAAGGGCGGCATCTACGTCTGAGTTCTTTTTGGAAGTGGCGGCGCCTGCCATCGACGTCAGCCCGCTGGCGTCTTGGCTCGCGCGCGTCGGGCCGGTAGCGATCGTCGATCTCGAGACGACGGGGCTGCCGAACGATCCCGCCGCGCGCATCCTCGAGTTCGCCGCGGTGTTGCTCGATCCCGGTGACGCAAAGGTGCGTGCCGTTGCGACGCTGATCCATCCCGAAGCGTCGGTTCCGCCCGCGATTCAGCGCCTCACCGGCATCACCGACGCGACGGTGGCGGATGCGCCGTCGCTCGAAACGGTGCGCGAGCTGCTGCGCGAAGAGTTGCGCGGCCGCGCCATCGTCGCGCACAACGCGGATTTCGAGCGCCACTTCCTCGCGCGCTGGATCGGCAGCGAACTCGCGAACGCCACGTATCTCGATACGCAGGATCTCCTCGCCGTCTCGCATCCCGACGCGCCGGATCTGCGCCTCGAGAGTTTCACGCGTTCGATGTTCGGCGCAGAAGAGCGTCACCGCGCCCTCGACGATGCATCGGACACGCTGCGCGTGATGGCGCGCATCGCGTTCGGCGCCGATGCGGGCGAGCCGCGCTACGCCGCTGCGCGCACCGCTCTCTCGAATTACGCGCCGGATTCGCCGTGGCTCGCGCTGCTCGAGAGCGAGAGCGACGCGCGCAATGCGCCCGAAGCGCGCGCTTTCGTCGAGATCGGCGCGAGCGACGAGCCGGTCGTCGACTTCGACGAAAGCGCGATTGCCACGGCGCTCCGCGACGCCGCGCGTGGCGAGCGCCATTTCCCCGGCTACCGCGTGCGCGAAGCGCAGGTCGAGCTGGCGCTGCGCTTCGCGCGCGTGTTGGAACACGGCGGCCGCGTGCTCGTCGAAGGCGGCACCGGCGTCGGGAAATCGCTCGCGTATCTCGCCGCCGCGATTCCGTTCGCGATGCGCGAAGCGGAACGCGCGCGCGAAGCCGGCGTTCGAGCGCGCCCGGTCGTGATCTCGACGCGCACCAAGTTGCTGCAGGACCAACTGCTCTCGAAGGACATCCCCGCCGCCGCGCGCTTCCTCGGCTACCCGGGGCTACGCGCCGTCTCGATCAAGGGCCGCGCGAACTACGCATGCGAGCGTCGCCTCGCCGCGGTGCTGGCCGAAGCGCGCGAGGCGCAGTTGTTCCCGGAACAGCGCAATGCGTATGCGGTGCTCGCCGCGTGCGCGACGATTCGCCCGCACGGCGAGCTGGGCGCCGTGCCGGCGGCGTGGTTGCGCCGTCACCCGCCGCTCCTGGATCTGCTGCGCCGCTCGGTCGCGGCGCGCGCCGAGCAGTGCACGCGCGAGCAGTGCGCGATGCACGCGCACTGCGCCTTCGGTCGCCGGCGCGCGGCGCTGGCGCAGGCGCATCTGGTCGTCGCGAACCACGATCTGCTGCTGCGCTGGCCGCCCGACTACCCGGCGTTCGCGCACGCGATCGTCGATGAAGCGCACGAGCTATCCGACGTCGCGGACGAGGTGTACGCGCTGACGGTGCGCCCCGACGAAGTACTCGAACGCATCGACGATGTGTTTGGTCGCCCCGATCACGTCGCGCGACGCGAAGGCAACGACGGCATGTTGCCCGCCGCGAAGCGCCGCGCGCTGCGCAAGGACGCGCTCGCGTGGCGGCGCGGCGTGCAGCAGGAACTCGTCGCGCTCGGCCGCTCGCTCGAATCGCTCGCGAACGAGTTCGGCGAAGTGCAGGTGCCCGAACATGCCGGCCCGCACTTCGAGGCGGCCGCGCATTGCGCGGAGATCGCGGCGGTGCGTCTCGACGAAGTGTCGCGCGAGATGGAAGCGGCCGTCGATCCGGAGGAGACCGCGAGCGGCATCGCGCGCAACGCCACCGAATTGCGTGGCGCCGCGAGCGCGCTGCGTCTCGCATTCCAGGGCGCGGAGGATTCCGTCGCGTCCTTCGACGGCATCGATCCGCCGTGGGATCGCTGGCGGCTCGCGGTGCGACTGGTTTCCCCCGCCGCCGCGTTTCGCGAGAACTTCCTCGAGCGCCTCGAATCCTTCGCCGGCGTCTCGGCGAGCCTCTTCGTCGGCGGCGATGCGTTCGCCGCGCTCGGCGAGATCGGAGTCACCGGCGGCGGCGCCGAAGTCGAGACGCTCTCAGTACCGAGCCCGTTCCCCTACGAGAAACACATGCGCGTCGCCGCGCTCTCCGGCGGCGCCGACCTGGTGCGCGAAACGGTGGACGTGCTCGAAACCCTCGCGCGCCGCCTCGGCGGTCGCACGCTCGGCCTCTTCACCAGCTTGCGACGCATGAACGACGTCGCCGCGCTGCTCGCCGAGCGCCTGCGCGACGACGGCATCGAAGTGCTCGCGCCGCGCCGCGCATCCGACGATCCCGGCGCGCTGGTCGAACGGTTCCGCCAGGGCGGCGCGGTGCTGCTCGGCGCGCGCAAGTTTTGGCAGGGCCTCGATCTACCGGGTGATCAGCTCCAGGCCGTCGTGATCGAGAAGCTGCCCTTCGAAGTACCCACCGAATTGCGTCGCCGCCGCGAGCTGCGATTGAAACGCGAAGGCATCGACGCCTTCGAGCGTTTCGCGCTCGGGAAGATGTTGCTGAACTTGAAGCAGATGGTGGGGCGGTTGATTCGGAGTGAGAGCGATCGCGGGATCGTGGTGCTCGTCGAATCGCGGCCGGAGAAGCGGTACTTCCGGAGACTCGGCGATGCGTTGCCGCCGGGGTCGAAGGTGGTGTTGGCGGAGACGGAGGATCTTGCGGGGTTGTTGGCGGAAGTGGGGATCGGGGAGGGTTGAGTTGGGGAAGTTCCTGCTCGCGTTGCTTTCTCTGGCGCTGGGTTTCACGCAGCTCGGATGCGCGACATCGAAACCCGCGGATCCGTGTCGCTCGGCGCGGCTGAACCGACAGGAAGTTGCGAAGTTGAGAGGTGTCGATCCCGATTTCCCTGGCATCGAGATTCGCTGCACCACACTGGACCAGCTCGTCCAGAGCTACGACCAATTAGGGAACCTTGACCGGAGCGTGGTTTGGTTGGTGAAATGGCGAACCGGATTGACCATCACCGACGACGCATCGGGGCTCATACGCGGAGAGGGGGGCAGCGGCAGCGGGCAGCGGGGTAATTTGCCCGAGCCGGTGTTGCCGCAGCCGTGAGCGCGCGTTTGCGGCTAGCCCGCGTCGCGCGCTTCCCGCTACGTTGCGCGCGATGTCCGACCAACCCATCGCCCTCGTAACAGGCGCAGCGCGCGGAATCGGCGCCGCCTGCGCGCGCGCACTCGCCGCTGAAGGCTTTCGCGTCGCGATCCACTACAACGGCAGCGCCGACGCCGCGGCGAAGCTCGCATCCGAACTCCCCGACGCCTTCGCGTTGCGCGCCGATCTCGCCGATCCCGCCGCGATCGATGCGCTGCTCGCGCAACTCGCCGAGCGCGTCGGTCGCATCGACGTGCTCGTCAACAACGCGGGTGTCACGCGCAATGCGCCGACGCCGATGATGAAGCTCGACGATTACGATGCGGTGGCCGCGTTGTCGCGCGGCACCTGGTATTTGACCAAGCTCGTGCTGCGCAAGTTCATGATGAAGCAGAAGGCCGGGCGCATCATCCAGATTTCGAGCGTGGTGGGGCACATCGGGAATCGCGGGCAATCGCCCTACACGATGGCGAAGGCGGGGCTCGATGCGCTGACGCGTTCGCTCGCGGTGGAACTCGCCGACCGCAACATCCTGGTGAACTCGGTGGCGCCGGGTTTCATCGAGACGGACATGACGGCGTCGCTGCCCGAGCAGGCGAAGGCGAGCATCCTCGAGCGCATTCCGCTCGGGCGCATGGGAACACCGGAAGAGGTCGCCGAAGTGGTGGCGTTCCTCGCGACGCGCGGCGGCTACATCCAGGGCTCCGTGATCCACGTGAACGGTGGCCTCTACGGCGGCTGAGCGCGCGCGTTGCCTCGTTGCGGGTTGCGGCTACGTCGGCGCGGCGCTGGCTGCGCAATTGCGCGACGCGGGCCACGACGTGTTCGGCTTGAAGCGCCAGCCGGTGGGGCTACCCGATGGTGTGACGCCGCTGCTCGGCGATCTCGCCGACGCGCACTCGCTCGCGGCCGCGTTCGATCGCATCGACGGGGCCCTCGACATCGTGGTCTACGCCGCCGCGGCGGATCACGGCGACGACGCTTCGTATCGCCGCGCGTACGTGGACGGGCTGCGCAACGTGATCGATGCGCTGCACGCGCGCGCCGCGAAGCCCGCCGCCGTTCTGTTTACGTCGAGCACGGCGGTCTATCCGCAGCAAGACGGCTCGTGGGTCGATGAATCGACGCCGACGGCGCCGCAAGATTTTCGCGGCGTGCGCATGCTCGAAGCCGAAGCGCTGCTCGCGGCGAGCGGCTTCCGCGCGGCGTCGCTGCGACTCGGCGGCATCTACGGTCCCGGTCGCACGCGCCTCGTCGAGAGCGTGCGCAGCGGCCGCGCGACGATTCGCTCGGGGCCGCCGCGCTTCGGCAATCGGATCCATCGCGACGATGCTGCCGGCGCGCTCGCGCATCTCGCTGCGCGGGCGCTCGCGGGACGCGCACTCGAAGCGCTCTACCTCGGCGTCGACGACGAGCCGAGCGACGAGGCTGTGGTGCTGCGCTGGATCGCGTCACAGATCGGCGTCGCGGAGCCGCCGCTGCGCGATGGCGATGCCGGTGCGAACGCGCGCAGCGGCGATCGCCCCACTTCGAACAAGCGCTGCTCGAACGCGCGATTGCGCGCGAGCGGCTACCGCTTCCGCTTCCCGACCTTTCGCGAGGGCTACGCCGCGGCGATCGCGCCCGCTACTTCACCGTGATCGTGACGGGCTCCGACACCAGCGGCGGTTCGTGCGGCACGTGATCCTTGTCGCCGAGCACGAGTTGCAGCGTGTGCTTGCCGGGCGCGAGCGTCACGTTGGTCTCGGTCTGGCCGCCGCCGAAATGGATGTGCTTGTCATCTTTCGGCAGCGGCACGTCGAGCGGCGGCAGCGGCGAATCGAGGATCAGGTGATGGTGGCCGGTGTTCGGCGTCGCGACGCCCGCGGGCGCAACGCCCATGCCGACGAGACCGAAGCGCACCGTCACCGGGCTCGAAACCGTTTCGCCGTTCGTCGGCGAGATGATGTACAGCTTGGCGTCCGCGGGACGCGGCGTGCGCGCGATGGCGCCAGCGGCCGCAGCGTGGTGCGCTGCTTCCTCCGCGTGAGCAACCGGCGGCGCGACGAACGCAACGAGCGCGATGGCGATGGCCGAGATCGAGACGAGGCGGACGCGAGCGATCATGGAATCTCCTTTCGATGACGCCGCCGATCCTACGCGATCACCGATGGCGCTGAAAGCGCGTCGCCGCTCGGCCTTCGCGATGGCTGCCACGCTGCTGCTGCTCTTCGCGACGCTCGTCGCACTGCGCTTGCACGGCTTCTCGCTCGCGGCGTGGCACGAGGTGACCGACGGCAGCGCGACTACCGGGGTGTTGCTCGGTGAGCCCCGCATGATTCGCTCCGATGACTGGAAGATGCATCTCCCGCTGCTGATCTCGCAGACCGCTGTGACGCCGCGCTTCCCCGTGGTGAATCCGAGTGTCGGTCTCGGGCAGAGCATGCTGTTGCCGGTCGATGCGCTGGTCGCGAATTGGGTTTCGCTCTTCCGCCCGACGATGTGGGGATTCCTGCTCGGGCCTGATCACGGCGTCGCGTGGCTCTGGTGGAGTCGCGTGCTGGGACTCTTCGGTGTGTGGCTCGCCGTGCTGGCGGTGGTGACACGCGGACGGCTCGCGCCCGCGGCGACCGGCGCTGCGCTGCTCGTCTGCGCGCCGTTCTTCCAGTTCTGGTCTTTCAACAGCGCGCCGCAGGTGACGAGCATGGGCGCCGCGTTTCTCGCGACGGTGGCGCTCGCGCGCGCGCGCACGACGGCGGCGATTGCGGCGTCGGCGATCGCACTCGCGCTCTCTGGCGCGTGGTTCGCGCTGTCGATCTATCCGCCGTATCAGGTGACGCTCGCGTGGCTCTACATCGCGTTGGTAGCGGGCTGGTTGCTCGATGCGCGCGACGAGTTGCCATTGCGCAATCACGTTGCGCTGCGCGCGGTCGCGCTCGCCGCGGCGGGCGCGATTGCAATCGCCATCGTCGCAGCGTTCGCGTCCGAAGCGAGCGATGCAATCGCGACGATGCGCGACACGGCGTACCCCGGTCGCCGCCTATCGACCGGCGCCGAGCGCAATCTCGCCGAGTTGTGGAACGCGAATCTCGGCGCGCCGCTCTGGGCCGAGAAGTGGGGACCGCTCTTCAACATCTGCGAAGCGGCGTCGTTCTGGATGCTCTCGCCGGTGCCGCTCGCGTTGCTGCTGTGGCGCCGCAAGCGCGGCGAGCGCATCGATGCGCTCTCGGCAGCCGTCGCGCTCTATGCGATTGCGCTGACGCTCTACGCGCTGGTCGGCGTTCCCGCATTCGTCGCACAGATCACGGCGCTCGGCTTCGTGCCCGGCAAGCGCGCGGTGATCGGCATTGGCATCGCGGACGCGATCCTGCTGGTGCGCTTCGCCGCGTGCGCTGCGCCGGCGCAAAGCGAGGAACGCACGCGTGTGTTCGCGATCGCGCTCGGCTGGTTCGTCGTGCTCGCTGGCTGCGCCGTCTGGCTCGCGCGCGAGCTGCCCGACGCGCAGCTTCCGGTGCTACTCGCCTTCGCGCTCGCGAACGCCGCGCTCGCTGCGTTCTTCCTGCTGCAGCCGCGCCGCGCGCTGCTCGCGCTGGTTGCGCTGTCGGCGATCTCCACGCTCTGGTTCAACCCGCTCGCAGTAGGCGGCGCCCAGTATTTGCGCGACAACGCGCTCGCGCAGAAGATCACCGAGATCGATCGCGCGGAAGGCGGCGACACCACCTGGGTTTCGTTCGGCCGCGACGACCTGCCGAACCTGTTTCGCGCGATCGGCGTACAGGCACTGAACGGTGTCCACCCGATCCCGCAGCTCGCGCTGTGGAAGCGCATCGACCCGGCAGGCCGCTTTCGCAGCGTCTACAACCGCTACGCGCACATCGCGTTCGTCGCCACGCCCTCCGGCGAGCCGCGCTTCCGCCTGCACTCGCAGGACTACGTGATCGTCGAGATCCGCCCGAACTCCGACGCATTCCGCGCCCTCGGCGTCACCCACGTCCTGATCCGCGACCCCGACGCCCCCGCCTTCGAAAAACTGAGCGGCTTCGAACCCATCGCCACGATCGGCCCCAACCACCTCTACCGCGTCGGAAGGTGAGAAAGGGGACGGTCCTCGAGTTGACTGGCTGTTGACTTGGGGGACACACACGCCACCGCCAGACAACACGAGGACCGTCCCCTTTCTCACCTCAGCGGAGGCGGGCGAGGAAGCCGAGTTTGGAGAGGGCTGCGCGGGGGCGGAGGGAGGCTAGGTCGGAGGCGATGCGGGCGGCGAGGTGGAGGCGGACGATCGTTTTGGCTTCGGCGATCTGCGCGGCGGCGAGGAAGCCTTGTTCGCGGGCGCGCGTGGCGATGCGGTCGAGCACGGCGATCTCTTCTTCGAAGCGCGACAGGTCTTCGGTCTGCACTGCGGTCGCGCTCGCGGCGTGACGCCGGTATGCGTAGGCGCGGCGGCGCGTGCCGGCGATGGCTTCGCCGTCGAGCAGCAGGCGCGCGAGCATCTCGAGGTCTTGCGCCTGCTTCAGCGTGGCATCGAAGCGCCGCGCGCCGAGTCGTTCGCGGCGCCACGCGACGGTCGGGCACATGACGAAGTCGGCGCGCGCGATCGCGCGCACTCCCGAATCGCCCACGATCCTCCACGGCTCGCCGCGCGGGACGAGGCGACGCTTCACCGCGTCGGCGAGCGAGAAGCGCGGGCGACCCTGCGCGTCGATGATCTCGGCGTCACAGCAGAGTGCCACCGCCTGCGGGTGCGCATCGGCCAGCGCGAAGATGACGTCGCAGTAGTCGGGCAGCAGGCGATCGTCGGCGTGCAGCAGCGTCGCGAGCTCGGTCGTCGCGAGGTCGAGGCCACGATTCCAGTTGCCGACGATGCCGAGCGTCGCGCCGTTGTCGTGGTACGCGATACGCGCGTCGTCAAAGCCCGTGACGAGTTCCGCGACGCCGCCCGCTTCGCCCCGATCGTCGAGCACGATGCAGCGCCACTCGGCAATCCGCTGCGCGCGCACGCTCTCGATCGTCTCGCGCAGATACGTGAGCCCGCGGAAGAACGGAATCGCGAAGGTGATGCGCGCGGCAGGGCTCATCGCGGCGCGGAGACTACAATCGGCGGCGTGGAAGCGCCTCGCGACACCCGTACCGATGCCTACGCCGAGCGACTCGCGCAATTGTCGGGCGCGCGCTGGAAGCGCTGGTTCGACGTGCAGCGGCCGTATCGATGGAATCTCCGGCGCCTCGCACTTGGCCGCACGCTCGAGATCGGCTGCGGGATCGGGCGCAATCTCGCCGCGCTCGGTCCGTCGGCGGTCGGCGTCGATCACAACGAACACGCGATCGAGATGGCGCGCGCGCGCGGACATCGGGCGTACTCGACCGCTGCGTTTCGCGCGTCGCCCGAGATCGATCAGCCGTTCGACGCGTTGCTCTTCGCCCATGTGCTGGAGCACATGGCGCGCGCCGAAGCCATTGCGCTCGTCGCGCAATGGCTTCCCCAGCTGCGGCCCGGCGGGAAGCTGGTGCTGATCACGCCGCAAGAAGCCGGCTATCGCTCGGACGCGAGCCATGTCGAGTTCATGGACTTCGCGGCGCTGCGCTCGCTTCTCGCCGAGATCGGCTGCGTCACGCGGCACGCCTACTCGTTCCCATTCCCCCGCTTTGTGGGTCGCGTGTTTCCGCACAACGAGTTCGTCGTGTTGGGTCAGCGGTCGTAGCCGCTCCAGCCGACCCCGCGAAGCCCCTACCATGCGCGCGATGTCGGTCCGGCGGAACAACTTCGACCTGTTGCGGCTGCTCTTTGCGACGACGGTGGTGCTCGTCCATGCGCACGTGCTGTCTGGCTCGCCCGAGTTGGCGCCGCTTTCGCACGTGCTCAGCACCGACGTCGCGGTGCACGGCTTCTTCGTGATCTCCGGCTTCCTGATCACCGCGAGCCATCAGCGCTCGGCGACCCTCGCGCGCTACGCCGAGAAGCGCGTGCGGCGGATCGTGCCGGGCTACGTCGCGGTGGTACTCACGACCGCTGCGCTCGGCGTCTTCGTGACCGATCTCGCGCCCGTCGCGTATCTGCGTGACGGCGGACTCTGGCGCCATCTCGCCGCGAACCTCTCGTTCCTGAACTTTCTCGCGCCGTCGCTGCCAGGCGTCTTCGCGGCGAACCCGACCGTCACCGCGGTGAACGGCGCGCTCTGGACGATCCGCATCGAGATGATCTGCTACGCGGGAGTGCCGCTGCTCTTCGCGACGCTGCAACGGCTGCCATCCGCGCTGGTGTTCGGCGCCGCACTCGCCACATGCGCCGCGTCCGCCGCGTGGCTCGGCGCGCAGCATGCGCGCACGGGCGACGAGATCTGGCGTCTCGCACAGGTGGAGCTGCCGCTGCCGGTCGCGTACTTCCTCTGCGGCGCCGCGATCAGGCTCCACTACGCGCGCTTCGAACGCCACGCATCCGCGCTTTTCGTCGCGTCGCTCGCGTGTGTGGCGGCGCGCTGGCTCCCGCCGCTCGCGCCGATCGCGGAGTTCGCGCTACCGGCCGCGCTCGCGGTGATCGTGCTCTGCGCCGCGCTGCTGGCGCCGCCGCTCGGCAACTTCGCCCGCTACGGCGATCTCTCGTACGGCATCTACATCTGGCATTTCCCCGTTATCCAGCTGCTCGTCTCGCTGGGCCTCTTCGCCGCAGCGCCGCTCGTCGCGCTCAGCGCGACGCTCGCGAGCGTCGGCGCTCTCGCGCTCGTTTCGTGGAACGCCGTCGAGCGCCCGTTCCTGCGCCGCGACAGCCACTACAAGCAGGCGAGCGAAACGGCTCGCTAGAGCCGTTGGTGCAGCACGTCGCGCGGGACGTTCTGCAAGTCGTACGAGAGGAATGCGAGCACGAGCTGGATGCCGATCAGCACCGGCAGCGCGGCGAGCATTACGGTGCCGCTCGTCGCGGGCGTCGCGCTCTGGTAGCCGTCGATCCAGCGCGTGACGCCGATCCACCCGCCGAACGCGATCAGCGGCAGGCCGAGCGCGATCTCGATCGACGCGATGTTGAAGTTGCGCAGGTAGTAGCCGTAGAAGATCCGCTTCGCGGCGTTCGATAGATGCTTCCACGCGAATTCGCCGACGACGCGGCGCACCACCAGCGAGCTCGTTTCGTCGCCGTAGCGCGCCGGAATCGGGACGTCGCAGACGACCGCGCGGATCGTGCCGAGCCGGAACAGCAGATCCGATTCGAAGAACCAGCCCTGCGCGAGCTTGTCGAGCGGCAACTGCCGCAACACCGCCGCGTGGATCGCCGTGAAGCCGTTGGTCGGATCGAAGACGTTCCAGTAGCCCGACGAGAGCTTGCTCGCGAACGAGAGCATCGAGTTGCCGAAGAGGCGCAGCGGAGGCATCGCGCGCAGCCCTTCGAGCTCGAAGAAGCGATTGCCCTTTGCATAGTCGGCCGTGCCTTCGAGGATCGGCCGCACCAGCCGCGGGATCAGCGCGGGATCCATCTGGCCGTCGCCGTCGAGGCGCACGATCACGGTGGCGCCGTCGGCGAGCGCCGCGCGATAGCCCGTCAGCGTCGCGCCGCCGACACCCTGGTTGCGTTCGTGGCGCAGCACGCGCACGCGCGGATCGGTGCAGCCCGATTCGACCGCTGCGCCGCTGCCCTCCGGACAGGCGTCGTCCACGACGTAGATGTGATCGACGGCGGCGGGGATCGCGGCGAGTACGCCGAGGATGTGGCGCTTTACGCGAAAACACGGGATCACCGCGGCGAGCGTTACGGCCAACGATTCCTCCTGCACGACGCGGCGCTGATCAGCCGCGAACGAAGCGGTACTCGCTCCACTTCGGCCGGCGCGTGCGGCGCCAGTAGTCGGTCGTGAAGCCGGACCAGTTGTTGACGACCTTGCCCGACGCGGTCTTGTACCAACTCGCGCAGCCGGCGGTCCATGCCGTCTTCGAGAGCGCGAGCTGGAGATCGCGGTTGTAGCGATCCATCACGTCGCGGCGCACGTCGAGCCACGAAACGCCGCGCTTCGACAATTCCTGGATGCAGAGCACGCTGTAGCCGACCTGGCACTCGATCATGAAGATGATCGAGTTGTGACCGAGGTTGGTGTTCGGGCCGTAGAGCATGAAGAGATTCGGAAAGCCGGCGACGGTGACACCGAGATATGCCTCGGCGCCGTCGCGCCAGGTTTCTTCGAGCTTCGCGCCTCCGAGCCCTTCGATCGCGAGCGGTGCGAGGAACGTGGTGGTCTCGAAGCCGGTGCCGTAGATGATCGTATCGACGGCGTGCGCGACGCCGTCCTGCGTTGTGACCGCATCGCGTGTGATGCGCTCGATCGGCTCGCAGACCACTTCGACGTGGGGCTGCACCAGCGCCTGGTAGTAGTCGTCCGAGATCAAGATGCGCTTGCAGCCGATGGGATAGTCGGGCGTCAGCTTTGCGCGCAGCGCCGGATCGCTCACTTGCGCGTGCAGGTATTCGGTCGCGACGCGCGTCATGCGGCGCGAGAACCAGGAGTCGCGGATGAATGCGAGGAAGCGGATCTCGAGCATCGACCAGATCAGCGCGCGGAGTGCGCGCAACAGCAGCGGTCGGCGGCGGAAGCGCGCTTTGTCGGCGCCGCTGAACTTGCGGTCGTTGCGCGGGATCACCCAGTTGGCCGAGCGCTGGAAGATCGTCACGCGCTCCGCCGTCTTCGCGATCTCGGGGATGAATTGCAATGCGCTCGCGCCGTTGCCGATCACCGCGACGCGTTTGCCGGCGACGTCGTGCTCGTGATTCCAGCGTGCCGAGTGGAAGCTCGTGCCCTCGAACGATGCGCTGCCGGCGATCTCCGGGAAGTGCGGGCGATTCAGTTGTCCGAGCCCGGAGACGAGCGCTTTCGCGCTGATCTCTTCGCCGCTGCTCGTGCGGATCCGCCACACGCCGGCGTGTTCATCGAAGCTCGCGCCCGCGATCTCGGTGCCGAAGCGGATCTGCGCGAGCAGGTCGTATTTTTCCGCGCAGTGGCGCAGGTAGCGCTGGATCTCGGGCTGCGGCGAAAACGCGCGGCTCCAATCCGGGTTCGGCTCGAACGAGAACGAGTAGAGATGCGAGGGAACGTCGCAGCTCGCGCCCGGATACGAGTTGTCGTGCCATGTGCCGCCGACATCGTGCGACTTCTCGAAGATCGCGAACGACGGGATGCCGGCCTTGCGCAGCTGAATCGCCATGCAGAGTCCGGACACGCCTGCGCCGAGAATCGCGACATCGAGAGGGAGCGTCATTGCGGTGGAACCTATCGCGATTCGGCAGCGAGAGCAGCGATCTTCGCCTGCATCGGGCTGCCGGTACGCTCCGCAGCGACGGCGGCTTCGACGCTCCTGTGCTTTGCTGGATCGCTGCCTTCGCTCGAGAACACGGAATAGGGAACGAATCATGCTGAGTGAGGATGAGGTACGCGCGATCCCGCTCTTTTCGGCGCTGCCGGAGCGAGAGCTCGGGCACCTCGCGCGGACTGCGGCCGACGTGCATCTCGGAGCGGGAGAATTCGCCGTGCACGAAGGGGGCGAACGTGCGCTCTACGCCGTCATCGCCGGCAAGATCGAAGTCGTGAAGTTGGTCGACGGCGTCGAACGCACTCTCGGTTGGCGCGTTCCGGGCGCAATCTTCGGCGAGGTGCCGCTCACGCTTGGAACTCCGTTCCCGGGTGGCTACCGGGCGTCCGAGCCGTCGCGTGTCATGCGCATCGACGCGCAGCAGTACTACGCCGTCGCGGCCACGGCGCCGGACATCTCGCTGAAGGTCAGCGCACTCGCGCGCGAACGCATCGGTGGCCTCCAGGGCATCGCCGCCGAAAAGCCGAAGCCGCGCGTGACGATCTTCAGTCAGCGCTGGGACATCGCCTGCGCGGACTTGCGCCGCTTCCTCGCTCGCAACCAGATCCCCTATGAATGGGTGACGCCCGAGTCACCGGACTTGGCCAACCTCTGGCCCGCAGAGAGCCCGGCCGACGCGGATTGCCCCGTGCTGCGGATGGCCGACGGCGCGCTCGTCACGCGGCCGAACGCGCGCGAACTGGCCGAGCGCCTCGGGTTGCAGACGCGGCCGGGCCTCGGCAAATACGACACCGTGATCATTGGCGGCGGTCCTGCCGGACTCGCGGCGGCCGTGTACGGAGCGTCGGAAGGCTTGCGCACGTTGGTCGTCGAACGCGAGGCGCCCGGCGGGCAGGCCGGCACATCTTCGCGTATCGAGAACTATCTCGGATTCCCCAACGGCGTGTCTGGCGACGAACTCGCAAGCCGCGCGCTCCAGCAGGCGAGGCGCCTCGGCGCTGAGATCCTCGTCACCCGCTGCGTCTCCGGAATCGATCCCATCACGCGGACGATCTTCCTCGATGGCGACGAGAAGATCGATGCGCGGACGATCATTCTCGCCAGCGGTGTCACGTGGCGCCGGCTCACGATCGACGGCTTCGATCGTTTGATCGGCAAGGGCATCTACTACGGCGCGGCGCGCAGCGAAGCGGGTGCCAGCCATGGGCTCGACGTACACCTGATCGGGGCAGGCAATTCAGCCGGGCAGGCTGCGCTCTTTTTCGCGAATCATGCTCGCAGGGTGACGCTGGTCGTTCGCAGCGATTCGCTGGAAAAAAGCATGTCTCACTATCTGATCGAGCAGTTGCGCACGAAGTCCAACATCGTGGTGCAGGTGAATGCCGAGATTCATTCGATCCACGGCGAAACCCACTTGACGGCAGTGGAGATCATCGACCGCACCAGCAGGGAAAAGCGCCGCGAGGAGAGCGGCGGACTCTTCGTCTTCATCGGCGCCGACGCGGAAACACAGTGGCTCCCGACCGAGATCGCGCGCGATGACAACGGATACATCCCGACCGGCGACGACGTGGTGAAGGCGGGACGCTGGTCTCACGACCGCGACCCCTATCTCCTCGAATCGAGCGTGCCGGGGATCTTCGCGTGCGGCGACGTTCGGTTGAGCCCCGTCAAGCGCGTTGCGTCGGCCGTCGGCGAAGGCAGCATGGCCATCGCATTCGTCCACCGATATCTGCAGAACGCGGGTCTCTGACCGACGGTCGATCAGCTCATCGTGAGGCCGCCGCTCACCGACAGCGTCTGCCCCGTGATGTAGCGCGCTTCGTCCGAAGCGAGGAACGCGATCGCCGGCGCGACGTCATCCGGCTGGCCGAGCCGCCGCATCGGGATCGCGCGTTCGAGCGCCTGCGTGATGCGGTCGCCGACTTCCGTCGATTCGGCGAGACCGCGGAACAGCGGCGTGTCGGTGGGGCCGGGGCATACGCAATTCGCGGTGATGCCGTGGCGCACGACTTCGCGCGCGATCGATTTCGCGAGCGCGATCAACCCGCCCTTTGCGGCGGCGTAGATCGCCTCGCCCGACGAGCCGACGCGCCCTGCATCCGATGACACCAGCACGATGCGCCCGAAGTTCGCATCGATCATGTCGGGCAGCACCGCGCGCGCGACGCGGATCGGTCCGCCGAGATTGATCTCCAGCACGCGCGATTGGAACGGCTCGTCGGTCTCGATGAAGGGGCGCAGCAGATCCCAGCCGGCGCACGAGACGAGTACCGTCACCGGGCCGAGGCGATCGCGCACCGCGGCGATTGCGAGATCCACCGAATCGGGATCCGCGACATCGATCGGCACGCCGAGTCCGCCGATCTCCGCAGCGAGCAGCGCGGCGCCTTCGCCGTCGAGATCCGCGACGGCCACCGTGCGCCCTTGCGCGGCGAGCACGCGACACACCGCGGCACCGATCGCGCCGGCCCCGCCGGTAACGAGTGCAACGCGCGGGTTCGCGGGCATCGCATCACTTCCTGTGTTTGTTGAAGTCCGGTTTGCGCTTCGCGGCGAAGGCTTCGACGCCTTCGCGCGCTTCGGGCGTATCGACGAAGAGATCGAGACCCGCGAACGCAAGCGTGCCGATGCCGGCGATCGATTCGGTGTCGGCGTTGAACGAGTGCTTCAGGAAGCGCAGCGCGGTGGGGCTCTTGTCGAGGATCTCGTCGGCCCACTTCCGCACTTCGGCGCGCAGCTCGGTGCCGGGCACGACGGCGTTCACGAGACCCCAGCTCTGCATCGTCGCGGCGTCGTATTGGCGGCAGAGGTACCAGACTTCGCGCGCGCGCTTGTCGCCGAGAATGCGCGCGAGATACGCAGAGCCGAAGCCCGCATCGAAGGAACCGACGCGCGGCCCCGCTTGCCCGAAGCGCGCGTGTTCGGCGGCGATCGTGAGATCGCAGAGCACGTGCAGCACGTGACCGCCGCCGATCGCGATCCCATTGACCGCGGCGATCACCGGCTTCGGGATGTCGCGGATCACGCGATGCAGTGTCTCGATCTCGAAGAGCCCCGACTCCGACGGCCCGTAGTCACCGGTTTCCTCGCGTTGCTTCTGATCGCCGCCGGCGCAGAACGCCTTGTCGCCCGCGCCGGTCAGAACCACGACGCCTACGCTCGCATCCGCCCAGGCCGCTTCGAAGCATGCGATCAGCTCATCGACGGTATGCGCGCGGAACGCGTTGTAGCGCTCGGGTCGGTTGATCGTGATCCACGCGAGGCCGCGCTCGACTTCGTAGGCGACGTCGGTGAGCGCGGCCGGGTTCACGCGAGCGTCAGCGCCAGCACCGCATCGAGCGCGGGCCACAGATCTTCTTCGGGGATGTTCAGCGCCGGGAAGAGACGCAATACGGTGCCGGCCGTCACGTTGACGAGCACGCCGCGATCGATCGCGCGGCGCGAGAGCGTCGCTGCGGCGTCCGCGTCGAGCAGATCCATGCCGAGCAGCAGCCCGCGACCGCGCGCACGCGCCGCGATCGTCGGATGCGCCGCTGCGAATTGCTCGAGGTGCGCGAGCACGCGCGCGCCGAGTTCCGCAGTGCGCTCGATCAGTCCGTCCTCTTCGATCACGCGCAGCACCGTGTTCGCTGCGGCGCACGCGAGCGGATTGCCGGCGTAGGTGCCGCCGTGATCGCCGAGCGACACGGTCTTCGCAACGTCTTCGGTGCACACGAAGCCCGCGATCGGGAAGCCGCCGCCGAGTCCCTTGCCGAGCGTGACCGCATCCGGAACTACATCGTCGTGTTCCATCGCGAGCCATTTGCCGGTGCGACCAATGCCGGTCTGGATCTCGTCGAGGATCAACAGCGCGCCCGCTTCCTGTGTCAGCTTGCGCAGGCCAGCGAGATAGCCGGGAGGCGCGATGTTGACGCCGCCTTCGCCTTGCACCGGCTCGACCACGAACGCGGCGGTGTTCTCGCCGATCGCGCGGCGCGCGGCGTCGAGATCACCGAACGGGACGAAGCATCCTTCCTGCAAGATGCGCTGGTACGGCGATCGGTGTTTCTCCTGTCCGATGATCGCCAGCGCGCCGAGCGTGCGGCCGTGGAACGACTGCGCCGTCGAGACGAAGAGCGTTCGCCCCGTCGCGCGGTGCGCGAGCTTCAGCGCGCCATCCATCGCCTCGGCGCCGGACGAGACGAAGAAGCAACGCGTCAGTGCGTCGGGCACGACGCCGAGCAAGCGCTCGCAGAGATCGAGCTGCGGCAGCGTGTAGAAGAGATTGGTCGTCTGCATCAAGCGACCGGCCTGCGTGGCGATCGCCTCGACCAGCGCCGGATGCGAGTGACCGATCGCGGTGACGCCCCAGCCGCCGGTGAGATCGACGTACTCGCGCCCATCGGCGTCCGTCACGCGCGAGCCGCGGCCCGACGCGATCGCCACCGGCAAGCGCTTCACGACCGGCAGGAAGGTGCGCGCCTCGCGCGCGACGATGTCATCGAAGTGCGTGCCCAATCATTCCTCCGCGTTGATCCGCGTTGCGCGTCGGGCGAGATTCGAGGCTCGCGCCGGCTGCGTCAACCCTACGCAAGCGAAGCTCATCGGGCCACGAAGCGCGCAGCGAGCCGCAGGCGAGCGAAGTTCATCGGGACGCATGGGCTAGGCTGGCGAAGCGATGACCAACCCCCTCGCGACCCCCTCGCTGCTCACCGACGGCTGGCACCGCTCGATCACGAATCTGCGCATCTCGGTGACGGATCGCTGCAACTTCCGCTGCGTCTACTGCATCCCCGACGAGAACATCGAGTGGTTGCCGCGCGGGCAGATCGCGTCGCTCGAAGAACTCGGACGCATCGCGCGCATCGCCGTCGGCCTCGGCGTGCGCAAGCTGCGCATCACCGGCGGCGAGCCGCTTTTGCGCAAGAACCTGCCGAGTTTGATTGCGGAGCTCGCGTCGCTGCCGGGCCTCGACGACATCGCGCTCACCACGAACGGCACGGAGCTGCCGCGTCTCGCGCACGATCTCGCCGACGCCGGTCTCGAGCGCGTCAACGTGAGCCTCGACTCGCTCGATCGCGCCACTTTCGAGAAGCTCGCGCAGCGCGACATGCTGCCTGCTGTATTGGCTGGCATCGACGCCGCGGTCGAAGCCGGGCTGACACCCCTCAGCATCAACTGCGTCGCGATCCGCGGCACCAACGATCACGAGGCAGTGGCGTTTGCGAGCTTCGCCCGCGAGCGCGGCTTCGAGGTGCGGTTCATCGAGTTCATGCCGCTCGAACACGGCCAGCGCTGGGGCGAACACGCGTTGGTGCCGGGCCACGAGCTGCGCGATCGCGTGCAAGCCGTCTTCCCGCTGCTGCCCGCGCCCGATCAGGATCCGCACGCGCCGAGCAAGGACTGGGTCTTCGCCGACGGCGCACCCGGCGTGATGGGCTTCATCGATTCCGTCACGGCACCGTTCTGTGACACCTGCAATCGCATCCGCCTCACGGCGGACGGCAAACTCCGCACCTGTCTCTTCTCGCTGAACGAGCACGACCTGCTCGGCCCGATGCGCCACGGCGCTTCGGACGAGCAGATCGCCGCGCTGCTGCGCGCCGCCGTCAGCACCAAAGAATTGAAGCACCACATCACCGACGGCCTCTTCGTGAAGCCGCAGCGGACGATGTCGCAGATCGGAGGTTGATCATGGCTGACACCATCCTGCTCGAAGGCATCCAGGTTCCCGCCGCACTCGGCGTCACCGCCGCGGAGCGGCGCATGCGCCGGCCGGTGCTGCTCGACATCGAAGTCGAATACGACTTGCGCGCCTCCGGCCGCAGCGATCGCATCGGCAACACGCTCCACTACAAGCGCATCTTCGAGGTGGTGGAGGACGTCGCCGCGAACCAGGAACACAAGCTTGTGGAGGCGCTCGGCGAACGCATCGCGCGCGCGGTGCTGGAGAAGTTCGATGCGCCGGCGATCACCGTGACGGTGCGCAAGCCGAAGCCGATCAATGGGGTGCTCGAACACGCGGGCATTCGGATGCGGCGGACGCGGAAGGATCTCGGGCTGGGCTGAGTCTCTGCGAGTTGGGCTCGGTGAACCAGCGTTCGCGTCAGCATCCCGTCACGCCGCGCGCTTCGGCGCCGCGATGATCTGCGCGAGTTCTCGCTTGGTGGTTCCCATCGCGAGCAGCGAGCGCACGAGCAGATCGAGGCTCACGGTTCGGTCGCCGGCTTCCATCTTCGCGACGCGTGACTGACTCGACTCGATCAACTCGGCCAGCTGGTTCTACGTGAGTCCCTTGCGCTCGCGGCGGCTGCGCAGACTTCGGGCCAGAGCCAGCTTCAGGTCTACGAACACGGCCTCTTCATCCGGGAGACCAAGGAATTGGCGCAGGGTTCCCACCTTCCAGCCGGCCGCCTCGAGTCGGGTTCGCTTAGCCTTCCTCATCTTCGATCTCCCCTCGCAACGCTGTCGCAGGGGTCGGCGCTGGATCGGTGGACGCTACTGACGCGTCTGCGCGTCCCAGTTGCGGTTGACGGCAATCGGTTGCCGTTGCGCCGACCGCGGAGCAAACTGCGCTCATGCCGCGCACGCCCGTTGAAGAGATTCTTGCGCTCCCGGTCGATGCCAGGCTTCGGGCCGTCGAGGAGATATGGGCGAGTATCGTCGAGGCGCCCGAATCGCTCCCGGTGTTGCAGAGTCAGCGTGACGAGCTGGATCGTCGCCTCAAGCTACACGAAGAAGATCCGGGCGCGGCGGTGCCTTGGGAAGCGGTACGCGCGCGATTGCTCGGACGTGAATGAGGGTTCGGCTCACTCCTGAAGCCGATGCCGACCTCACGCAGGTCTTCGCGTGGTACGCGGAACGCGGATCCGAACTTGGCGAGGACTTCTTCTCTTGCTTCGAGGCGGTCGTTCGCAAGGTCGAGAACTTCCCCGAGTTGGCGCCCGTCGTTCATCCGCCCTTTCGCCGCGCACTGCTCCGCCGGCTTCTACTACCTCGATCCAAATGAAGCAGTCATCGTGGGCTGCTTTCATGCGCATCGCGTTCCTGAAGCGTGGCGCATCCGAGCTGGCGTCCAGTAACCACAAACCCCACGGGGCCACCTCGCGACGCCTCGACCGATCCCGCTACTCTGCCCAGCCCCGCGCCCCGGAGCCTCGATGACCTGGACCCCCTCCGACAAGCCCGCCGTGACGCTCGCCGACTCGAAGCTCGAGGAGATGTCGAAGAACGAGCGCATCAAGGTCGCGAGCCAGGGGCTCTTCTTCGTCTCGGACGGCAAGACGACGCACACCTTTGCGGACGAGCTCGACGCGATGACGCGCGGCGAGGCCGAGACGATCGGTGGCGAAGCGAAGGAGCTCTCGAAGTTCTTCGGGATCTATCGCCAGCAGATCCGCGGCGAGCGCGGGCGCAAGACCAACGAGCATGTGTTCATGGCGCGCATCAAGTGCCCGGCGGGTGGCGAGCTGACGGCGAAGCAGTGGGCCGCGCTCGACGACGCGTCCGAGCAATTTGCCGATGGCACGATCCGCATCACGTCGCGCCAGGGCGTTCAATATCACTACGTGCGCGGCAACAAACTGGGGCCGCTGGTGCGCTTCCTCAACCGCAACTATCGCGAGGAGGCGACGCTCAGCGCGTGCGGTGACGTGAACCGCAACGTGATGGCGTCGCCGGTGGATGGCCTGCTCGGGCCGGGCGATCCGCGCGGTCGCGAGCTGGCGGTGACGCTCGCCGACGAACTCGCACCGCGGTCGTCGGCGTACTTCCAGATCTTCCTCACCGACGCGGACGGCCGCACCGTCGCGCCGATGAACAGCGACGAGCCGCTCTACGGACCGCAGTATCTGCCGCGCAAGTTCAAGATCGGCATCGCGCACCCGGACGACAATTCGATCGATGCGCTGACGCAGGACGTCGGTCTGATCCCGGTGCTCGTCGATGGAACCACAGACGGCTCGCTCTGGGATCTCTACTCCGGCGGCGGGCTCGGCCAATCGCACAACAATCCGCAGACGGCGCCGCTGCTCGGGATGTACCTTGGTCGCATCACGCGCGATCAGGTCGTCGATGCGGTGAAGGCGATCTTGATCCTGCAGAAGGAGCACGGCGAGCGGCGCGATCGCAAGCAGGCGCGCTGGAAGTACACGATCCGGCGTCTCGGTCTCGACTTCGTGAAGCGCGCGCTGGTCGGTCGCTTCGCGATCCGCCTCGAAGACGCCGCGCCGCAGCCGATCGCGCCGGGCTTGCTGCATCTCGGTTTCAACGACGCGCTCGACGGCACCAGCTACTACGGCATCTCGATCGAGAACGGTCGCGTGAAGCCGCCGCAGCGCAAGGCGATCCGTGAAGCCGCCGTGACGCTCGGTCTCGGCGTGCGCATGACGGCGCACCAGGACGTGATCCTCACCAACGTGCGCGATCGCGCGGCGCTGCTCGCGATCCTCGACGCACACGGTCTCGCGCGACCCGAATCCGTGTCGCGCGCGCGCTCGCTCGGCATCGCGTGCCCGGCGAAGCCGACTTGTGGTCTCGCGATGACCGATGCGGAGAACATCCTGCCGCACTACTTCGACGCGCTCGAAGCGGCGGGTCTCGGCGACGTCGATCTCGAAGTGCGCATGACCGGCTGCCCGAACAATTGCGCGCGTCCGCCGAGCGCCGAGATCGGCATCTTCGGCTACGGCAAGAACGACCACGTGATCCTCGCGGGCGGCTCGCGTCGCGGCACGCGCCTCGCGTCGGTGCTCTACCCGCGCATCTCAGAAGCACAGATGGTGCCCGCGCTGGTGGCACTCTTCCGTGTCGTCAGAGAGCGTTGCCCGGCCGGCACGCCGCCTGGCGACTGGATCGCCGCGACGGACTTCGATCAGCTCCGAAGCTGGATCGGTCTCGACGCCGCCTGACGCCAGCGCATCAGCAGACACGCGAACGCGATCACGCTCGCCGCGCCGCTCGCGGCCTCGGGCACCGCGACGTACGCGATGCCGGCGGGAATCGTGTCGCTCGCACCGTCGGGCAGGTTCGCGAAGACGGAGGCCACAAAGCTCCCCGCCGTCGTGATCCGCACGATGCGCGCGTTCCCGCCGATCGTGCTCTCCGCTTCCGCGACGTAGAACGCGCCGACGCGGACCATCGCGAATGGGCAGCGGATCAGGCCGCCGGTCACGAGGGGAGAACTTTCTCCCAGCAGGTTGCCGTAGAGACCACTCGCGGCTCCGCAAGAGAACGCGCCGGATCCAGGCACCCGCTGCAGCGAGAAGAGAATGTCGAGGCCCTCGCCATCCGTGAGATCCACCGCCCACACCGTCGCATTCACGTCGGAGGGCGGGAAGGTCTCGTCGTCGGTCGGCGAGAGGATGCGAATGCCCGCGCTGCCGTTCGCGACGAGTACTTGCGTCGCGAGACCGCCGTGACGGACCTGCAGGCCATACGGTCCGCTGCCGGTGCCGAGGTCGTTCGCCGTGAGCACCGTCTCGACGACGCCCGTCGCGATGCCGATGCGCCGGACGATGTTGCTCGCGCTCGCGCTCACCCAGAGCGCGCCGAAATCGTCGATCACGAGACCCCACGGCTCCTGGCCCGTGCTGCTCGCGACGTAGTTGCCATCGACGATGCGGAAGAGCGGGATCTCGGTCTGCGCGCCGGTCGTCGCGTCGATCTCGATCAGCGAATCCGTGTCGTTGTCGACCACGAAGATGCGTTGGTCGGGCGTGATTGCGATGCCAGTCGGCGCATCGAGCAGGTTCGGACCCGAGCCGGCTCGCGGCGAGAGCACCGAGACGACGCCGTTCGCCCGGACGCGCAACACGCGTGCATTGGCGAGATCGCTGACGAGGAAATCGCCCTGCGAGAGCGCCTGTGCGCCCGTTGCCGAAACCACGAGCGAGAGGAAGAAGAACAACGCAGCGGATCGCAACGCGACAACCTCGTCCTACCCGGCAAGCTGCCGCGGCGCCCCATGCTACCGTCGCCGCGCGCGCCCGCACCCGAGGATCGTTTGTGAGTTCCCCCTCGGCCGACCTCCCGCTCAGCCGCCACGAAACCGAGTCGATCGCGCGTGACGCCGTCGAGACGGGACGCCTCGATCGCGCGGCCGCGGAGCGCATCGGTCGCCGACTTCTCGCCGATGCGCATGTGCTGGAAGCCATCGCCGAAGCCGCCGCCGAGGCGAAGCGGCGCACACACGGCGATGTCGTCACCGTCGCGCGCAACGTCTTCATCCCGCTCACCAACCTGTGCCGCGACCGCTGCACCTACTGCACCTTCGCGAAGCGACCGGGCGATGTGGGCGAGAAGTCGTACACGCTCGCGGAGGTCGCCGCCGTTTCGCGCGAGGCCGCGCGCGCCGGCTGCAGCGAGGCGCTCTTCTGCCTCGGCGACAAACCCGAGCTGGCGTTCGCGAGCTATCGCGATTGGCTCGCCGAACAGGGCTACCCGAGCACCGCGACCTATCTCGTCGAGGCGTGTCGCATTGCGGTGGCGGAGGGCATGCTGCCGCACACCAACGCCGGCCTGCTCACGCAAGAACAGATGGCCGCGCTGCGACCCTGGAATGCGTCGATGGGGCTGATGCTCGAGACCACCAGCGAGCGGCTCTGCGAGAAGGGCGGGGCGCATCACGCCGCGCCCGACAAGAAGCCGTCGCTGCGGCTGCGCATGCATCACGAAGCGGGCGAACTGCGCATCCCGTTCACGTCCGGGATGCTGATGGGGATCGGCGAGACGACAGACGAGCGCGTGGACACGCTCTTCGCGATCCGCGAACTCTCGGATCGCTACGGCCACATCCAGGAAGCGATCATCCAGCCCTTCCATCCGAAGAGCGCGACCAAGATGAGCGAGCGGCCGACACCGGAAGAGGACGACGTCGTTGGTTGGGTCGCGCTCGCGCGGCTCGTGCTCGGCGCGGCGGTGAGCGTGCAGGCGCCGCCGAATCTCGCGAACTTGTCAGGTGATCGACTGCTCGATCGCCTGCTGCGCGCCGGCGCCGATGATTTCGGCGGCGTCTCGCCGATGACGATCGACTTCATCAATCCCGAAGCGCCGTGGCCGAAGCTCGACACGTTGCGCCGACGCACCGAAGCGGCGGGCCAGACGCTGCGCGAGCGACTTCCGGTGTATCCCGAGTATTTGACCGGCAAGCCCGAATACTTCGATCCGTCGATGCGCGCGCGCTGCGAAGCGCTCGCCGACGCAAGCGGTTACGCACGCACGCGCGCCGCCGCGCAAAGCGAGGAAGCAGCATGAGTCTCGAGAAACTCTACGGTGGAATTTCGAAGCCGATCGGCGACGTGCTCGACCGCGCGCTCGCCGGCCGCGAGCTCTCGGTCGCCGACGCGACGCTGCTGCTCGGCGCGCAAGGCGGCGATCTGCTCGCGCTGATGCAGGCCGCCGACGTCGCGCGACGCGAGGACAAGGGCGACCTCGTCACCTACGTCGTCTGCCGGAACATGAACTTCACGAATATCTGCTACGTCGGCTGCTCGTACTGCGGCTTCTCGCGACACAAAGATGACGCCGACGCTTACGACCATCCGATGGACGCGCTCGTCGCGAAAGGTCGCGATGCCATCGCACGCGGCGCCACCGAATTCTGTATCCAGGGCGGCATCCATCCCGAGAAGGATCACACCCACTACCACGAGATCCTGACGTCGCTGAAGGCTGCTTTCCCGCAGATCCACATCCACGCGTTCTCGCCCGAAGAGATCGATCACGGCCACAAGAAGAGCGGCATGGCGCTCGCCGATTATCTGACCTGGCTGAAGGACGCCGGCCTCGGCACGATTCCCGGCACGGCAGCGGAGATTCTCGACGACGAGATCCGCCAGGTGATCGAGCCGCGCAAACTCGGCAGCGCGCGCTGGATCGAGATCATCGAAGCCGCGCACGGTGTCGGGCTGCGCACGACGGCGACCGTGATGTACGGACACATCGAAGAGACGCGTCACGTCGCGGCGCACATGGGCACGATCCGCGAGATCCAGAAGCGCACCGGCGGCTTCACCGAGTTCGTGCCGCTCGGCTTCATCCACGAGAAGAATCGGCTCTTCCAGCATCTGCACGCGCGGCCGGGTTCGTCGGGGCCGGAAGACATGCGCGTCGTAGCGGTCGCACGGCTCTTCCTGCGGCCGTGGATCCCGAACATCCAGATGTCGTGGGTGAAGATGGGAACCAAGCTCGCGCAATTCGCGCTGCTCTCGGGCGCGAACGATTTCGGCGGCACGCTGATGGAAGAGTCGATCTCGCGCGAGTCCGGCTCGCAGCACGGCGAGAACCTCGCGCCCGAAGAGTTCCGCCGGCTGATCCGCGAAATGGGTCGCACGCCCGCCGAGCGCAGCACCAAGTACGAGATCCTGCGCGTGTTCGCCGATCCCGCGGAAGATCCGCCGAGCCTCGAACCGGATCGCACGAAGGATCTCTCCGGGCCGGCGCGCTGGAAGAAGCAGGCGGACGCGAAGGCAGGCGCTACGCCGTTGCGCGTCGCAGGTAGCGGCTAGCACAAGGCGACGTTCCTGCACGGGCGCGCGGCTCGCCCCGTTTCGGTCCCACCTTCACGCTATCGTCGCCGCGAGTCTTCGGGGGACTACGGCGGAGCGCTCTTGGCAATAGACAACACTCTGGACTCGCTTCGTGCCGCTGACTCCGGAGGCGACACTCCGATCGTCTCCGTGATTCTGCCGGTCTACAACGAGCGCGAGACCCTCCCCGCGCTCGAGGCCAGGCTGGTGCCCGTTCTTCGCGATTGCGCCGGCGAGCGCTACGAAGTGATCCTGGTCGATGACGGGAGTCTCGACGGCTCGGCGCAGATCCTCGATGCCTTCCATGCGCGTGATCCGCGCTTCAAGGTGATCCACTTCTCGCGCAACTTCGGCCATCAGTCCGCGCTGCAGGCGGGACTCGATGTTGCGGCCGGAGCGGCGGTGGTCTTGATGGACGCGGACATGCAGGATCCGCCCGAAGTCGTGCGGCAGCTCATCGATCAGTGGAAGCTCGGCTACGAAGTCGTCTACGCGATTCGGCGTCGGCGTCATGAGGGCAAGCTGAAGCGGTCGGCCTACGCTGTTTTCTATCGAACACTCCGAACGATCGCCGAGATCGACGTTCCGCTGGATTCGGGCGACTTCTGTCTCATCGATCGGCGCGTGGTGCAGGCGTTGATCGCCCTGCCCGAGCGAAATCGATTCCTGCGTGGCCTGCGGAGCTGGGTCGGGTTCCGCCAGATCGGCGTCGAGTACGAGCGCGAGGCACGTTACGGAGGCGAGTCGAAGTACACACTGAGCAAGCTCGTCCGTCTTGCATTGTCCGGGTACATCGGATTTTCAGCCGTCCCGCTCCGCGCAGCGGTATGGCTCGGAGTCTCGGCCGCGGGAGCCGGGTTCCTGATCGCGATCTGGGCCCTCACGTCGAAGCTATGGGGCGTCTACACGCCGCGAGGCTGGCTCTCGACCGTCGCCGTCATCCTGTTCATCGGAGGCGTGCAGCTCCTGATGCTCGGTGTGATCGGCGAGTACCTGAGCCGGGTCTATGACGAAGTTCGCCAGCGGCCGCTCTACATCGTTCGCTCGCGGATCGGCTTTGGATCGCGCGAAGCCGGCGCCGCAGTGCGCGACGGCGGGTCGCAATGAAGTCGGGGTTCGCATGGAGCTAGCCGCGCGAGATCTCGCCGGTGGGTGAGGTTCCTGCCCGACTCCCGGCGGCGAGACGGCAAGACCTGATCGCGCTGCTGGGCATCATCGTGTTCTCGACGGCCGTGACGACGGTACCCATTCTCGCGTCTGGGCATATCTACCACGACACGCTCGGCGCCTTCCCGTACTTCCTGGACAATTTCGTCTCGCTGAATCGCTACGGAGAGCCGGCCTGGTGGTCTCCCAAGATCAGCTTCGGATTCCCGACGTACTTCTATGCGCTCCTCGGAATCGTCAACGCCGGCAAACCGGCATTCGTGTTCGTGGGACTGCTGCTCTGGGTACTGGGACGGCTCGGCATCGAAGTGCCCGACATGGTTCCGGTGTATGTCTTCTACTTTGCCGTGCTGGTTCCCTCGCTGTTCATGGTCGGCGTGTGGCTCGTCGCGCGGCGACTCCTCCGCTCCCGGACGGCTCTTCTCTACGTGCTGATCGTCGCCGCGTTCTCGCCCGGCGTGGTCATGAATCTGAGCGACCCGGGAATGCTGGAGTACATGGCGTACTGCTTGTTCTGTGTCGCGGCCTATCTCGACTTCGTCGCGCGGCCGAACACGAGATCTTTTGGGATTCTCTGTTTCTGTGGTGGGCTCGTCAGTCTCGCCTTCAGCCAATACGCGCTGATGACCGCCATTCCGTGGCTTCCGCTTCTCGTAGTCGTTTCGGCGGTGGTATCGAAACCGGCTCGCGCTGCGCTCCGGAGTGTGCCGTTCTGGCAGTGGGCAGGCGCCGGGATGTTGATCGTCGTGACGGCGTCGCCGAGCTTGATTGCGTATGTGCAAGAGCGTGACGAGACGACCCAGTACTCGCTGGATGGCTTCGAGTATCCCTTCTCTCGCATCAAGCCGGGGAACCCGCTCGAGTTCCTGCTCGCCAGCGTGCCAGCGATCGGCTTCGAGTGGGACCGCTACGACCAGGCCGAGGACGCGTCCGTGTCCGAGTATCGCGCGAGCGGACTCGAGCGCGGTCGGCACGGCTCTTTCAACTATCTCGGAGTGATCGCGATCCCGCTGGCGGCATTGGGTCTCGTGTATGGCAGGCGCCGTCTGCGGCTTCCCCTCTTCATCATGTTGGCGCTGGCGATGACCGTTCTCGCGCTGCCTGGCTTCAGTCCGCTCTTCTCGCTGCTTCTTGCATTTCCCTCACCGCTTCGCAGCATGAATCACTACGGGGATCTCCTGTATCGCGGCGGTGGCTTTCTCCTACTCACCTTTGCGGCGGGAATGGGACTCGAAGCGGCGCTGCGGCGTCGCGATGTTCTCGAGCGACTCGTCCCGTTGCTCGCGATCGCCAGCATCGGTTCGCTGGCGCTCTGGTACAACATCGGGCGGCCCGCGCAGAGTCTCGTCGGCTTCGCCGCCGCCGTGATGGTCTGCAACATTCTGGTGTTGATCTGGGCGGCTCGCATGCCGCGAAGGAGCCGCTCCCGGTTTCTCGCGGCGGCTGTTCTGGGCCTGACGGCGATCGACGTTTCGACGGCTGCCTTCTGGCACATCCGCCTGGTGATCATCGGCGAGCGGCAGAACTTCAGTCTCCGAGCAGGAGAGCCTCGCGATATTCCCTATCCCGAAACGCAGGTCGCCGTGCTGATGCGCGAAACCAAGAGAATGGGTGTGTTGGGTCTGCCGCTGGAGCGGATCCCGCCCGTGAGCGCGTTCTGCAACGCGCATACCTACGCGGATCTGCCGACCGAGAGCGATTTCGCGCGCGCTCTCGACGTGCCCAAAGCGGAGCGTTCCCTGCCGCTGCCTGCGGCGCTCCGGGACGACGATTCGCTGCGCACCTTTTTCGATCGCCCGCGCGGGCAACCCTGCAAGACCTGGATCGAGCGCGGCGGAGAGTTCAACTCGAAGCAAGTGGCCCTCAAGGCCGACCAGCCGACTCTCGTGCTCTTCGGCGACGCCTACTCCAAATACTGGCACGCCACGATCGACGGCATCCCGACGCCCGTCCATCGCGCATTCGGAGCCTTCAAGGCCGTGTCCGCGCCGGCCGGCAGCTCCGAACTGCGGCTCCGTTTCGAGCCGCCATTTGTCGGCAAGGCGCTCGCGGGCGCCTATCTGGTGATGTCGGTACTGGGAGTCGTCGTGCTGCGAATGCAGTCGGAAGCCGGGCCCTCCGCTTCGTCGCGTGCATCGGCGTTTCAACGAGTTGGCCAACCGGACGAAAGCAGCCAGCGGCAATAGCGGCGTATCCCGTCTCATGGCACGCGGAGACAAGATGGCACTCACGGATCTGCTCGAGTCTCCACAGCTCTACGTCGCATTCCAGCGCTTGATTGGTGGTGCGCGAATGCGCAGCGTCTGCATCGGCAAGCTGGCGCCGAAGGAAGGCGAGCGAATCCTCGACATCGGTTGCGGGCCCGCTTACTACCTCCCCGAAATGCCACGCGTCGACTACCACGGCTTCGACACCGATGCGGTGTACATCGAGCACGCCCGCGCGCGA
>JANNKU010000070.1:0-98596 GCA_031396445.1 Deltaproteobacteria bacterium | reverse complement strand
CCCGGTTCAGAAAGTCAGCCCAACATAGGGAAGCGACACGGGAAACGCACAGCCCGTGAGGGCGCCCGCAGAGTCTATGCAGAAGGCGCGGACACGGGATCGCCGAGCGCGAAGCCGAGCGCCTGCGCGAGTTCGCGGAGCGCCTGCATTTCGTCGTAGACCTTGATCGTGATCATGCCGAGCGCGCGTGCGGGCTTGAGGTTGCTCCCGATGTCGTCGAGAAAAACCGTCTCGGTTGCGATCGCGCCGAGCCGCGCGAGTGCGATCGGATAGATCCGCGGGTCGGGCTTGCGGAGTCCTTCGACGGCGGACTCGACGACCACGTCGAAAACGTCGCGGAGCCAATCTCGTTCGCGGGTGCCGTCGCCGCGCCAGTTGTTGGTGAGCGCCGCGGTGCGGAGTCCGCGCGCGCGGATCGTGCGAATCGCCGACAGCATGCGCGGGCGCGGCTGCGCAGCGACACCGATGCGTTCCATCATCACGCGCGCCGAGAGCGGGTTGCCGGCGGCGTTGCACTCGGCGTCGAAGAGCGGGTAGAACGCGTCGAGCGCTACTTCGCCGCGTTCGAGCCGCGACCAAGCGCCGCTTGCGCCGGTCGCGACCACCTGGCGATTCACGAAGCCCGCTTCGATGCCGAGTTCGCGCTCGTACGCGGCGATCGCGTGCAGCGGCGAACCCATCACGACACCGCCGAGGTCGAAGATCACCGCGTTCGGTCGGCTCGTGGTGGGCGTCATCGTGGCTCCTTCGGGGGATCGGCGTTGGCGGCCGCTCGTTCGGTGCGCTGCAGCATGCGAACCCAGAACGCTGCGGAGGAGTGCGTCGGGTGCGTGCTGTCGAAGTAGACGGGATCGCCATCGATGCTCACCGCGCAGACACCGCTCTCGCAGAGCGCGTCGGACGGCGAGAACGACATCGCGATCAAGTGTCGGTTCTTCTCGAGCGCCGAGAAGAAGAACGCGTTCTCCTCCCGGTAGCGATCGCGCGTGAACTCGATCGCGGCCGGCTGATGCTTCCAGGCAGCGGTCGCCAGCGAGACCGGCACGTTCTTCTTCGCGCCCGGAAGCGGCTCCCAGACGAAAACGCGGCGACCGCCGTCGTGCAGGTGCGTCAGCGTCTCCGCGAATTTCTGCTGGAAGAGTTGCCGCGCATCCAGCTTCGACAGCAGCTTGTCCGGTGCCGTCGTGAGCGCATCCTCGGCGCCCTGACGCCAGGTAGACACCAGCACGACGTTGGTGATCTCCGGGTGCGCATCCAGATACGCGGTGACCGCGTGGTTGAAGGCGAAGCAACGGCCCCGATCGTTGAAGAGATGCACACCATTCAGCGGCGGACAGGCATGCAGGAAGGCGAAGAGTCCCGACTGGTTCTTCTGCTTCAGCCATTCGTCGAACGCCGCATGGGTGGCCCAGGCATGCGAATCGCCAAAGACGAACCACTGCGGCGTGCCGGTGGGCGCCCCGATGCGGCAGTAGCCCTTCGCAGCAGAAGGGTCCGCGTCGGAGAACTCACATTCGCGTAGCGCCGGAGACTGATCGTTCGCAAAACTCGCGATGCGGATCACGTCGTCCGGGAAACGCTCGGGAAGCCCGCGCGTCTGCTCGATCACGACGAAGGCAAGCAGTGTTGCCGCGACGCCTGCGCCATACGCCCACAGCAGTCGCTTGTTGTTCGCGAGCAGACGCCGATGCCGGAACGGGTTCTCGACGAAGTGATAGAGGAAGGCGGCGATCACGAGGGAAGCCGTGAACATGGCGAGGCGTCGGGAGAGCGTGAAATCCTCCCCCCACGCGCGCCGCGCAAACACATTGAGCGGCCAGTGAACCAGGTAGAGCGAGTACGAGATCTTGCCGACGTACGCGATCGCCGGAATCCCGAGCATGCGAGCCGTGAGCGTCGAGGTGCCGGTACCAGAAAGCAGCAGGCATGCCGTGCCCATCACCGGCAGCAACGCGAACCAACCGGGAAAGTGAAACTCCTCGCTGTAGCCGAAGACTGCCGCGAAGAGCAGCGCGAGTCCGAGCAGGCCGATCACTTCATCGACGCTGCGCGAGCGCGACCAGCGCGCGCCGAGCGGAGGCACGAGACCACCGATCAGCAGTTCCCAGGCGCGCGTCGGCAGCAGGTAGAACGTCGCCTCGGGCTTGCGCTCGACGAGAGCGATGTTCAGCGCGAACGACGCGAGCGCGGCCACTGTCAGCACCGTCCAGAAATACCTCCGGCCGTAGCGGTGGATGCACACGATCGCGAGCGGATAGAAGACGTAGAACTGCTCCTCCACGGCCAGTGACCAGGTGTGCAACAGGAACACCCGGTCGCTGCTCAGGCCGAAATAACTGACGGTTCGCCAGTAGTAGATGTTGGCGAGGTAGAGCTGCGCGGAGAGCGTTTGTTTCGCGAGCTCGATCAAGTCGTCGGGAAAGAGCGTCAGCGATCCCGCCGCCACGACCAGCAGCAGTACCGCGAGCAGCGCAGGCGCGAGGCGCCGGATTCGATTCACATAGAACGCGCCGATGCGGAAACGCCCGTCTTCGAGCTGGTGGCGGATGATCGACGTGATCAGGAAGCCGGAGATCACGAAGAAGACATCGACGCCGATGAAGCCTGCGTTGCCGTGCGGCGCAAGATCGAAATGGAAGGCCAGCACCAGCAATACGGCGACCGCGCGCATGCCGTCGATGTCGGCGCGGTAGTTCAGCGATCGGGATGCGACGGGCGCTTCGGTCACGGTTTTTCGAGATCCTGGCCCGTCTTCATGATTTCCAGCGGGCGTTGCGCATCGCGATCGCGCCGACTCTGCGTGTTGCTAGCACGCCCACGGTGTGAGCGGCGACGCGCAATCGCTGGCTTTTGATGTTCTTTGCCTCTGACTCACGTCTCGTGGGCAATGAGGCCGGGCAGCGAGGGGGAGTGATGCAGACAAAATCTCTCGCAAGCTCGTGGTATCTGGCTGCAGTGATAGGCGTGCTCGCGATTCCGTCGGTGTGGGCGCGCCCGAGTCGCGCTGGGGATGCCGATCCGGTCGTCGTTTCGATCTTCCTGCGCGGCGCCGCCGACGGTCTATCGCTCGTCGTGCCGCCTGGAGATCCCGACTACGCCGTATTACGTCCCACGATCAAGCTGTCGCAAAGTGAAACGCGTGACCTCGGCGGCTTTTACGGGCTGCACCCATCGCTGGCCACGCTCGAATCGTTCGATCAGAACAGGTCGCTCGCGATCCTGCATGCATTCGGCAGCCCGGATCCGACGCGCTCCCATTTCGCCGCGCAGGACTACCTCGAGACCGCCGCTCCCGGTGTGCACGACGTGACGACGGGCGAGCTGAACCGCTACCTCGCCACCCAGAGCGTGACGGGCGCCTTCGCTGGCGTGTCGATCGGTTCGAGCAAGGCGCTTGCGTTGGCGGGCAGCGTCGACACGATCTCGTTCGTTTCGCTCGATGCCTTTCAGCCCGGAGAGTTCTTGGGCACTGAGTGCGTCGCGACCTGGCAGGCAGTCTTTGGCGCGTGACCCGATCAGCGACTCCGTCATGCGTCCGACGAGATGCTCGGGGCGGCAGCGGTCGTCGCATCGGTGCCGCGCGAGACTTCGGTGACCTACCCGAACACGGACTTCGCGCGTTCGCTGCGGAACGCCGCGGCGCTGATCAAGTCGCCGGTCGGTGTACGCGCGCTCTCGATCGATCTGAACGACTTCGATCACCACACCAACGCCAACACCAGCATGCCGCTGGTCGCAGGCACGCTGGCCGAAGCGCTCGCCGCCTTCCAGCAGGATCTCGGCACACACACGGCGCGGACACTGACCTTGGTGATGACCGAGTTCGGGCGGACCGCGAAGGAAAACGGAAGCGGCGGCGCCGATCACGGCCACGGCAGCGTGATGTTCGCACTCGGCGGCGGCGTGCATGGCGGCCGCGTCCTCACCCACGGCGGACAGTGGCCCGGCCTCGCGCACGAGAATCTCTTCGAAGGCCGCGATCTCGCCGCGACCACCGAGTTCCGCGACGTCTTCGCCGAAGTGCTGCGCCACCACCTGGGCGTCGCCGACCCGAGCACGATCCTCCCCGGTTTCAGCGCCGATGTCGCCCGCGAACCGGGTCTCTGGATCTGATCGGGAACGAGCCGTCATGGATCCCAGGACTCGCGGCGCGCTGCGCTGTCAGGCGCTGCGGAGATCGAGGATGGAGCCGTTCGGCACTTCGCGATCGAGGAGCGCCCAGAGTTCGCGCGCAACCGCTGCGGGCTCGCGGAGAACGCCGTCGTCGTGCAGCGTGCGAAAGAGCGAGACTTCGGGAAAGTCGTTCGGCGCCGTCTCGCGAATCTCGCTCTGCATCGCCGTCGCAACCACGCCGGGCGCAACGCAGAGGATTCGGCGGCGCCCGCCACGGCGTTCCTGCTCGGCGCCCGCCGTTCGCGTCCACTGATCGACGGCGGCCTTGCCCGCGCAGTAGCCCGACCAACCTTCATAGACCGACTTCGACGCACCCGATCCGATGAAGAGGAGATCGGCGCGGGCGGGGAGATCGCGGAGCGCACGCAGAAGAGCGTCGCCGAGCACTTGCGGCGCCGCAGAGTTCAGCAACACGTTGCGCTGATAGGCGTCGGCGTCGCCCTCTCCCGCGAATCGAATCGGTGTCAGCGTACCGGCGGCATGGACGAAGACGACGCGATCGCCGGCAAAGCCTTTCAATGCGGTGTCGAAGACCTCCGCAACACGTTGCCACGCGGCGGGATCGGCGAGATCCACCGCCACGTGCTCACTCGCCGGCGCAGCGCGGCGTGAGAAGTTGATCACGTGCGCACCGGGGAAGGGCAGCGTGTCGATCATTGCGCGGCCGATTCCGCTCGAGCCGCCGGTGATGAACACCAGCGCGCCGCTCAAGCAGGCGTCTCCGGCTCGTAGCCGAGATTCGGCGCTAGCCAGCGCTCGACTTCCGCGAGCGGCATTGCCTTGCGCGCGGCGTAGGCTTGCAGCTGGTCACGACCGAGGCGACCCACCGTGAAGTAGCGCGCCTCGGGATGCGCGAAGTACAAGCCCGAGACGCTCGCGGCGGGCAACATCGCGAAGTGTTCGGTCAGCGTGACGCCCTGCGCGGGTGCGTCGAGCAGATCGAAGAGACGCGGCTTCTCGCTGTGGTCGGGACAAGCGGGATAGCCGAAGGCCGGACGAATCCCGCGATAGCGCTCCGCAAGCTGATCCTCGAGCGAGAGCGTCTCGTCCGCGCCGTAGCCCCACTCGCGACGCACACGTGCGTGCAGCCACTCCGCGAATGCTTCGGCGAGTCGATCGGCGAGCGCCTTCACCAGGATCGCCTGGTAGTCGTCGAGCTCTTTCTCGAAGTGCGCCGCGAGTGCGTCGGCGCCGATTCCCGTGGTGAGGGCGAAGGCGCCGACCGAATCGATGACGCCGCTCTCGACGGGCGCGACGAAGTCGGCGAGCGACAGGCACGGCTTGCCATCCGCGGCGCGCTGCTGGCGCAGCATCGGGAAGCGAGCTGCCTCGGTGTGGCAGCTCGCATCGGTCCAGAGCACGAGGTCGTCGCCTTCCGCATTGGCAGGCCAGAAGCCGTAGGCGGCGTTCGCGCGCAGCAGGTTTTCGTCGAGGATGCGGCGCAGCAGCGTCTGGCCGTTTTCGAAGAGTTCGCGCGCCGCGGCGCCCATCTTCGGGTCGTCGAGGATCTTCGGGAACTTGCCCTTCAGCTCCCAGGCGTGGAAGAAGAAGGTCCAGTCGATCAGCTCCGCGATGGCGGCGAGATCGGCGCCTTCGAGCGCGCGGCGGCCGAAGAAGGCCGGCTTTGCGATCGACGCTGGACCGAAGTCGAACGCGGGCCGCCGGGAACGCGCTTCGGCGTAGGAGAGGAGCGGGCGCGAGACGCCGGCGGCGTGCGTTTCGCGCAGGCGCTGCTGGTCGGCGACGGTGGTCGCCATGAATGCGTCGCGCCGTTCCTCGGAGAGCAGGCTCGACACGACGCCGACCGCACGCGACGCGTCGAGCACGTGCACCGTCGATCCCGAGAAGGCCGGCGCAACCTTCACCGCCGTGTGTTGGCGGCTGGTCGTTGCGCCACCGATCAACAGCGGCTTGCGAATGCCGCGTCGCTCCATCTCGCGCGCCACGTGCACCATCTCGTCGAGCGACGGCGTGATGAGGCCCGAGAGCCCGATGATGTCCGCGTTCTCCGCAACCGCGGCGTCGAGGATGCGATCGCAGGACACCATCACGCCGAGATCGACGATCTCGTAGCTGTTGCAGCCGAGCACCACGCCGACGATGTTCTTGCCGATGTCGTGGACGTCGCCCTTGACGGTGGCCATCACGATCTTGCCCGCCGAGCGCGCCTGCGCCTTCTCGGCCTCCATGAACGGTGTCAGCACGGCGACCGCGCGCTTCATCGCGCGCGCGCTCTTCACCACTTGCGGCAGGAACATCTTGCCGGCGCCGAAGAGATCGCCAACGACGCGCATGCCGTCCATCAGCGGGCCTTCGATCACGTGCAACGGGCGCTCCGCTTGCTGGCGCGCTTCCTCGACGTCCGCCTCGATGAAGTCGACGACGCCATGGACGAGCGCGTGGATCAGCCGCTGCTCGACCGAGGCTTCGCGCCAGCGGAGATCGATCTCGCGCTTCTTGCCTTTGCCCCGCACCTGCTCGGCCATCTCGACGAGACGCTCGGTCGCATCGGGTCGGCGATCGAAGAGCACATCCTCGACGCAGAGCAGCAGCTCCTTCGGGATGTCTTCGTAGACGACGAGCTGGCCGGCGTTGACGATGCCCATGTCCATGCCGGCCTGGATCGCGTGATAGAGAAATGCCGAGTGCATGGCCTCGCGCACCACGTCGTTGCCGCGGAACGAGAACGACAGGTTCGAGACGCCGCCGGAGATCAGCGCGCCGGGGCAGGTCGCCTTGATCTGACGCACCGCCTCGATGAAGTAGATCGCGTAGCGATTGTGTTCCTCGATGCCGGTTGCGACGGCGAAGATGTTCGGGTCGAAGATGATGTCGGTCGGCGCGAACCCCGCTTGCTCGGTGAGCAGCTTGTAGGCGCGCTGGCAGATCGAGACCTTGCGCTCGACGGTGTCGGCCTGGCCCTGCTCGTCGAAGGCCATCACGACGCAGGCGGCGCCGTAGCTGTGCACCAGGCGCGCCTTCTCGAGAAACTCGGCCTCGCCTTCCTTCATGCTGATCGAGTTGACGACGCCTTTGCCCTGCACGCACTTGAGACCCGCTTCGATCACCGACCACTTCGACGAATCGACGACGATCGGCACGCGCGCCGCCTCGGGCTCCGTCGCGATGAGCTTCAGGAAGACTTCCATCGCGTGCTCGGAGTCGAGCATCGCCTCGTCCATGTTGATGTCGATCAGATTCGCGCCGCCGCGCACCTGATCCATCGCGACTTCGAGCGCCTTCGTGTAGTCGCCCTCGAGCACGAGCTTTGCGAAGCGCTTCGAGCCGGTGACGTTGGTGCGCTCGCCGATCATCGTGAAGTTCGACTCGGGGCGGATCTCGAGCACCTCGAGACCCGCGAAGCGCGGGCGTCTCGCGATCTCGGGAATCACGCGCGGCGGCAGACCGCGCACCGCATCGGCGATCGCGCGGATGTGATCGGGCGTGGTGCCGCAGCAGCCGCCAACGAGATTCATCCAGCCCGCGGCTGCGAACTCGCGCAGCAGCGCCGCCATCTCGGCAGGCGACTGGTCGTAGCCACCGAACGCATTCGGCAAGCCCGCGTTCGGGTAACAACCGACGAAAGTGTCGGCGACCTGCGCCAGCTCCTCGACGTAGGCGCGCATCTCCTCCGCACCGAGGGAGCAGTTGATGCCAACCCACAGCGGTCGCGCGTGGGCGATCGAAGTCCAGAACGCCTCGACGGTCTGACCGGAGAGCGTGCGACCGCTCTTGTCGGTGATCGTGACCGAGATCAGCACGGGAAGCTGGACGCTCTTTTCGCGACACACGGATTCGATCGCGATCAGTGCGGCCTTCGCGTTCAGCGTGTCGAAGATCGTCTCGACCAGCAGCGCATCGACGCCACCATCGATGAGCCCGCGCGCCTGCTCGGCATACGCGTCGCGCACCGCTTCGAAGGTCACCGCGCGGAAGCTCGGATCATTCACGTCGGGCGAGAGCGAAAGCGTGCGCGTCGTCGGACCGAGCGCGCCGAGCACGAAGCGCGGCTTGTCGGGCGTGCGCTGCGTCCACTTGTCGGCGGCACGCCGCGCGATTCGAGCCGCATCGACGTTCAGCTCGTAACAGATCGACTCGAGTCCGTAGTCGGATTGCGAGATGCGCTGGGCGCTGAAGGTGCTGGTCTCGAGCAGATCGGCGCCCGCCTCCAGGTAGGCGTCATGGATGCCCTCGATCACGTCCGGACGCGTGAAGACGAGCAGATCGTTGTTGCCCTTGAGATCGCTCGGATGGTCGGCGAAGCGCGTGCCGCGGTAGTCGGCTTCGCCGAGCTCGTGGCGCTGCACCATCGTGCCCATCGCGCCGTCGAGCACGAGGATTCGCTCGCGCAGCAGGGCTGCAAGCGTCTCGGCAGCGGTCGCGGGCATCGCAGATCCTCCAGGCGAAGCAATTCATCACCGTATCCGAATCGAAAGATACGTCAATTCTGGCAGCTCGTTATCGGTTGAAGCGGAGTTCTACCAGAGCGTCCACTGGCCGCTGTAGAGCACCCAGAGTGCGAGCGTCGCGTTGGTCGTCGCATGCGCCACGACGCAGCTCAGCAAGTCCTTCCGCCAGATCCAGAGGCCCGCCATCAACAGCCCGTAGGCGATTGCGGCCGGCCATTCGCCGGGAGCATGCCCAGCTGCGAAGGCAATCGTCGAGATCGCGACGGCCGCCGGTGTCCACGATCCCCGCGCGAGATCGCGGATCGAGTGGTCGTGCAGCGCGTCTCCGAGCGGATCCTTCGAACCCGCGCGGCGCGCCTGATCCCACTGCACGGCGGTGAGCAGCACGAGCCCGCGAAACAGCTTCTCTTCGAAAATGGCGACGACCGTCGAGGATGTCGCAAAGCGCGCCCAGAACTCCGCCGGCGGATACGCCTCGCCGCCCCCGTCATAGAAGGGCGACTTGATCGCGATCCAGAGCGCGGTGCCGAAGACGCCGGCTGCGATTCCGGCCAGCACGGAACCAAAGGGCGATCGCGGACCCGTCAGCGCGAGCGTCCAGCGCCAACCCCACGCGATCCCGGCGGCGCTCGCCACCCATGCGAGGACGTAGGTCCATGCGCGGGGGAGGGCGCTCTCGGGAATCGAGAGCACGCCTACATAGAGGAAATACGGAAGCACGTAGGGGAAGAGGACGGCCCAGTTGCTCGGCTTTCGCGCGCGCGCCATCCGCGCATCATAGGGCCTCGTTTCGCGGTCGGGTCGTGCGCGGTTCAGCGGAGCGCCGCTCGGTCCGATACGAGCGCCGTGGATGAAGCCAACGGCGCTCCGATTCGGGCGCTGCTCTTCGACGATGAATCGCTGCTGCGTCTCGATGCGTTCGTCGGCGCGCTCGGTGAGTGCATCGATGCGATCCAGGACAGCGAGCACGGCGGTCAGCTCGAAGAGACCGCGAAGCGCGCAGCCGATCTCGCGCGCGACGCCGAAGGCCTGGGCCTGCCGCCGCTCGCGACCGCTGCGCTGCGCGTCGTCGCGAGTTGCCGAGAGAACGATGGCGTGCGCACCCACGCCGCCATCGTCGAGCTGACCGATGTCGTGCGACGCGTGCGAATCGGCCATCGCGCCACGCTCTAGCGGAGCAGCTTCGCTGCCCACGCGCGCGCCGCGGCGCGACCGTCACGCGGCGCTGCTCGCGTCCATCCGCAGAGCGTAGGATCGAGCACCATCACCGTGTGATGTCGCCGCGAGAACGCCAGCGCTGTGGTACGCAAACGCGTGACGTCGATGCCGAGCCCGAGCAGTCGATCGATCGCGACTACGAGCGCCGCGCGAGATTCCGCGGTCGGCGTGTCGGCGAGCGTCACGAGATCGTCCGGATCCGCCAGCGCGAGCACGGCCGCTCCGCCCGTGTGCAGCAGCGCGAGCGGCTCGGGCATCAGCCGACGCTGGTAGAGCGTCTGCGCGAGCCCCCATGCCGTCGCCGCCGCGCGACGGTCCGCCGCTGCGATGGGATAGAGCAGGGTCGATCCGGCAAGCCGCAGCGCTGCGTTCGGAACGCCCGCTTCTAGCGCAGCGCGGAGCTGCTCGACGGGCGCGCCGCGGCGCGAAAAACCACGCCACACGACGCCCGCCGCTTCGACTTCGATCACTTCGAAGCGTCGCCCCGGCCGCGTGGCGGTGCGCTGCCAGTGCGCTTGATCGCGTCGCACGAGTCCAGGAGCGAAGGCGGCGACATCGCGCCACCAGCGCCGCGCTTCCTCGCGACTCCCATTCGTGTAGGAGCGCAGCCAACGCATGCGCGCACTCGCCGGCGCGCCCGCGAAATGGCGATCGAGCTTGGCGAGCGCGAACACCCGCTCGCGGGCCGTGACGCGTCGCCCAACCCGCGTGCGCTCGAAGTCGATTGCCAGCAGACGCGGCTCGCGGCTCGCGCTCCAGAGAAAATTGTTCGGCGCGAGATCCTCCTGATGCACGCCGGCGTCATGCATGCGCCGCACCAGCGCGCCGAGTTCGCGCGTCCAGGCGCGACGCGACGTTGCGCCGTCGCTCGCTTCGGTCCAGAGCCGCAGCAGATCCGTCGCGTCCGGCAACCAGCGCACCAGGCCGTAGCAGCGATCGAGCAAACCGTTGCGACGCACTTCGCCCGCTGCGACAGGAATCGGCGTAGCGATGCCGAGCGCGGCGAGCGCCTTTGCGCGCTCCAGTTCTTCCCGTGCCTTGCTGCGCCCCAAGCGACGCCACGGCGAGAGCGATCCGTAGTGGTTCACCTTGAGCAGGTAGTCGGGCGCCTCGCCTTCGAGCGCGAGCAGGAAGCTCTCCTTGCGACGGCTGCCCTTGCGGTCCGAAGCGCCAGCCGACAGCGCTGCATCCGCCGCTTCCACCAGCGCACGCAGACGCGCTGCATCCATCGCGGGGCCCACCCACCAGCGGGCGCCAGCGAGCGCGAGCGGCGTGGTTTCGCCCATCTGCCCGATCAGCGCCGCTCGATCTCGGCGAGCACCACTCCGATGCGCGTGCCATCCGGCGCCTCGGCGTCGAGGCGGAGTCTGCGCGGCGTTGCGAAGTCACCGAGCCGACGCGCATCATCGGAGCCCGCCGCGACATCCCCGATGCGTAGCTTCCCGCCTGCGAACTCGACGTCCGGCAGCGACGCGGGAGGCGCCCCTGCCGCGCCGACGCGCAGCCGCCCACTCACGATGTCGAACACGAGCGGACCGGCCTTCAGCTCCTGCTGGATGTCACGCTGGGGCGTGTCGGAGCGGGGTCGCTTCGCGGTGTAGGAGATGAGCAGCGTACCGACGATGTTCGGTTCCTCGGCTCCGAGATCGTCATGGCAGCGGCTGGCGCCGACTGCGCCGATGTCGAAGAACTGGATGCGATCGACGCGTTGCGCAGAGCTTCGCGGCCCGGGTCCGATCACGACGCGACGGACCCCGCGCTGCACTTCTTCGCCGAAGCGGCAGACCACCGGCGACACGAAGCCTCCGCGCGCCCAAGCAAGCGCGAACTCGACCGCATCGGGCCCTGCGCTGGCGCTCGGTTGTGCAAGCGCGGGTGTGGTGGAGAAGAGCAGCGCGAATACGAGCAGCGCAGAGGGATTCGGGCGGAACATGGCGGCGGCAAGCTATCACCCGAAGGCGCAGATGCCGAGGACTCTTGACAGCGGACGACTCGGTGGCGCACGGTCGCGCGCATGCTCTGCGGCGCGTGCGGAACCGCGATTGAACTCGCCAGCGGCGAGCGCATCGGATTTCGCGATTGCTGCCCCGGCTGTGACGGCGATCTCCACGCCTGTCGCAACTGCGGCCATCACGATGCCGGCGCCTACAACGAGTGCCGCGAGCCGAATGCCGAGCGCGTCTCTGATCGCGAGCGCGCGAACCGCTGCGATTGGTTCACGCCTCGCGTCGGCGCGGCGGCGGCGAAGGCGGATCCCAAGACGGGTGCGCGATCGGCGCTCGACGCCCTCTTCCAGCCGAAGAAGTCGTAGTCGACGCGACCTTGCTTCAAGCGCGACGCCACCTTGCCCGATACGGAACCCGTGCAAGATCCCCGCGCCAAGGACACCTGGACGATCTTCAAGATCATGGGTGAGTTCGTCGACGGCTTCGAGACGCTGAGACCCGTCTGGCCCGCGGTGACGCTCTTTGGCGGCGCCCGCGTCCGGCGCGAGCACCGCTACTACGAGGAAGCGCGCCAGGTCGCCGCGGCACTCGCGAAAGCGGGGTTCTCGATCATCACCGGCGGCGGCCCCGGGCTGATGGAGGCATGCAACCTCGGCGCCGTCGAAGCCGGCGGCCAATCGATCGGCCTCAACATCAAGCTGCCCTTCGAGCAGCGCGTCAACGAACACGTCGAGACGGGGCTCGTGTTCGACTACTTCTTCGTGCGCAAGGTGATGTTCGTGAAGTACGCCTGCGGCTTCGTCGGCCTGCCGGGCGGCTTCGGCACGCTCGACGAGATCTTCGAAGCGATCACGTTGAAGCAGACGGGCAAGATGCCGGGCTTCCCGGTCGTGCTCTACGGTCGCTCGTTCTGGGAGGGATTGTTCGAGTGGCTCAGCAGCGAGCCGCTCCAGCACGGCATGATCTCGGCCGATGACCTCAACCTCTTCCACATCACCGATTCGACGGACGATGTCGTGGAGCGGATCCGCGAACACTACCGAGCGTACGAGCAGACGATCTCGCGCGGCAACGCCGCCTGACGCTAGGAGATTGACCCAAGACTGTGCCGTGCGGCTGGGCGCGCAGACGTGCGGATGCAGTCTTGGGTCAGTCTCCTAGGCGTCGACGACGAACTCGAAGACCGTGTGGCCGATCTGGATCTCGTCACCCGCTGCAAGCGGCGCGCTGCGCACGCGCTTGCCGTTCACCTTCGTACCATTGGTCGATTCGAGATCTTCGATCTCGAAGCGGGCGTGATCGTCATCGAAGAGGATGATCGCGTGCTCGCGGCTGATGCCTTCGTCGAGCAGCGTGATGTCGGTGGTGGGGTTGCGACCGATCAAGGTCTCTTCGCCCGCCAGCTCGTAGCGCGTGCCTTCGAATCCACCGGTGCGGATCACGAGCGCCGCGCGCTTTCCGTTGCCCTGGGCGGCCATCGCGGCGACCTCCGATGCGGCGCCCCGTGCGCCGGCTCCCGCATCGGCGCCGCAACGCAGCCGCTTGAGGACCGCGGCGTCCGCTAGAGGCGCCGGTGGCGCAGCGCCGGAAGCGTGGCGCGGACGCGGTCCTGGTCTTCGATGTGGCAGTCGGCGAGCACGGGACCGACGCGATCCGGCGCACGCGCAATCACGATGCCCCAGGGATCCACGACCATCGATCGGCCATAGGTGAGTCGTCCGCCCGGGTGTTCGCCGCACTGCGCGGGCGCGAGCACGAAGCATTGGTTCTCGATCGCGCGCGCGCGCAGCAGCACTTCCCAGTGATCGCGCCCGGTTTCGCGCGCGAACGCGGCCGGAACGCAGAGGAAGCGAGAACCGCGCAGAGCGAGGCTGCGATACAACTCGGGAAAGCGGACGTCGTAACAGACCGAGAGCCCGACGACACCAGATGGCGTCTCGAACGATGCCAACTCGACGCCGGGCGCGACCGTGTCCGACTCGCGGTAGATCTGACCGCCCTGCGCCGACAGATCGACATCGAAGAGGTGGATCTTCCGGTAGACCGCGACGACTTCACCGCGCGGCGAGAGCGCGACGCTGGTGTTGTACGCGCGCGTCTCGCCGGGGATCGACTCGAGAAAGGTGCCGCCGATGAGCCAGATCCGGTGTCGCTCGGCCCACGCGCGAAGCGCGCCGACGATCTCACCATCGAGCGATTGCGCAGAAGGAGCGGCCGCGCTTTCGCGGCGCAGGTAGGCGAAGTTTTCGGGCAACGCGACCAACTCGGCGCCCTGGTCGGCCGCCTGCGCGATCCACTTCTCCGCCGACGCGAGGTTGGTGGCAACCTCGTCGGTAGATGTCATCTGGACGACGGCGACACGCATTGTCCGAAGAGTATCAGCGTTCGTCGGTGCGACTAGCGTCGGAAGAGCGACGGATCGACGCCGGTGCGCCGAATCACATCGTAGAAGTCCTTGCGATCTTTCTTGGCGAGTCGCGCAGCCTGCGAAATGTTGCCGTCGCAGAGCCGAAGCAGACTCTCGACGTAGCGTGCCTCGAAGGCGCGCTTGGCGTCACGGAACGACGGCACCCGGTCCGATTGCGCCGCAAGCATCAGCGCTTCTGACGAGACTGCGCCGCCGCCGGCGAGCCGCACGGCCTGCCGAACGCGCTCGCGCAGCTCTGCGACGTTGCCTGGCCAAGACTCTTCCAACAGCGCGGTGCGCGCATCGGTGGCGAACCCGATCGGCTCCGTGCCCGCTTCGACCGCGAATAGCGCCAGGAAATGCGCCGCGAGCGGTAACACGTCTTCGCGTCGCTCCTCCAGCGGAGCGAGCACGAGTTCCTGGTGCGGAACCCCGATCGGCGGCTCGCCGAGGCTGCGATCCGCCGTCGCGATGATGCGAGCGCGCAGCGGTCGTTCCTCGCCGTCGCCCTCGCGCCGATAGCGATTCGCCGCGAGCGCTCGCGACAATGCCGCGCGCACGGGCGTCGCCAGCGCTTCGATTCCCTCGAGTAACAACGTGCCGCCAGCGGCACGAGCGATCGCGCCGTCGAAGGCATCGGGAAGCGCAGGGTAGGTGCCAGCCGCGCAGCCGAGCAGCTCGCGCGCTTGCAACGGCTCCGGGACGGCAGCGCAGTGCAGCGTCTCGAGTGGCCCCGCCGCGACGAGACTCCAGGCGTGGACCGCGCGGGCGAGCATCGATTTGCCGGCTCCCGCCGGTCCCCGCACCAACACCGGCTGATCGCTGCGCGCGGCGATCTGCGCGCGATCAACGGTTCGTTGGGTGAGCGGGCTCGCGGCGACGATGCGGTCTTCGCGCCGTCGACCGATCGGGCGCGTCGAGACATCGAGACCGAGCGCGGCGCCGTCGTGGCGCACGCCCCCTTGCGCGACATGCGTGATGGCAAGTTCGGACATGGTCGGACCCCCCCCAGTGCCGGACTAAAGGTGGAGGCTATTGAGAAACGCATAGCTTTGTCAATGAAAATGAAGGCTTGGACCGCATTTTTGCGGGCGTCGTTGACGCTGGCGAGTTCGCGGCGAATCATCGGCCCGCCGTTCTGATGCGGTTTCACACGGGAGAGCAAGTCGATGGATCGCGATTCCGTTGCGCCCGTGATTCGCAGGCTTCCCGACGCTCTCGTCGATCAAATCGCTGCCGGCGAGGTCGTCGAGCGACCCGCCTCGGTCGTCAAGGAACTGGTCGAGAACGCACTCGACGCGGGCGCCACGCGGATTCGCATCGAGGTACGCGACGGTGGCACGTCGCTGATCGCCGTCACCGACGACGGGCTCGGCATGAGCGCGAGCGACGCGCGCCTCGCACTCGAGCGCCACGCGACCTCGAAGATCGCTTCCGGCGAAGATTTGATTCGGATCCACACCTTCGGCTTCCGCGGCGAGGCGCTGCCCGCGATCGCATCGGTGTCGCGATTGCGGCTCCGAACCCGCGCGCGCGGCGCGGCGGAAGGCTTCGAACTCCGCATCGAGGCGAGCAAAGTGATCGATGCGCGCGCCGCGGGCGGGCCCGAAGGCACGCGGATCGAAGTCGCGGACCTCTTTGCCAACGTACCCGCACGGCGCAAATTCCTGAAGAGCGCCGGGACCGAGTGGGGTCATATCGCCGAGTGGCTCGCGCGCGCCGCGCTCGCGCTGCCGGGCATCCACTTCGACGTGCAGCGCGACGATCGGCCGGTGCTGTCGTGGCCTGCCGTGCGCGATCCGATCGAGCGCGTTGCCGCAGTGCTCTCCGAGCGCGAGGCGGAGAGCCTCGTGCCAGCGCGCGCAGAGGAAGGCGCGTTGCGCATCGACGGTTTCGTCTCGCGCCCCGATGTGCAGCGGACGAATGCCGCGGGGCTTCATCTCTTCGTGAATCGCCGCCCCGTGCGCGACCGTTTATTGCGTCACGCGCTGCTCGACGCCTACCGCGATGTCCTCCCGCGCGGTCGATATCCAACGGCGCTGCTTTTTCTCGAAGTTCCGCCCGAAGCGGTCGATGTGAATGTCCACCCCGCGAAGTGGGAAGTGCGCTTCGCCGATCCGGCGGCCGTGCATCGGCTCGTTGCGCGCGCGGTGCGGCAGGCGCTCGAGGAACGCCAATGGATCGCGCCGCGTGGAGCCGCGCCTCCTCTCGCCACGGGGATGCCTCCGAATCGTGTAGGCGAGGGCGATCCTGCGAGCGATTGGATCTTTGCGGGCGCGGCTGTGGAAGGTGGAGACCGAGTGGGGCAGGGCGTGCCGACGCCGCTCTTCGCGGAACCGATCGCTGCGAGCGCTGCGCCCTTGCACTTCGGAAGCCTGCGCCTGCTCGGTCAGGTGCTCGCGACCTATCTGATCGTGGAGACACACGACGGGCTCGTGCTGATCGACCAGCACGCCGCGCACGAGCGCGTGCTCTACGAGGGACTGCGCGCGACGTGGCGCGAGGGCGGCGTCGCGCGCCAGGCGTTGCTGCTCACCGAAACCGTCGAGCTCGCGCCCGACCGCGTCGCGCGCATCACCTCGGCTGCGGACGAGCTGCTGCGCCTCGGCTTCGAGGTCGAGCCGTTCGGCGAGCGTGCGGTGGCCGTTCGCGCCATTCCGGCGTTGCTCGCTGGACACGATCCCGTGTCGCTTCTTCGCGACATCGCCGATCAGCTGGGCGGTGAGCGGGGCGATGGGGCAGGGGGCCTGCGCAATCCCGATGCGGCCGACACGCTCTTCGCATCGCTCGCCTGTCACGCGGCGCGTCGCGCGGGCGATCGCCTCGATCTGCGCGAGCAGCAGGCGCTGCTCGCCGCGCTCGACACGATCCCTTTCGCGCCGACGTGCCCCCATGGTCGCCCCGTCGCGGTGCCGATCGGTCGGAGCGAACTCGAGCGTCGCTTCGGCCGCGCTTAGCGGTAACCGCTAGCCTGCGCCGCCGTGTCAGAGCCCAGCCACAAACAAGAGACCGTCGTCGTCGTCGCGGGTCCGACCGCTGCGGGCAAGAGTGAAGTCGCGATCGAGCTCGCACAGCGCTTCGGCGGCGAGATCGTGAACGCGGACTCGATGCAGGTCTATCAGGGGCTCGACATCGGGACGGCCAAGCCGTCGCTCGCCGATCGCACGCGCGTGCCGCACCACCTGCTCGACGTCGTGCCGCCGAACGTCATGTACAACGCAGGGCGCTACTCCCGCGAAGCGCGCAGTGCCGCCGCGGCGATTCACGCGCGCAGCGGTGTCGTCTTCCTCACTGGCGGAACCGGCCTCTACATCCGCTCGTTCCTCGAAGGTCTGATTCACGATGGCGATCCGGATCCCGAAGTGCGCGCGCAACTCGAGCGCGAAGCAAAGCGGGCCGCAGAGGAGGGCGATGCGGGCCGTTTGCACCGCCGACTCGCCGTGATGGATCCAGAAGCGGCGCTGCGCATCCATCCCAACGATCTGCGACGCACCGTGCGCGCGCTGGAGCTGGTGACGCAGGGTGGCGTTCCCGCGTCGCAGCTTCGCGCGGAGCACGGCTTCCGCGATCGGCCGTTCCGCACGCTCTTCCTCGTCATCGTCCCGGGGCGTGACGAGCTGGACGCACGCATCGATGCGCGTGCCGAAGCGATGATTCGCGGCGGGCTGCTTCAGGAGTGTCGCGGGCTACGCGAGCGCGGCTACAGCGCTGCGCTGCGTCCGATGCAGGCGATCGGATACCGGCACCTGATGGCCGTGGTGGACGGGCAGGACACGCTCGACAACGCGCTCATCGGGATGCGCCGCGATACGCGCCAATTCGCGCGGCGTCAGCGCACCTGGTTTCGCGCAGTTCCTGACGCCGTCTGGCTCACGCCAGACGACGCGCGCGAAATCGACGCGCGCGTGGGGGCGTTCGTCGAGAGGAGCAGCGAGCGAAGCGTCTAGTCGCTCGAAGCGTTCAGGTAATCGACGCCGAACTTCATCCGGAACGCGTCGGAACCGACGTCCACCCACGCGGGCTGCGTCTCGGGCAGGTCGTAGATCGCACTCATCTCGCCATCGAACGGGAGCAGCACGATTCCGGGCACCAACTCGATCATGCCCGCGACGCCGCGAATCACCGACGCGCCCGCCTCGACGCCGAAACTCCAGAATGGCGCGATGATCGCGTAGCCATACTTCACCGCTTTGGTGTCATCGCTGTCGCGCCAGTTTTCATAGGTGATCTTGGTCGCGACGAACGGTGAGAGCGCGAGATCGAACGGGAAGAAGAGCAGATTTTGAACCGAACGAGCGAGCGTCTTCGTACCGGCGTGCGATACACCCGGCGTCGCTACGGCGAGCAGCGCAACGAGGCAAATGAGTGAAGCAAAGCGGCGCGCAAAGCGAATCACGGCGAGTTCCCCCTGAGATCGTGCAGACGACGAGTCGTGCAAACGACGGATTCCGTCCCCCGCGGCGCAATCCGCGGCAACCCTAGTTGCGCGCGGCTGCGATTGTCAAGCAAACTCGACGCTCTTCGCGGGTCTCTCCCGCTCTCCCAGCAAGCCTGATCGCGGCCTCGTATCGACCACTTTGATCGAGTGTTCCCACTAGTGAGCCCAATGACGTCTCGACCTGTCGCTCCGCTCGTTGCCATCGTCGGGCGCCCCAACGTTGGCAAGTCGACGCTCTTCAATCGCTACGCCGGTCGGCGGCGGGCGCTGGTGGACAACATTCCAGGCCTCACGCGCGATCGCATCGTGCAGGCCGTCGATGTCGGCGGACGGCGCGTGGTGATCGTCGACACCGCGGGCTTCGAGCCCGCGGAGAGCGAAGGACTCGGCGCGGCCATCCAGGCGCAAGCGCGCGCCGCGGTTCGCGACGCCGATGCGATCTTGTTCGTCGTGGACGCGAACGCGGGCTTGCTGCCCGAAGACGAATCGATCGCGCGCGAACTGCGCAAGAGCGATCGACCGATCGCGCTGGTCGTGAACAAGTGCGACACGCCGAAGCACGAATCGCGCACCGCCGACTTTCATCGCCTCGGCTTTGCGCGCATGCGCGCGATCTCGGCGGAACACGGACGCGGTGCCTGGGATGTGCTCGAAGAACTCGTCGCGGAACTTCCGCTCGATGTGGGGGCGGCGGGCCCTGCGGAACCGGATGCAGACGACCCAAACTCCTACCGCATCGCGGTGGTCGGTCGTCCGAACGTCGGCAAGAGTTCGCTGGTGAATCGACTGCTCGGAAGCGAACGCATGGTGGTGTCGGACGAAGGCGGCACTACGCGCGACGCGATCGACTCCGTACTCGAGCGCCACGACGGCACCTACATCCTGGTGGACACCGCGGGACTGCGCCGTCGCGGCCGCCGCGATCGAACCGGTGAACGCGTCAGCGCATTGATGGCCGTACGATCGCTGGAACGCGCCGAGATCGCGCTGGTCGTGACCGATGCGGCAGATGGCTTCACCGATCAAGACGTCACCGTGCTCGGACTTGCGCGCGACAGCGGCTGCGCCACCGCGGTGTTGCTCAACAAGTGGGATCTGGTTCACGAGCGCGGTGCTGCGGACCGCGCGCGCGAAGCGGTCCTCGAGCGACTTCGCTTCGCCGCCGACACGCCGATCCTCGCGATCGCCGCCAAGACGGGACTGCGCGTCGACAAGATCCTGCCGCTCGTGCGCAAACTCGCGAAGGCCGCGCGCAAGCGGATCCCGACTGCGGAGCTGAACCGCTGGCTCAAAGCGGCGACCGACGCACACGAACCCGCGATGGCGCAGCGCGGAACCCGCAAGCGCCCACTGCGCCTGCTCTACGCGACGCAGGTCGGCGTGCGTCCGCCCAGCATCGTGATCTTCTGCTCCGACCCGGCAGGCGTGAAGGACTCCTACCTCCGCTATCTCGAGAATCATTTCCGCACGCGATTCGATCTCGGCGGCGCGCCGTTGCGGATCCAATTGCGGAGCCGTCGAGAGAAGAAGGGCGCGAATTGAGCGCCGGGCGAGGCCGCAGGGCCGCCGTTACAATGCGCGCTCTTTTGGACCCAGAGGACGACAACCCTTGGCGAAGCAACACAAAGACCAGCCCGTAGACACGCTCGAGGAACTCGAGTCGGTCGGCGAGCGGCTCGCACAGTGGGTCGGTGCGAATCCGGCGATCGTGCTCGGCGTCTCCGCCGCGATCTTGCTCGGCGCAGCGGGCTACGGCGGCTATCGCGCGTACGCGCGTTCGCAAGCTGCGAAAGCATCGACTGCTCTCGCGACGCTGCACAGCGAGTTCGTGACGGCGATGGGTGGCAAGGTCACCGACATCGAGATTCCGGAACCCGCCAACCCCGAAACGGCGAAGGCCGTTCGCACCGAATACGCGGAGAAATACGTCGCCGTCGCCAAAGAGTGGAGCGGCACACCGACGGCAGCACTCGGCTTGCTCGAAGCCAGCGAACTTTTCGCGAAGCTCGACAACGCCGATCGCGCGCTCGAGGTTTCGATCCAGGCATCCGAGCAGACGCCGGCGGATTCTCCGATTCGTGCCGTGACCGCGGCGCGGGTCGCGCAACTCCAGGAAGAGAAGTTGGATTTCGAGGCGGCGGCGAAGTCGTACGAAGCGGCGGCGGCGATTCCGGGCAATCCCCTGCGTGCGGATGCGCTCGCGCAGGCGGCGCGCTCGTGGGCCGAGGCGGGCAAGACGGAGCAGGCGCTGGCGATCTATCAGCGCCTGAAGACCGAGACGCTCGATCTCAAGCTCGCCCCGCATGTCGAGGCGCGACTGGAAGAACTCGCAGCTCGTGCCGGCGCAAGCGCGCCCGTTGCGGGTGCGGCGCCGCTCGAAGCGGCACCCGCGGCAAAGCCGTAGCGCTTCCCGGGCCTCGTGGACGTCACCAGCAATCAACCATGGCGTTCTCCGCATCGCATTTCCTCAATGCTCTCCCGCGCTGGCTTTCGAGACCTCTAGTCTGGCTCTTCGCCGCGTTTGGATTCCTGGTCCGGTTCGTGCTGCTCGGATGGGCCACGCTGGCCCTCTACTTCTCCAACCTTCCGTGGCCCACGCTGCGGCTGGTGCTCGCGGTCTTGTTTCTCGCGTTCGGAATCTGGGCGCTCTGGCTGACGCGCAGACCGCGCATGGGTTGGGCGTTCGCGGCGTCGTTCCTTGGTGTCGCCGTCTGGTGGAGCTTCATCCTGCCTTCGCACGACCGCCCATGGCGACCCGAGGTGGCCGTGATGCCACGGGCGTTCATCGACGGCGATCGCGTTCGCATCACCGGGGTCCGCAACTTCGAGTTCCGCACGCGGGATGACTTCACGGTGCGACACGAAGAACGCGAGGTGTCGATCTCGCATCTCGTGGCGCTGGATTTCTACTTGTCCTTCTGGCGCGAGGGAGCCGTGGGACACACGTTCGTGAGCTTCGTCTTCGACAACGCTCCGCCGCTCAGTGTCTCGATCGAGACGAGGCCGGAGGTGGGCGAAGGGTTCGCGCCAGTCGCCTCGCTCTTCAAGCAGTTCGAGCTGATCTACCTCGTGGGCGAGGAGCACGACCTCGTCGGATCGCGCGCCAGCCATCGCGGCGAAGAGGTCTTCCTCTACCGGATCCAGACCCCACCCGAGAGCGTTCGCGCGCTCTTCCGGATCTACCTGGATCGAATCAATCAACTCGCGGATCGGCCGGAGTTCTATCACCTGCTCAGCAACAGCTGCACGATCAACATCGTGCGTCACGCGAACGCGGCGGGCCGAACGGGCCGCATCGAACTCCGGCATCTCCTCAATGGATTCGTCGATGGGTATCTCTACGCAACGGGCCGGCTCGACACGTCCTTGCCCTTCGAGGAGCTGCGCCGCCGTTCGCGGATCACGGCTGCCGCCCAGGCCGCCGAAGGCTCGCCCGACTTCTCCGAGCGCATCCGCGAATCGCTGCCGGGCATGCAGCCCTGAACCGCTGCGGCGGCACAACGCCACGCTACCCGAGCCGCGACTCCGCCACTCTCGGCGTCCGCAGCACCAGCATGCGACAGACCACGAAGCCCGCCACGGCGGCAGCCAGATGCTTCAGCGTATGACCGCTGACGAGATTCCCGAGCGCCAGGAACTGCCTGTCGAGATGCTCGAACACCTTGGCGATCACGTAGCCAGCGAACACCCAGTAGAGGTCGTTGCCGCGCGTGTAGCGCGACGGGTGTAGCCTCGCGATCAGCAGCAGCACCACCACCGCGTAGGCTTGCAACACTGCGTAGGGAACCAGGTTGCCGGCGCCCGCCCGTTCCGTGGCGCGCCAGTAGACGACGGAAGCCGCCCCGACCACGAGCACCGGCAACAGCAACGCCAGTCCCGCTCTGACGCTGAATCGATCGACGACCTGCGCCGCCAGCAGCGACATGAACGCGACCGTCATCGGCAGCCGATCCCAGAACAGCCGCTCGTTGCCCGGCACGAGGTGGTAGTAAGCGGAGCCCGCTGCGGTCAGCAGCATGCCGGCGAAGAAGAGGGCGTACGGCCAGCGCTCGCTGTCGACCTCGAAGCATGTGCGCGAACGGAAGGTGACCGCGATGCCGAAGATCCCGGCCAGCAGGAAGCCGAGGTTGGATGCGACATCGAGGAAGTTGGCGACTCCGAACAGCGTCCGGTGATCGGCGAAGTCGTGGTACTCGACGGGCTGCGGCACGGCCGGCAGCAGCACAGCCGCGACGACGGAGAGCGCCGTGAAGCCAATGATGTATCCGGCGCGCCCCGTCACGGATCCCTTCCCGTCACATCGATGCGTCGCATCGCGGTCCGAAACGAGAAGCTAGAAGTACCACTGCAGGAAGAAGATCCAGACCGTCATCAGGACGAGGAACACCACGAGCTTGGGCCACATCACCGCGAGGAAGCCGCGCTCCTTGACGGCACGCTGCTCGGCGATGAACGCATCGCGGCGAGCCTCCTGGGCCCGCACCAGCCAGACGTCGCCCGCTTCGACGACGCGATCCCCTTCCTGATGGAGGAACACCGTCGCGCGTGAGGTGAGAAACCAGAAGATCAGGTAGACGATTCCGCCAAAGACCGGAAAGAAGACGATCACGAGCAGGAACAGCCACCAGCTGAAGGGGCGTCGTCCGACGAGCGAGGCCGTGGTCTCGGTCGTCGTCTCCGGGGACCAGCCACACTCGACGAGTTCCTCGACACGCTTGGTCAGGGCTGATTGCATCAGATCTTCCTTTGATTGGGGCGGGCACCCGGTCACGACGACAGTGCCGCGGCCGCGCGGCTCCGCCTGATGGATTGCTGGAAAGAGCCCGCGACGAGAAACATCCCATCGGAGCGTCGTAGCTATGACCGATCGCACACGAAAGGCAACCTGCAGCCGCAGATCAAGCGAAGCGCGGATCGAACCCCGATCTCGCCGTGCGCGCGGCGCAACTGACGCTACTTCTCCGTGACCGAGAACACCCCGCGCGAGGTCGAGCCGATGCGGACCGCGCTCCGTACGAACCCGATTCTGGACGGTCACAGCTTGCCGCTGCACGCGGCAGGATCGCAGTAGCGATGGCCCGACGGCTGGCGAAACGCGTGGCGCTGCTGCTCGCGGTGAGCGTGGTCACACTGCTGGGTGTCCGCACCTTCGACGCGCAGCGTGGCCCCGATCTCGAGCCGTGGCATACCTACCGCCCGCACGACTCGAACGCCGACCAGATCGCGAACCTCGATTGGGCCGGCTACGAGAAGGCCGAAGACGCGCTCTTCGAGGAAGTGCGGAACGAGGTCACCCAGAAGCTGGATCCAGACCAACGCGTTCCGGTGAACCGCTACTTCGAAGGCAGTCCCGTCTATCCAGGAAGGTTCTCCCCGGACTGGAACCGTTCCTATGTGCTGGAACCCGACGCAGCGCCCAAAGGCGCCGTCGTGCTGCTGCACGGTCTCACCGACGCGCCGTACAGCCTGCGCCACATTGCGCGGCGCTACCGGGAACTCGGCTACGTCGCGGTCGCGATCCGGCTGCCGGGGCATGGCACGGTGCCGGGTTCCCTCGCCGACGTCGAATGGGAGGACTGGTCCGCGGCGACGCGTCTGGCCGTGCGAGAAGCGCGGCGGCGCACGGCGCCCTCCGCGCCGCTGCACCTGGTCGGCTACTCGACCGGCGGTGCGCTCGCGTTGCAGTATGCGCTCGACGCCATCGAAGACGCGAAGTTGGCGCGGCCCGATCGCATCGTGCTGCTCTCGCCGATGATCGGAATCACGCGTTTTGCGCGATTCGCGGGGCTGCTCGGCCTGCCTGCGTTCTTCCCGGCCTTCGCGAAGGCCGCGTGGCTCTCCGTGCTGCCGGAGTTCAATCCGTTCAAGTACAACTCGTTCCCGGTGAACGCCGCGCTGCAATCGTCGCTGCTGGCGCGCTCGCTGCAAGAGCAACTCGCGCGCGCGGCACGCGACGATCGGCTGAGCGAAGTGCCGCCGATCCTGACGTTCCAATCCGTGGTGGACTTCACGGTGAGCACACGCGCCGTCGTGTCGGAGCTCTACGCGCAGTTGCCGTCGAACGGCAGCGAACTCGTGCTCTTCGACATCAACCGCAACGCCAAGCTCGGGCTGCTGCTGGCGTCGAGCGCCGACGCCGCCCTCGAAGAACTGTTGCCCGAGGCGCCTCACCGCTTTCGGAGCGTGATCGTCGCCAACGCCAGTCCCGCCAGTAGCGACGTCGTGGCGAACATCACCGAGTCGGGCGCGACGACCGAGGAGACGCGCGCGTTGGGTCTCGTCTATCCGAGCGACCTGTTCTCGCTCTCGCACGTCGCCGTTCCGTTCCCGACGAGCGACGGCGTGTACGGAACGGAGCCCGATCCGTCCGAGGACTTCGGCATTAATTTCGGAGCCATGGCCGCGCGGGGAGAGCGCGGCACGCTGATCGTCAGTCTCGACTTCGTGAGCCGCACGGCGTCGAATCCGTTCTTCCCGTACTTGCTGGAGCGGATCGAATCCGGGATCGGCGTCGTGCACGACGACGTTCCTGATTTTCGCTAACCCAGCAGAGTTCCCGAAGTCGATGGCAGCCGCTTGCACTCGCGACCGGGGCCTTGGCCTTCTGTCCGATGGAGCTTCGCATGATGGATGAGGCCCCGAAGGCGCCGGTTCCCTACGGGGTCCACTCGGAAGTCGGCACGCTCCGCAAGGTTCTGGTGTGCTCGCCCGGCCTGGCCCACACGCGCTTGACGCCGACCAACTGCGACGAGCTTCTCTTCGACGACGTGATGTGGGTACAGAATGCCAAGCGGGATCATTTCGATTTCATTGCCAAGATGCGCGAGCGCGGCGTCGAAGTCGTCGAGCTGCACGAGCTGCTCGCCGAAACGCTCGAACAGCCGGCCGCCCGGAAGTGGTTGCTGGACCGGCAGATCGTCGCGAACGAGGTGGGCGCCGGGCTCGTGGCCGACACGCGGGCCTTCCTCGAGAGCCTCGCTGCGAAGACGCTCGCGGAGTTCATGATTGGCGGCCTGTCCACCGTCGACCTGCCCGAAAGCCACCGCTCCAGCTACCTCGCGCTGGTCCGGGAAGCCTCCGGAATCGGCGAGTATCTGCTGCCGCCGCTACCCAATACTCTGTACACACGGGATACAACGTGCTGGATCTACGGCGGCGTGACGCTGAACCCGCTCTACTTCCCGGCCCGGCGCGAAGAGACGCTGCTCACTGCTGCGATCTACAAATTCCATCCGAGCTTCGCGAACGTGGACATCGAAGTCTGGTGGGGCGATCCGGACGAGCACTACGGCGCCGCCACGCTCGAAGGCGGTGACGTGATGCCGATCGGCAACGGCGCCGTCCTGGTCGGCATGAGCGAGCGGACCTCCCGTCAGGCGATCTCCCAGTTGGCGGCCGCGCTCTTCGCCCGAGGCGCTGCGAGCCAGGTCATCGTGGCGGCGATGCCGCGTCTCCGGGCTGCGATGCACCTCGACACGGTGTTCACCTTCGCCGACCGCGATCTCGTCACGCTGCACCCCGACATCATGAATCGCGTGCAGACGCTGACGATCCGGCCCGGTGGCAATGCGGGCGCCGTCGAAGTCGAACGAGAGACGAAGCTGTTCGTGGAGGTCGTCGCGGCAGCGCTGAACCTGAAGAAGCTGCGCGTGGTCGAGACGGGCGGCGATGCTTACGCCGCGGAGCGGCAGCAATGGGACAGTGGCAACAACCTCGTTGCACTCGCTCCGGGTGTGGTCGTCGCCTACGATCGCAATAGCCATACCAACACACTGCTGCGCAAGGCAGGCGTCGAGGTCGTCACCATCGTCGGAGCGGAACTCGGGCGCGGACGGGGAGGAGGGCACTGCATGACCTGTCCGCTGATCCGGGATGCCGTCGACTTCTAGCTGATAGGATCGCCCGGCCTTCGCATCGTCTTCCGGCTCGAAAGGAGCTTCTAGATGGCTGATCCCGCAATCGCGGCAGTGGACGCGCCCAAGACTGGCATGGCGAGGGTGCTCGACGTCGTCGAGAAGGTCGGCAACCGCGTTCCGCATCCGGTCGTCATCTTCCTGCTGCTGATCGGGTTGGTGATCGTGCTGTCACACATCTTCTATCTGATGGGCGTGGCGATCAGCTATCAGGTGATCAATCCCGATACCCACGCACTCGAGACGGCGACGACCGCCGCGCGGAGTCTGCTAACCGCCGATGGCATCCGCTTCATGTTCACCGGCGTCGTCACGAACTTCATGGGCTTCCAGGCGGTCGGAGTCATCATCGTCGCGATGGTCGGCGTTGGCGTGGCCGAGGATTCCGGACTGGTCAAGGCGCTGATCCGCAAACTCGTGATCATCGCGCCGCGCTGGGCGCTCACCTACATCTTGGTGTTTATCGGGATCATCTCCAGCATCGCAGCGGACGCCGGCTACCTGGTGCTGATCCCGCTCGCCGCCGCGGCCTTCATCAGCGTCGGCCGTCATCCGCTGGCAGGTCTTGCTGCCGCGTTCGCCGCCGTCGCCAGCGTTTTCCTGGTCAACATCCTGATCGTGCCGGTGGATGGAATCCTGGTTGGGATCACCAACGACGCGATCCACCTGCTCGACCCGAACACGTCGATCGACCTCGCGTCGAACTTGTGGTTCTCCGCCGCCTCGGTGGTGATGATGCTGTTCGTCGTCTCGCTGGTCACCGACAAGATCATCGAGCCGCGGCTCGGCCCCTACACCGGCGACTATGTCGTCGAGGGCGAGAACGTCCTCACGGCCGATGAGTATCGCGGCCTCCGGCTCGCCGGAATCGGCCTGTTGCTCGCGCTGATCTTCGTGGGTGCGCTGACGCTTCCCGCCGGTGCGCCGCTGCGCAATCCCGTGACTGGCTCGCTCATCAGCGGCTCGCCGTTCATGAACAGCCTGATCGTGACGATCGCACTGATTTTCCTTGCAGCCGGGATCGGCTACGGGATTGGCGCGAAGACGATCAAGTCCTCGATCGACGTGATCAACGCGGTGCAGAAGGCGATCGCCAGTCTCAGTGGGCTGATCTTCCTGCTGTTGATCATCAGCCAGTTCCTCGCCTACTTCAATTACACGAACCTCGCGCCGCTGGCGGCAATCTCGATGGCGAACGCACTGCAGTCGGCGAATCTCGACGCCGTGTGGCTGCTGATCGGATTCGTGATCGTCGTGATCTTCCTCGACTTGATCATGACCGGCGCGATTCCGAAGTGGGCGATCTTCGCGCCGATCTTCGTTCCGCTGCTGATGAAGTTGAACGTCGCGCCCGACGCCGTGCTGGCCGCGTATCGCGTCGGCGATTCGCCGATGAACTCGATCACGCCGCTGAACGCGTACTTCGCGATGATCGTGGTGTTCTGTCAGAAGTACGAGAAGGACGCCGGCGTCGGCACCGTGATCGCGTTGATGCTGCCGTATGTACTCATCATCACGGTCGCTTGGATCCCGCTGCTGGTTGCGTGGCATCTGCTCGGGTTGCCATGGGGGATCTGAACGCACGAGTCGAATCGGATCCGCCAAGGGCGCTAGCGAAATGCGCTGCTGGCGGCGCAGCCGATTGGCAACACCTTAAAGTGATCTTGCCGTCGTCGCCGGGATTTCCCTAGGATGGAATTTGAGGCTCCCGCCCACGGGAGCGCGAAAAGGACATGGCAATGCTCTACGTCGACATCCCGACTCAGGCCGATTTGCAGGACCTGGCGCTCGCGCGCACGCCTGCTTCCGTCTCGATCTATCTACCGACGACGCCGGTCTCTGGCGAGATTTCCGGCGATCGCATCGCGCTGAAGAATCAGGCAAAGGAAGCCGCGAAGCAGCTTGCCGCGGCTGGTCTAGACAAGCGCGAAATCGAGGCGCTCGAAGCCCACCTCGAAGCACTGGTCGACGATGAAGGCTTCTGGCGCTTCCAGGCTCACAGCCTCGCTGTCTTCGCAACCCCTGCCAGCGTGAAGACGTTCCGCGTCCCCAATGCGCTGATGCCGCTGGTCGAAGTGGCCGATCGCTTCCACCTGAAGCCGTTGCTCCGCACCGTCACGTTCCCGAACAGTGCCTATCTGCTCGCGCTCGCCGAGGGCAGCGTGCGCGTGCTGGAAGTCTCGCCTGATCTTCCGCTGACGGTCGTGGATGTGCGGGATCTACCGAAGGACGCTGCGTCTGCGCTCGGTGTCTCCTCGATGGGAGTGAGTACGCAGAGCCGTCGTTCCGACAGCGCGTCGGGTCAGCGCGGCCGGCTCACGACGTTCTGCCGCATGGTGGACCGCGCCCTCCGCGGCCTGCTCTCCGGGCAGCACATCCCCCTCTTTCTCGTGGCCGATACAGCGCTGGGCGTCAGCTACCGCACCATCAACAGCTATCCCGGCCTCGCACCGTTCGGCGTAGAGCGCTCCCCCGACGACATGAGCGATGCCGACATGGCGGCCCACGCTCGTGGTCTGCTCGATCGACTCCATTCCGATGAAGTCGCCGCGGTCCGCGCGCTTTACGCCGAGCGCAACAGCAGCGGCCGTTCCACCACCGACATCGCCCAAGCCGCCCGCGCCGCCACGATGGGCGCAATCGCAACCCTGCTGGTCGACATCGATACGACGGTGCCCGGCACGATCGATGAACAGAGTGGCGCGGTCCGCTTCGCCGAAACGGAATCCGCCGCCAACTATTGTCTGATCGACGAAATTGCGCGCCGTGCTCTCCTCACGGGCGCCCGCGTGCTGGCGGTCCGTGCCGCCGATCTCCCGGGCGACACGCCGCTCGCCGCAATTCTGCGTTACGCGGTCTGACGGATGGCGCCAACGGATCTGCTCGGGCGCGTGTCACGCTGATCGGCCCAGGTCCGTTTGGTCATCAGATCGCTGACACCGAGACTGCGCGGGGAGCCGCTAGAAGCGCCAGGCCGCCTTGATCGCGAAGCCGGAGTAGACCCGCGTGAACTCGCGACTCCGGACGTTCGACCAGTTCTGCTCGACGCCGCCAAAGAAGTCGATCGCCGGGCGGCCGAACAAGCGCGCGTTGTCTGCGCCGCCGAGCCAGCGTTCCGGAATGGTGTATTCGATCGCGCCGACGGGTTCCAGCGTGAAGTTGTTCTGCGAGACGCCTCCGATGGTCTCGAACCAGCGCCCCGTGTATTCGATCGCGAGCGCAGCGCTCCAATCATCCGAGATGCGGTACGAGACCGAAGGAATCATCATCAGCGCATAGGATTCGGGGGCCGGGTCGCGGAAGCGTCGCTGCGCGATGAACGTGCAGCCGAGCCTCAGCTTGCTGGCGGCAGAGGTGTTGCCCGACGCCGGCACCCGGTTGAAATCTCCGTCGAAGTTGAATGCTTTGTTGACACCGATGTTGAGGTCGTAGCGGGTCGCGAAGTTGTCGTCGAAGGTCGGCGAGAAGTCCAACCGCGGGCTGAAGCCGATGAACGGCGAGAAGGCCTGGTCATCACTCGAATCCACATACTGGAGTTGGGCGCGCGGACGGATCTTGTCGAACTCGGCCGAATTCGACGCGGTGAACCGGTCCATCTCGACCGCGACACTCGTCGAGAAGCGGAGCGGCAGTTCGGCGATCTGGCTCGCGAATCCCAGTCGGACCTCCGGGCTGCCCTCGACCGTCTCGGTGCCGCCGTCGGTACGCGACTCCGCGTTCGACGTGTAGTTCAGTGGCGCGAGGATCCGGAAGTAGAACATCGGCGTGCGCGCTTGCTGCTCGGCGCCGGGATCGGTCGAGAGCATGCTCTCTCCGATGACCGGGTCCTCGCTGCTGGGCATCCCGTAGAGCACATCGAACAAGAACTCTTGACCGTCGTCGGTCGTGTCCTGGTTCGTTTCCTGTGCTCGCGCGACCGACGGAGTGATCAGCGTGGCGGCGAGAGCCAGCATCGCGATTACGACTCGACGGCGAATACTCCCTGCAACGAGCCGATGCCCTGACCGCTGCCGCCCCGATCCCACGCCCATTCGCATTCCCACTCGAACCCGCACTTCCATCCCATTCTCCATCTTGCAGTTGCATTGGGCGCGGACCAACGTGACATCGCTGCCCCTAATTCAACTTAGGCTCGCGAGTACCAGCAGACAAGCAGCACCGACGAGACGGCATTCACCAGCGAACGCTGAATCCGAGGCTAGATTCGAATTCGTGTTTCGGGAGACCTCGCCAACCCGTCGCCATCGAGGGGATCATGTCTAGCCGAACCGAGATTGATCCGGCAGCGCGGCCCGTTTATGTATCGACCGGGCATCTTCCGCCCCCCGAACATGTGGATGCCGTGCTGGCCGAGGCGCACGAGCGCTTCAAGTCCAATACCGACGGAGTCAACTCGCAGGTCTATCCGGCCATGATTCGCGTCCCGAGTGAGTTGTTCGGCATCTGCGTGGTGGGGACCAACGGGAAGATCTACTCGGTCGGCGACGCAGACTATGAGTTCACGATCATGAGCGTCTCCAAGCCGTTCATTTTCGCCCTGGTCTGCCAGGCTCTGGGCGTGGAGGAAGTGCGGCAGAAGATCGGCGTGAATGCCACGGGACGGGCGTTCAACTCACTCGAAGGCATCGAGCGCGGACCGGGCGGGCAGACCAATCCGATGGTGAATTCCGGGGCGATTGCCACCACCAGCCTGGTGCCGGGCGATACGTTCGAGGCGAAATGGGCGTTCGTGCATGAAGGGTTGTCGCGGTTTGCCGGACGCACGCTGCCGCTCAACGACGAGGTCTATGCCTCCGCGACAGCGACGAACTTCCGCAACCAAAGCATCGCTCGCATGCTCCAGAGTTTTGGTCGTATCTATGATGACCCGGCTCAGGCGGTGGACCTCTACACGAAACAGTGCGCGCTGAATGTCAGCGCGAAGGATCTGGCGGTGATGGGTGCGACGCTGGCCGACGGCGGGGTGAATCCGCTGACCAGAGAACGGGTGGTGGATGCCAGCGTCTGCCATTACGCACTGGCCGTCATGGCCACCGCCGGTCTGTATGAGACTTCGGGCGACTGGCTTTTTGATATCGGACTTCCAGGGAAGAGCGGCATTGGTGGCGGAATCGTCACGGTCTCGCCGGGCAAGGGGGGGCTCGGGACATTCGCCGCGCCGCTCGACAGTGCCGGCAACAGCGTCAAGGGGCAGCTTGTCGCCAAGTTGCTCTCGCAACGGCTGGGCATGGATCTCTTCGTCTCGCAGCCGGAGAAGTAATTCCCTTCCCGACGCCACCCTTCATTCGTTAGTCAACTCAGCAATCACCCGTCAGGAACACCCGCACCATGAGCACAAAACCATGTCCAGCACCGAGGCTGAAACGCAGGATCCCTGGCTGCCGATGATCGTGATCGCGATGGGGCAGGCGCTGATGTCCTTCAACGTCGCCGCGCTGCCCATCTCGATGGGTGGGATGGTTCGCGACTTCAACGTGCCGCCCACCACCGTGGGCACGGCGATCGTCATGTATTCGCTGGGCGTCTCCGGCTTCATCATGCTCGGAGCCAAGCTCGGCCAGCGTTTCGGCTCGAGGCTCTTCTTCCAGTCGGCGGTTTCGCTGTTCCTGGTTGCATTGATCATCATGGTGCTCAGTCCGACTGCGAGCGTGATGCTCGCGGCGCAGGCGCTGTGCGGTCTGGCTGGCGCCGCCTTGGTGCCCACGCTGGTCGTGCTCATCGCAAATCATTTTCGCGGTGGACAGCAGGCCAAGGCGCTCGGATGGCTGGGTTCGGCGCGGGCCATGGCCGGGGTGCTGGCGTTTCTGATCATCGGCACCTTGGAAAGGTTTGTCAGTTGGCGCGTCGCCTTTGGCCTCCTCATCGTTCACGCCATCGCCATTCTGATTCTGAGCTTCAAGCTCAAGCCTTCAGTCAGCCGCCCCGAGGTCAAGATCGACATCTTCGGCGTGTTCCTCGTCTCGTCGGCGGTGATCTTGCTGAGCTTCGGCTTCAATAACCTCCGGAGCTTTGGGCTCTTCCTGGCGCGACCGGCGGCTCCCTTCGACGTGCTCGGCATTTCCCCTGCACCGCTGATGATCGTCGTCGGCCTGATGCTGGGCTCGGCGTTCCTCGTATGGACGCGGAAGCGCCAAGCCGATGGCAAGATGCCGCTCTTCGCGCTCGAGGTAGTGGAATCCGCCAAGGAACGCGCCACAGTGTTGATGATGTTCCTCATCGTCGGCATGGAGGCGGCGACCAACTTCTCGGTGCCGCTTTACATCCAGATCGTCCAGGGACGCGATGCCTTCCAGACCGCGCTGGCGATGATGCCCTTCAATCTGTCGGTCTTCTTCACCGCCGTTCTGATCGTCAGACTCTACTCGCGTTTCACCCCGCGGCAGATCGCCGGCTATGCGTTCACGCTGGTCGCCGTCGGCGCTTTTTGGCTGGCTTTTGTCGTCAGCAATAACTGGAGCACCTTCCCGGTGCTGCTCGGCCTCGTGGCATTTGGCATCGGCCAAGGCGCGTTGGTGACGTTGCTCTTCAACGTGCTCGTCACCTCGTCGCCCAAGGAACTGGCAGCCGATGTCGGCGCACTCCGGGGCACGGCCGGCAACCTGGCCGCTTCCGTGGGCACGGCCTTGATGGGCACGCTCGTGGTCGGGGTATTGAGCGCCGGTGTGATGAGTAGCCTCACCGCGAACCCGGTCATTACTGCCGAACTGAAGGAGCAGGTCGATCTCGACAGCATCAACTTCCTCAGCAACGAGCGGCTGGAAGAGCGCTTGAAGAGCACGACCGCCACGCCCGAACAAATCACCGAGGCCATGCGCATCAATGAGGATGCCCGCCTTCGTGCGCTCAAGATCGCGTTTTTCGCCTTGGGTCTCGTGTCATTGCTGGCCATCTTCCCGTCCCGTCAGTTGCCCGATTACCGGCCCCACGAAGTTCCGAGCGATGCACCGCCTGCCAAGCCAGGCGCAGGCCATCGGAAGGCAGTATCGACCGCGTAGGCGGAGCGCGATGGACTTCAGGTGCGTGAAAGCGACCGTAATTTCGGGGTTTGTCGGGCCGCCACGGTGCGGTATCAAACCAATTCCCAATCAACGAGAGGAGAAAAGCATGAAGAAGAGTGCGATGGCCCTCGGGCTTTGCGTGGCGATGCTGTCGGGCTGCGTTTCGCAGTCGACCTGGGCGCCGACGGTGGACACCTTCGGCTCTTCGAAGGCGCAGTTCGTCAACCAGGACACACAAGAGTGCCGGAGCCTGGCGAACCAGTCGTCCGGCAGCACGGCGGGCAATGCGACGCGCGGGGCGGTCGGCGGCGGTCTGCTCGGCGCGGCTTCCGGCGCGGCGCTCGGCGCGGCGTTCGGCGGCAATGCGGGTCGCGGCGCCGCGATCGGCGCGGCTACCGCAGGCATTGGTACCGGCGTCGCGCGCGGCGCGCAGACGAACTCGCAGTTCCAGCGGGTTTTCAACCAGTGCATGCAGAACCGCGGCCATACGGTTCTCGGATGACGGTCTCACGGAGGACGAATGCGATGAAGAAAACGTTGTTCGCGATCGCGCCGCTCGCCGCGGCCCTCGGCCTCGCAGGATCGGCGCTCGCCGCGACCGACGCCGAACTCACCACGGCGCTGAAGGGCGTCGTCGAGAGCAACCTCAGCGGCTATAACGCCGAGAACGCGGCCACCTCGATGAGCGCGGTGCACACGGCTTCGCCGGAGTACGCCTCGACGCAAGCCGCGCTTCCGGAGCAGTTCAAGGACCTCGACGTCAAGGGGACGCTCGTAGACTTCGACTACATGGGCCACGATGACGAGTTCGCTGTCGCGCGCGTGAAGATCAAGCTCGTCGGTCCCGCAGACAGCGGGTTCGCCAACAACACCGTGGACAGCCTCGTTCTCTTCCATCAGGAGAACGGCGTCTGGAAGCTGTGGAGTGACGAAGTGCTCGGCGTGGAGTTCGTCGCGAAGTAGATCGCGGCACGCGAGGCCAGCCGATCGCGCGCGCGATGGCTGGCCTCGCTTCGCCTGCCTAGCGATGAGCCGACGCGCCGACCAGGTCGTCGAGCGTCGACATCACCTCCGCCTGCACTTCGGGCCGGTACAGGTTGCCGAGATGGCCGCCGGTCGGGAAGAAGCGCGCGCGCTCGGGTCCGACCAGCGCGGTCAGCCACTCGACGTCCTCGTCGCTGGTCAGGAAGTCGTTGCGATTGGCGAACAGGCGCAGCTTCGGGTTGCCGCGCAACGGCTCCGCGATCGCGTGCAGATCGTTGACGGCGATGATCTGCTCCGCTGATTCGACCGAGCCGATCCGATCGCGGTAGTACGGCAGCACGAACGCGTAGAAGTACATCGAGAACGAGTAGTCGCCGATCTCCGTGTAGGGCGGGAGCCGCTGCAGCGCACGGCGTTCGGTCTTCAGCACGCCGAGATCCTGCCGACCCTGGCTCGCGAAGAGTATCTCCTGCAGCGAGCGCCGGAACGCGACGCCGATCAGGAACTCGGCCTCCTCGTTCGTGAAAGGTAGTTCGGCGTCCGGCGTCAGCGTGCCGCCGCCGAGATCGGCGGTTTCGAGGCGACCGTACGAAGCCGCGCCGTTCCGCGCTTCGAGCGCCTTGCGCCCGACGCCGACCGCCTTCAGCAGGATGCGGCGGACCTCGGCTTCTCGCTCGGATTCGGGCAGCGCGAGCGGGACGTCGAAGAACGCGTCGAGCCGCTTCATGCCGTCGAGCAGGCGCACGGGCGGATCCAGCAACACGTAGCGATCGAAGTGCAGCAGCTTGTTGGCCGGATCCTGCTCCTCTGCGGCGATGTAGAAGCCGGCGAAGGCGCCGAGCGAGTAGCCGAGGAAGACGCGCGCTTCGATGCGATCCGGGTAGCGCGAGCCGAGGTCGCGGTTGATGGCGTCGAGCGCGACGTGGACGTCGTGCGCGTCGACGGGCGTGTGCCCCGGCACCGGCACGCTCGAGCCCCGTTCGATGAACTCCGGGTTCAGCGGACTGCTCACGATGGCCACCGAGAAGCCGCGATCCCACGCCATCTCGGCGAGCGCCATGCTCGACGAACTGAGCCTGTGCGCGCCGAGGCCCGGGACCAGGAAGATCAGCGGCGCCGGCTTCGGCTGCATCCGGTAGGAGTAGGGCAGCGCCCGGCCGCTCGTCGCCGCGGAAACTTCACGCGTGTAGAGCCGCGACGAGAAGTTCGCGTCGCGCGGCCCGAGGAAGGCCGCCTGCAGCGTCTGTACCGCACCGGTGTTGGCGCCTTTCGCATCGAGATCGGGCTCCTCGATCCGCTCCTCGCGCACCAGGTTCCAGAGCAGTCGAGCGTTGTCGTAGGTATCGAAGCTGCTGGCAGCGAAGCGGCGGTAGGTCTCGATCGAGTCGGCCTGGTCGTTGAAGTTGAGGACCGGGCCGGCCGGAAAGAAGTACGTGGCGGGGTCGAGCACCGCGTCCGGCAAGAGCCCGACACCGTCGCGGATCGAGCTCGGACCCGCGATCGGCAGCACCAGGAAGGTGGAGGGACGCCAGCCCCAACGCGCGAAGACCTGCCCGAAGTCCTCCGGCGCAGCCTCGATGCCGAGCCAGCGATTCGCGGGATCCCACAAGCCCGCGACGCCCACCGTCGTGTTCACCGCGAAGCGGGCCGTCTCATCGCCTGCGCTACGCCACTCGCCCTGCAGCAGATTCGCGACGAGGTTGCGCGGATAGACCAGGTTCGACGCGAAATCGCTGATGCGGTTGCGCACGAAGCGCGGGATCACGAAGCGATAGACGTGTCCGATCGGAGCGGCGACTCCGACGATCAGCGCATGATTGAGCGCCCACACGCTGCGATTGAACGGTTCGAGCGGATCGGGGAAGTTCGGCGGCGGGAGCGCTTCCTGATGGAACGCCTCCGCACCGGGGCCCGTGAAGCCGGACCAATCGCGGCGCTGCACGGGCTGTGCGCAGCTCGTCACCACGCCAAGCAGGACGAGGAGCGTCACTCCCCGGAGTGTCGGCTTCATCTTCAGACCGACTTGCGGTCGGCGCGAGCGATCAGGAAATCGGCGAGCAGGGGAACCGGCCTGCCGTTCGCTCCCTTGGCGTCGCCCGACACCGATGAGGTGCCGGCGATGTCCAGGTGTGCCCACTTGAACGCCTTGGTGAAGCGGGCGAGGAAGCAGGCTGCGGTGACCGCGCCGGCGGCGCGTCCGCCGAGGTTCGACATGTCTGCGAAATTGCTCTTGAGCTGAACCTGGTACTCGTCCCAGAGCGGCAGCCGCCAGGCGGGATCTCCCGCATCCGTGCCGCTGCGGAGCAACTCCTCGGCCAGCTCGTCGTCGTTGGCGAAGAGGCCACTCGCCACACTGCCGAGCGCGATGACACAGGCTCCTGTCAGCGTCGCGACGTCGATCACGCAGGCCGGCTCGTAGCGCTCGGCGTAGGTGAGGGCGTCGCAGAGAAGCAAGCGGCCCTCGGCGTCGGTGTTGAGGATCTCGATGGTCTGGCCGGACATCGATGTGACGACGTCGCCCGGGCGACTCGCGTTTCCACCCGGCATGTTCTCTGCCGCGGGAACGAGTCCCACGACATTGATCGGCAGCGCCAGGCTCGCGATCGTCTTGAAGATCCCGAGCACGCTTCCGGCGCCACACATGTCGAACTTCATCTCATCGAGGTCGGCGCCGGGCTTGAGCGAAACGCCGCCGGTATCGAAGGTGACGCCTTTGCCGATCAGCACGATCGGCTTCGCCTTCTGCGGTCCGCCCTTGTAGTGCATCGCGATCAGCTTGCACGGCGCATGCGACGACTGACCCACCGACAAGAGCGAGCCCATCCCGAGCTTTTTCATGTCGCTGCGCTCGAGAACCTTGACGTCGAACTTGAATTGCTTCCCCAGCTTCTGCGCCGTGCTCGCGAGATAGGCGGGATCGCAGACGTTCCCCGGCAGGTTGCCGAGGTCGCGAGCGAGCGCCATGCCTTCGGCGATCGCCTGGCCGCGCCGTACCGCGCGCTTCATCTCGGCATCCACCTTGTCGGCGATCAGCATCTTGATGCGGCGCGCGCCACGCTCCGGCTGCTTCTTCCCGCTCTTCGCCGTCTTGGGTGCGTCGAAGCGGTACGCACCGTCGGCGAGCAAGCGCGCCGCTTGCTCCACGCGCCAGGCGAGCGTGCGACCGGGCACCTCGACATCCGCGAGTGTCACCACCGCATCGGCCGCGACACCGCTGGCGATCGACTTTGCGGCGCTGCTGATCGCGCTGCGAAACGCTTTCTCGTTGAATCCGGCGCGCGCGCCGAGCCCCACCACCAGCACGCGTTCCGTCAACGTGCCGGGCAGGTCATGCAGGAGCAGCGAGTCGCCCGCGGCTTCGCCGAGATCTCCCCGCTTGATCACCGCGGACAACTTCCCCTTCGATGCTTTGTCGATGGCCTGCGTGGCAAGCGGAAGCGCTCCATCCGCGAAGGCGCCAACGACGACGATGCGCGCGCGGACTTTTTCCGGGGAGCCCGACTCGATGATGATTTCCAGAAACATTCTCCTCGCACAGAGCGATTGGGGCGATTCGAGGTGCAGGATGCAGCCTTGCATGGTCCAAGCCGTCGTCAACCGAGAAAAGGATGGGCGGCGCATTCCTTCCATGGAATTCACGAGAGCAACGGGTCTGCGATCCATTGCTTTGCAAGGCGGCTATGGTAATTCGACCGCGGATCGCAACGCACTTTCATCCCACGTGGGCGACGCATGAACAGAGAACTCGCCATCGTCCTCGCCTTGCTCGCAACGGCGATCGCGATGTTCGCAATCAACAAGCCGCGCATGGACGCCGTCGCGCTGATCATGCTGACGGTGCTGCCCTTCACGGGTGTGATCAGCATGGGCGAGGCGCTGGCCGGCTTCGCCGATCCCAACATCGTACTGATCGCGGCGCTCTTCGTGATCGGCGAGGGGCTGGTGCGAACCGGTGTCGCCCAGGAACTCGGCGATTGGCTGATCAAGAAATCAGGCAGCAGCGAGACGCGGCTGCTCGTCTTGCTGATGGCGGTCGTGGGCGTGCTCGGCGCCGTGATGAGTTCGACGGGCGTCGTCGCCATCTTCATTCCCGTCGCACTGCGCATTTCGCGAAGCACCGGCGCGTCGGTGAGCCGGCTGATGATGCCGCTCTCGGTGGCCGCACTGGTCAGCGGCATGACGACGCTGGTCGCAACTGCGCCGAACCTCGTCGTCAATGCCGAGCTCGTCCGCCACGGCGCCGAGGGCTTCCATTTCTTTTCTTTCACGCCCTTCGGTTTGCCCCTGCTGATCCTGGCCATCCTCTACATGCTCTTCGCACGCCGTTGGCTCACGGGGAAGAGCGGAGACGAGAGCGCGGGGGCCGGCCGGCCGAGCCTCGGCGATTGGGTCGAGCGCTACGACCTCGCGGATCGCGAGTACCAGCTGCGCGTGACGGCGCAATCGCCGCTGGTGGGCAGGTCTCTCGAAGAGCTGAACCTGCGCAACACCTCCGGCGCGAACATCATCGCCATCGAGCGCAACCACCGGTTCTCCCGGATCGTGATGGGCGTGGATGCGAAGACGGAGCTGCAAGCCGACGACATCCTGCTCATCGATCTCTTTGCTCCGAACCTCGACATCGATGCGTTCCGGCAACGATTCGCGCTCGAGGTGTTGCCGCTCAGCGGCGCCTACTTCAGCGATCGTTCGCAGGAGATCGGCATGGCGGAAGTCATGGTCTCCGCCGATTCCGAACTCGTCGGCACCACCGTGCTCGACGCTCGCTTCCGCACCCGCTTCGGATTGACGGTGATCGGTCTGCGACACGGCCGCGAGGCGCAGGAACGCGGCCTGCTGTCGCAACCGCTCAAGATCGGCGACACATTGCTGTTGATCGGCCGCTGGAAGGCCATCGAGAGATTGCGGTCGGACGCGAGCGATCTCGTCCTTCTCAATCTGCCGACCGAGATCGACGAGGTTCTGCCGGTGACCGGCAAGGCGCGGCAGGCGTTCTTCTGTCTGCTGCTCATGGTGGGCCTGATGGTCAGCGGCGTCGTGCCGAACGTTCAGGCCGCGTTGATTGCGTGCCTGTTGCTTGGCGCGCTCGGCTGCATCGATCTGAACAGCGCGTATCGCGCGATTCACTGGAAGAGTCTCGTACTGATCGTCGGCATGCTGCCGTTCTCGATCGCGCTCGAAAGAACCGGCGGCGTCGAGTTGGGAGCCGATGCGTTGATGGCGATGACCGGCGGTGCGGGCACCTCAGCGGTGCTTGCCGGACTCTTCGCCGTCACAGCGCTGCTCGGTCTCTTCATCTCCAACACCGCCACGGCCGTGTTGATGGCGCCGGTCGCAATCGCAGTCGCGAACGAGCTACACGCTTCGCCGTATCCGTTCGCGATGATCGTGGCGCTGGCGGCGTCGGCGGCCTTCATGACGCCGATCTCGTCGCCCGTGAACACACTCGTCGCTGGACCAGGCAACTACGGATTCGGCGATTTCATGCGCGTCGGCGCGCCCTTCACGTTGGTGGTGATGGTCGTCAGCATCGTGCTGGTGCCGTTGCTGCTGCCGCTCTACTAGAACGACTCGCATCCGAGCAGGGAGAAATTTCACAACATGGCTACACACAACATATCTGCTGCGGGGTTCAACCCGGCGCCGTCGATGGAGCAATCCGCCGCGCTGCGGATCGCGGTCGTCCGATCCGTCCCCTCCGGCGCGAGTGCCGTGGGCATCCCGGTAGGAACGCACGGCGCTGTAGCCGCTGAGCTTGGCTTGGATCGATCCACGCTCACCGCCTCGGGCTTCGACGGCAAGTTGGGTCAGACGTTGGTGGTGCCGCGGCAGAAGGGGCCGAGCTTCGTCGCAGTGGGAATTGGCAATCCCGCTCAGCTCGATGCATCCGGACTGCGAGACGCGGCCGCGGCCTTCGCACGCGCGGCGGACAAACACGCGCATCTCGCCACGACACTTGGCGATGTCGCAAGCGTAGCGCCCGCGCTCGCCGGGCAAGCGGTGGTCGAGGGCGTGCTGCTGGCCCGCTACCGCTACGACACGTTGAAGCAGGTCGCGACAGGCACGGGTGTCACGCACCTCGCTCTCGTCGCCGCGGCGAAGCGAATCGACGCCGTGACGGAGGGAGCCGAGCGCGGCCGCATCCTCGCCGCCGTCGGCGCGCTCGCCCGCGATCTGGCCAATGCACCGCCCGCGCATCTGACCGCCGCGCGCATGGCCGAGGTCGCGGCCACGATCGCCGCCGATCGGGGGCTCGAGGTCGAGATCTTCGACGCGGATGCGCTCGCTGAACTCGGTTGCGGAGGAATGCTCGGCGTCAATGCGGGGAGCGTCGAGCCGCCGCGCATGATCAAGCTCACCTTTCGGCCGAGGGATGCACGCGGCAAACCCGCCAAGTCCGTCGGTCACCTCGTGATGGTCGGCAAGGGCATCATGTACGACTCGGGCGGCATCAACCTGAAACCGCGGGACGGCATGCACGCGTTGATGAAGATGGACATGTCGGGCGCCGCGGCCGTGCTCGCGGCGATGTCCTCGTTGGCGGAGCTCGGCTGCAAGACGACCGTCACCGGCTACCTGATGTGCACCGACAACATGCCGTCGGGATCGGCAATGAAGATGGGCGACGTGCTGACGCTCCGCGGTGGCAAGACGATCGAGATCACAAACACCGACGCCGAGGGTCGGCTGGTGCTCGCGGATGCGCTGGCGCTGGCGGCGGAGCAGCGACCCGACGCCATCGTGAACATCGGCACGCTCACCGGCGCGTGCCTCAGCGCGCTGGGTGATCAGATGGCCGGCGTATTCGGCAACCATCCGGGATTCATCGATCAGGTGTCGGCAGCCGGGAAGAAGACAGATGAGCCGGTCTGGCAGTTGCCGCTCGAGAGGCGCTACCGCAAGCAGCTCGACTCGAACGTCGCGGACATGAAGAACATGGGCGGCGACTTCGCCGGTGCGATCACGGCGGCGCTCTTCCTCGCGGAGTTCGTCGGCGACGTGCCGTGGGCGCACCTCGACATCTGCGGACCGATGAAGGTCGATGCGGACGAGTCGTGGCGCTCGCGCGGTGCAACCGGCTTTGGTGCACGCCTGCTGCTTGAAGTGGCGCTCCACTTCAAGCCGCCCGCCTCGTGAATTCGAACGAGGTTGCGCGCACACAGAGCGCTCCGTCGTCACATGGCGGACTCGCCCATTGAGTGACATAGCGATCACTTTCGCGATCGTGGCGGCGGTCGTCGTGCTCTTTGTCTCGGAGCGCGTCCCGGTCGTGATCGTGGCGCTCGGGACGGCGCTCGCGCTCTACGCCACCGGCGTACTCGATCTCGGCCAGGCGCTCGGCGGACTCGGTGATCCCGCCGTGATCTTCATCGCGTCGCTCTTCGTGGTGAGCGCAGGCCTCGACGCAACGGGTGTGACGGCGTGGGCGGGGCAGATCCTGATCGCCAGCGCCGGCCAGAGCCGGGCGCGCTTGCTCGTACTCATCATGGTGTCGGTCGCGTTGCTGGCCGCGCTGATCAACATCAACGGCGCAGTTCCCGCGCTGCTGCCGGTGGTCGTCGTGCTGGCGGTGCGGCTCGGACGCTCGCCCTCGCAACTCTTGATGCCACTCGCGTTTGCGGCGAGCGCCGGATCGCTGCTCGCACTCACGGGCACGCCGGTGAACGTGATCCTGTCGTACGCGGCGGTCGAAGCGGGCGTCGGGCCCTTCGGATTCTTCGAGTTCGCGATCGTCGGAATCCCGCTGCTGCTCGGCGCCATCGCGATCGTCGTGCTCTTCGGCGAGCGCCTGCTGCCGGATCGGAGCGGTCGCTCGATGTCCCCCGATCTGAGCAAACACGCGCGCACGCTGATCGAGCAGTACCAACTCGACGACGGGCTCTTCCAACTCCGCTTGCGCGCCGGCTCGCTCTACCTGGGTGCGCCGCAGAGCGCCGTCAATCTCGCGGACTACCCCGGCCTCACGCTGGTGGCCGTGCAGGCTGCGAACGAGGCGGGACCGCTTCGGCGATCCACGCTCGCGGAGGGCGATCGGCTGATCGTGCGCGGCGATGCGGAGTCGGCCGCTCGTCTGGCAACCGACAAGACGCTCGCGTTTCGCTTGCAGGATGCGGCCGATGATGTCGCCGAGACGCTCTTCAATCGCGCATCGGGTCTGGCCGAGGTCGTGATCCCGCCGCGTTCCGCACTCATCGGGCAGGCGGTGTTCCCCGGCATGGTCACTCCGAGTGGCGATCTCATCATCCTGGCGCTGCAGCGAAGGGGAGAGGACCAGGGTCCAAACGAGACCGTGCTGGCCGTCGGCGACACTTTGTTGCTTCAAGGGACATGGAAGGCGCTCGACGAGCACCTCGACGACCCCGACGTGCTGGTCGTCGATTCGCCGGAACTCGTTCGACGACAAGCGATTCCGATGGGAGTCGGCGCGAAGGAGGCGCTCGCCCTCGTCTTCGGCATGGTGGTGCTCCTCGCCACGGGCGCCGTGCCGGCGGTCGTCGCGGGGTTGCTCGCCGCCTGCGGGATGGTTTTGCTGCGCGTCGTCACGGTCGAGCAGTCCTATCGCGCCATCAACTGGACGACCGTCATCCTGATCGGCGCGATGACGCCACTTTCGACCGCCATGTCGCAGAGCGGCGCGGCCAACCTGCTGGCGGACGCACTCGTCCGTGTCGTCGGCGATGCCGGTCCGTACGCGCTGCTCGCCGGTCTCTTCGTGCTGACTGCCATCCTCGGCCAGCTCATCTCCAACACCGCCACGGCGCTCATCATCATCCCGGTCGCGGTCGCCGCTGCCGCCGAGATCGGAATCTCCGCGCGCCCGGTGCTGATGAGTGTCGCCGTGGCCGCAGCAGCGTCGTTTCTCACGCCTGTCGCCACGCCTGTGAACCTGATCGTGATGGGACCCGGCGGATACCGCTTCAGCGACTACTGGAAGCTCGGCCTCCCGCTCTTGTTGTGGTCGTTCATGGTGGCGACCTTCGTCGTGCCCGTCTTCTGGTCCTTCTGATCGGAGGCCACCGTGCTCGGCGTTTTGATCGGACTCGGCCTCCTCGTCTGGCTTTCGTTTCGCGGCTGGAGCGTGCTCGTCCTCGCGCCGGCCGCGGCATTCGCCGCCGCCCTCGCGGCGGGTGAACCGCTGCTGGCGCACTGGACGCAGACCTTCATGGGTGCGGCCGGCGCCTTTCTCACGCGCTTCTTTCCGCTCTTCCTGCTGGGCGCCTTGTTCGGGAAGCTGATGGACGACACCGGATCGAGTACTGCGATCGCGGAGTTCATGACGCGTCGTTTCGGTGCGCGGCGCGCGGTGCTCGCGATCGTGCTTGCGGGCGCGGTCATCACCTACGGAGGTTTGAGCGTCTTCGCCGCCTTCTTCGTGCTCGCGCCGATGGCGCAAGCACTGTTTCGCGCGGCCGATATCCCGAGCCGGCTAATGCCCGCCACGATCGCGCTCGGCACCTCGACCTTCACGCTCTCCGCGTTGCCGGGAACGCCGGCGGTGCGCAATGCGGTTCCGATGCCGTACTTCGGCACGACTCCATTCGCCGCGCCGGGGTTGGGTCTTCTCGCGGCCGCCATCATGCTCGGCTTCGGACTCTGGTGGCTCGCACGCGCGCGGGCTGCTGCTCTCCGATCCGGCGAGAGCTACGGCGATGCCTGCGTGACAGCCGACGCGGCCGCCGACGACCTGCTCGTGCGCGAGCGCGCCACCGTCGCCACCGATTTCGATCCGGCCGAGATACACCGCGGTCAGCACGCGAAGGAGCTTCCGAGCGCGGCCATCGCGATGCTGCCGCTGATCGTGGTGATCGCGGTCAACTTCGCGATGTCGCTGCTGGTGCTGCCGCAACTCGACACGAGTTTCCTGGCCGAAGATCGCTGGGGCGCGACACCGCTCAGCGCCGTGAGCGGCGTATGGTCGGTGATCGTGGCGCTCGCCGCGGCGATTGCGACGACGGTTCTGCTGAACTACCGACGCATTCCCGCGTTGCGCGAAACCGTCGACGCCGGGGCCAACGCTTCGGCGCTGCCGATCGTGAGCGTGGCGAGTCTCGTCGGTTTCGGCGCCGTCGTTGCCGCGCTGCCGGCATTCGTGGTGTTGCGCGACTGGGTGCTGTCGATCGGCGGTGGACCCATCGTCTCGCTCGCGGTGGCCGCCAACGTGTTGGCGGCCTTGACCGGCTCGGCTTCGGGCGGATTGAGCATCGCGCTCGACGCGCTTGGACACACCTACCTGCGTATGGCGCTGGAGCAGGGCATCGATCCGGCGCTGATGCATCGCGTCGCCGTGATGGGCGCCGGCACGCTCGACAGCTTGCCGCACAACGGCGGTGTCGTTTCGCTGCTCGCCGTGTGCGGAGCATCCCATCGCGATTGCTACTTCGACATTGCGATGGTCGGCATCGTCGGCCCCGTGCTCGCGCTGGTCGCCGTGATCGCACTCGGCGCGAGATTCGGTTCGTTCTAGGCGAACGCAGCCGGCCGCGAACGATCGACTTCCCGAAGGGAACAAAGATGGCGACACCGCAGCCGGCCATTCTCGCGAAGCTGATGAAGCACCAGTGGTACGTCCACCTGAGTCGGGTCGAGGGCGCGAATCTCGCGGTGATCAGGAAGGCGCTGCGCGATCTCCGTGCTTCGTGTACACCGCAGGACGGCACAACCGTCATCCAGCTCTGCGTACTCGTAGGTCCGACGCTGTTGTCGGAGCTGACGCGAGACGTCCCGAACGATTTCCAGGTGTATCCGGGTTACGCATCGGCAGATGGAAAGGTGGCGAAGGCCACGCAGGAGGAGCTGCTCCTCTGGCTGCACTCCGACCAAAAGGATCGCGCCTGGGAGGCGCAGTACGGATTTCGAAAGGCGGTCGAGGGACACATGAAGGTGGCGCGTGAGACGATCGCGTGGATCTATCGCGACAGCCGCGACCTCACCGGCTTCATCGACGGCACCGGGAATCCCGCGCCCGAAGACCAGCACGATCGGGCAATCGTGCCCGAGGGCCAGCCCGGCGCCGGCGGCAGCTTCTGCATCGCGCAGCGCTGGGTGCACGACCTGGCGTACTTCGACGGACTGTCGCTCCAGGATCAGGAGAACACATTCGGGCGTAGCAAGGGCGATTCGACCCGTCTCGAAATTCAGCTGCCGACGTCGCATTTGTCGCACGTCGAGCTGCGCGAGGGCTCGACCGCCGATGCGAGCAAACCAAAGCGGGGCGAAATGGTTCGCCGCTCGACGCCGTACGCGTTCCACGATGGCACCGTCGGGCTCTATTTCATGGGATTCTGTCGCGAACAGGCGCCGCTGCGCGAGCGCATGGAATCCATCTACGCTTCGAATGGAAAGCCGCGCGACGCGATCACCGATTACTCCACACCCGCCTCGGGCTCCTTCTATTTCGCGCCGGCGGTCGAGACGCTCGAGAGCGCGCTCGCGGACGGAGACATCGCGTAGGCATGAAACCCGATGCGACCACGAGCGACACGAGCACCGTGCTCGAGTTCCTGTTCCGTCTCGGTCAGGCGTATCTCGCCTGCGGTGAGCAGACGGCGCAGGTAGAGTTGCTGCTGCGGCGCATCGCATCGGCGTGCGGCATGCGCCGATCGCGCGTGGTCGCGTTTCCGACTGCCGTCTTCATTTCACTCCACGACGGCAATGAAGAGCGCGTGACGCTGGCCGAAGGACCGACGCAGACGCTGCGCCTCGACCAGATCGCCGATGTCTACGCGCTCGGCGCCGCGGCACAGAGTGGTTCAGTGCAGCCGCGCGAAGGTCTCGAGCGACTCGCGAAGATCCTCCGCACGGAGCCGCGCTTCGGAACCGTCGGCGTCGTGCTCGGTCACACGATCTTGACGCTGGGGCTCGCGATCCTGGTAATGCCGACGTACACGAATCTTGCCGCCGCCGCGGTCCTCGGCACCATCGTCGGTGGCGTAAAGGCTCTCAACCGCAACCGCGCCGTGCTCGCGGTGCCGCTGCCGGTCGTTGCGGCCGCGCTCGTATCCGGACTCGTCTTCATCGCCGTGCGCTACGGCCTTCCCATCGATCCATTACACGCATTGGTGCCGCCGCTGGTGACATTCCTCCCCGGCGCGATGCTGACGCTCGGCATGGTGGAACTCGCGTACGGCGACATGGTGAGCGGCTCGAGCCGGTTGATCACGGGCTTCGTGCAACTCGTGCTGCTCGCGTTCGGGCTCGCAGCGGGCGCCGCCATCGTCGGAGTGAGCCCCGACGAACTGCTCGATGCTTCCGTCACGTTCTCGTATCCGCCATGGACGCCCTGGGCGGGCGTCGTGGTATTCGGCACCGGCGTCTACTTCCACTTCTCGGCGCCGAAAAAATCGCTCCCGTGGATGCTGCTCGTGCTGTTACTCACCTTTGCGGCACAGCGCACCGCCGCAGGCTTCGTCGGCAACGAGAGCAGCGGCTTCTTCGGCATGCTCGTCGCGACACCGCTCGGCTACCTGATCCAACTGCGGTTCCGGGGCCCGCCGTCGATGGTGACGTTCCTGCCGAGTTTCTGGTTGCTGGTACCCGGTTCGCTCGGACTGCTCAGCGTCACGCGAATGCTCGGCGATCGCGAGGCTGGAATCGACGGCCTCGTCAGCGCCGTCTTCATTCTGGCTTCGATCGCGCTCGGCACGCTCGTCGGCGCATCGATCTACAAGTGGCTGACGGAACGATTCGGCTCATGGAGATTGCAGATTGGTCGCGTGAGCTCGTACTTTCGGCACGAACGGAAGTGACGACTTCGCGAGATGCTGTAAGTTCGCCCGCCGTGAAAGCGCTAGCCGTCATCCTCACCTCCACATTTCTCGCGCTCGTCGTCTCGTGCAAGCCCGCCGAGGTTCCGATCGAGCCCGAGATCCGTCCGGTACGTACCCTGACGATCGAAAAGCAGATGGGCGGTGAGACGGTCACGCTCACCGGCACGGTCTACGCGCAAGAAGAAGTGAATCTCGCGTTTCGCACGGGCGGACGGATGATCGAGCGCAACGTCAACGTCGGCGATCGCGTGCGCGCGGGTCAGCTGATCGCGCGACTCGAGTCGGTGAGCCAGCAGAACGCGGTGCAGGCCGCGCGCGCGAATCACTCGGGCGCGATGGGACAACTGACCGAGGCGCGCAACAACTTCGACCGCCAGGAGCGACTGCTGGCGGAGGGCGTCGCGTCGCGAGCCGTCTTTGATCGAGCCGTGCAGACGCGACAGACGGCGCAGGCGCAGGTGGATACGGCGCAGGCGCAGCTGAACGTGGCGCGCGAGCAACTGACCTACACCGATCTGGTGGCCGATTCCGCAGGCGTCGTGACGGCGCGCGGCGCCGAGCCGGGCGAAGTGGTCGCCGCCGGTCGCATGGTGGTGACGATCGCGCGTGAGGGCGGTCGTGATGCGCTCTTCAACGTACCCGCGCGCGTCAAGGAGCAGGCGCCCGCCGATCCCGAGGTGAGCGTCGTACTGACGTCGAATCCGAGCGTGCGCGCGACCGGACGCGTGCGCGAGATCTCGCCGCAAGCCGATCCGGTGACGCGCACCTTCGAAGTGCGCGTCGGTCTCGAAGCTCCGCCGGAAACGATGCGGCTCGGATCGACGGTAACCGGCACGCTGCATCTCGGCGCCGTAGAGGGGATCGCCATCCCCGCGTCCGCGCTGACCTCGACGGCAGGACGACCGGCGGTCTGGATCGTGGACGCGGCGAGCAACACCGTGGCGCTGTCGAATGTGGACGTGCTGCGCTTCGGCGTCTCCGAAGTGGTGATCGCGCAGGGACTGCAGCCTGACGACATCGTCGTCACCGCGGGTGTTCAGGCGCTACGACCGGGCCAGGAGGTCCGCCTGCTCACGACGCCGCCGTGAGCGGGTTCAACCTCTCGGCATGGGCGCTTCGGCAGCGATCGCTCGTGGTTTTTTTCATGATCGCGAGCGTCGCCGCGGGCATCCTCTCGTATCTGAACCTCGGCCGTAACGAAGATCCCGCGTTCACGTTCCGGACGATGGTCGTGCGCGCGGCGTGGCCCGGCGCGACGCTCGACGACACGCTGCTGCAAGTCACCGAGCGCCTCGAACGCAAGCTCCAAGAGACGCCGAATCTGGACAACCTGCGCAGCTTCACGAGCGCCGGCGTCACGACCATCTTCGTCGATCTGCGCGGCGACACGCCGCCCGAAGACGTCCCCGACTCCTGGTACCAGGTGCGCAAGAAGGTCGGCGACATCCGCGGCACGCTGCCCGCCGGCATCGTCGGACCTGGCTTCGACGACGACTTCGGCGACACCTACGGAATCATCTACGGCTTCATTGCGGACGGCTTCTCGCATCGCGAGCTGCGCGACGCAGTCGAAGCGGCACGCTCGCGCCTGCTGCGCGTGCCCGACGTTTCGAAGATCGAGATCCTCGGCGCCCAGGACGAGCGCATCTTCGTCGAGTTCTCGATGGAGACGCTCGCCGGTCTCGGCCTCGACCGCACGGCACTGATCGCAGCGCTGCAGGCGCAGAACATCGTGCGGCCCGCGGGCGTGATGCAGACCGCCAACGAGTCGCTGTCGATCCGCGTGTCGGGCGCGTTCCGCTCGGAGCAGGACGTGCTCGACGTCAACTTCGTCGCAGGCGGGCGCATGCTCCGACTCGGTGACGTCGCCGAGGTGAAGCGCGCTTATGCCGACCCGCCGCAGCCGCTCTTCCGCGTGAACGGTCAGCCCGCGATCGGGCTCGGGATCGCGATGCGCGAGGGCGGCGACATCCTGCAGCTCGGCAAGAACATCGAGCTGGCGATGGCGGAAATCGTCGCGGAGTTGCCCATCGGCATCGAGCCGATCCTCGTGGCCGATCAGCCGGTGACCGTCGAGGATGCCGTCGGCGAATTCATGGAATCGCTCTGGCAGGCGATCGCGATCATTCTCGTCGTGAGCATCATCAGTCTCGGGTTTCGTCCGGGCGCGGTCGTCGCGCTGTCGATTCCGCTGACGCTGGCGCTGGTGTTCCCGATCATGGAGATGATGAGCATCGACTTGCAGCGCATCTCGCTCGGCGCGCTGATCATCGCGCTCGGGCTGCTCGTGGACGACGCGATGACCACGGTGGACGCGATGTCGCGGCGCCTCGACGCCGGTGACAGCATGGAAGACGCCGCGAGCTTCGCGTATTCGACGCTCGCGTTTCCGATGCTGACGGGTTCCTTCGTCTGCATCGCGGGCTTCGTGCCGATCGGCTTCGCGGCGAGCTCTGCCGGTGAGTACACCTATTCGATCTTCGCCGTCGTCACGATCGCGCTGATCCTCTCGTGGATCATCGCGGTGGTATTCGCGCCGCTCCTCGGCGCCGCGCTGCTGAAGAAGTCGAGCAAGCCGAGTACGGGCCAGCCGCCGCTCGTGATGCGCCTGTACCGGAGCTTCCTGGTCGGCGCGCTGCGCGTGCGCTGGCTGACGATCGCGGTGACGATCGTTCTCTTTTTTGCGTCGCTCTACGCGGTCCGCTGGGTGCCGCGGCAATTCTTCCCGCCGTCCGATCGCGTGGAACTCGTCGTCGATCTCGGTCTGCCGCAGAACGCGTCGATCTATGCCACCGAGACCGTCGTGGACCAATTCGAGGAGTTGCTGAAGGGTGACGCCGACATCGAGCGCTGGAGCACCTATGTGGGGCGCGGTGCGATCCGCTTCTACCTGCCGCTCAACGTGCAGCTTCCGAATCCGTTCTTCGCGCAGGCCGTGATCGTCACGAAGGACGTCGATGCGCGGAAGCGGCTGCAGGACAAACTCGAAGCGGCGCTCGCTGAGAAATTCCCGAACGTCGTCGGACGCGTCTCACCGCTGGAACTCGGGCCGCCCGTGGGCTGGCCCGTGCAGTTTCGCGTCAGCGGCCCGGATCCCACCGAAGTGCGCGCGATCGCGCTGCGCGTGGCGCAGACCGTCGCGAGCAATCCCGCCTCGCGACGCATCAACTTCGACTGGATGGAGCCGGCGCGAGAGCTGCGCATCGACGTCGATCAGGACGAGGCGCGGCTGCTCGGCCTCTCCTCGTCGGCCGTCGCGTCGGCACTCAACGCCGCGGTTACGGGATCGAGTGTCACGCAGGTGCGCGACGACATCTATCTGATCGACGTGGTCACGCGCGCTACCGAGGAGGAGCGCGTCGCGCTCTCGAACTTGCGAACGCTGCAAGTCCCGCTCACGAACGGCACCACGATTCCGCTGACGCAGTTCGCGACCATCGAAACGGGGCAGGAGTATCCCCAGGTGTGGCGGCGCAATCGCGTTCCCACGCTCACCGTGCAGTCGGACGTCGCGGAGGGTGCACTTGCGGAATCGGTCGCCGACGACCTCGCGCCCAAGGTTCTGGCGCTGAACGACGAGCTGCCCCCCGGCTACGACATCGCGATCGGCGGCATCGCGGAAGAGAGCGCCTACTCGCGCGCTTCGGTCCTCGCGGTCGTGCCGTTGATGATCTTCATCACGCTGACGGTGCTGATGATCCAGTTGAAGAGCTTCCAGCTGCTCTTCCTGGTCCTCGCGGTGGTTCCGATGGGCCTCATCGGTGTCATCGCGGCGCTGCTGATCTCGGGCCGTCCGCTCGGCTTCGTCGCGATCCTCGGCATCCTGTCGCTGATCGGCGTGATCGCTCGCAACGCGGTGATCCTGATCGATCAGGTCGAGATCGAACGCGCGACCGGCAAGGACGTCTGGCAGGCCGTGCTCGATGGCTGTGATTCGCGATTCCGCCCGATCATGCTGACGGCCATTTCGACGGTGCTCGGCATGATCCCGATTGCCGTCACCGTCTTCTGGGGACCGATGGCGGTCGCGATCATGGGCGGTCTGCTGGTGGCCACGCTGTTGACGCTGATCTTCCTACCGGCGCTCTACGTCACATGGTTTCGCGGCCGAGAGAGCGAGCCGACTCCGCCTGCCTCGTCCCCCGCATGAGCGGCGAGGCTCGGGCAGCCGCGCTCCCGCCCGATAGCGCCGTGCTCGACCTGCGCCTCGGCGAATCGCGACAGCTCTTCGACTCGATGGACCCGGCGCCGTTCCGTCAGCGCGATCTCGATCCGCGCGCCGCGGAGTACATCGTCGGATGGGCAGAAGAGGTGCGCGCCAACCAGCCGCTCGCGATCGTCATTCATCTCGACCGGAAGGCGGCCGGGGAGGGCGAGGAGCGCGTGCTTTCCGATGCCGTTCATGCGTTCTACGCGCAGCGGGCGATCGCAGCGAGGCGGCAGCTGCGCCAGCTGCTGCGCGAGGGACGCCGAACCCTGCTCATCAGCCTGGTCTTCCTCGCGATGATGGTCGTGCTCGGCGATCTGCTGACGGCCGCGGTCACGAGCGAACGCTCCGCTGAGATCCTGCGCGAGGGACTGATGATCGGCGGTTGGGTCGCGATGTGGCGACCGATGGAAATCTTCTTGTACGGCTGGTGGCCGATTCGGGTCGAAGCCCGGCTCTGCGATCGGCTCGGTCGCGCAATCGTGCGGGTCGTCCATGACGACGACGCTGCACTGGCCACGGCAATCTGATGATGGACCTGCCGCGGGGTACTCTGCTGCGTGTCACTGTGTTCTCCGGATTCTGGCTGCTGCTCACGGGCGCCGATCTCAAGTCTCTTGCACCCGGCGTCTTTGCCGTCGCTGCTGCCACCTGGACGAGCCTGCGCCTTCTCCCCGCTGAGAATTGGCAGCTCCGACCACTCGCGTTGTTGCGACTGATGCTGCGCTTCCTGCGCCAGTCCGTCGTTGCGGGCGTCGACGTCGCCGTGCGCGCGCTCGATCCGCGCTTGCCGCTGCAGCCCGGTTTCATCCGGTATCCGCTGCATCTGCGGCCGGGCACCGCGCGCAATGCGTTCTGCACGTTGACGAGCTTGCTGCCGGGCACAGTACCGTCGGGACTGGACGAGAACGGAGACCTGCTCGTGCATTGCCTCGATGTTCGTCAGCCGGTGGTGGCGCAGCTGGAAGACGAGGAAGCGCGGTTGGCGCATGTGTTGGGAGTCGATCCGAGCGATGGCTGAGTTCCTGCTCTGCGCGGCCGTATTCATCGTGGCGACGGTGGCCGTCGGCTTGTTGCGCCTCTTGCGCGGGCCGGCCAACACGGATCGCATGATGGCGGCGCAGCTGCTCGGGACGAGCGGCATCGCGGCGCTGCTGCTGCTCGCCGCGGCGACGGGCGAGTCCGCGCCGGTGGACATTGCCGTGGCGCTCGCGCTGCTCGCCGCGTTCTCGTCGGTCGCGTTCGTGACGAGCGCATCCCGATGACGCTCGCGCTCGACATCCTGACCGTCGTCGCGGTCTCCGCCGGCGCTTTCTTCTTTCTCGCGGGAACCGTCGGGTTGCTCCGCTTTCCCGACTCACTCTCGCGTTTGCACGCGCTCACCAAGGCGGACAATCTCGGGCTCGGGCTGATCGTGCTCGGCCTGCTGCCGCGGGCGGGCGGTGTACTCGGCGCGCTGAAACTGATCGCGGTATGGGCGATCGCCCAGTTCGCGAGCGCAGCGGTCACACAGCTTCTGGCGCGCGCTGCGCGGACCGCCGAGCCGCCCGCATGACCGCCGCCCTCGCTCTCCTCTTCGACTTCGGTCTCGCCGCGCTGGTGCTGATCGTTGCGACGTGGACGCTGATGACGCGCGAAACAGCGGCGGCCGCCGTGGGCTTCGTCGCGTACGGACTGTTGTTGACGCTCGTCTGGGTGCGACTCGCGGCGCCGGACGTGGCGCTCACCGAAGCCGCGATCGGCAGCGGCGTCACGGGGACGCTCTTGCTCGGCGCGGCGGCACGACTGCGTTCGACCGAAGCGGCGGCGGAAGCCGAGCAGCCGGGCAGGGCGATGCGATTCGTCGTGGCGCTGCTCTGTGCGTCGGTCTCCGCCGGAATCGCCGGCGCGATCTTGATGCTGCCCGATCCCGCGCCGACGCTCGCTCCCCAAGCAATGGCGGCGCTTCCGTCGACGGGACTCGGCAACGCAGTCACCGCGGTGCTGCTCAGCTATCGCGCCATCGATACGCTGCTCGAGACGGTGGTGCTCGTGCTTGCGCTGCTCGGTGTATGGTCGCTGGCGCCCGACCGCGTTTGGGGCGGCCATCCCGGGCCGCTCATCAGCTCCAATCAAGAGCGCGTGCTGACCTTCCTCGCGCAACTGCTGCCGCCGTTCGGAATCCTCGTTGCGATTCATCTCTTCTGGATCGGAGCCGACGCGCCCGGCGGCAAGTTCCAGGCGGCGACGATCCTCGCGGCGATGTGGATCCTCGCGCAACGCGCCGGCCTCGTGGATGCGCCGCCGGTGAGCAGGCGCTGGCTCCGACTCGTCGTGGTCGCCGGGCCGGCGGTGTTTCTCGCCGTCGGATTCTTCGGTTCCGCAACGGCGGGCGCTTTCCTCGCCTACCCCGAGGGCTACGCGAAGCCGCTGATCATCGCGATCGAAGCTGCGCTGCTGCCTTCCCTCGCTGCAGCGCTCGCCTTGTTGGTGGCGGGCCCGCCTGCGCGGACGGAGTCGAGGTGAACGGCGCAGCCCTCTTCGGCGTGATCGCGGCGGCGCTCGTAGGGTTGGGTCTTTACGGGCTGATCGTGCATCCGCAGCCGCTACGCAAGATCCTGTCGTTCAATGTGCTGGGCAGCGGCGTGTTCCTGATCTTCGGCGTCGTCGCGCGGCGGGGCGCGGGCGCCGGGATGGGCGGCGATCCCGTACCGCAGGCGCTGGTGATCACCGGAATCGTCGTCGCCTTCTCGGCCACCGCGTTGGCCGTGGCATTGCTGTTGCGACTCTTCGAGGAGACGGGTCGCGCCTCGTTGCGCTCCGATCTGTCCGGAGCGGGCGAAAAAGCGGGCGGCAACTCGTGATCTCGTCCTTCGAGGGAACGACCGCGAGCGGCTTCCTGTTGGTGCTCGCGATCGTGGCGCCATTCATCGGCGTGCTGATGTCGCTCGCGCTCGGCGGGCGCGCAGCGGAACGCATCGCGCTGTTGCTGATGCCGGTGGGACTCGGCATCGCGCTAACGATCGCATCCGGCGTCTGGCGCTCCAGCGCTGCGCTGCTCTACGTCCTCGGCGGCTGGAAGCCACCGCTCGGTGTCGTGCTGCGCGCCGACGGGCTTTCGGCGGTGATGCTCGTCACCACGGCGATCCTGATCGGCGCCGCCGGACTCTTCGCACGCGCGGAGTTCCAGGTGCCGCGTGGTGCGCCCGAGCGGCGTGCGCCGCTGATGTTCTGGACGCTGCTGCTCGCGGTGTGGGGCGCGCTGAATCTCGTCTTCCTCAGCAGCGATCTCTTCAATTTCTACGTCGCGCTCGAGCTCTTGACCTTCGCTGCGGTTCCGCTCGTCTGCTTGAGCGGCCGGGCGGAAACGCTGGCGGCGGGGCTCCGCTACATGCTCTTCGCGCTGCTCGGATCCGTCTTCTATCTGCTCGGCGTGGCGCTGCTCTACGGCGCGTATGGAGTGCTCGACGTAGGGCTGCTCTCGAGTCGCATCCAGCCCGAGCCCGTCGTGTGGGTAGCGTTGTCACTGATGACCGCGGGTCTGTTGGCGAAGACCGCGCTCTTCCCGCTCCATCTCTGGTTGCCGCCCGCGCATGCCGGCGCCCCGGCGGCGGCAAGCGCAGTGCTCTCCGCGCTGGTCGTAAAGGGATCGTTCTTCCTGATCGTGCGACTGTGGTTCGACGTGATGCCGGGGCGGATGCCGGAGGCAGCGGCGCAATTGCTGGGAGCGCTGGGCGCGGCTGCGATCTTGTTCGGCAGCGTGGTCGCGCTGCGGCAGACACGATTGAAACTGTTGATCGCCTACTCGACGGTGGCGCAGATCGGATATCTCTTCTTCGTGTTTCCGCTCGTGATCGGTTCGGACGTGGCGCATGCATGGAATGGCGCGGCCTGGACCGGCGGCTGGATGCAGCTCCTCTCGCACGCCTTCGCCAAGGCCGCGATGTTCCTCGCGGCCGGATTGATCGCCGAAGCGGCTGGGCACGACCGCACGGCAGAGCTCGGTGGCATCGGCCGCGCGCTCCCGATTTCTGTCATCGCTTTCGGACTCGGCGGACTCTCGCTGATGGGCGTGCCGCCGAGCGGCGGCTTCGTCGCGAAGTGGTTGCTGCTCACCGCCGCGATCGAGGCGGGCCAATGGTGGTGGGCGATCGTGATGCTCGCAGGCGGCCTGCTCGCGGGCAGCTACGTGTTCCGCGTGCTCGGCCAACTCTGGCGCGACGTCGATGAACCCCTGGTTCTCCGCACCAAAGTGTCGCCGCGCCGCGAGGCAATCGCGCTGGCGCTTGCACTCTGCGCGGTGCTGCTGGGATTCGTGTCGCTCGAGCCCGCTGCGCTGTTGCAGATCGGTCGCACGCACGCGCTCGAGTTCGTGCTGCGATGATGGATTCACGCGTGCTTCTCGCCGCGACGCTGTTGCTGCCGGTGTTGATGCTGTTGGCGTGTTTGTTCCCGCAGCTCCGCGTGCGCATGCCGAGGCTGCTTGCGCTTGCACCGGTGCCCGCGCTGGCGGCTGCGTTGCTGGCGGTCGGCGGGCCTCCGCTTCTGCTTCCGGCTGCAATGCTCCGCGTGACGCTCTCGCTCGATCTGCCGGGCGCGATGCTGCTCGGCGCTGCAGCTCTGCTCTGGACCGCGGCGGGCGCGTATGCCGCCGTCGATCTGCGCGGCAAGCCGCACGCCCCACGCTTCGCCGTGTGGTGGCTGATGACGCTCACCGGGAACCTCGGCGTCTTCCTCGCCGCCGATCTGGCGAGCTTCTATCTGTTCTACGCGCTCGTCTCACTGTCGGCTTACGGGCTCGTCGTGCATGCCGGCACGCCAGGCGCGCGGCGAGCCGGCGCGGTGTACGTCGCACTCGCGCTCCTCGGCGAGGCCGCGCTGCTGCTGAGTTTCGTGCTGCTCGCGGCCGGCTCAGAGGGCGACAGCGTGTTGATTCGAGACGTCGTCGCGGCGCTTCCCACCTCGCCGTGGCGCGATGCGACGGTGGCGCTGCTGATCGCGGGGCTCGGACTCAAGATCGGACTCGTGCCGATGCATGTCTGGATGCCGCTCGCGTATTCGGCGGCGCCGTTCGCTGCCGCAGCGGTGATGAGCGGTGCGGCGGTGAAGGCCGGCGTGATCGGGCTGATCCGCTTCCTGCCACTCGACACTCCGCTCCCGAATGCTGGCGGGGCGCTCGCCGCCATCGGTCTGTTCGGCGCCTTCTACGGCGTTGCAATCGGCATCACGCAACGGAATCCGAAGACGGTTCTTGCGTACTCCAGCGTGAGCCAGATGGGGCTACTCGCTGCGGTGTTTGGCATGGGCATGGCGGCGGGCGACGCCAGCACGGCGTCGGCCGCGAGCTTCTACGCGGCGAACCATGTCCTCGTGAAGGGGGGACTCTTTCTTGCGTTGGGTGTCGTCGCGAAGACCAGCGCGCGCCGCGCCTGGCCTGTGCTGCTACCCGCGGCCGTGTTGGCGTTGAGCTTGGGCGGGCTGCCGTTCACCGGTGGCGCGCTCGCGAAATGGGCCGTGAAGGCGCCGCTCGGAGAGGGCGCGGTGGGAATGCTCGCCACGTTGTCCGCCGTCGGCAGCACAATGCTGATGCTGCATTTCCTGCAGACTCTCGTGAACACCTCATCGAACGAAGCAGGGCAGGGGCCGCCACCGGCCGCGCTCTCAGTGCCCTGGCTCGCATCGGCTTTCGCTGCCGTCGCGTTGCCTTGGGCACTGTTCCTGACGGTCGCGAACGGAAGCCTCCACGAAGTGCTCGCGCCGACGTCGTTCTGGAAGGCGTCCTGGCCGATTGCGCTCGGTACCGCGCTTGCCCTCGCGCTGCGGCGCTTCGAACACCGATTGCCGCGCGTGCCCGTGGGAGATTGGGTGGTCGCCGCCGAGCACGCGACGCACGCGTTCAAAGGTTGGGGCGAGGCGATGGAGCGGGCCGACGGTCGGTTGCGGCAATGGTCGGTGGCGGGCGTCTCGTTCCTGACGGTGGCGCTCATTCTGGGAGCACTGATGCTGGTCAGCTCTTGAAGGCGCGACCACTGGGAAGTCGGCGACGGCCCGCGCGGCAGCCTCGTTCGAGGTCGGCTGCAACGCAGGCCGTCACTGGCATCTACGGAGTCTTTGCCGGCTCCGTCGTCGGTTCCGCCTTTTCGGCCGCCTCTTCCTCGGCTGCCGCCTGCCCATAGAAGGGCACTAGCTCTTCAATCAGCGCCTGGGCGCTCACGATCCGATCGAGGGTCGGTGCGAGAATGTTTGCCCTGCGCGCCGAACGCTCCGCATCGCGCTGGAGCATTTGCAGCCGCCGAAACGTGGGCAGCGTCGCGTCGAGGTCTTCACCAGCTCGCAGCTGAGAAGAAAGCCGCTGCGACGAACTCACTAGAAGCCGCAGATTCTCACGCGCCTGGAACTGCACGCGTCGCAGCGGTGAGCCCGCGGTCGCTTGTGGATTGCGCCGCACCGTAATGCTCAGGTCGCGAAGAGCGCGCTCCAATTTGACTGCGATCGCGGTCACCGCCTTCTGATCCCAGGGAGCGGCCTGCGCCTCGCCACTGGTCGCGAGCATAGAGAGCAGGAGCGCGCAGCCGACGCTCTTGGCCAGCCACGAAATTCGAACCGATCGCATGAAGTCCCCCTTCTAGTGGCGCGAGCCGCAGCCCACGCTTGCAGCGGCGCTTTCGTACCACATCCAAGAGCGTCTGCGCGCAAAAACGCATTGGCAAAGCTCCCTGAGTCTGCCGGCGCTGCGAGTCAGAGGCTGGTTCGAGCGCAGTCGCCGACGGATCAGGGCGTGGGCGCCGTCACGACCTTGATGAGAGTCAGGAGCTTGCGCGTGCCGTCGTCGTGGCCGTTGATCGCCACGCTCCAGCCCGGCTTCAGGTCGGCCAGCGCCAGCTTCGTCGCGCCCTTCATGATCGAGGCCGAATCATCGACCACGTAGGCGACGCCCTCGTCGTTCGTGCTCTTGACCGTCAGGCTCTTCGTCGCGGCGTCGATGGCCGTGATCTCGCCGGTGGCCACGATGTTCGCCTTCTCCGTGGTCCGCACCTGTGCGGTCACGGCACTCCCCAGCACGAGCCCCAACATCAGAACGCTCGCCACCATCGCGATTCGAATACGCATTGATTCTGTCCCCCTCGCGTGACCTCGATTCGAGGCCCGCAAAAAGAGCGATAGTGCTTGCTGCGCAACCCGTTCGTCAAGCCTCGAAACCAGTCGCTGCATTCGAGCGAGAGTTGCCATGGATTTTTTCGCAGCGATCGACGGGTAGGATCTGCGCCCACGCAAACTGGAGGCGGGAAGCGATGTTGAAATCGAGCGCGATAGTCCTGGCGGTTTTCATGGGTGTACTCCCCGCAGCGGCGGAAGAAACGCCCTTGATTTGTTTTGGCAACGAGCCTTCCTGGAGTCTCGATCTGGTGGGGCGCGGAACCGCGCGGCTCGCGTTCCCGGATGCGCCGCCCGCAGAGTACCGGGGGAATGCGACACCCATCGGCCCGATCACGGAGACTGTCTGGCGCGGCAAGCCCGTAGCAGGCGAGGGCGGCGACCTCGTGGCCTTCCTGCGTGAGGCTACCTGCAGCGACGGTATGTCCGACAAGAAACACCCGGTTACGGCGCGCATCTCGTTGGCCGACGGACGATTGCTCTCGGGATGCTGTCGCACCGCGAAAGCCATCGCAGACGCGCCGATTGCCGTCCACGCGTCCGCGGCGATCGAGGGCACGAACTGGCGGCTCGCCCGACTTCCCGGCATCGATGAGCGTGCTCTCACGTCGGCACAGCGCGGTGTCAGTGCTCGCTTTGAAGCGGGACGGGTCGATGGCTTCTCGGGCTGCAATCGCTTCATGGGCTCGTACACGATCGAGCAAGACCGGGTGACATTCGGGCCGCTGGCCGGATCGATGATGGCGTGTCCAGAGCCCGAGATGACGCTCGAATCGGCCGTGAAGAAGGCGCTCTCCGGATCGCTTCACTTCGCGGTCGTCGAGGGCGCACTGAACCTGACGCCGGAGTCAGGCGCCACGCTCGTGTTTCGTGCGGAGGCTCCGCCTCGCCTCGAGGGTGTCACATGGGAGGTGACGGGCTTCAACAATGGCCGGACCGCCGTCGTGAGCCCGCTGCTCGGCACCGCTCCGACGCTGGTGTTCGATGCGGGATCCGTCACGGGCAACGCCGGGTGCAACAGCTTCCGGGCGACCTACACCGAAGACGAGAATCGTGTCGCCATCGGCCCCGCGGCTCTCACACGCAAAGCCTGTCCTGGAGACGGCGTGATGGACCAGGAGCGGGAACTCATCGCCGCGCTCGAGTCTGCGAAGACCTGGACCATTCGCGACGGAATGCTCGACGTCCACCGCGCAGATGGCGAGCGCGCGCTGACGGCAATCCCGAAGACCTCGGCTCCTCGATGAATCGAATGCCGTACCGGGCGCCCAGCTTTTTAAATGTCCGATAAGATTGATTATGTCAATTGACTGGAGTGGGTATCGAGACATCATCGACTCCGAGACCGAGTCCGCTCCCCACCCTGTCGCCCTCTCGAACCTTGCTTGATCGGCTCGCTGTGCTATTCGCGGGCGCCGATCGAACCCCCCGGCGAATCAGCGGAATGCAACAGTCGATCGATCAACTGAAGAAGCACTACCACGAGCACGGCCAGGAGCAGGTTTTCCGCTTCTGGAACACGCTCGATGCCGCCGCACGCCTGGCGTTGGCTACGCAAGCGGCAGCCATCGATCTGGCCGAGCTGCGTCGCGTCCACGAGCACACGCATGCGCTCGCGAATCCGGGCGCACGAAATCTCGAGCCCGCGCCAGTCGAATGCCTGCCTGAGTACGGCGGCAGTCCCGCTCGCCGTGCGGAGGCTCGAGAGCGCGGCGAGGTTTTGCTTCGTGCGGGTCGCGTCGCGGTGATGGTGGTAGCAGGCGGCCAGGGAACGCGGCTCGGCTTCGATGGTCCCAAAGGTGTCTTTCCGCTCGGCCCCGTCACGGGCCGCACGCTTTTCGAACTCCAGGCGCAAAAAATCCGCGGCGCGCGACGTCGCTACGCGGCGCCGATCCCGTGGTATGTGATGACGAGTCCGGCAACGGATGCTCCGACGCGCGCCTACTTCGCGGAGCGGAACTATTTTTCGCTGCCGCGCGAGGATGTCTTTTTTCTATGTCAGGGCATGGCGCCCGCGCTCGATTTCGAAGGACGATTGTTGCTCGAGACGCGCGGCCGCATCGCGGAAAGCCCGAACGGCCATGGCGGTTCTTTCCAGGCGCTCGCCGATTCTGGCGCACTCGACGACATGAGCGCGCGCGGTATCACCACGATCTCGTACTACCAGGTGGACAACCCGCTGATCCAGTTCACCGACCCGGTTTTCCTCGGACTCCACGATCGCGCCGGCGCCGAGATGTCCGCGAAGGTCGTGCGCAAGCTCGACCCGCTCGAGAAAGTCGGTGTGCTCGCGCGCGTCGATGGCCGCATCGGGATCGTCGAGTACACCGAGATCGACGACGAACATCGCTACCAGAAAGATGCGTCGGGCGAACTCGTCTACTGGGCCGGCAGCATCGCGATCCATGCGATCGATGTCGCGTTCGCGCGGCGCGTCGCGGCTGACGCGGAGCGCTACCTGCCCTATCACGCGTCGGCCAAGAAGATTCCGTTCGTCGATGACGACGGCTGCGCCGTGAAACCGACCGAACCGAATGGACACAAGCTCGAGCGTTTTCTCTTCGACGCGCTACCCGCCGCAGAGCGCGTCGCACTCGTCGAAGTGGAGCGCGCCGATGAGTACGCACCGGTAAAGAACGCCGATGGCGGTGATTCGCCGCTGACGGCGCGCGCAGCGCTCGATGCGCTGGCGCGACGTTGGCTCGCCGTCGGAGCCATCGCGGCGCCGACGGATCAATGGGTCGAGATCGACCATGCAAGGGTCGACGGCGAAGAAGACGTGCGCGCAGGCGTCCAGCGCGCCCAGGACGCGGGCTTGAACCTCGCGTCGAGGACGAAATGATGGCGACGAAGAAGAAGCCGAGCGCCAAATCAGGCGGATCGAAGAAATCGGCGAGCAAAGCGAAAAAGCCCGCCACCCCGAAGAAGCCCGTCGCCACCAAGAAGGCAGCGCCCGCAAAACCTGAGTCGAAGCCGAAGGCGTTGCTGAAGGCCGTTGCCAAAGCTGTCGCCAAAGTTGCGAAGCCGTTGTCTGCGCCGACCAAGCCGGCGACCAAGGAGAAAGTTACGTCGGCCCCGCCGCCCTCCCGCCCTATCGCGACGAAGAGCGCGAAGCCGAGATCGAAGAAGCCGGCGCGCACCATCGTGGTGAAAGCCGGTACCGCTGCCGCAACGAAGCTCGGTATCAAGTGGACCTGCTTCCGCTGCGCCGCGAAATTCTACGATCTCAACAAGCCGATTCCGCTCTGCCCGAAGTGCAGTGCCGATCAGCGTGAGCGGCCGAAGGTTGCGCCCACGCCGCCCGCGCCCGCGCCCCGCAAGCAGCCGCGTCCGATGGCGCCGCTGCTCGAGGACGAGGATGACGGCACGGTTCGCTACGAGGAAGACATCGATCTCGGCGTTCGCACCGAGACCGATGAACCCGACGAGGAACTCTTCCCGCCCGGTGAGTTCGAAGAGGACGAGCCGTTCAGCGGACCTGAAGAAGAGTAGGCGCGAGCGGCTCGCTCAGAACGTGAAGAGCAAGCGCAGGTGGCGCTCGAGATCCGTCTCGGCGCCACTGCGCGCGCGCAGTTCCTCCTCGACTCGCGCAAGATCGGCCTCGCGCACCGAGAGCTCCGCGCCCGCTTCGCGCACGCGACCGCTGTGCTTTTGCACGGTCTCGAACTCACGCACCTGTTCGTCGAAGAAGCGCCGATCACGCGCCTCGGGACGCTTGGTCTTCTGCGCCGCATACGTTGCCGCGTGCGCGCCGATCTCTTGTCGATACGCGTCGGCGAGCGCTTCGAGGTCGTTCGTCGAGTAGCCGTGCATCGGTCGCACCGCCGCGGCGCGCTGCTCCGCTTCCAGGTTGCGCTGATGGTTCCAGATGCCCGTTGCCGCGAGTCCGAGGACGGCGACCAACACGAGCAAAAGCGACGCGCCCGATTCTCCTCGCCTGTCATCCATCATCGCGACCTCCACGCCAATCCAGACACGTTGATGCGTCAGTCGCGCAGTGCAGGATCGCGCCACGGACCGGGCTCTCGTTCGCGGAGGAACGCTTCGAGTTCGCTGCGCGTCGGGAGCTCGCCCTGCGCGCCGAAGCCGCGACACGCGAACGCCGCCGCCGCATTCGCAGCGCGCAGCAAACGCTCGTCCGACATTCCTTCGAGCACACCCCACGCGAATGCCGCGTGGAAGACATCGCCGGCGCCGGTGGTATCGCACGCCGCGATCTCGAACGCGGGGCTCGCGATTTCGCGATCCCCGATCCGCGCGAGGCAGCCACGATCTCCGAGTGTTGCAACGGCCATGCGGGCTCCGAGCTGGACGAGACGGTCGAGGCCGCCCCGAATCGTTCCATCTAGCGCCAGCGTTTCGGCGAACGAACGCGAGACGAGAGGAAAATCGACGGCTGCGAGCAGCGCTTCGACACCGGGGCCCGGCGCGTCTACATCGGCGACGACAGGAACGCCGTGGCTTCGCGCCAACAGCGCCGCGGCGCGCGATGCCTCGGGATCTTCCGCGTCCACCAACAGGCAGCGCGCACGCTCGATGCGCGATTCGGGGATGTCCCTGTTCGTGAGACACAATCGTGGATCGCGATGACCTAGCACGGTGCGCTCACCGCTCTCGCGATCGACGAGGATCACTGCGAGTCGCGTCGTCGCCGCGGGAACGTGCCGTACACCGGAGAGATCGACGCCAGCCGCTGCGAGCGGCGCCAGCACGAACTCCGCGATCGCGTCGTTCCCGACCGTTCCGACGTAGGCGGTTCGCAAGCCGAGTCGCGCGGCGGCGAGCAGGGCCGTCGCGATCTGCCCGCCCGGCAGCAGCTCGTAGCCGAGCATCTCGGCCTTGCCGCCGACCGCCGGGATCCCATCGACCCGGCACACGTGATCGATCGAGCACTGCCCGATTCCGATCAGATCGAAGGCGTCGCGCGGATCGCCGTCTGCGCTCACGGATACAGCGTCCGGTAGACGTGCAGACTGCGCAGCACGCGCCTCGCATAGCCGCGCGTCTCATCGTACGGGATCGCTTCGACCCACTCGTCCGCCGGGCGCACCGGCCCGCGTCGCCAACCGGCGACCGCTTCGGGTCCCGCGTTGTAGCTGGCGGCGACCGCTTCGAGCGCGCCATCGAAGCGCCCCATCAGTCGATCGAGATAGAGCGCGCCCAGTCTCACGTTCACCTCGGGACGCACCAGCTGCGATGGGGAAAAGTTCCCGATGCCGGCATCGCGCGCGAGACGCGATGCCGTGTCGGGCATCAACTGCAAGAGCCCGAGCGCGCCACTCACCGACACCGCATCGGGTCGATAGCCGCTCTCTTCGCGCATGATCGACGCGACGAACCACGGATCGACCGGCGACGTCTTGGGAAGTGCGCGACGGCGCTCCGCCGCGAACGCATCCGGCCAGGCGAGTTCCCACAACTCTCGTTGTCCCGGCGCGACACCGCGCGCCAGTTGCTCAGCATAGGCGCCGATCACCAGCGTCTGCGCGCGGTGGTAGTCGCCGGCGGCGACATAGAGACGAGCAACGGCAATACGATCGTCGACGTTCGTCGCGCGCACGACGAGCGGCTGCAGCGCGCGCATGCCGGCCTCGCGCAGACCCGCCGCGACGAGCACGCGCGGCGCGATCAGATCGCGGTCGCGCAGCGCGGGGTCGCCGTCCGCGATCCGCGTGCGCGCAATCGGCTGGACCTTCGTTCGAGCGGCTGCGCGCCAGCCGTAGTAGGAGAACGGATACTCGGCGGCGATCGCGGCCAACTCGCGCCGCGCTTCGTCCGCCTCCTCCGCCTCGAGCGAACGCGCCGCCCAATAGCGCGCGGCGAGTTGATCGAGCGGAGCGGTGTAGGTGGTCGCGAGTGCGCGAAAGCGGCGTCGCGCGGTCTCGCGATCGCCGGTCGTGTACGCGCTCCAACCGAGGCGCCAGAGCGCCTGCGTCGCGATCTTCTCGTCCGCACCTTCGATCGACGCAGCAAAGAGTACGCGCGCACGCTCCTGCTGACCGCGACCCTCGAGCAGCGTTCCCGCGAGGTAGCGGGCATACGCGGAAGTAGCACTCTGCGATTCGTTGCCGATCGCTTCGAGGAGCGCGATCGATTCGTCGACGCGATCCGAACGCGCGAGCGCCCGTGCGCGCCAGACGCGCGCTTCGGAATCCGCGCCGAGCGCGGCGAAGCCCGCCTCGGCTTCGCGGTAGCGACGCACGCGGAACAGAGACTCGGCGCGTCGCAGCTGCGCACGACTTCGATCCGCGCCCGTGACACCCGCTGCGAGTGCGGAGTCATAGGCCGCGAGAGCGGCCTCGCTGCGCTGGCGCTCGAAGAGTCGATCGCCACGGCGGACGCGATCGGCCGCGGTCCGCAGCGGGCGACCCGCGCGCATCTCGAGCGCATCGAGATGGCGGCCGGCGTCGTCGCCCGCTGCGCGGTCGGCAGCATCGACCCACAGCGTTCTCAGTTCGCTCGCTGCGGCGTCGATTTCGCCGGCTTCGGCGAGCGAAGCTGCGAGCGCCAACCGCGTCGCATCGCTGCCGTCGGCTGCACCGCGCGCTAGCGCTTCGCGCCACGCAGCGCGCGCACCCACGGCGTCGCCCTGCTGCGCGCGCGCGCGACCGAGCAGATCAAAGAGCGTTGCGCCGATCGTCGTTGCGGGCACGCGCTCGAGCGCGCCGCGCACCGACGACTCCGCCTCCGCGGGTCGCGCCGCAGCGAGCCACGATTCTGCGCCAAGTGCGCCCGCGTGATCGGCGAGCTCGGGGAATTCTGCGGCCGCTGCATCGAAACGCTGGGCTCCGACGGCGGCGTCACCGCGCGCGAGCGCATCCGCCGCTCCCTGCAGCGCAACAATCGCGCGCGCTTCGACCGTGTCGGCAGGCTTCGATTCCGCGACTGCGGTGCACACCATCATCGCGCCGGCGGCGAGCGCAACGACGCTCAGCACCCACCGCGATTCGTTGCGTCGGCGAAGCCCTCCCATCGCTCGCGAGTGTGAGCGAGTGGGCGGCGCTGTCAACGCAACCGAGACGCGCGCGTTGTCCATGTCGAGGCCGTCGGATAGCTTCGCCCGGCTTGCAGCCGCGTCGCGCCCACGCCAACTCGCTCCTTCCCTGCTTGGCGCTCGCGCTGGCCGCGATCGCGCTTGCTGCGCACGGCGAGGCGCCCTCCCCCGCTCCCGTGACGCCTGCTCCGGTCGCTGCGCGACAGGGACTCTGGGTTCCGTGCGAAGGTTCCGTGCGCGTACTCGATGATCCCGCGCGCATCCCGCGGCTGATCGCCGACGCGCGCGCACTCGGCACGACCGATCTCTTCGTGCAGGTCTATCGCGGCGGTCGATCGTGGTTCGACTCCGATCTGGCCGACGCGGCGCCGCACCGCCGTACACGCGATCGCAACGGCAAGGACGCGCTGGCGCAACTGCTCGATGCCGCCCACGCGAATGGCTTGCGCGTACACGCCTGGATGAACGCGCTCTCGCTCTCCGAGAATCGCAACGCCGCGCTGCTCGCGCGCCTCGGTCCCGATGCGGTGCAGGTCGATCGGCGCGGCCGCTCGGTGCTCACCTATCCCGATCTCGAAGTGCCCGCGCCGGATCGCGGGTACTACCGAATGGGAACGCGCCAGGTGTGGCTCGACCCGGCGGCGCCAAGCGTGCCCGACACGCTCGCGGCGATCGTTGCCGAACTCGTCACGCGCTACCCGACGCTCGACGGCGTACACCTCGACTACATCCGCCATCCCGACGTGCTTCCGTTCTCACCTGGTTCGCGTTTCGGCGTGGGACTCGACTTTGGCTACGGCGCTGCCTCGCGCGCGCGCTTCGAGCGCGAGACGGGACTCAGCGCGCCGCTCGGCGACTCGCTCGCCAACGCCGATCGCTTCGACGACTGGCGCCGCGATCGCGTCACGGAAGTGGTGCGCCGCGTCGGCGTTGCGGCGCGCATCGCGAAGCCGTCGATCGAGTTGTCGGCCGCCGTGTGGGCCTACGCGGATCGCGCGTATCTGTCGATCTTCCAGGACTGGCGCGGCTGGCTCGAGACGCGCCTGATCGATTTCGCAGCGCCCATGGCATACACGACCGACGACAAATTGCTGCGCTACCTCATCGCATCGAGCGTTGGCGGTGTCGGTGGTGATCGCGTCTGGATCGGCCTCGGTTCCTGGCTCTTTGCGAGCGATCCCGCGCGCGCGCGCACGCAACGCGAGCTGGCGCTCGCCGCGCGTCCCGCGGGTATCGCACTCTTCTCGTACGACGCGATTGCAGACGCGCCCGCGCTGCGTGCCGCCCTCGTGCAGACTCCCGCCAAGCCGTGAGTCTCTCGCTCGACGATTTCGACTTCACGCTGCCGGCGTCGAGCATCGCGCAGGCCCCGTCGCCCGAGCGCGAATCGGCTCGCCTTCTCGTTCTCGACCGCGCCACCGGCGTTCGGTCGCATGCGCGAATCGCCGATCTGCCGCGCCTGCTGCGCGCTGGTGATCTGCTCGTCGTGAACGCGACGCGTGTCTTGCCGGCTCGATTGCGCGGCGAGAAATTGACCGGCGGACGCGTCGAAGCGCTCGTGCTCGGGCCCACCGAAACGCCGGGCCACTGGCGCGCGCTGCTGCGCTCTCGGGGCCGCCAGCGCGTCGGCCTCGCACTTCGCTTCGGCAAAGGCGAGGACGGCTTCGCCGCTGAGATCGTCGCAATCGGAAACGACGGCGAGGTGATGCTCGCAATAAAGCCGGACGTGTCACCGTATCGCGTCGGCGAAGCGCCGCTGCCGCCCTACATCCGGCGCAACGCTGCCGCGTCCGCGGATCTCGATCGCTACCAGACGGTGTTCGCACGCGTGCCCGGCGCCGTCGCCGCGCCCACGGCAGGGCTTCATCTCAGCGAAGCGTTGCTGGCCGAGATCGAGGCTGGAGGCATCGAGCGCGCCGAAGTCATTCTGCACGTAGGTGCTGGAACCTTTCGGCCTCTCCGCGATGCGGATCTCGCGGCGGACCGATTGCACCGTGAGCGCTACGAGCTGCCCGAAGCCACCGCCGCAGCGATCGCACGCACGCGTGCGCGAGGGGGTCGCGTGGTAGCCGTGGGCACCACGACGACACGCGTACTCGAGAGCTGCGCGACGGCCGCTCGCGGCGTATGCGCGGGCAGCGGCGAGACGGAGATCTTCTTGCGACCTGGCAGCGTGTTCCAGGTCGTCGATGTGCTGCTCACGAACTTCCATCTCCCGCGTTCATCGCTGCTTCTGCTGGTAGCAGCCTTCGCCGGGCGCGAACGAGTTCTCGATGCGTACGCCGAAGCGATCGAGCGCGGCTACCGCTTCTATTCCTACGGCGATGCGATGTGGATCCAGTGAGCGACGCAATGCGCGCCGGCTTCGGCTTCGCGATTCACGCGCGCGATGGAGCCGCCCGCGCCGGTACGCTCGCGACGCCTCATGGTGACGTGCCGACACCTGCCTTCATGCCCGTCGCTACGTACGGCGCCGTGCGCGGCGTCGAGGCCTCGACGTTGCGCGCAATCGGCGCCCGCATCGTGCTCGCGAACACCTATCACCTGCACGAGCGGCCGGGCGAGGATGTCGTCGCCAGCGTTGGAGGTCTGCACGGCTTCAGCGGTTGGCGCGGGCCCTGGCTGACCGACAGCGGCGGCTTCCAGGTGACCTCGCTCTCCGATCGCGCCGTCGTGACCGAGGAAGGTGTCGCCTTCGCATCGGCGCGCGATGGGTCGCGCCGCGAACTCACGCCGGAGCGCGCCGTCGCGATTCAGGAAGCGCTCGGCGCGGACATCGCGATGGTGCTCGACGAGTGCCGTCCTCCCGCCTGGCTCGGCACGGACGTCACCGATCCGGAAGCGCGCCGACGCACCGAAGTGACGCTCGAACGCACGCTGCGCTGGGCGGAACGCTGCCAGCGCGCGCGCAAGCGCCCCGACCAGGCACTCTTTGGAATCGTGCAAGGCGGCGTCTTCTCCGACCTCCGCCGCCGCAGCGCCGAGGCGACGGCAGCGCTCGGGTTCGACGGCTACGCACACGGCGGCCTCGGTCTCGGCGAAGAGTCCGCGCGCCGCGAGGAACTGGTCGGTGTCGCGAACGAGAAGCTCCCGGATGCGCGACCTCGCTATTTGATGGGTCTAGGTCGCCCGCAGGATCTCGTCGCTGCGATCGCCGCCGGGATCGATCTCTTCGATTGCGTGTTGCCCACGCGCAACGGACGTCATGGCGTTCTCTACACGTCACAGGGTCTGCTCCGGATTCGCAATGCGCGCTTCCGCTCGGATCCGGATCCCATCGACCCCGACTGCGACTGCCCCACCTGCGCCGAGCACAGCCGCGCCTATCTGCGCCATCTGATCCAGGAGAATGAGATCCTCGGTGCTCGACTCGCGTCAATCCATAACTTGCGTTTCTACCTGCGGCTGATGGAAGCGGCGCGCGCCGCGATCGAAGCCGGCGCCTTCGCGCCGTTCGCGCGTGGCGTCACCGAATCAGCCACACGCACCGCGTGAGCGGATCCCGCCGCTAAAGCCGCGCGGCGTCTGCGCCGATTGCACAACGGACCGATTCCGGAAGGGGGACGCGTGTCGCAGCCCGGCCCGCTCGATTCGAATCTGCTCGGCTTCTTTCGCTGGCGCGTCGCGTTCGCGGCCGTAGTTGCAATCGGGGTCGCCGGCGGCGGCGCCATCGCGATCGCCCACGCCACCGGAGATGTGGCGCTGGCGAGCGGCTTCGCCGCAGCGGCCGCGCTGCTCGGTGCCACGGCACTCGTGTTGCTGGTGCAACGCGCGCTCGCTCCGCTCAACGCAACGTTGCGTACGCTCGGGCAACTCGCCGACGGTGACGTCGCAGCCCGCGTCGATACCAACCGGATGGGCGCGCTCGCGCCGGTGGGTGCGCTCGCCAACCGGATCGCAGAGTCCTTCGGTGGCGTCGCGAACCGGCTGGGCGAGACCAGCGAGCGAATGACGCTCTTGCCCGAACGCTTCCAGAACGGAATCGCGCTGATCGAGCAGGCCTCGGACACGCAGGAGGCTGCGGTCGAAGAAACCGCGTCTCTGATGGCCGACATCAACTCATCGATCCGCGGCATCAACCGCGAGGTCGAGAGTCTTTCGACCGTCACCGAAGAGGCATCCTCGTCGATCCTCGAGATGGGATCGTCGATCGACGAAGTGGCCCGCAGCGTCGGCGAGCTCCACGGCTCGGTGGATTCCTCTACCGCTTCGATCCACCAGATCAGCGCGAGCATGCGACAGATCTCCGAGAGCGCCGACGCGGTCGAGGCGATGGCCGAGGAGTCGGCCGCTGCGATCACGCAGATGGATCGCGCGATCCAGCAAGTCGGCGAGCATGTGCGCGAGGCGGCCGTGCTCACCGATCGCGTCAGCCAGGAAGCCGAGGACGGTTCTTCGGCGGTGTCGGCGACGATCGACGGCATCGAAACGATTCGCTCGTTGACGCGCGATGCGCGCGACGTGCTCGAAAAACTCGCCGAACGCATCGCCGAAATCGGCGAGATCCTGACCGTGATCGGCGGCATCAACGAAGAGACGAACCTGCTCTCGCTGAACGCCGCGATCATCGCCGCGCAGGCCGGTGAGCAAGGCAAGGCATTCGCCGTGGTCGCGAACCACGTGAAGACGCTCGCGCAGCGCACCAAGGGCGCCACGCAGGAGATTGGCCGCTTGATCAACGCGGTGCAGGATGAATCGCGCAACGCGGTGCAAGCGATGGGCAGCGGGATCCAGGCCGTCGAGTCCGGTGTCGAGCGCTCGCGCCGCGCCGGTTCGGCGCTGTCGGCGATTCGAAGTTCAGCACATGAAGCGAGCGCGCGGGTCGCCGAGATCGCACGCGCTGCCACCGAGCAGACGCGCAATTCGGCGCACGTCGCCGAAGCGGCGCAGCGCACGTCGGCGATGGTGCAGCAGATGTCGGGCGCGCTCGGCGAACAGCGGCGTGCCGGCGAGAACCTGTTGCGCAACGCCGAGGCGGCGCTCGAACTCTGTCGTCAGGTGCATCGCTCCACCGAGGAGCAGCGCCAAAGCGGGCGCTTCGTGCGCGACAACATCGCCTCGATCACCGAGATGATCCGCGCCTTCCAGGAGAACACCGCCGCGCACAGCCGCGCGAGCGACCAGGTCTCTACGACGGCGGCACACATTCTCGACGTCAACCGCAAGACGACGGCTTGCTTGCCGGCGCTGCACACCCTGGTGGGCGAGCTGCGCCGCGAGGCTGGCGAGTTGGCCGATACCCTCAGCTACGTGAAGCAGAGCTGACCGGCGCGCAGACCTTCGAGCGCTACGCCCAGCGCGGCGCGGTACGGCAGCGTCGCACCGAGGGCCGCGGGGAGGATCTGCACTTCGTCGCGAAGCAACGGCCAGACGCGCGCGCGCACTTGTTCGCGAATCGGTGCGAGCGCGAGTTCGTCGCCCGCCGCAGCCGCGATCGTGCCGAGCACCACGGCCTGCGGTGCGAGTCCCATCACGATCCAGACGATTCCGCGTGCGACGTAGTGACACCAGCGTGCGAGCTCCGCACACGCGAAGGCGTCACCCGCACGTGCGGCTTCGACGATGTGCTCGGGCGTGATTGCGTCGCGCGAACCGGCGCGTTGTGTAGCGCGGCTCTCTGGCGGAGCGAGACGTCGCAAGCGGCGCGTCCATGCCGCGCCGCCGACATAGGTTTCGAGACAGCCACGCTGGCCGCACGAACAGGGCTCGCCGTCCCATTCGACCGGCGCGTGCCCGAACTCGCCCGCGCTCGCGAGGGCGCCGCGGTAGAGACGACCGTCGAGAATCAACCCGCCGCCGACACCAGTGGACATCGTCAGGTACACGACGTGCTCGAAACCGCGCGCCGCGCCGAAATGCCATTCGGCGAGCGCCGCCGCATTGGCGTCGTTCTCGACGAACACCGGCGCGCCGAACGCCTCGTGCAACAGATCGCGCACGGGCACGCCGGTCCAGCCGGGGAGATTCGGCGGGCCCAACACGACGCCGTGAACGGGATCGAGCGGACTCGGCACCGAGACGCCGATCGCGTCGATGTCACGCAGCGAAACGCCCGCCTCGCGGACGAGTCGGCGCAGATCCTCGACCATCGCCGCGACATCCGTTGCGCCGCTGCCTGATGGCGATGTCGCACGCCGGTGTGACGCGTGCAGAGCGCCAGCCGCGTCGCCGAGCGCGAAGGCCACCTTCGTCCCGCCTACATCGATGCCCAGCAACAGACCCACCAAAATCCTCCAGCGGCGCGCAACCCTAGCGCGCCTCACCGGCAGCTCTCGGGCCTGACCTCGCGCCAGCACTCAACCCGAGACGCAGGAGCACCGATAGCGCCAATGGTGGGAACGTCTTTCCGCCAGGAGGTGGCTGCATGCGGATCCGTCGCGTTGCGATGCTCGTCGTTGGGTGCGCCGTCGCCGTTGGTGCGTGGGGCTGCGCCAGCATGGCCGATCAGAACACGATGTTTCACGAGACCCAGAAGCGATACACACGCCTGATGCGTTTCACCGATTTCGATAGCGCGCGCTCCTTCGTCGCGGTCGATGCGCGTGATGCGTTCCGCGATCGCACCGTCGCGCTGCGCGACATCCACTTCACCGACTACGCAGTCCAGGAAATGGACAACGGCAAGACCAGCGCGACCGTGATCGTCGAATACACGGGATACCGCTCCTCGTCGCCGATCGTCATCTCCTTCTCCGAAGAACAACAGTGGGAGCTCGCGGAGAACATCTGGACCGTCCGCCCGACGTTGCAGGAACACGCACCGTGAATGCAGGCCTCGCCATGGAGAGCGAGGCGCTCGTCCAGACGCGCCGCACGATTCTGGTCGTCGATGACGCCCCGCTGCTGCGCGAACTCGGCGCGCTCTTCCTCGCACGCGCCGGTCGCGTGATCACCGCCGCGAGCGGCGAGGAAGCACTCTCCGTCGCGCGTCTCGAGCAACCCGACCTGATCGTCGCCGATGCACGCATGCCCGGCATCGATGGCGCGACACTCTGCCGTGTGCTGAAGCAGGATCCGCTGCTCGGTGCACCGCGCATCGTGCTGCTCGCCGCCACCGGGGACGCCGACGAGCGCGAACGCGCCGTGCGCGCTGGCGCCGACGATGTATTGCCCAAGCCGATCGATCGCGTCGCGCTCCTCGAGTGCGCGCGCCGGCTGCTCGACGACGCACCGCGCGGACTGCCGCGCATCGCAATCTCGGTGCCGATCCAGATGCGCCACCGTCGCGACGAGTGGAACGGCCTCGCTCGCAACCTCTCGCGCGGCGGGGTCTTCGTGGAATCGCGGCGCATCGTCGCGCCACCGGTCGAGCTCGAGTTGACGATGCGGCTGCCCGAGAGCGAGGCGCTCGTCGCATCGACTGCGCTGGTGATGTGGACCCGGGAGCAACCCCACGGCCACCTTCCGGGCATGGGCCTGCGCTTCCTTGCGCTCGACGGCGGCACCGCGCGTGCGCTCACCGAATGGGTGGAGGAACGCACTCCGCATCGACGTCCGAAGCTGGAGGAGTCTGCTCGATGAAATCGCTCTTTCTAACCTTCCTGTTCTGCACGATTGCGGCATTCGCTCTTCCGTTGCGCGTTGCGGCCGAAGCAAACGACGCGCCGACATCGGCGGCGAGCGACGAAGCGCAGGGATCCGACTCCGAAGCTGTCGTCTGGACCAAAAAGCTCGACGACGCAAAAATGAGACTTGATCTCGCGCAGCGGCAAGTGGATCAGCTCGGCAACGCAAAGGGCAAAGGCGCCGCGCGCCGCTATCCGCGTGGAGACGCCAAAGAGAAGTACCTCGACCAATTGGCAGCCGCGCGCGACGAATACGACGCGGCGCAACGTGCCTTGCCCGATGTCATCGACGAGGCGCGCCGTGCAGGCATCCCGCCGGGCCAGCTCGAGCCGTACGAGGCGGCCGCCGAGGCCGCTGCGCCGGCGGCGAACGCAGACGACGACGCGGGTGAAGACGCGGGTGACGAGGAAGTGATCGAGAAAGAGTCGGACGCGGAGCCCGCGTCCGACTGAGGTTCTCGAACGTGTTGGGGGGAGACGGGAGCAGAGCGGGCGCGTTTCTGAGGGGGGCCGCGCCTGCTCGCTTCCGTCAACTCGACGGCGCTAGTTGTCGTAGTCGGACATCTCTCCGAAATCGAGCGTGTGATAGTTGCTGCTCGGCTTCTCCACGCTCAACACGCGATCACCCTGACGTGTCACGGTGATCGTCTGCGTGATCGGTTGTCCCGGCACGCGAACCTGCTTCTGCTCCGTCACGACGGGACTCGGGTCGTTGGGATCGACGGGCAACGTCGGACCGTCGTACTCGTTCGTTGCAGAGGATTGCTCGTTGCGCGTGTAGCGATAGCGGATCGAGCCGTCCGGCTGGAGATAGGCGCGTCGCCGTTCGATGGAGCGCGGCTTCGGCGCTCGCTCGACTCCCCGCGGCGCGGCCACGGCCTCGCGCTCAGCACCTTCAACACGCTCTTCGTCCGCGCGATTCGCTTCGCGCAGCATCGCGAGTCGCTCGGCGAGGCGCTTCGCATACTCCTGACTCGCAACGGCGTCAGTCGGCGTGTAGCGGCCGTAGCCGGAGAGCACGCTGGTATCGAGTTGCTCCGCGGTTTTCTGATAGCGCTCGGGCACGCGCTTGGCGTCGTCGGTGAAAGACACCGTTCCATCCGCCGACTCCCAGCGGTACAGCAGTTCCGCCTGCACCGGTGCGCTCCACGCGCCCAACACCAGGCCACTCGCAATCACTGCACTCGCACTCGCCTGCAACCAACTCAGCTTCCGCGGCATCACGCGTCCTCCACACACAGCATTGAATGGGGAGTGACGAATTTCGGCACCTGGTGACGAGTTGCGTCACCGCGAGTCGTGCACGAAGAATGCAAATCGCGCGCAAGGTGAGAGCAGACGCGCGGGCAAGACAGCGCGCCGCGTTCGTTTCGAGAAATCCGACGCCGTTGACAGCCTCATGCCTCGCCCTACTCTGCCGTCGCTTTGTTGCGGGGTAGAGCAGCCTGGTAGCTCGTCGGGCTCATAACCCGGAGGTCGTGGGTTCAAATCCCACCCCCGCTACCACTGAGTGCAGACGCCCGGAGGCTTCCATGCTCCGGGCGTCTGCCGTTTCTGAAGCTCGCGCGATGCACCAACTCGAGGTTTTCGAATGACCCATCGCGTCGTCGTTTGGGGAAGTGGCAACGTCGGTCGCCCCGCGTTGCGCGCAGTCGCGGCGCACCGCGATCTGGAACTCGTCGGCGTCGTGGTGTCGAACCCGACGAAAATCGGTCGCGATGCCGGTGAACTCGCAGGCATCGCCCCGCTCGGGATCCTCGCCACCGACGACGTCGCCATCGCTCTCGCGGACGACGTCGATGCCGTCGTCTACACCGCCACCGCCGACACACGCCCCGCCGACGCGCTCGCCGATCTCGAGCGCTGCTTGCGCGCGGGACGCAATGTCGTGTCGACCGCGTTCTATCCGCTGCTGCATCCGCCCAGCGCACCGCGCGCGCTGCTCGATGTGATCGAGCCGGCCTGCGCGGCCGGCAATTCGTCGGTGTTCGTGTCGGGGATCGATCCCGGCTGGGCGCTCGACATCTTGCCGGCGCTGGTGAGCGGCGTCGGCGCCGGCATCACCGAGATCCGCGCGCAGGAGCTCTTCAACTACGCGCTCTACGATCAGCCCGCCGTGGTGCGCGATGTCATCGGCTTTGGGAAGCCGATGGAGCAGCTGCCATTGATGCTGCTCGATTTCTCGCTCGACATGGTGTGGGCGCCGATGCTGCGCGTGCTGGCGGACTCGCTCGATCTTCGCCTCGACGCGATCACTACGCATGTCGAGCGCCGCGCGCTCGAACGCAGCATCGACGTGCCCGGCATGGGCACCTTCGAACGCGGCACACAGGGCGCGTTCCGCTTCGAAGTGCGCGGCATCGTCGAGGGTCGCGCGCTCTTGGTGATCGAGCACGTGACGCGCATCGATGACGCGTGTGCGCCCGAGTGGCCGCACTCGACGTCGCCCGGCGGCGAGCATCGCGTGTTGCTGAGCGGCCATCCCAATCTCGTCGTGACGGTGCATGGCACCGAGCCCGGTGAGCCCGGTGCTGCGGGTGGCGGCAACGCCACCGCCGCCAACCGCATCGTCAACGCGATTCCCGCGGTGTGTGCGGCGCGCCCGGGGCCGCTGAGTCCACTCGATCTACCCGTGATCACGGGCGCCGCACAGCTTCGGCGACGCTGACATCAGCGGCCGACTACGCGCGATCGGCCACGCGCTCGAGATGCTCCACTTGCCCGTCTTCCCGGCCATGGAGGACATCGTTGTAGCTCTTCTCACCGCGGTGGTGCGCCGCCTCGGGTCGCGCGAAGCCAACGATTGCCGAGATCCGATAGTCGTCGCGCGCGACGTCGGTCGGCGGCGCCGCGGCGTGCATGGTGTCACCGTAGTGGAGCGATACGTCGCCGGGTTGTGCATGCAGCGAAGCTGTGCGCGGCATGCCCGGATGGTTCGCGGGTCGCGTGCCGAACGACGCGCGATGCGACGCGGGCAGCATCGCGAGCGTGCCGGACTCGGGCGTCGCCGCACTCAGATAGATCGACGCGATCAGCACGGGACACAGGACGGCGTGGCCTCCCATGCCGCAATCACGGTGCCACGGCAGATCGCCGAGCCCCTCGGCCATTTGCGGGTTCTTGTAGATCACCGTGACGCCGCCGCCCTCGCCTTTCTTGTGAATCAATCGCTGGCTGGCCAGATCGGCGAGCGCACGCAAACGCGGGTCGGAGGCGAGTGTCGCGAGCTTCGGCTTCTCGTGCGCACGCGTGACGCGACAGAGAATCTCTTCGCCAGCCATGTTCTTGCCCCACCACGAGAGTTTGTCGCCCTTGCGCGCTTCGCCGCGCAGCGACTCCGCTTCCTGCCGGAACGCGGCGATCTCATCGGCGCTGAAAACGCCGCGAACGAAGAGATAGCCCGCGACATCCAGGAAGTGTCGCAGTTCGTCGCGGTCGTCTTCGAGCGTGAAAGCGCGCTCGATGTCGAGCTGCGCACCATTGCGATCGCGCAAATCGAGATTGGCCGCGTCGTAGAGCGGGCGACCGTTGTAGAGCGCACGCAGCCCTGCTTCCCACGCCATCAGCTGCATCGCATGCCCGCGCACGCAGCGGAGGCGACCGGCGTAGAGCAAGCCGGCGGGCGCTTCGAGTTCGTGGACGAGGCCTTCCCACGCTTCGCGATCCACCTCGATCACGGTGTCGGCGCTCGCGTCACCGGGCTCGATCACGATGGAATCGCCGACGCGCCGATAGCTGTAGGCGCCGCCTTCGCGCAATCGGAAAGCGAGTGATCCGAGCCCGTGTACGGCCCGCGCCACGAGCGCGGCGCGCCCGCCTTCGAGTGCGCGCGGAAGTGTTTCGCGGTGGTGGCGATCGAAGTCGAGCGACGGAAACGTCATCACGGCAAGCTATCACGAATACGCAGATCAATTGACGGCAGCGCTTGCCATCCTCTCGCGATCGGCTATCCACCCGTCGGCCGTCCATTTGAATGATCTGCAGCGTTCGGTTCTCGACCTAGTCTCTTGACCTCGTCCCGACCCACCCTGTCAATCAACCCATCTGAGCGCGCCTCGCCGATCTCCGTTCGAGCGATCCCGGATCACTCGGTCGCGAGCCGGCGGTTCATCGTGCTCGAGATCCACAGCCGGACGTTCTGGCCGAGGCTCCCGAGACCGAGGAGACTCGACGCATCCGTGCGTCAGTCCTCTCTTAGGAAATCTGATCTTGAATAAGAAGCTTTACGTTGGAAATCTCCCTTTCACCACGACCGACACCGAGCTGAAGTCGCTTTTCGAAGCGTACGGCGCCGTCGATCGCGTGAGCATCATCACGGATCGCGAGACCGGTCGTCCGCGCGGATTCGCGTTCGTGGAGATGGGTGATTCCTCCAGTGCCGATTCGGCCATCAAGGGCCTCGATGGCCGTGAGGTCGGCGGCCGCGCTCTCCGCGTCAACGAAGCCACGTCCACGGGCGGCGGCGGCGGCGGCGGTGGCGGCGGCGGTGGTGGCGGCGGTCGCGGCCGCTACTAGCCCCTGCGTCTTTCGGGCCCGTCTCGCTGCGCTTGCGCACGGGGCGGGCCCTTTTCTTTTTGCACGCGCACCCCGGCCGCAGTCGGGGCGACGAACCAAGCGTCGCGGCAACAGAAGCCAGCAACAGCGGCTAGTTGCGCACCGACAAAACGATTGCCCACGACGCGAAGCGGCCGCTAGTCTGCCGCGTCCGTCGAACCCCTACCCGAGGAAACCCGCGCAATGTTCCACACGCCGACGCTGCCGATCCGATTCGTCCTGCTTTCGCTGATGGCCATTGCCATCGCACCTGGCGCCATCGCCGAGACGGTCGTGATCCCGAACGCGCAGACGAGCGTGGAGGGCAACGAAGCAAATGTGTTGCCGTTTGGTCGCACGGTTACCTCGAATGAACCGTATCGCTACCAGCAGGTCTACAACGCCAGCGGCTTCGGTGAGCAGAGCGCGCCGATCACGATCGACGAGATCCGCTTCCGCACCGATTCGAACAACACGGTGGCGACGACCATCACCGTGGGTTCGCTCGAGGTGCGCCTCTCGACGACGCAGGCCGCGGCCGACGGTCTCGACAACGTCACCTTCGACAACAACATCGGCCCGGACGCGACGCTGGTCTACGCGGGTGGTCTGCTCTGGCCGATCCCCCTGCTGTCGGCGCCGCCCCACCCGTTCGAGCAGACGATCGTTCTCACGACGCCGTTCGAGTACGACCCGTCCGCGGGGAACCTTCTGCTCGAGATCTACAACCTCAGCGAAGTCTTTCCGTTCGAATACACGCTCGACCTCCAGAACACCCTCAGCGACGAGGTCTCGCGCGCGGTCGAGAACGTCGTGCCGTCGACTGGCGCGCACGTAATCGCGACGCCGCAGCAGAACCAATCACGCGGCCTCGTCACGCAATTCGTCTACAACACGCCGGAAGCGGGAACGCTGGGAGCGGGCGTCGTCGCGCTTTGCGCACTCGTGTCGCTGCGCCGGTCACGCATCGCGTAAAAAAATGCGCGAGGCGTTCAGCGGCCGCTGAACACCGGCCTTCGCTTCTCGATAAACGCCCGCGGCCCCTCGGCCGCGTCGGCCGACATCATCACTTTGAGACCGTGCTGCTGCTCGATCTCGAATGCCTTGTCTTCGGGCAACGTTTCCGTCGCGCGCAACGTGGCGACGAGCGCCTTCACGGCGAGCGGCCCGTTCGCGGCGATTCGCTGCGCGATCTCCATCGCCTTCGCGAGCGCCTGCCCATCCGGCACGACGTGATTCACTAGACCGAGTTCGTAGGCGCGTCGCGCCGGGAGATCGTCGCCGGCGAGCAACATCTCGGCGGCGATCGCGTAGGGAATCTGACGGCGCAAGCGCACCGCGGATCCCGCCATCGGAAAGAGTCCGCGCTGCACTTCGGTGACGCCGAACATCGCGCTCTCGCCGGCGACGCGAATATCGGTGCCTTGCAGGATTTCGGTGCCACCCGCGCGCGCAAAGCCTTCCGCGGCGAGGATCACCGGCTTCGTCGGGCGATAGGTTTTCAGCCACGCGCCGTAGATGACGTGGGGTTCCTTGCGCACACGTTCGAGCCACTCGTTGTCGGTGACACCGCTGCGCAACTTGCCGATCTCGGCGAGATCCATGCCCGCACAGAAAGTGTCGCCGCGGCCGGTCAGGATCGCGACGCGGATCGCATCGTCCTGGTCGAGTCGCACCCAGGCGTCGTAGAGGCGACACATCACCTCGGAATTGACCGCGTTCCTCTTCTCCGGCCGATTCAGCGTGACGACGAGAACGGGGCCTTCCTGCTCGACGATGACAGCGGGCTGTGACACGGGATTCCTCTCAATTGCTGGTTGTTCCGGTCGAAGCGGGAATGCGGTGGACTAGCTCAACCCGGCGCGGGCGCGGAACTCGTCCTTGGAGTTCACGCGCGGGAATGCCTCATCGGGCACCGCGAGATTCAGGAACTTGCAGAGCGGCTCCCAGCCCTGCGCGACTTCGTAGACCAGCAAGCGCTCGCGCGGAATCTCTCGCTGCACGCTCTCGTTGTGCCGCTCGTAGACGCCGATCGCGTGCGCGCGATCTTCGAAGCGACCGCCGAAGGTCTGTACGTCGATCAGCTTCGTCACCATTGCGTGCCAGGCCGCGAGGCTCGGATCGGGCGGCGGTGCGTTGCGCAGGACGGGATGGATCGTTTCGTGGACGCTCGCGTACCACGACTCTGCACTGCGCAGCGTGAGCAACACCTTCGCGTCGGGATGGCGCTGCGCGAGCTCGCGCCAGAAATGGCAGCCGGGCCAATCGACGGTTGCTGCGTAGCCGGCGAAGAGAGCGTCCCAATCGACTGCCTTCGCATCCAGCGCGTCGTTCCAAACGGCGATGTGTTCGGGATGCGAGAAGACTTCGCTCATGTGGTAACAAGGTCCGACGCCGAGCCGTTCGAGCGCGACTTTCAGCGAGAGCGTTCCCGTGCGACCAAAGCCTGCGCCGATCAATCTGATTGTCATCCGGGCGGCCAGACTAGCGTGGACCGCAGGCCGAACGAGGCGGTCGCTTCGATTTGCCTCGCGAGTGAACCCGATGCCGAGCCAGCGAATCGAGAAGCACTCGCGATGAACGCGCCGCCCGACGCAGACCGCGAAGCCTCGTGGCGCATGCGTTGGATCGCGCGGCTCGAAGCGCGCGATGCGTACTCGAAGTGGGTGCTCTTCGCTGCGCTCTCGGGAATGTTCGCGGCGACCTTCCCGATCACGATCCTGACGGTGTCGCTGCCTTCGATCGCGCACGAGTTCGGCACGCGCGAGACCACGATGGCCTGGGTGATCGCGGCGCCGATGCTGGTCTCGGCGGTGGCGTTGCCGCTGCTCGGAAAACTCGGCGATCTGCGCGGGCACCGCCGGGTCTTCCTCCTCGGCACGGCGGCCGCCACTGCAACTGCGATCGCTACGTCGCTCGCGTGGAACCCCGCGTCGCTGATCAGTCTTCGCACGCTGGCCTCGACTCTGGGCGGCGCCACGCAGCCCACCGCGATGGCGCTGATCTTCAGCGTGACACCGCGCGAAGGTCGCGTGCGGGCAATGGGTTGGTGGTCGATGACGGCGGCTGGGGCGCCCGCGCTCGGACTCGCGGTCGGCGGTCCGCTGGTGGACTGGTTCGGCTGGCGCGTCGTGTTCGCGATGCAGGCCTGCTTCTCGTTTCTAGCATTCTCGCTGGCCTACGCGGTTCTGCGCGAAACCGTTCCGCGTCGCGTGCGCTTCGATGTAGCCGGATCGCTGGCGCTCGCGCTCGGCGTCGGCGGCTTCATGCTCGCGCTCGGGCAGGTGCGTGCACACGGCATCGCGTCGCTGTGGGTGCTCGGCTCCTGCGCAGTCGGCGCGCTCGGACTCGCCGCGTTCGGTCCGATCGAGCGACGCGTCGCCGCGCCGCTGCTCCCGCTCGCGCTGCTCCGCACGCGCGCCTTCGCGGCGCCGATCATCGCCAATGCGCTCACCAGTGCTTCGTACATGGGCGCCTTCGTGGTTGCGCCGTTTCTATTGCAGCGCAGCTTCGCGCTGTCGATCGCCGCGACCTCGGGCGTCTTGCTGCTGCGCACGGCTTCGTATGCGCTCGGCTCGCCGTTCGGCGGCGCGCTCGGCGAACGGGTCGGCGAACGCGCCGCCGCATGGATCGGCTGCCTGGTGATGACGTTCTCGATGATCGTGCTCACCGGCGGCGCGCTGGTGTCGAGCTTCTGGGCCGTCGGCGTCGGGCTCGTGCTGCAAGGACTCGGCTATGGACTCTGCATGCCCTCGATTTCGAGCGCCGCAACGAGCGCTGCTGCCGAGGAAGATCTCGGCATCGCATCAGCCGTCAGTCGCCTGATGGGCTCGGTGGGTGCGTCGTTCGGCGTGACGTTGCTGACACTGATCTACGGCGGCGCCAACACACCCCGCTCGTTCGCACTCGCGTTCGGAGCCGGCGGCGTGCTGGCAATCGGCGCCATCTCAGCGTCGCTGGCAATGCAGCGGCAGCGCACTTCCCACTGCGAACGCGACGCTGCGTGACGGATCCGATCAACCGGACGTGAATGCTGCCGTCAGGACTTGGGGACTTCGAGCGGCAACGCGAAGCCGAGCACGTCACACGCCTGGTCGCCGTCCAGCAGCCGAAACGGTTGCGGACCGGCCACTCGATACTCGAGCGACGCCTCGCTCCGCGCCGCAACCGCGGCACACGCCGCGACGTTCGGCAGTACCGCGACGATGTCGTAGCCACCGGAGATGTAGATGCGCGAGACGAGTGGGAAGCGTCCCCGAACGAAGATCAGCTCCGCATCTTGCTGCACGACCTGGTAGTAGGCCGGAGCGCGCGGGACGGGAGCTCCCCGGCGACGCGGTTGCGTGTCTCGCCACGCCGCGAGCGACGCCGTGCCGATCGGATCACAGATCTGCTCGCCGCGTCGAAAGCGACCGAACTGGCCCGACTTCGCGTAGTTCACGCTCGCATCGGGAGCGAGCACCTGCAGGCAAGCCTCCGTCGCCGGTGCGAAGAAACGCAGATCCGCCATCGGCCCCGCGAGCGACACCAATAGATAGGGACCGTGCCTCGAGACACCGACGACCGTTGCGTCGGTCGATGCAAACGGGTTGACGCTGTAGAGCACCCGTTCGCCCGCCTGTTTCGCGGTCGTGCATCCAAAGGCCAGCAATCCCAGCGACAGCGCAAAGCCGAGCGCTCGCAAATCACGCGACATTCCGATTCGCCTCCCGGTGTCGATCACGGCCGGAGCCGCGCGACGCGCCGAGCTTCGAATAGGATGGCGAACGCAGCAAGAGCTACATCGCGACAACCGCCGCGCTTTCGCTGAGCGCATGCATCGAGAAGATCCGCGAAGCCGGACCGCTAAGCGGGTCCGGCCACCCGCAGATTCGTCGAGGATGCGCCGCCCGCCTCCCACGAAGGATGGATGCCGAGCTTCTCCATCTTCGTGTAGAGCGTGCGTCTCCCGATCCCGAGCGCGCGCGCCGCCGCGGATCGATTGCCGCCCGCTTCGCGCAACGCATCGAGAATGCGCCAAGCCTCTGCGCGATCGAGCCATGCGCGGAGTGTCACGCGTTCACCGTTCGCAATCGCGCGCTGTTGAAACGCTGCGAACAGGGATTGGAGACCAGGATCAATGTGGGGACCGCCGTCGCTTCGATGAGAGTCCATGTCTCTACCCTTTTGCAAACCCCGTTCCTATCAACGCGACGACTCGCGGCTCGCGAAACACGCTCTCGTCGGCTTTCTGCCTGCAAGGTGAGCAACTCTCTGCCCATGCCCTGAGCACGCGCAGTGCGCATTCGCTGACGTTCATCGCGCGCTGCATTCTGCTGCTCACGCGGGCCGGCTCGAGCTCATCTCGCGAGTGGCACGCGCATTGCTCTACAGCGCGGCGATGTCGCGCCGGCGATTCGCCCGGCGCCCAATGGAGGGACTTCGATGGCGTTGCCTGCTCGTAGTGATTCCCGACGCGCCGCTCCGTATTGGAGTGGGCTCGCAACCTTCGCGTTCTCCCTGTTGTTGGCGGGCGCGGCTTCTGCGGAAGGCGAAGCGCCCACGCTCGATACGGGGAACACGGCATGGATGCTCACCAGCACCGCGCTCGTGTTGCTGATGACGCTCCCCGGGCTCGCACTCTTCTATGCGGGTCTGGTGCGTTCCAAGAACGTGCTGTCGCTCTTCATGCAGTGCCTGGTGTCGGCGGGTGTCGTCGGCGTGCTGTGGATCCTGGTCGGCTACACGCTGAGCTTCGGACCGGGCAACGCGTTCATCGGCGATCTCTCGAAGTTCGGTCTCGCCGGAATCACACCCACCACGCTCTGGACCGGCTACACGATTCCCGAGTATGTGTTCGTGATGTTCCAGGCGATGTTCGCGATCATCACGCCCGCGCTGATGATCGGCGCCTTCGCCGAGCGCATGCGCTTCGGTCCGTATCTCGCCTTCATCACGATCTGGATCCTCGTCGTGTACTGCCCGCTCGCGCACATGGTCTGGGGCGGCGGCTGGCTCTTCACGCTCGGCGCCAAGGACTTCGCGGGCGGACTCGTCGTCCACATGTCGAGCGGCTACTCGGCGCTCGTCGCCGCGCTCTTCCTCGGCAAGCGCCGCGGCTACGGCAAGGAGTCGATGCCGCCGCACAACCTGCCCTTCGCGGTGATCGGCGCCTCGCTGCTGTGGGTTGGCTGGTTTGGCTTCAACGCCGGCTCGCAGCTGGCGGCTGATGGCATCGCCGGCCTCGCCTTCCTCACCACGAGCACGGCGGCTTCGACCGCACTCGTCACGTGGATGGCGATCGAGTGGCTGCACCGCGGCAAGCCGACGGTACTGGGCGCCGCAACGGCGTGTGTGGCGGGCCTCGTCGCCATCACACCGGCTTGTGCATTCGTCACGCCGATGGGCGCGATCGCGATCGGTGTCGGTGTAGCAGTGCTCTGCTACGGCGCCGTGACGTTCCTGAAGCCGATGTTCGGCTACGACGACTCGCTCGACGTGTTCGGCGTGCACGGGATTGGCGGCACATGGGGCGCTATCGCGACGGGCATCTTCATCGCCGACTTCGCGCTGCCCGAGGGCATGACGCGCGGTGGACAGATCTGGATCCAGCTGCAGAGCGTCCTGTTCACGGCGATCTTCGCGCCGGTTGCGACGATCCTGATCCTGCTCGCACTGCGCGCCGTGTTCGGCAGCCTGCGACTCGAGGAAGAAGCGGAGTACAGCGGCGTCGATCTCTCGGAACACAGCGAAAGCGCCTACGTGTTCGAGTAGGCAACCACGCAGCGACTTCGAAGACCTTCGCATCGCGAGGCCGTGTTTCCCAACCGGGATGCACGGCCTCGCCTATTCTGGGGCGAACCAAACTCGAGGAGTCATCGATGCCCCGACTGCAGACACCGCGCGTCGCGCCGCTCACGGATGCCGAGATGGATGACGAGACGCGCGCGCTACTCGGCGCCACCAGCGGCAGCGTCAGCCGCGGCCCGATCCTGAACATCTTCCGCACGCTCGCCCATCATCCGAAGCTGATGCGTCGCTGGTTGGTGTTCGGCTCGCATGTGCTCGCAAAGTCGACGCTGCCGCCGCGCGAGCGCGAACTCGCGATCTTGCGCATCGGCTGGCGCTGCGGCTCCGAATACGAGTGGGGCCAGCATGCGGTGATCGGTCGCGCGACCGGTCTGCGCGACGACGAGATCGTGCGCATCACCGAAGCCGCCGACGCGCCCCGTTGGAGCGCCTTCGACGCGGCGATCCTGCGCGCCGTCGATGAACTGCACGACGACTCGTTCCTCAGCGACGCGAGCTGGAGCGCGCTCAGCGCGCAGTGGAGTACCGAACAGGTGATCGACTTCATCTTCGCGGTCGGTCAGTACACGCTGGTCTCGATGGCGCTCAATAGCCTGGGTGTGCAGCTCGACGCCGGCGTCGACGGATTCCCCGCTGCACCTGCCTCCCATTCTTGACAGACCCCGCGTTCGTCCTCTATCCAATTCATCCGGATAGACGAATATGCGTTCTGCCTGCACATCGCGGCCGCTACTCGCGGCGCCGATGCAAGGCGTAGAGGAGACCTCATGAGCCAGCCCGTCCGCCCTCCCTTCAAGGTCCTCGATCTCGAACTCGCCGAATGGGGCCGCAAGGAAATCCGCCTCGCCGAGCACGAGATGCCGGGCCTGATGTCGCTGCGAAAGCGCTACGCGGGACGCAAGCCGCTCGCCGGCGCGCGCGTGATGGGCAGCCTGCACATGACGATCCAGACCGCCGTACTGATCGAGACGCTCGTCGATCTCGGCGCCGACGTCCGCTGGGTATCGTGCAACATCTTCTCGACACAGGATCACGCGGCGGCCGCGGTGGTGGTGGGACCGAATGGTTCCGTCGCGAAGCCCACGGGAACGCCGGTCTTCGCGTGGAAGGGCGAGTCGCTCGAAGAATATTGGTGGTGCACCAAAGAGGCGCTCGTGTGGCCCGACGGCAAAGGCCCGACACTGATCGTCGACGACGGCGGCGACGCCACGCTCTTCGTACACAAGGCGCTCGAGTGGGAAACCGCGGGAAAGGTTCCCGACTTCGACGAAAAGAACGATCCCGAGGAATGGGGCGTGATCCTCGAATGTGCGCGCACCGAAATCGCCGCGGCGCCGGGCCGCTGGAGCGCCATCGCGAAGGGAATCCGCGGTGTCTCCGAAGAGACGACGACCGGCGTCGGTCGCCTCTACCAGATGGCGAAGGACGGCTCGCTGCTCTTCCCCGCGATCAACGTCAATGACTCCGTCACCAAGAGCAAGTTCGACAACGTCTACGGCTGCCGGCACTCGCTGCCCGACGGCCTGATGCGCGCGAGCGACGTGATGCTGGGCGGCAAGGTCGCCGTGGTCTGCGGCTACGGCCAGGTGGGCAAGGGCTCGGCGCAGGCGCTGCGCGGCCAGGGCTGTCGCGTAATTGTGACGGAGATCGATCCGATCTGTGCGCTGCAAGCCGCGATGGAGGGCTACCAGGTTTCGACCCTCGACGATGTGCTCGAGATCGCCGACATCTTCGTCACCACCACCGGCAACTGCCACGTGATCGCCGCCGAAGACATGGCGCGCATGAAGAACAAGGCGATCGTCGGCAACATCGGTCACTTCGACAACGAGATCGACATGGCCGGCTTGAAGGCCGTGCCCGGCATCCAGCGCGTCAACATCAAGCCGCAGTACGACGAGTGGATCTTCCCGGATGGCCACAGCGTGATGGTGCTCGCCGAAGGCCGGCTGCTGAACCTCGGCTGCGCGACGGGACATCCGAGCTTCGTGATGTCGGCGTCGTTCACCAATCAAGTGCTCGCGCAGCTCGAGCTGCACGAGAAGGCCGAGAGCATGGCGAAGGACGTCACGATCCTGCCGAAGCATCTCGACGAGGAAGTCGCGCGGCTGCATCTCGATCAGCTCGGCGTGAAGCTCACCACCCTCACGCCGAAGCAGGCCGAGTACCTGGGCCTTCCGGTGGATGGCCCGTACAAGCCGGATCTCTACCGCTACTAGTCAGAGCTTTGCGATGATGCGGTCCGCGTAGCCGCGCAGCGCGTCGATCTTCTGCTGCAGCGGCATCGTGTCCACCTCGTAGGCGTTGCGGAAGCCGACGATGCAATCGGTGATGCCGCGATCCTCGAGCCGGCGCACACCATCGAGTGTGTACGCCTCCATCGCGATCACATGCACTTCGAAGGGCAGCTTGTCGCGACCGTACTCGCGGCGGAGTTCGTGGAGGCGCGCGAGGTAGCCGTCGAGCGCGGCGGCATCACCGCCCGCGTGCATCCAGCCGTCGCCGAGTCGCGCAGCGCGTTTCAGCGCGGGCTCGGCATGGCCGCCGATCAGGATCGGAATCGGTCGCTTCGGCACCGGGCAGATCTTCAGACTCGGAATCTGGTAGTGCTTGCCCTGGTACGAAAAGAATTCGCCGCTCGTGACACCGCGGATGATCTCGATCATTTCGTCCATGCGCGCGCCGCGATTGCTCCAATCGGTGCCGGTGACTGCGAAGTCCTCGGGCCAGGGCGAGAGGCCGACACCGAAGGCGAAGCGTTCGCCGATCATCACCGCGAGCGACGCGGCCTGCTTCGCCACCAGCACCGGTTGCCGAATCGGCAGCTTCACGACGAAGGTCGTGAAGCGCAGCTTCTCGGTCACCGCGCCGAGCGCCGCCATCAGCACGAACGGCTCGATGAACGGCTTGCCTTCGAGGAAGTGCCGATCGCCATCCTGCGTGTACGGGTACTTCGAGTCGGACTCCTGCGGGTAACAGATACTGTCGGGCACCGTGAAGGAGTGATAGCCGGCACGCTCCGCTTCGATTGCGAGCGGCATGTAGTGAGTGGGATCGCACATCGACTCGGCGAACGTGAAGCGCACGTGCATTTCTCCTTGCTGCCGCGGGCGCGCAGTCTAGCTCCGCGATTCCGTCAATCGAAGATCGAGATGCGCCGGGCCGCGCCAGTGGATGAAGGCGATCAGCATCGTCGCGACGCAGGCGAGGCCGATGCAGAGCCCCCACCAGATTCCCGCGAGACCGAAGCCTGCTCGCAACCCGAGCCACGCGCCGAGTGGAAGGCCGATCACCCAGTACGAGATCAGGTTGAAGAGAGCGGCTGGACGCGTGCGGCCCATGCCGCGCAGCACGCCGCAGCCGGCGACCTGCGCGCCGTCGAAGATCTGGAACGCCGCGGCGATCGGCAGGATCGTCGCGCAGAGCGCGATCACCTCGGCGTCGTGCGTGTAGAGGCGCGGCAGCCAATGCCGCAGCGCAACGAAGCCGATCGCGGAGATCGTCATCACGCCCGTTCCGAGCCCGATCGCCACCCACGCGGCGCGCTGCGCATCTTCGGGACGCTTCGCGCCGAGCAGATTTCCCACGCGCGTCACCGCTGCGAGCGATACACCGAGCGGCATCATGAACGACAGCGCCGCCATGTTCAGCACGATGCTGTGTGCAGCGAGTGCGGACGCGCCGAGTCGTCCCGCAATCAGCGCCGCACCGGAGAACGCCCACACTTCGAGCGACGTCTGTACACCGACCGGGAGCCCCAACGCGAGGATCCTGCCGATCTCGCGCACCGAGAAAGCCGCGCGTGACCACGGCACCCATGCGCCGCGATGCAGATCGAGCGCGATGACCAGGCCGAGGAGTCCCGCGAAGCACGCGATGCGTGTCAACGACGTTGCGATCCCGGCGCCGACGAGTCCCAGCTCGGGCGCGCCCAGGTTTCCGAAGATCAGCGCCCAGTTGCCGACGAGGTGGAGGACGTTCGCCACCGCCATCACGAGCAGCGCCGGCCGCACGATCTCGCGTCCTTGCAGGTACTGCCGCAGTGCGTGGAACGCGAGATAGAACGGGAGACTCGGAATCTGCACCCAGGTGTAGTCCTGTGCGAGTTTCGCGAGCGCCGGTTCTTGTCCGGCAGCAATCAGGAATCGCTCCGAGCCGAGCCAGAGCAGCCCGAGCGGCACGCTCAGCAGCACTGAAAGAACGAGACCGCGTTGCAGTGCGCGGCCCGCGACGGCGCCCTCCCCTGCGCCATGCGCCTGCGCGACGATCGGATCGAGGCCGAACAAGATGCCGACCGCAAATTGCGTCGTCCCGTAGATCCAGACATTCGCGATCGCCGCCGCTGCAAGCGCCTGCGTATCGACGCGCCCGAGCATCAGCGTATCGACGACGCCCAGCAGCATGGTGCCGACCTGTGTCGCAGCGACGGGCAGCGCGAGCGCCGAGAGCCGCCGGATCTCGGCGCGAATCGGCGTCATGGATCGCGGCGGCGGATCACGACCAGATGACCGACGAGCGCCGCATCCGGCGGCGTTGCAGGCGTCACTTCGATGCGACGGCCGACGCCTTGCACGAGCCGCGTGCCGTCGGCTGTTTCGACGAAGCCCTTCGCGCGCGCGGCGCCGAGTCCGCGCAAGCGCGCCACCAACGCCGCCTCGCCGACACCAGACTCCACCGCGATCACCTCGGCCACGAATGCGTCGTGTGCGCTGTGATCGTGAGCCGAATGCGTGCCCGAATCGCGATCGACGCCCGCCCCTTCGATGGGTCGCAGCAGCGCCGGATCGACGCGCGCCTGGATTGCGCGCACGATCGGCGCCTCCGGCTCGATCGCGCGCAGCCGCGCTTCGAGCGCGGCGATGCTGCTCGCATCGACGCGGTCGATCTGGTTCAGCACCAGCAGATCGGCGGCGGAGACCTGTTGCTCGAAGAGTTCGTCGAGATCGCGCTGCTCTGCGAGCTGTTCGGCGTTCACCAGCACGACCGCCATGTCGTCGCCGACCCAGCCCGAAACGGGTGGGCGCCAGAGCGAGAGTTGCGTCTCGTAGGGAAGCGCGAGTCCCGAGGCTTCGATCACGATGCGATCGGGAGCGACGTCGCGACGAATCACTTCGAGCGTGTCCACGAGTTCGTCCGAGAGCTCGCAGCACACACAGCCGCCCGCCAGTTCGACGGTGCGCGCGTCGCTGGCGCCGAGCAGAGCGCGGTCGATGCCGAGCGCTCCGAAGTCGTTCACCACCACGGCGAGTCGCTCGCCGATCGCCTGCGCTTCGGCGAGCAGCGCGCGCACGAGTGTCGTCTTGCCCGAGCCGAGGAAGCCCGAGACGACGAGGATCGGAATGCGGCGCGGTGTGGTTGATTCCATCAGAGGAAGCCAGCGGCTTCGGCGCAGGCTATGGAATGGCCCGCGCTAGAACCAGTTCATGATTCCGCGGGTCGATGGGCTCGCGTCTCAACTCATGATTCCGCACCGGCCGCAGGAAGCGGCCGCGCTATCGCATGATTGCCGCACCGGCCGCAGGAAGCGGCCGCGCCAGCACGAGTCAGGGGGCTCTTGTGAGTAGGAGTGGGGTTGCGGGGCCGCTTGCGGGGACGTTGGTCGTCGATCTGACGCGGGTGCTCGCGGGGCCGTATTGCACGATGCAGCTCGCGGATCTCGGTGCGCGCGTGTTGAAGATCGAGCGTCCGGAGAGCGGTGATGATTCGCGCGCGATCGGTCCGTTCGTCGATGGACGGTCGGCCTACTTCATGTCGCTGAATCGCGGCAAGGAAAGTCTTGCGCTCGACTTGCAGGTGCCGGCGGATCGCGATGTCTTCGAGCGCATTCTCGCGCGTGCGGATGTCTTGGTGGAGAATTTTCGACCTGGGGCGATGCAGCGACTCGGCTATGGCTGGGAATCGCTGCACGCGCGCTACCCCCGACTCATCTATGCGGCGATCTCCGGCTTCGGGCAGACGGGGCCACTCGCGACGCGGCCCGCATACGATCTCGTCGTGCAGGCGATGGGCGGCATCATGTCGATCACCGGCCAGCCCGATGCGCCACCGACTCGTGTTGGCACTTCGATCGGCGACATCGCCGCGGGCCTCTTTGGCGCGCTCGGCATCGTCAGCGCACTGCACCATCGCGATCGCTGCGGCGAGGCAATCTTCGTCGACGTCGCAATGCTCGACTGTCAGGTTGCGATCCTGGAGAATGCGATTGCGCGCTTCGCTGCGACTGGCGAGATCCCGCGCCCGCTCGGCAGCCGGCATCCCTCGATCACCCCCTTCGAGGCGTACCCGAGCGCCGACGGACACCTCGTGGTGGCAGCCGGCAACGATGCGCTGTTCCGGCGACTCGCCGTCGCGCTCGAGCTGCCGACGCTGCTCGAGGACGCGCGCTTCGCGAGCAATGCCGCGCGCTGCGAACACGTCGATGCGTTGCGCGTACTGCTGTCTGCGCGACTGCGCGCGCTTCCCACCGCAACGTGGATCGCGACGCTCGAAGCTGCTGGCGTTCCTTGCGGGCCGCTGCAGAACGTCGCGGAGGTGCTCGCGCATCCGCAGGTGCGCGCGCGCAACATGGTTGTCGGCGTCGATGATCCCGCGCTCGGGGCAGCGTTTCCCGTTGCGGGCAACCCGATCAAGTCGCCGGCGTTCGCGGATCCGACGACGCGATCGCCGGCGCCCGCGCTCGACGCGGATCGAAAACACATTTTGGCGTGGCTCGAAGCGAAGGAGAAACGATGACACTCGAGGTCGAACGAGACGGTGCGATCTTGCGCGTATGGCTGAATCGTCCGGAGCGCCGCAACGCGCTCGATACGACCGCGCTCGAAGAGATCGCGGCGCTCTACACAGCGCTGCAGCGTGACTTCGCGATCCGCGTCGTCGTGCTGGGCGGTCGCGGCGTTTCTTTTTGCGCCGGCGCCGATCGCCGCGATCCGCCAGCGCGCGAAGTGATGCGCGGCGATTCGGGCGCCACCGACCGCGAGCGTCGCCACGCCTCGCAAATCGGCCTGCGCGCGTGTCGCGCGATCGAGGACGCCGACGTGGTGACGATCGCGCGCGTGCACGGCCACGCGATCGGCGGTGGCGTCGCTCTCGCGCTCGCGTGCGACTTCCGCATCGCCGCCGATGACGCCGTCTTCCAGGTTCCCGAGGTAGACCTCGGCATCCCGCTCACCTGGGGCGCCACCGCGCGACTGCTACAAGAAGTAGGCGCCGCACGCGCGCGCGAAGCGATCCTTCTCTGCGATCGCTTCGACGCGCAACGCGCCGCTGCGTGGGCCGTCGTCCACCGCGCCGTTCCGATCGCCGAACTCGATGCGACGATCGACGCGTTGGCGCAGCGAATCGCCGCCAAACCCGAAGTCGCCGTCCACATGGCGAAGTCGCAGCTCCGCGCTCACACGCGCGCCACCCGCCTCGGCGACCTCACCGAATTCGACGGCGACCTCCTCCACTCCGCCTCCCGCCTCTCAAAGAGCTTCGGAGAAAGGTGAGAAAGGGGAGAAAGGGGACGGTCCTCAAAGTGACGGACTGGTGAGAATAGGGACGACCTTGGACTGCGTGTGTCCCTCGAGTCATCAGCCAGTCACTTTGAGGACCGTCCCCTTTCTCACCATCCAGAGGACGTCCCAGTAGCGGCCGTGTTTGTGGCCGACTTCGTGGAGGATGCCGACGCGGGTGAAGCCGAAGCGGGTGTGGAGGGCGATCGATGCGTCGTTGGGGAGCGTGATGCCGGCGATCACGCGGTGCACGTCTTCGGTGGCGATTGCTTCGAAGAGGCGCGTGTAGAGCTGCGTGCCGATCCCGCGGGCGTGCGCGGCGCGATCGAGATACACGCTGGCTTCGACCGTCGTGTCGTAGGCGCGCTTCTCGCGGAAGGTGCGGGTGCATGCGTAGCCGACGACGCGGCTGCCCTCCTCCGCGACGACGAGCTGGTGGCGACCCGTTGCGCTGAAAGCGTCGAACCACGGGCGTCGCGTCTCGACCGTGTACGGCTCCACATCGAAGGTGATCGCCGTCTCGCGAACGTAGACGTTGTAGAGCGCGGTGAGCGCTGCGAGATCGCCGGGCGCGCCGCGCCGAATCGCGACACTCACGCGATTCGGGGACGAAAGAGCCCGAAGGCGCTGGTGTAGCCGTGCAGGAACGCGTGCCGCTCCACGGGCCCGATCTCGCCATTGCCAAAGAAGCCACCGAGCGGAACGGCGCCCACATGACGCCGGAACGCGTCGCTGTCGTGATCGGGAACGCCGTAGAGCCACGCGCCGCGACCGAGACACGAGAAGAGCAGCGCGCCATGCGGCGGTCCCATCTCCCCGCGCTCGGTCTGATAGCGCGCGAGCCGCTCGTCGAGATCTTCCGCGGAAGTCTGCGCGTCGCGCAAATGGAATTGCACGACGAGGCCCTCCTGCAGCGGCGCTCCGATCGTCAGCGCGCCGGTGCGCGGATCGGCGCCGACGACGTTGCGGATCAGGAAATCGCCACGCCGGTACTCGGAGAGATCGGGGCGCATCTCGATGCCGAGCGAGAGCGCGGTTTGCAGCAGCCCGCGGTCGCGCGCATCGGCGCTCTCGAAGAGTTCGCGGATCACGTCCACTGGCGAGCGCCCATCGACCTCCACCAGCACATGGTGATCTCGCACGCGCGTCGCGAACATCGGCTGGCCGATCGGGCGACACCCTTGTGCGACGATGCTGTCGACCCGGATGTTGCCCTGCAACGCGACGCCGACCATGCCGTCGTTGTGGATCCGATCGCCGAGAAAGAGCGCGTTCTCGCCCGCTCGCTCCGCGCCGCTGGCGAGACCACCGACCAGCGTGCTGTCCGGAAAATCCGCATCGAGTTGGCGAACCAGCGCCTCGGCGTCGCCGCTGAAGGGATCGGCGAGCAACACGAAATGGGGATCCGGCGCCGCGCCGATCTCGAAGTGCTCGCGCCACGAATCGGCGCCGCGCGGAAAGCCATCGCCTGCAACGCGCATCGGCCGCAGCGTCACCCCCGGCAGGTGCGCGACGGTGAGCGACAGCGCCGCGCGCCCCTCGATCTCACGGCCGGCGCCGATCACAGAGCGCGCGCTGCAACCAATCAGCAGCGCGTTCGGCAGCTGCTCGCGAATCTGCTCCGCGAGTGCATCGTACGCGGACGCATACGCATCGGCGCAGAAGAGGAACGCGAGGTCGGGCGCGCGCGCGCCGAGGAGGTCGCGCACCGCCGCGACGACTGCGACCGCGGCGCCCTCCGCGTCGGGCGCTTCGCTGATCGCCGACGCCCACTGCATCTCGTCGTCACTGTGCAACCGCGGCTCCCTGGCACGGGCACGACTCCGGGCTGCCGCAGCCTACTCGCAGGCGTCCTGCATTCCAAAGGATTTCTCGATGCCGTCAGCGTCTGCTGGAAAGCGGTCGCATCGCGATCCCCGACCGCTAGGCTCCGCCGCGCGTGACCCCCCCTTCCCCGGTCCATCCCAGCACGGCGCCCATTCCGCCGGGCGACGCGCTACAGCGTCGCAATCCGTGGTGGATCCCGATCTGGCTCGGCCGCGCGCCTGCATTGCCCGCTGCGCAGCTCAGCATGCTCGGCCTCGTCGTGCTCGGATCCTTCTTCGAAGCCTATGACCTCTCGTTGCTGACGTCGGCGCTGAAGCACATCAGCGAGGATCTGCGCATCGACGAGAAGCAGATGGGCAACTACCTCGCCGCCGTGCGCATCGGTGGTTTCTTCGCCTTCGCGCTGCTGCCCTTTGCGGATCGCATCGGGCGACGGCCGATGTTCCTGCTCTCGCTGGCGGGCATGAGCGTCGGCACGCTCGCAACCGCGCTGGCGCCGACACCGCTCGTGTTCGTGCTGCTCCAGATGATCACGAGAGGCTTCATGCTGACCGCTGCCGGTGTCGGCGTGGTGATGCTGGCCGAAGAGTTGCCGGCAGAGCACCGCGGCTGGGGCCTCGGCATCCTCGGCGCGCTCGCCGCGTGTGGACACGGGCTCGGCGCGCTGCTCTTCGCGTTCGTCGACTTGTTGCCATTCGGATGGCGCGCGCTCTACGCGATCGGCGCGGTGCCGCTGCTGGCGCTGCCGCATTTTCGCCGCTCGCTGCGCGAAACCGCGCGCTTCACCGAGCACCAGACACACGAGAGCGACGCGACCGCAGTCGGCGGCATGCTCGGCTGGGCACGACCGCTCGCTGCGCTGCTGCGCGCGCATCCAGGGCGTGCGCTCGGTGTCGGCGCCGCCGGCATGCTGCTCGCACTCGGCGCGATCTCGGTGTTCGCCTTCTCCTCGTACTTCCTGCAGACGGTGCACGCCTGGGATCCCTGGCAGTACTCGCTGCTGCTGCTAACGGCTGGCGGCGTCGGCGTCGTCGGCAACATCGTCGCCGGCAACCTCGGCGATCGCTTCGGGCGTCGCGTCGTCGGTTTCGTCGCGCTGGCTTTCTACCCGATCGCCGCGATCGCGTTCTACCAGGGACCCGCGTGGCTCCTGCCGGTGGCGTTCGCGCTGATCGTGTTCACCAGCAGCGCGGCCGACGTCGTGATCTCCGCGTTCTCCGCGGAGCTCTTCCCGACTTCGCAGCGCGGCGCGTCGTCGGCCCTCCTCACGCTCGTGCGCACCTTCGGCTGGATCGCCGGCCTCGCACTCGTCAGCGGCGGCATGGGCGACGACGTCGATCTGCCGCGCATGATCAGCGGGCTCGCGCTGGTGGTGGCGATCGCAGCGTTCTGCGTGTTGCTGCTGCCCGAGACGGGACGCCGCGAACTCGAGACGCTGTCGAGCGATGCCTAGTCAGCGCGTGCGGCACTCGAGTTTCGCCGGCTCGAGGCTCTGGCAGCGGATCGTCGCGGTGACACCGTTCGATACCAGTGCACACGCCGTCATGATCGCCGCCTGTTCCGCTGCGTCGCGATCGGCGCCAGTCGCGCTGCGACAGCCCTCACGTCCTTCGTAGCGCATGCAGACTTCGCACTCGGTTTCGGCGCCGGCGAGCGTCGCGGAATAGAGCAGCGCCACCACCGCAATCAAGATTGCCAGCCCGATCACGACACGCATCATCTCGCCTCTCCGTGTCCAAGCGAGAACAAGTCGCGCTCGGGTTCGATCAGTTGCGGATCGTCGCAGCGCACATCATTCACGCGCCGCTCGACCGGATGCGCATCGATCCACGCGGCCGGACAAGGGCGCAGCAGCGGCAGCAGAAGCGCAGGCTCCTGCACGGACGGATCGAGCCAGAGTGCGTAGTCGGCGGGCGCCAGGATCGCGGGCATACGGTCGTGCACGATCGCCACCCGCTCGTTCGCATCGGTCGTCACGATCGCGCACGAGTCGAATGCACCTGCTTCCGTTTCCCAGCGATCGAAGAGCGCCGCCATCGCAAAGAGCTCCCCGCCGCGCACCTGCAGCGCGAAGGGGCGCGCGCTGCGCCCGCGGTGCTGCCATTCATAGAAGCCGCTCGCCGGCACGAGACCACGCCGGCGAGCGAACGCGCTCCGAAAGAGCGGCGTCGTCGCGACCGTCTCGGCCCGCGCGTTGATCGGGCGCTTGCCCGCACGCAGCTCCTTGGCGAAGTGCGGCACGAAGCCCCACGAGCGCATCTCGAGAACGCGCACACGGGCGTCGCCGTCGCTGCTGCGAATCACAGGGATGTCCTGTGTCGGCGCAATGTTGAAGCGCGGCGCGAGCACGGGCTCATCGCCGAGGTCGAAATGGCGCGCGATCTCCGCCGCGGATTTCGAGAGAAAGAAGCGTCCACACATCGCGCCGCGCAACGTAGCCTGCAACGCACCGGCAAGGTGCGATCGCGCGCGAGCGCGAAACGGCAAAGCACTTCTCTCCGCCGCCAACTCTTGCGCGTGCAGAGCGCGCGCAGCGATGTCGGCCAGCCGCGCCCGCGCGTGCGGAAATGCCGCATCGGCCCACATTCCGCACGAATCTTGCACTCCCTCGCGGTGGACGCATGCGCCGAATCGGGGAGATATCGATGCAACGCAGAGCTTGGTTCGCCGCGATCGGGACGGGACTGCTGATCGGCTGCACACCCGTGCAGAAGGGCCTGCCGTACGCACCGGTATTCAACACGGGTGTGCGCGCCACCATCATCTCGCCGGGGCAGAACGCCCCGACTATGACCGGCCAGCGCGGGCAGGCGTCCCCGGCGCCCGCACAGACCGGCTATCCCGGACAAGCAGGCGGCGCGCCGCCGCCCGGCACGCCGCCCTCCGCCTACAGCAGCCAGGGCGAGTTCACATCGATGGGCGGCGCCGTCTCCGTGGACACGCGCGAGATCGAGAAGCCGAACAATTCGCTGAGCGGAAGTCCGCTGATGCTGCCCTTCGCGATCGTCGCGTGGCCCTTCGAGAAGATCGCGCAGGCGGTCAGTGAAGCGAACGGCGGCGAGTCCAAGAGCGAAACGCTGAACCAGCGCGCCGAGGCGATCCTCGAGGCCCAGGGTGGCCCGATCGGACAGCCCGGCACTCGCGAGCAGGCGCAGCAGGCGTACGAGCAAGGCGAGGTCGACTCGATGGAGCGCGAGCTCGCGCAACGCCAGGGCGGCGCGCCGACGAGCGCGGCCGCCGCGCCAACACAGGTCGCGACCGCGCAGACGGCGGGTGGCGGCACGCTATCGATCGCAGACGAACTCGCGGCGCTGCGCAACCGCGGCGCACCGAGCGCACAGATGCCGGCGGTGTCGTCCGGCGCTCCGACACCGCAGAGCGCTGGCGCATCGAATGGCGCAAAGGACCGCGACGGCGACGGCCAGGCCGACGAATGGGTCTTCGAGAGCAACGGCAACACGACGCGCATCGCCTACGACGACGATGGCGACGGTCGCGCCGATCGCACCGAGTTCTACGACACCGACGGCGAAGTGGTCGTGCGCGTCGAGCAGGACACCGACAGCGACGGCGCCGCGGACTCGTGGGTGCTCAACGAGAAGGGCAAGATCTCGCAGCGTCGCGCGGACACCAACCACGACGGCCAGGTCGATGCGTGGACCTTCTACGACGCGAGCGGCGCAATCATCCGCCAGGCGCAGGATCTCGACGGCGACGGCACGCGCGATCGCGCCGAACTCTTCGAGAACGGCAAGATCGCGCGCCGCACCGAAGACCTCGACGGTGACGGCCAGCCCGATCGCACCACGCGCTTCGACGCAAAGGGCAATCAGACCGAACTCGAAGAGGACAAGGACGGCGACGGAGAGGTCGACGTGAAGTCCTACTACGCGGACGGCCGGCTCGTGAAACGCGAGATCCTCGACGCCTCCGAAGCGGGAGTGACGCCCTGATGCCGCGCACACTCGGACAGGCAGGAAGCTTCCTGCTCGGCATGTGGATCGCGATGACGCTGGTGCAGCCGCTCGGCACGGTGGCCAACGCGTCGCAGAGTCCAGCGGGAACTGCCACGATGGAATCCGCGCTGCACACCTCGATCAACGACTTGCGCGCCAAGCAGGGCCTCATGCGGCTGCAACGCGATGCCGCGCTCGACGCCGTTGCACGCGCGCACAGCGAAGACATGGCCGCACGCCACTACCTCGCGCACGAAACACCCGAAGGCGTCAACCCGCCCGGCCGCATGAAGCGCGCCGGCATCGTCGGCTACACGCTCGCGGGCGAAAACGTCGGCACCACCACGCGCAACAACCCGAATCGCGAGATCGTGGAAGCGTGGATGGCCTCCACCGTCCACCGCGACAACCTGCTCGCCCCCGTCTTCAACACCACCGGCGTCGGCATCGCCCTCTCCTCCGACGGCACCTGGTACTACACCCAGCTCTATGGAACGCGGCCTCGTTAAGGCCTCATGGGTGTCGCCGCTCGGCGTTGCCTCGCTACGCGGGAGCAACTCATGGCCTCGCCGCTCGCCGTTGGCTCGCTACGCGGGACGATGGGGGAGCGGGGGTTGGTTGCTGGTTCGACCGCGGCTTGGTGAAGGCGCCGCTCGGCTTTGCCTCGCTACGCGGGACGATGGGGTAGCGGGGGTTGGTTGCTGGTTCGATCGCGGCTTGGTGAAGGCGCCGCTCGGCTTTGCCTCGCTACGCGGGACGAAGGGGCAGCGGGGGTTGGTTGCTGGTTCGAACGCGGCGTGGTGAAGGCGCCGCTCGGCGGTGCCTCGCAAAGCGGGACGAAGGGG
>JANNKU010000033.1:0-53851 GCA_031396445.1 Deltaproteobacteria bacterium | reverse complement strand
GTGCGTGCAATGTCATCAGCCGCCTCCGAGCCATTCGATGGGCCACTTCTCGATGGTCTCGCAGAAGTTCGCAGGCAAAGAGCACGCCCGTGTGGACCAGTGCTTCGAGTGCCACAACACGACCAGTTGGAACGACATCGTTGACGCCGGTTACTACAAGCACCACTGAAGAGGACGAGGAATCGACGAATCTCGTCGACGCCTTTGCTTACACGCTGTCAGGGGACAATTCGTCCGCACTGACCAATCAACAGAAAGTAGAGGATTGAATCATGACCAAGCACAAACTGACTACACTCGCCATTGTTGCCCTCTTCTCCGTGTCATCACCTGCGTCGCGCGCGGTGGCCGCCGAGATGTCTGGTGTGATGATGAAGGATGGCAAGATGATGATGATGAAGGACGGCAAGGCGACCGGGCCGATGGAAAAGGAGATGACGATGTCCGACGGCCACATGGTCATGCCTGACGGCACGATGAAAATGAAGGACGGAACGCCGATGCGCATGCAGGAAGGGCAGATGATGACGATGGACGGGAAGATGATGAGCGGTGATAAGGCCGCAGCGGGCGACAAGGGCATGATGGGCCACAAAGGAATGATGGGGGACAAGGCCACGGAAGCTGGCAACGACATGAAGGGCATGGGAGGGATGAACGAGTAGTTCCCGGAGTCATCGGGTCTGACGACGCCCGGCGTGCTGGCGCTAGCGGCCTTCGGCAATGGCTTCGCTGGTCCAGATCGCCGGGCATTCTTGGGACTTCACCACCGCCCCGTCATACCCACAAAGCCCTTGGATGTCTCTCGGCAGAAATGTGTTGGCCAGGATGCAACGCAGGAGAAGAACATGAACTTCGCAGTCATCAAACCACTCGAGCTTGCTGAACTCAGCAAGAGGGACGAGAAGATCGAGGTGATCGACGTGCGCACGCCCGTCGAATATCGCGAGGTCCACCTCGAGAATGCACGGAATGTCCCGTTGTATCAGCTCGATCCGGCGGCGCTGATGCGGGCCCGCAACGGATCCGCCAACAAGCCGCTGTATCTGATATGTCGTTCAGGAAGCCGAGGCCAGCAGGCGTGCGAGCAGTTCCTCGAGGCAGGCTTCACGAACGCGGTCAACGTCGAAGGGGGAACGATGGCCTGCGTCGAGGCGGGTCTCCCGGTCGTGCGTGGCGCGCAGGCGATCTCGCTGGAGCGGCAGGTGCGTATCGCCGCGGGTTCGCTCGTGCTGCTGGGGGCGGCACTAGGCTGGTTCGTACATCCGGCTTTCATGGGGCTATCGGCTTTCGTCGGAGCCGGCTTGCTCTTCGCGGGTGTCACCGATACGTGTGGGATGAGCCTGGTCCTGGTGCGGATGCCGTGGAACCAGTGACCCCGAGACTCGACGTATTGCTGCCACCGGTGAGGGTTGCCCAACCGCTGCCCGAGGAATCTCGACCATGAAACTACTCATCGTCGGTGGGGTGGCTGGTGGAGCTTCCGCAGCCGCTCGTTCCCGTCGCCTCTCGGAGGATGCTCACATCGTGCTGTTCGAGCGGGGGCCGGATGTGTCGTTCGCCAACTGCGGCCTGCCGTACTACGTCGGCGGTGAAATCGCCGAGCGCGAGAAACTCCTCGTCACGACGGCTGAGCGGTTGAGTTCCCGCTTCAAGCTCGATGTGCGAACCCAGTCTTCGGTCGAAGCCATCGACCGAACCTCGAAGACGGTTCGTGTCCGTGACCTCGCTTCGGGCCGGGAATACCAGGAGTCCTACGACAAGTTGATTCTCGCAACCGGGGCGGCTCCCGTTCGCCCTGCGATTCCCGGTGTCGAGTTGCCCGGTGTTTTCACGCTGCGAAACCTGCAGGACACCGATCGGATCAAGGAGCAGGTGGACTCGGGCGTGAAACAGGCCGTTCTGTTGGGAGGCGGCTTCATCAGTCTGGAACTAGCGGAGAATTTCGTCCGACGTGGCATCACGACCAGCGTTATCGAGAAGAACGATCAGATCCTTGCGCCGTTCGACAAAGAGATGACCACGCCAATCGTCGAGGAGTTGGCGAGCAAAGGCGTCACGCTGCTGCTCGGCCAGTCCGCTGAAGCGGTAGAGCCGATCGCCGATGGTCTGGTCGTCCGCTTGAATTCCGGTCAGCGACTTCCTGCCCAACTCGTCGTTTTCGGAGTCGGAGTGCGGTCGGAAAACAAGTTGGCCGTCGATGCCGGCTTGGAAGTCGGGCCTCGCGGCGGCATCCGGACGAATGAGTACCTGCAAACCAACGACGCAAACATCTACGCCGTCGGGGACGCCATCGAGGTCACGGACGTCGTCTCGGGCGAGCAAACCCAGGTTCCGCTCGCGGGTCCTGCCAATCGGCAAGGCCGGATCGCGGCGGACAACATCTTCGGGCGCGCGGCGCGGTATCGGGGAACGCAGGGAACCGCCATCGTCGGCGTATTCGACTGCACAGCGGCGATGACCGGAGCTTCCGAAAAAGCCCTGCGTCGAGCCCAACGCAGCTTCCGCAAGGTCTACGTGCACCCGACGCATCACGCGGCGTATTACCCCGGTGCGGAGGCGATGACGCTGAAGCTCCTGTTCGAACCGACGACAGGCCGCGTGCTCGGAGCGCAGGCCGTCGGCGGGGCCGGGGTGGACAAGCGAATCGACGTGCTGGCCGTGGCGATCCAGGCGGGCTTGACGGTGTTCGACCTCGAAGAAATGGAGCTGGCCTACGCACCGCAATACGGATCTGCCAAAGATCCCATCAATATGGCGGGCTTCGTCGCGGCCGGGTTGCTGCGTGGAGAACATCCGCAGATCGATGTCGAGGCGGTGTTGGAGGCTTCTGTTGCCGAGCAGCCGTTTCTGCTGGACGTGCGCACGCGCCAGGAATTTGATTCCGGACACATCGCCGGATCCGTCAACATTCCAGTGGACGACCTGCGATCTCGCCTGAGCGAACTACCCCGCGACCGGAAGATCGCCGCCTATTGCCAGGTGGGACAGCGAGGCTACCTGGCGACCCGGATTCTGCTGCAAGCGGGTTTTTCTGCAGCGAACGTGGGGGGCGGCTACAAGACGTACGAACTCATGCAACCGTCGCGCCTGACGCCGTTCGGCGTCGTGGCGCCTAGCGGAACTCGGCTCCGCCCCCCGCTCGTAGCGCACTCTTCACCTCGATGAAGTCGAGAATGAGAGGAGGTACATCGTGAGCGCGACATTCCAACCGCTCAGCAGGCGCGGTTTCATCCGCGGCTCCGCAGCGCTCGGCCTGCTGGCGGGCCTGCAGCGCATCATGCCCGCCTACGCGTCTGAAACCGCCGGCCTAAAAGCGCGTTCGGTCGGCAATCCAGAAGCCAATGAGATCGACCTACTCGTCCGCGAAGAGACGCTGGTCTTTGGCGAACGCCGCGGCAGCGCCATCACCATCAACGGAAGCGTCCCGGGTCCGCTCGTGCGTCTGCGCGAGGGCAGCGATGCGATCCTTCGAGTCACGAACGGTCTCGAGGAAGACACATCGATACATTGGCACGGATTGCTGCTGCCTCCCGGCATGGATGGCGTGCCCGGCGTGAGCTTCGCGGGCATCAAACCGGGAGAAACTTTCACCTACCGTTTCCCCGTCAGGCAGAACGGCACGTACTGGTATCACAGTCACTCTGCGGGCCAGGAGCAGGCGGGCCACTACGGTCCGTTGATCATCGACGCGGCCGCGCCCGAGCCTTTCCACTACGACCGCGAATACGTCGTCGTGCTCTCGGATTGGACATCCGAGAGTTCCATGCGCGTGCTCGCCAGACTGAAGCGCCGGCAGAACTACTACAACTTTCAGCGACGCACGGTCGGCACCTTCTTCCGTGACGCGGCAAAGGATGGATTCCAGCCCACGGTCAAGGATCGATTGGAATGGGGTCGCATGCGCATGGACCCGAGCGACATCTCGGACGTCACGGGTTTCACATACACGTTCTTGATGAACGGCTTCGCACCACAGTCAAACTGGACGGCTCTCTTTCAGCCAGGCGAACGCGTGCGACTGCGCTTCATCAACGCCGGAGCGGCAACCTATTTCGATCTGCGGATTCCCGGTCTCCCGATGACGGTCGTCTCGGTGGACGGTCAGCACGTGCAGCCGGTGACCGTCGATGAAATTCGCATCGCCATCGCCGAAACCTACGACGTCATCGTCGAGCCGAAGTCGGAGCGCGCCTACACCATTTTTGCCGAAGCCATGGACCGCAGCGGATACGCGCGCGGCACGCTCGCCACGGAAGAGGGGTTGACGGCGGCACTCCCGCCGCGCCGCGAGCGCGTGGTCGCCACGATGGCCGACATGGGCATGGGCGGCATGGCAGGCATGGAGGGGATGAACGGAGCGAAGGGCGGCGACGAGGCGAAGACGACCGCCACGGAGATGTCGGCCGCGGAAATGGAAGCGATGGATCCCGCACCGACCACCACCGATGCGATGTCCGACATGCCGGGAATGGAGATGGCGGCGGCCCCGGCGATGGATGATTCCGCGCCGAAAGACGGCCCAGTCGAGCATGGTCCCGACACACACGGCCCCGGAAATTCCGCCGTGCCCATGGAAACGAAGAGCAGGTTGGCTGAACCCGGCACCGGACTGGAGGGAACCGGCACACGCGTGCTCCTCTACAGCGATCTTCGGAGCCTCCAGCCCGGCGAAGATTCCCGTCCGCCCAGTCGAGAAATCGAACTCCACCTCACCGGCAACATGGAGCGTTACATGTGGGGGTTCGACGGCAAAAAATTCTCGGAGGCCGAGCCGATCCAGTTTCAGTACGGCGAGCGGCTGCGTCTCACGCTGGTGAACGACACCATGATGAATCACCCGATTCACCTCCACGGAATGTTCATGGAGCTGGACAATGGCGCGGGACCATTCAAGCCAAAGAAACACACCATCAACGTCAAGCCCGCCGAGCGCGTGTCGCTGGACATCACCGCGGACGCGCTCGGCAACTGGGCGTTCCATTGTCACGTCCTCTACCACATGGAAATGGGAATGTTCCGCGTCGTGTCCGTCGTTGGGAACAACGAAGGAAACGCAGCGTGAGATCTGCAACCAGATCTTCCCTCGCAGCCGCCGTCGGCCTGCTCGGCTTGCTCGCTCCTTCGATTCGCGCGGCGGCGCAGCCAGAACCGAAGCATCAACAGAGCACGCACGGTCAACCGAGTTCGGCGTCGAAAGTCGCCGTGGCAGATGAGGCGGTAGAGAAGGAAGGCGCAGTTGCTGAAACGCAATCGCCGCCGGGAACCGTCGGGAAGAATTGGCCCGAGCCGGTCGAAGACGAAATGCGCTTTGGGTATCTGCTCGTCGACCAGCTCGAGTATCGGGTGAAACATGATGGCGACACGGCGCGGTGGGACGCCACGGGCTGGTATGGCGGTGACTACAACCGACTTTGGGTGAAGTCCGAGGGCGAATGGGAGACCACGGGCGAACGCGGCGGTGAAGCGGAAGTCCAGGCTCTCTACGGCCGCCTGATCGCACCCTTCTGGGACTTTCAAGTTGGCTTGCGCTTCGACCATTTCTCGGGCGCAGGCTTCGACCATTCGCGAGGCTTCGCCGTCGTCGGCCTGCAGGGGTTGGCGCCCTACTGGTTCGAGATTGAACCCTCCTTGTTCATCAGCCAGAACGGCGATGTCTCCGCGCGTCTCACCGCTACCTACGACATCCTGCTGACCCAGCGACTGGTTCTCCAGCCGCGCCTGGATTTCGATGCCGCCGTGCAATCGGTCGAAAAGTTCGGCGTGGGCTCGGGCGTCAACAGCACGGGCCTGAGCTTGCGATTGCGATACGAAATCAGGCGCGAGTTTGCGCCCTACATCGGCGTGCAGTGGCTGCGGCTGTTCGGCGAGACCGCCGACATCGCGCGGCGCGATGGAGGAGGCGCCGAGGACCTCTCGTTCGTAGTTGGCGCGCGCCTCTGGTTTTGAGGCTACGCACACGAGTTGTCGGAAGTCGGACATGACGGCGCAGTATCAGAATCAAACAGCCAGCAACAAAGAGATGCTGGACGCGCTTCAGCGGGATGCCTTCCAATATTTTCTGCGCGAAACCAACCCGGCGAACGGCTTGGTGGCAGACAAGACACAACCGGGCGCCCCCGCCAGTATCGCCGCGGTTGGTTTTGCATTGGCAGCCTATCTGGTTGGCGTCGAGCGCTCATGGATGACTCGCGCCGACGCAGTCGAGCGAACGCTGGCGATCTTGCGGTTCTTCTGGACCAGCCCGCAAGGAACGGGAGCGGACGCGACGGGCTTCAAAGGGTTCTACTACCACTTCCTCGACATGAAGACGGGACGGCGCCACGGAACGTGTGAGCTCTCCACGATCGACACCGCCTTCCTTCTCGCTGGGATGCTGACCGCCGCAGCCTACTTCGACGAGGATCGTGAGGACGAACAGGAGATCCGCACGGTGGCCGATTCGCTCTACCGCCGTGCCGATTGGCAATGGGCGCGGGACGGCGGAGCGACGGTGACGCATGGGTGGAATCCCGAAAGCGGCTTCTTGAAGTTCCGCTGGGAAGGCTACGACGAGGCGCTGCTTCTCTATGTGCTGGGCCTGGGTTCGCCGACCTACCCGTTGCCGGAGGAAAGCTATTCGGCGTGGACTTCCACCTACGAGTGGAAAGAGATCTACGGACACGAATTCCTGTATGGAAGCTCGCTCTTCGTCCATCAATTTTCACACCTGTGGATCGACTTCCGCGGGATCCAGGACGGGTTCATGCGCGACAAGGGCATCGACTATTTCGAGAACAGTCGGCGCGCCACCCAGGTTCAGCAGCAGTACGCAATGCGGAACCCACTCGGATTCGAGGGCTACGGCCAATATTTCTGGGGACTGACGGCGAGCGATGGCCCGGGCCCGGCAGTGCGGAAAGTGCGTGGCGTCGAGCGACCCTTCTTCGAGTATGTCGCGCGCGGCGTGCCATACGGGCCGGACGACGGGACCATCGCCCCGTGGGCCTCCGTCGCCTCGCTGCCCTTCGCGCCGGAGATCGTCCTGCCGACGGTCGTGCACTTCAAAGAGGTCTACCCGCAGACCACGGGGAAATACTGCTTCAAGTGCAGCTTCAATTTGACTTTTTCGCACGAGTCGCAGGAAGAGCGCGGCTGGACCTCGCTGTATCACTACGGGATCAACCTGGGGCCGATCGTACTGATGTGCGAGAACTACCACTCGGGTCTGCTCTGGCGATTGATGCGGCGTTGCCCCTACCTCGTCGCGGGACTGAGGAAGGCGGGATTCGCGAACGGTTGGTTATAGGCTGGGCTTCGCGATGCGAACGAGAAACCAGCCCAGCACCTGATACGTCGAAAGCATTCGCCCGCCGGGAAACATGGGACAACGGCGCGATGAATAGGGCGGCCGGCCTGGACGCGCGGCCGCCCCCGCTCGCATTACTTCGCGAGAGCGTCTTCTGCTTTGGCGAGTGCGTCGTACTGGGTCGCCATGTCTGTCAGATCGCTCGCGATCTTCTCGCAATGCGGCTTCTGGTTCGCACCGTTCTTCGTGGTGCCATAGCGCGTCGCCATGCGCTCGTGGTTCGCCGCTTGCTTGCGTGCTTCCTCGGCAGCGTCGCGATAGTGATCAGCGAGGGCTTTGTGCTGTGCCGGAGTCGACGCGCTCTCGATCAACGCGTCGACGACGCTGTGGCCGCCGTCCGCGGCGAACGCTGCGGTCGAGCCGAGCAGAACCGCCGAAAGCATCAGGGTCCGAATGAGTCGCATTAATACCTCCCGAGCGTGCCCACTCGCCGAGAACGTCTCGGCGGGTATGTACGCATCTTGAAAACGACAACTAGCCTACTGCAACAATGGCGCCATGGCTCCGCGCGCAGAGCGGCCACTCGGCGACTCGAGAGATAGGGGACGGCCGACGCGGAGTGGATGGGGCCGTCCGGCTGCCGCCCAGCGCATCGCGGCGAATCGTGCATCTCTTCAGTGGTGCCACCGTGGTGGCTTTGGCAATTGACTCGCTGCTCGTGGCGTCATGGCGTGTAAGAAGCGTGTAGTTCTTTCTGCAAATCGTCGCCAAGTCCGATTGGTTGCACCTGTAGTCACCGGCAACACATTCTGCATCCCCGCGCGCGCTGCACTCTTCGCCCACTCCGAGCATGACGATGCTCCGCCCCCGCGTCACCCGACCCAGCTTCATGGACACATACAGGCGACGCTGCCTGCCAAGGCACAAAGCTCGCTTCGACCGCGGCCCCGGGGCGCGCGCTTACCCCCCCCGGTAGCGTGTCCTGGGGCTCGCGCATTTCTGGGCTCGCCAATTTCAGCGCTTGCGCAGAATCGTCAGCCCATCCGAGATCGCGAGCATCACGCAATCGACGCGCGCGTCAGCCGTCACCAAGTCGTTGAAGGCGCGGATCGCGAGCGTGTTCGGATCCACCGCTTCGGGCCGCGCGACGTTGCCCATCCACAGCACGTTGTCGACCAGGATCAACCCGTTCGGGCGCATGCGCTTCAGGATCTCTTCGTAGTAGGCGGGATAGCCGGGCTTGTCGGCGTCGATGAAGCCGAGGTCGAAGAGTTCCTGTTCGGGCAGCGCGCGCAGCGTCTCGACCGCGGGGCCGATCTTCAACTCGATCTTGTGTGCGACGCCGGCTTTCTCCCAGAAGCGCTTGCCGACCGCCGTCCATTCTTCCGAGACGTCGCAGCAGAGCAGCTTGCCGTCGTCGGGCAGACCGCGCGCGATGCACAGAGATGAGTAGCCGGTGAAGGTGCCCACTTCGACGGCGCGTTTCGCGCCGATCGCGCGCGCGAGCATCGTCATGAAGGTTCCCTGCTCGGGCGCGATCTGCATCATCGAAATGCCGCCGAGTCGCTGCGTTTCCTCGATCAGTTCGCGTTGGATCGCGTCGGGCTTCGTGCCGTGCTCGATCAGGTAGTGATGGATCTCGGGCGCGAGCTGGAAGGACTTGGGTGCGTCGGACATGGTTTCCTCGATGTGGGCGGCGATCCAAGCTAACCACCGAGTGGCGATCCCAGCCACTTCGATGCAGAGGCGAACATGAACGAACGACTCCGCAGCGCGTTCGAGTTCGAGATGGCAGCGGCGATCGAAGCGCTGCACGAGCGCCGTCACGACACGTGTCTGCGCCACCTCGAGCGCGCGCACATCCTCGGCCAGCGCTTCGTCGCACCGCATCTGCGATCGCATTGGTGGATGCTGCGAGCGGGTCTGCAGATGGCCGATGCGCGCGAGGTTCTCGCGCAGCTTCCGCGCTTGCTGCTCGCGGGGCCGGGCTCGCTGCTCGGGCGCAACCCGGTGGGCAATCCGGGCACGGCGCGGGTCGGAATCTTCGAGCCGAAGGCGATCCCGCCGGATCTCGCGCAGTGGCTCTTGGATTGACAGGCGCAGTGGTGTCGTCGACTCTGCCGCCGCGATGAAGCCGTTCTCCTCGTCTCGCACCGTCGCGTGTCTCGCCCTCTTCGTGATCGCTCGCGCGGTCGCAGGTCCCGGTGCGATTGTCGCGACGCTCGCGGCGATCGCCGCTTTCGACGGCGATCACGCGCATCATGTTTCGATCCAGCAGGACGGCGGGCACGACGACTTCGTTTTCTGCCACGACGCGCAGAGCGAAGCCGATCGCGCGGAGTCGGCCTTCGCAGCGAACGATTGCGCCGACGATCACCGGCTTCATGCGGCAAACACCGCGAGCCTGGCTTCGCGCCACGACCGCGCGGCTTCTCCGCATGACGCTATCTTCGCACTCGTCGCGGCTCCGCTCGCCGAGACGGCGATGGCCGCGCGCGAGCTGCGCCTCGCGTCGTCGCCTACGACGCTCGTCGCGCGTAGCCACCAGGGCAACGTCGTACTCCGCATCTGATCCCAGCTCTGCCTTGCGATCGCCTGCGCGCCGCCGTGCGCGGGCTGGACGCGCACGACTTCGTCGCGCGCTTCGCCATCGCATCTGCAGGGAGGGAGCATGGGCTTCTGGATTCGCACGCATCGCGGCGTCGTCGCGATCGCGTTCTCGCTGCTCGTCATCAATGGCGGCGACGCCGCTCGCGCTGCGGACGTCGCCGACACCGAAGCGGGTCTCGGCCTCGCCGATGCGCAAGCCGCCGCGCTGCACGGGCGTCCCGAGCTCGTCGCCGCGGCGGACGAGCAACGCGCGCTCGAAGGCGCGGAGCGTCAGGCGGCGCTGCGTCCCAACCCGGACCTCGTGCTGGTCGTCGAAGATGTTGCAGGCACGGGTGCGTTCGAAGACGCGAGCGAAGCGCAGACGACGCTCAGCGTGTTCCAGCCGATCGAGCTCGGCGGCGATCGCCGCGCGCGCACGAGCATTGCAGCGCAGCATCGAGCGCTCGCGTCGTTCGATGCGGAAGCGCGCCGACTCGATGTGCTCGCTGAAACCGCGACCGACTTCGTCGCGGTGCTGATCGCGCAGGAAGAGCTGCACCACGCGGGCGAACTGATGGAACTCGCGGAGCGCGAACGCAGCGTCGCTGGCGAGCGCGTTCGCGCGGGCGCGGCGCTCGGCGTCGAGGCGACACGCGCGGGTTTCGCCGCGGAGGAGGCTCGCATCCACGAGGCGCGCGGCCGGCGCGCTCTCGAAGCGGCGCGCGTGCAGCTCGCTGCAAACTGGGGCGACGCGCAGCCCGACTTTGCGCGCGCCGCCGGCGATCTGATGGCGGTGTCGTCGCCGCCGCCGCTCGCGGATCTGATCGCGCGACTCGGCGCCAACCCCGATCTCGCGCGCTTCGATGCCGAGCGCAGCGAGCACGAGGCGAAGCTTGCGCTGGTGCGCGCGCGGCGGATTCCGGATCCGCTCGTCGGCGCGGGCGTGCGCCATCTCGCGGGGCCGAACGACACGGCGTTCGTCTTCGAGGTGGCGGTGCCGTTCCCGATCTTCGATCGCCAGCAGGGCGCGATCACCGAAGCCGCCGCGCGCTTGACGAAGGTGAGCGCCGATCGCGCCGCGGCGGAGCGTGCGATCCGCGCGTCGCTCGCGGAAGAGTACGCGCGCTGGGCTACGGCGTACGAGGAAGTCGTCGCGGTGCGCGATCGGCTCTTGCCTGCCGCGGAGCGCGTGCTCGCCGAGTTGCGCGCTGCGTACGCGGCGGGTCGCGTGTCGCAGCTCGATGCGCTCGCCGCGTGGCGCACCGAGTTCGAGACCGTCGATCGGATGCTGCATCAGCTCGGCGAATACCACGAAGCGCGCATCAGCGCGGAGCGCCTCGTCGGCGGCTCCGTCGATGCGCTGCGCTGATGGGCGCGAGGGGAATTGCGATGCAAGGGAATCGAAGCGAGTGGATGAGGTGCTTCGGAGTCGTCGCGTTGGCGATTGCGCTCGCGGCGTGCGGCGGCGGCGCGGCTGAGCACGCCGGCGAAGGCGAACACGGCGATGCCGAAGTCGCGAAGGGACCGAACGGCGGACGCCTGCTCGTAGACGGCGACTTCGCGATCGAGCTGGCGATCTTCGAGCGCGGCGTGCCGCCCGAATACCGTGCCTGGGCCTCCAGGGACGGCGTGCCGATCGCGCCTGCGGATGTGGATCTCGACGTGGAACTGCGTCGCTTCGGCAACCGCATCGATCGTATCGGCTTCGCGCCCGCCGGTGCGTTCCTGCGCGGCAACGCGACCGTCGAGGAGCCGCACTCGTTCGACGTGACGGTGCGCGCGACGCACGACGGCAAAGCGCATCGCTTCACCTTCGAATCCTACGAAGGCCGCGTCACGATCGACTCCGCCGCGGCGAAGGACGCGGGCATCGCGCTCGAAGTGGCGGGCCCTGCGCAGATCGCGGAAACCCTGCTGCTCTACGGCCGCATCGTGCCCGACGGCGATCGCACCGCGCACGTGACGCCGCGCTTCCCCGGCATCGTCGTCGAGGCGCGCAAGCGTCTCGGCGATGTGGTCGCGAAAGACGAAGTCGTCGCGATCGTCGAGAGCAACGAGAGTCTGCGTCCCTACGAGGTGCGCTCGCGCGTCGCGGGCACCGTCATCGAGAAGAACGCGGTGGCGGGCGAGTTCGCGGCAACCGACGCGCCGCTCTACGTCGTCTCGGATCTCGGCCGCGTCTGGGCGGATCTGCAGGTGCATCGCCGCGACGCCGCGCGATTGCATGTCGGACAACGTGCATCGATCGATGCGGGCGATGGCTCCGAGCCCGTCGAAGCGCGCGTCGACTATGTGTCGCCGCTCGGCTCCTTCGATTCGCAGTCGTCGCTCGCGCGTGTAGTGGTGGACAACGCGAGCGGGCGCTGGCGCCCCGGCCTCTTCGTCTCGGCGCGCGTGACGGTCGAAACCGTGCAGGCGCCCGTCGCGATACGCACGAGCGCGTTGCAGCAGATGCGCGACTGGGACGTCGTGTTCCTCGCCGACGGCGACCGCTACGAAGCGCAACCGGTGGAACTCGGACTCGGCGACGCAACCTGGACGGAGATCCGCGCGGGCCTCACGGCGGGTCAGCCCTACGTCGCCACCGGCTCCTTCATCCTCAAGGCCGACGTCGGGAAATCCGGCGCCAGCCACGACCACTGAGAAGGAGGCGGTCGTGCTCGAACGCATTCTCCGTTTCTCGCTGCGCGCGCGCTGGGCCGTGATCGCCGTCACCGCAGCCGTCGCCGCGCTCGGCGCCTACAACCTCGCGCGGCTTCCGATCGACGCCGTACCCGACATCACCAACGTCCAGGTGCAGATCAACACCGAGGCGCCCGGCATGTCTCCGATGGAAGTCGAGCAGCGCATCACGTTCCCGGTCGAGACGGCGCTCGGCGGCTTGCCGCGACTCGAATACACGCGGTCACTGTCGCGCTACGGGCTCTCGCAGGTGACGGTCGTCTTCGAAGACGGCACCGAAATCTATTTCGCGCGCCAGCTTCTGAACGAACGCGTGCAGGAGGTGCGCTCGAAGCTGCCGCCCGGAGTCGAACCGGAACTCGGCCCGATCGCGACGGGACTCGGTGAGATCTTCATGTTCACGGTCGAAGCAGAGCCGGGCTCGCCGTGGACCCCGACCGATCTGCGAACGGTCCAAGACTGGGTCGTGAAGCCGCAGCTCCGCACCGTGCCCGGCGTCGTCGAGGTGAACACCATCGGCGGCTTCGTACGACAGATTCATGTGACGCCGCAGCCTTCGCTGCTCGTCGCCTACGGGCTCGGCTTCGAAGATCTGATCGCCGCGCTCGAAGCGAACAACGCGAATGTCGGCGCTGGCTATATCGAACGCCGCGGCGAGCAGGTGCTGGTGCGCGTGCCGGGGCAGGTGGCGACGCTCGATGACATCCGCGACATCGCGATCGGTCGCCGCGACGGCGTGCCGCTGCGCATCCGCGACGTCGCCGAAGTGGGCGAGGGCAAGGAGCTGCGCACGGGCGCCGCCACCGAAGGCGGTCGCGAGGTGGTGCTCGCCACCGTCTTCATGCTGATCGGCGAGAACTCGCGCGTCGTGTCGCAGGCAGTCGCCGCGAAGCTCGAAGAGATCAAGCGATCGCTGCCGGAAGGCGTCGTGCTCCGCACCGTCTACGACCGCACGCGACTCGTCGATCGCACCATCGACACGGTGCGCACGAACCTCGTCGAAGGCGCGCTGCTGGTGATCGCGGTGCTCTTCCTGCTGCTCGGCAATCTGCGCGCGGCCTTCATCACCGCGATGGTGATTCCGCTCTCGATGCTGATCACCGCCACCGGCATGGTTCGCGCGGGCATCAGCGGGAATCTGATGAGCCTCGGCGCGCTCGATTTCGGCTTGATCGTCGATGGCGCGGTCATCATCGTCGAGAACTGCATCCGCAGGCTCGCGGAGGCGCAGCATGAGCGCGGACGCTTGCTCGATCTGCGCGAACGCCTCGACACCGTCTTCGAGGCGACGCAACAAGTGGTTCGCCCGAGTACCTACGGCGTTGCGATCATCCTGATCGTCTACCTACCGATCCTGACGCTCACGGGTGTAGAAGGGAAGATGTTCCACCCGATGGCGTGGACGGTGATCGCCGCGCTGCTCGCTGCGATGGTGCTTGCGGTCACCTTCGTGCCGGCCGCCGTGGCGATCGCGCTGCGCGGTCGCGTGTCGGAGAAGGAGAGTGCGGCGGTGCGCGGCTTGAAGCGCGTCTATGCGCCCGCTCTCGACCTGGCGCTGCGCTGGCGCTTCGCGGTGCTCGCGGGTGCGGCTGCGTTGTTGCTGCTCTCGGCGTTCGTTGCATCGCGCATGGGCACCGAGTTCATTCCGAGCCTCGACGAAGGCGACGTCGCATTGCACGCATTGCGCATTCCGGGCACGGGCCTCCAGCAAGCGATCTCGATGCAACACACGATCGAACGCAGCCTGATGCAGCTTCCCGAAGTAGAGAACGTCTTCGCGAAGATCGGCACGGCCGAGGTCGCGACCGATCCGATGCCGCCGAGTGTCGCCGACGGTTTCGTGATCATGAAGCCGCGCGCGCTCTGGCCCGATCCGCGCAAGTCGAAAGCCGATCTGGTGCAGGACGTCGAGAACGCCGTGCGCGGACTGCCCGGCAACAACTACGAGTTCACCCAGCCGATCCAGATGCGCTTCAACGAATTGATCTCGGGCGTGCGCAGCGACGTCGCGGTGAAAGTATTCGGCGACGATCTCGATGCGCTCGGCGAAGCGGCCGAGCGCATCGCAGCGATCCTCGAGACGGTGCCGGGCGCGGCCGATGTGAAAGTCGAGCCGATCACGGGCCTGCCGATGCTCGAAGTCATCGCGGATCGCGAGCAGCTCGCGCGCTACGGACTGCCGCTCGCGAGCGTGCAGGAAGTCGCGCAGATCGGTGTCGGAGGTCGCGCGGCGGGTCAACTCTTCGAGGGCGACCGCCGCTTCGACATCGTCGTGCGATTGCCGGAGGAGGTGCGCGGCGACGTCGCTGCGCTCGAGCGTCTTCCGATCGCGCTCGCTTCGGGATCGGACGCGCCCGGAGCGGTGATTCCGCTCGGCGCGGTCGCCGAAGTGAAGCTCACGGAAGCGCCGAATCAGATCAGCCGCGAGAACGGCAAGCGACGCGTCGTCGTCACCGCGAACGTGCGCGGCCGCGATCTCGGTGGCTTCGTCGCCGAAGCGGAGCAGCGCATCCGCGACGAGGTGGCGCTGCCGGCCGGCTACTGGACTACCTGGGGCGGCCAGTTCGAGAACCTGATCTCGGCGGGACGCACGCTGCGCATCGTCGTGCCGCTCGCGCTCGCGGCGATCGTCGCGATGTTGGTGCTCGTGTTCGGCAACTTGCGCCACGCGCTGCTCGTCTTCACCGGCGTGCCGCTCGCGCTCACTGGCGGCGTCGCCGCGCTCGCGTTGCGCGGCATCCCGCTCTCGATCTCGGCGGCCGTCGGCTTCATCGCGCTTTCTGGTGTCGCCGTGCTGAACGGCCTCGTGCTGATCTCGTTCATGAACGAACTCCGCAAAGAGGGTGCGGACATCGACACCGCGGTGCGCGACGGTGCGCTCACGCGGTTGCGACCCGTGCTGATGACGGCACTGGTCGCGTCGCTCGGCTTCGTGCCGATGGCGCTCGCGACGGGACCCGGCGCCGAAGTGCAGCGCCCGCTCGCGACGGTGGTGATCGGCGGCATCATTTCCTCGACGCTGCTCACGTTGATCGTATTGCCCGTGCTGTACCGGATGGTCGAGTCGCGTCGTTCGATTTGATGGGGCCGCGCGCCGGATGCCGAGCCACTATGCTCGCCGACGCCCATGCCGAAGCGATCCGATCCCGACCATCGACTCCGCGCCGAGGTCCGACTCGTCGGCGAAGTGCTCGGGCAGGTGATCCGCGAGCAGGAGAGCAAGGCGCTCTACGCACTCGTGGAGCGCGTGCGGCATGCGGCGATTGCGCTGCGTCAGGACGCGGAGCCCGGCGAGGAGCGCAAGCTGCGCCGGCTGCTCGCCGACTTCGATGTCGATGAGGCTGTCGCGGTGGCGCGCGCCTTCACGCTCTTCTTCCAACTCGTGAACGTCTGCGAGCAGCGCAACACCGCGCACAGTCACGGCGCGCAGGCGCCTGGCTCAGCCTTGGACGGGCTGCGGCGTATGCGCAAACGCGGCGCGCGCGCCGACGCGATCGAGACGGCGCTCGCGGCGCTGCGCACGACGGTGGTGCTGACGGCGCACCCGACCGAAGCGACGCGCTGGTCGGTGCACGAAGCGCTCGCGCGCGTCGAAGCGCTGCTCGCGCAGGGCGCTGGCGAGGGTGATACGCCGCTCGCCGACGCACTCGCCCGCGAGATCACCACGCTGTGGCAGACGCAACTGCAACACACGCGTGCACCGACACCGATCGACGAAGTGCGGCAGGCGATCCACACGCTCGAGACCGTCTTCTTCGAAGCGGTGCCCGTCGTACACCAACGGCTGACGCGCGCCTTCGAGTCGGTGTACGGACGACCGCTCGCGGTGCCGACGCGTCCGGTGCGGCTCGGCTCGTGGGTGGGCGGCGATCGCGATGGCAATCCGAACGTCACGCCGTGGGTCACGGCCGATGCGCTGCGCCTCTACAAGCGCGGTGCGCTCGCCGCGTACTGGCGCGCGCTGCAGCCGGTGGCGAAGGAGATGACGGCGTCGGACCAGGTGATGCGCGTGACCGCCGAGCTGCGCGAAAGCCTCGCGCGCGACATCGCCGAAGTGCCGCTCATCGATGCGCGTCTCGCGGGTCGCGAGGTGCACGAGGTCTATCGCCGCAAGCTCAACGCGATGCTCGTGCGACTCGAAGCCGCGCTCGAGGAGAACGACGCGCACGAGGTTCCCGGCACCCGCGGCGGCTATCCCGACGCCGCAGCATTCGTCGCCGACCTCGATCTGGTGGATGCGAGCCTGCGCGCCAACCGCGGCGCGCGCATCGCCGATGGCCGCCTCGCGACGCTGCGCGAACAGGCCGCGAGTCAGGGATTCCGCCTCGCCTGCCTCGACGTGCGGGAACACCAGACGCGCCATCGCGAGGCGGTCGACGCATTACTGAGTCCCAAGAAGGGCGCGTTGTCAGCGCTGCCCGCCGAGGAGCAGGAGCGCTTCATCGAAGATCTCTTCTTCGCCAAGGTGCCGGCGTCACGCGACGACGAGGCCTTGCCGGCGACGGCGCGCGAAGTGCTCGCGACGCTGCAACTGCTCTTCGACGCGCACCGCTACTTCGACGAGGACGCGGCGCGCGACGTGGTGATCTCCAACACGCACAGCCATCGCGACGTGCTCGAGGTGCTGGTGCTGGCGCGCCAGGCGGGGCTGATCCGGCGCCGCCACGGCGCCGTCGGCTTCGAGAGCGACATCGACGTCGTACCGCTCTTCGAGACCATCGAAGGGCTCGCCGGCGCGCACGACACAATGGAGCGTCTCTACGGATCGGCCGCGTACCAGGAACAACTCCGCGCGCGCAGCGGGCGCCAGCAGATCATGCTCGGCTACTCGGACTCGACGAAGGACGGTGGCTACTTCGCCGCGAACTTCGCGCTCTGGTGCGCGCAGGTGGCGCTCTCTGCACAGGCCGATCGACACGGCGTCGAGCTCGAGTTCTTCCACGGTCGCGGCGGCACGATCTCGCGCGGCGGCGGGCCGACGCATCGCGCGATCCTCGCGCAGCCGGTCGGTACCGTGCGCGGTCGCATCAAGATCACCGAGCAAGGCGAGGTGATCGCGAGCAAGTACGGCAGCGTGCCGTCTGCCGTGCACCATCTCGAGCGACTCGTCACGGCGACACTCGAAGCCACCGTCGCGCATCCGGAGCAGAAGCGCAGCGCGCGCCCCGCCTGGATCGACGCGATGACCGAGCTGTCGAGCGAATCGCGGCGCGCGTATCGCGCGCTGGTCTACGACACGCCGGGCTTCGTCGAGATCTTCCACGCCGTGACACCGATCGAGGAGATCGCGCAGCTGCGCATCGGCTCGCGGCCGTCGCGACGCGTCGGCGGCGGCAGCATCAGCGAGCTGCGCGCGATCCCGTGGAACTTTGCGTGGAACCAGAACCGCATCTTGGTGTCGAGCTGGTACGGCTCCGGTGCGGGGCTCGAAGCCGTGCTCGCGCGGCCCGGCGGGCGTGCGCGGCTGCAAGCGATGTATCGCAACTGGCCGTTCTTCCGCACCGTGATCGACAACCTGCAGCAAGTGCTCGCGAAGGTGGAGCTGCGCATTGGCGCCAGCTACGCGGAGCTGGCGCGCGAACTGCCGGGTGCTGGCGAAGCGGTTGCGCGCGTCGTTGCGGAGTTCGAGGCGACGCAGCGTGGTGTGCTCGCAGTCGTGGGCGCGCGCAAATTGCTCGCCGCCGATCCGGAGCTCGGCCGTTCGATCGAGCGGCGCTCGCCGTATGTGGACGTTCTCTCGTATCTGCAACTCGAATTGCTGCGTCGCAAGCGGGAAGGGCGCGTGCCCGCGCGCGATCGCGATCGCGTCGATGCCGCGATCCAGCTGACGATCAACGGCATCGCGGCCGGCCTGCGCAACACGGGGTAGTCTGCGCCGATGCGCGCCATCGCATCGGTGATGATCTTTCCGCTGCTGGTCGCGGCGATCACCGCGTTCGCGGTCTACGGCTCGACCTTCGACCTCGCCGCCCGACTCGGGCTCGCACCCGTCATCAATCCCGCGCTGCTCGCGCTGCTGGCGATCGCGATCTTCTACACGGCGGTTGCGGTGCTCGAGCGCGTCCACCCGTATCGACCGGAGTGGAATCGCGCGCAGGGCGATGCGCGCACCGACCTGCTGCACCTGCTCTTCTCGGGTCCGCTCAGCAGCGCGGCGTTCGAGGCGACGCTGCGCGGCGTCGCCGTCAGCGCGGCGGCCTGGCTCGCGGCACAGCTCGGTGTCTCGCTGTGGCCCGCGTCGCTGCCCGCCGTGGTGCAGCTCTATCTCGCGATCCTGGTGGCGGAGTTCGGTCACTACTGGTTCCACCGCGTTTCGCACGAGAACGCTTGGGTCTGGCGGCTGCACGCGACGCATCACAGCGCGCCGCGGCTCTACTGGCTGAACGCCACGCGCTTCCATCCCTTCGATCTCTTCGCCTTGATCGCCTTCCAGAACCTGCCGCTGATCCTGCTCGGTGCACCGCCGCGCGTGTTCGCGATGTACGTGCTCTTCCAGATCGTCTACGGCCAGCTCCAGCATGGCAACATCGAATTGCGTACACGCGGGCTCGATTGGCTCTTCAGCACGCCCGGGCTGCACCGCTTCCACCACTCGATCGACCCGCGCGAAGGCAACGCGAACTATGGCGCGATCCTGATCACCTGGGATCTCGTGTTCCGCACGTTCTTCCGCCCGCGCGATCGCGACTTCGACGGCCGCATCGGCATCGCCAACCTGCCGAAGTTCCCGCAGCGCTACCTCGCGCAACTCGCGTCACCGTTCCGGTGGAAGCGCGTGGAGCGCGAAAGTCAGCGATAGCCACGCGGCCATTGGCTCCAATAACCTGACAAAAAATAACCTGACGCCCGGCCCCAGTTCCGTTCCTACATCCCGCCGGCGCAGCTTCCCGCCGTGGCGCCGGGCTGCTTGATGCAGCGGCCGCCGACGCCGCATTCGGAGCTGACCTGGCATGCGTTGCCGTCGTTGCTGTCGTCGTCGATCGGCGGAGTCTCGACGACGTCTTGCTGCATGTCGGGGGTGGGCGCGGTGTCGTTGACGCAGACGCCTTCCATGCGTCCCTGCGGCTGCGCGCAGTGGCTGCCGGCATCGCAATCCGAATCGTATTGGCAGGCGATCGCGTCGCCGACGAGCAGCAGGGAGAGGACGATCGAGAGAGTCAGTGCACGCATGTCGTTTCCTCCAGTCTATTCGGTGAGTCGGGCGATCAGTCGTAGCGATGCGACGTGGCGGTACGCGTCCTCGACCAGTGCGGCGACGATGCGCCAATCCGGTTTGGTGTCGAGTACGACACCGATCCAGCCGCGGTGTCCGACATAGGGCGGTCGAAAGTAGCGGCTCGGTTCCGATGCGATCAGCACCGCCTGCGCTCCGGCGGGTGCAGGCAGCCACAGCGAGAGATGCGGCGCGCCGTGGTGGTGGTCGTCGATCATCGCGAAGACCTTGCCCGCACCCGCGAACCAGGTTGGCTCGCCGTGTGACACTTTTTCGTTCGCATCGGGCAACGCGAGACAGATCCGCCGCGCGCGCTCGATCAAGCGCAGGCTCGCGGCAGAGCGCGCGCGGGCGAGTGACGGGACGGCACGGGATTTCGCGGGCATCGGATCCTCCAAGGCGCTCGTCGACTCGACGATACGCCAGAGCGGGGACGTCCCCTTCCCGACGCTGTGATACGGTGCCGATCCGGCGAAGCGATGTGCCATTCCCATCCTGTTGCGAGCGCGGCGGCGCTCACCGACTTCGAGGAGATCCATGCAAATCGCTATCTCTGCGCAGCAGGGTTGGATCGCGCCGCAATGAATCGTCGCGTCGTCGCGTTGGCAGCGGCGCTGCTTCTCGCGCCGCTGCTCGCTCGCGCACAGGATCTTTCGCCGCCCCCGAAGCCGCCGCCTGATGCAACCGCGGCGCCCGACGCATCCAAGTTCACGCTCGAGGACATCGGCAAGCGCGCGGAGGATGTCGCCACGCAGCTGCGCGCGATGACCGAGGCGATCGACGATCAAGCCGCGTTCACGGCGCTCCAAGACCAGGTCTTCTCGTACAGCCATCGCGTCTCGGATCGCTGGAAGGAGACGGATCAGGTCCTCGCCGTATCGCTGCGCCGCGGTCCGCTCGAGACGCTCGCGAGTTCCTGGCGCGCGCTTCGCACGGAACTCGCCGCCCTCCAGTTGAGGGTGGATACGCGGGCCGCGAAGCGCGCGGCCGATCTCGCGACGCTCGATCGTCTGCAGGCGCTGTGGAACTGGACGCTGGATCACGCGGGCGTCGTCGGCGCACCGGCGCCGGTGATCGACCGCGCGAAGGATACGCTCGCGGCGATCGATGCGACGCGCGTGCAGGTGGCCGCGCGCAACAGTCGCGTGTTGGTGCTGCAGGACGCCGTGAGCCGCGCGATGCAGGCTTGCGACGACGCCGGCGCGCGGATCGCCGATGCGCGGCGCGACAGCGTCGGTCGAATCTTCGTCCAGAACGTTCCGGCGGTGTGGCGCCAGCTCGCGGAGTCTCGGGTGCGCGACACCAAGCCCGGTCTCGGCGCGCCCACTTCCGGCGCGATCGCCTCGATCATCGACAGCGTGAGAATCTATACGCAGGCGTACCGATTCAATTTCGCGGTTTCGCTGGCACTTGCGTTGCTGTTGGCCTGGACGCTCTACCGAATGCGTCGTGTGCTGCGGGAAGCTCCGGGATCGCGGCATGAGACGCTGCCCGAGTTCGTCGTCCAGGTGCTTCGAACGCCGATCGCGGCGGCGATCCTGCTGACGCTCTTCATCACACGGCCATTGCGGCCCGATCAGCCCGCCGCGTTGCAACAACTTCTCTATGCGATCGGGCTCCCGGCCGCGCTGGTCGTATTGCGCGCCGTGCTGGATCCGCGTCTGGTGGCGCCCTACTTCGCGATCAGTGCGTTCTTCTTCATCGACCTCGCGCGCGGGGCGCTGCAACAGACGCCGGGCATCGAACAGCTCGTGCTGATCGTCGAGATGGCCGCGGCGGCCGGTGTGTCGTTCTGGATCGCAGCGCTGCTTCCGGTGTCGGTCGGCGCGCTCGTCGAGCATTCGCTGTGGCTGCGCAGTGTCGGCCATTGGGTTTTGCGCGTGAGCGGCTTTGCGGCGCTCTTCGCATCGCTCGCCGCCGTGTTCGGCTACGTCGAACTCGCGGACTTCGTTGGCGGTGGCGCGCTGCTTCTCGTCTATGTGGCGATCGGCGTGCTGGCCCTCCGCGTGGCCGCGAGCGGCGCGCTCTGGCTCTTGCTCGTCGAGACTCCCCTCGAGCGACTGCATGCGATCAAAGACAATCACGCGCGGCTCGAAGCGGGGATCACGCGGCTCTTCGAAGTCGTGACGATCGCGCTCTGGTTCGTGTTGGTGCTGGAGCGCTTCGAATTGTTTGCACCCGTGACGGCCGGAGTCGTGGCGGTGCTCGATGCGCGGCTGCAGGCCGGCGCGCTGAACGTGTCGGTCGGGCACGTGCTCGGCTTCTTCGCGGTCGTCTTCGGCGCCTGGCTCACGTCGCGGATCGTCGTATTCGCACTCGAGGAAGACGCCTATCCGCGCATGCACCTCGCGCGCGGCGTGCCGTACGCGCTGTCCACGCTGGTCCGCTACAGCTTGCTGCTCGCTGGGTTCTTCGCGGCGCTCGCGACCTTGGGCCTCGATCTCACGCGTCTCACGGTGCTGGTGAGCGCGTTCGGCCTCGGCCTCGGCTTCGGCATGCAGCAGATCATCAACAACTTCGTGTCGGGGCTGATCCTGCTCTTCGAACGTCCGGTGCAGGTCGGCGATCTGGTCGAGACGACGAACCTGAACGGCGAAGTGTTGCGCATCGGCATCCGCGCGAGCCGGATCCGCACCTCCGACGGCGCCGACGTGATCGTTCCCAACACGGACCTGATCCAGAACAGCGTCACCAACTGGACGCTCTCGGATCGCAAGCGCCGCGTCACTCTCGAGATCGGAGTCGCCTACGGAACATCGGCCGAGCAGGTGATCGCGCTGCTGCTCAGCGTCGCGAAGAGCGACGCCCGCGTGCTGGCCGATCCCGCGCCCGAAGCGCTTTTCACAGGCTTCGGTGCCACCGCGCTCGCGTTCCAGCTCCGCTTCTGGACCGAAGCGCCCGCGTGGATGCAGCTGAAGAGCGATCTCGGTGTCGCGCTCCAGCACGCACTCCGCGGCGCGCGGATCGGCATGCCGGTGACGCCGGTCGAGATCCACCTCGAAGCGGATCCCGAGCCGGAGTGAGCGAGCGGATCAGCGCCCGCTCGCCTTCATCTGCAACTGCATCGAGAGCGCCTTCTCCGCCTCCGCTTCCGGGATCATGCCGGCTTGCTGGTAGAGCATCGAGAGGCTCGTGTGCGCGAGCGGCTCGTCGGGATCGAGCGCGATGAAGTGCTTCGCCGCCTCGATCGCGGCGTCCATGTCGCCGTGCTTCGCGAGCGCCATCGCGAGACCGTTCCACGCCATCGCCATCGCGGCGTTCGCCTCGATCGCGGAGCGGTACGACGCGATCGCCTCCGCCGTGCGCCCCTCGGCGAAGTGTTCCAGCCCGGCCTTGTAGTGCGTGCGCGCTTCCGACATCGAGGCCACTATAGCCGCCATGTCCGATGCATCGATTCGAACGCTCCGCGAAGGCGAGCGCGATCGCGTGCTCGCGCTGCTCGACGAGTGGCCGCTCTCGGATGGCTGGCGCGGTCGCGACTACTTCCGCCGCTACATCGAATGCGATCCGACTTACGTGGACGACAACTTCTGGGTCGCCGAGCAGGACGGCGCGCTCGTCGCGTGCGTGCAGATTTTTCCGCGCGCGCTGCGCGTGCGCGGCACGAGCGTCGCGGTGGGCGGGATCGGCAGCGTCTTCACCAGCGAGAAGGCGCGCGGCAGCGGCGTCGCGACGCAACTTCTCGAAGCGTCGGTCGCCGCGATGCGCACGCGCGGCATGGAACTCTCGCTGCTCTTCGCGTCGCGACACGCGTTCTATGCGCGACTCGGCTGGGTGCTCTGGCCGCGTCAGCGGTCGCTGTGGATCCGTGCCGATGCGAGCACTGCAGTGGCGGCGTCCCGACGCATCCATGAATTTGATGCCGCGCGTGATCTCGACCAAGTGATGGCGCTGCACGCGCGCTACTCCGCAGCGCGCGACGGCACGGTGCTGCGCGATCGCGCGTTCTGGCTGGGGCACTTCGGTTTTGCAGGCAATCCGACGGAAGAGTTCCTCGTCGCGCGCGACGCCGCGGGCCGCATCGAGGCGTATGCGCGCGCAAGTCTCCTCGAGGGCTTCTGCGCGATTCTCGAACTCGGTCGCGACGATTCACCGGTCGCCGTCGAAGCGCTCGCCGATCTGGCGCTGCGCTGCATGACGGCGCGCGACGACGATCCCAGCGCCGCGCGCGCCGGCAAAGCCTCCGCTGATTTTCGCCGCACGCTGCTCGCGCCTACACACGACGACGCCGCGCTCGACGCTGCGCTTGCTGCACGCGGCGTGCTGCTGAAACACTTCGAAGAGAAGGGCACGATGCTGCGCGTCGTGAACGCCGCCGCGCTGGCGCGACGCTTCGGTGCGTTGCTCGGCCCGAGCGAATCGCCGGGCGCGATGCTCGCGCGACTGCTCCCGCCGGAGCGCTTCGTCTTCTGGCCGGCGGATCGGTTTTGAGCGCGGAGGCTGGCTCGCGCAGGTTTCGACACGCCACGAGGGAGGGTCTTCGAATGCACCGCATCGCCGTTCTCTCACTTCTCGCTCTGCTCGCGATCCCGCTCGGCGCTTGTTCGCAGGGCGAGCGAGGCGCGACGATCTCGCAGGACGAGCTGTCGGCCGAAATCGCCGGTGGCAAGAAGATCCTGCTCCTCGATGTGCGAACTCCAGAGGAGTTCGCGGGCGGCCACATTCCGGGTGCGATCAACCTGCCGCACAACGAAGCGGGCGATTGGCTGCGCAATCAGGGAATCCCGCCCGATCGGGAGATCGTCGTCTACTGCGAGAGCGGAAATCGCTCCGCGATCGTGCAGCAACTCTTCTTGAACGAGGGCTTCGCGTCGGTGCGACATCTCGAAGGCGACATGAAGGCCTGGCGCGACTGTGCGGAGTGCGCGGAGGAGTAGCTCCCCTCGCGCCGCGAGGCATCGATGACGCATCACTTCCACGAAGGCGAACGCGCGGTACAACGTCGAGCCGGCGTTGCGGCAATCGCCGACCGCGTCGGCGGCAGCATCCACTCCGAGATTTCGGCGCGCGAGCAGGCGTTCCTGCCGGCGCAGTCGTTCGCGGTGCTCGCGAGTCGCGATGCGGAGGCACGCGTCTGGGCCTCGATCGTGTCCGGCGCACCGGGCTTTTTGCACGCGCCGTCGGCGGGTGTGCTCGAGCTCGATGCCGCGCCGGTCGCTGGCGATCCGCTCGCGCAGAACCTCAGAGTGGGTGCGCCGATCGGTGCGCTGGTGATCGATCTCGCGACGCGGCGCCGGATCCGCGTGAACGGGCGCGTCGAACGCGGGGTGTCACCGATCCGCGTCGCGGTGGACGAGTCCTTCACGAACTGCCCGAAGTACATTCAGCGACGTGAGCTCGTGGCGGAAGGCCGCGCGCCGGCACCGGCCGCCACGTTGGTCGAGGCGCCCGCGCTCTCGATCGCACAGCAGCTCCGCATCGCGCGCGCTGACACCTTCTTCATCGCGTCGGGCCACGGTGAGGCGGGACTCGACGCCTCGCATCGCGGTGGCGTGCTCGGCTTCGTGCACGTGCAGGACGAACGCCGCATCGCGTGGCCCGACTTCGCGGGCAACTCGATGTTCCAGACGCTCGGCAATCTCGCGACGGACCCGCGCGCTGGCATCGTCTTCCTCGATTTCGCGACCGGAGATCTGCTCCAGCTCAGCGGTCGCGCAGAGGTGGACTTCGATCCCGCGCGTGCCGCGCTTTTCGTCGGCGCCGAGCGCGTCGTGGACTTCGAGATCGACGCCGTGCGCGAGACGCGCGGCGCGACGCCGCTGCGCTCATACGAAGTCGAGGCGTCGCCCTTCAATCCGGTCTGAGGGACGCTGCGAAAACACCGGCTACGATCGGCCGCCGTGCCGAACGAAGAGCGCCTTGTGACCCCCGCCAACACCGCGCGTAGCTTGCGAGTCGTGTCGTGCTTCGCGGCGTCGTTGCTGCTCCTCGTCGCGACCAGCAGCTCTGCGTGGGGACCCAATGGCCACCGCATCACCGGCGAGATCGCATGGCGATCGCTCACGCCGAAGACGAAGGCGGCGCTCGGCGAGCTGCTGCCGAAGGGTCGCTACGACACGCTCGCCGAAGCCGCAGCCTGGGCAGACACGGATGCGCGTAGGGATCCAAAGCACCGCTGGCTCGAATCGTTCCACTACGTCGATATCGATCCGAAGGCGGAGCACGTCGTCGCAGGGCCGCGCTGTGAGTGCGTGATGGCCGGCATCCAGATCCAGATCGCGCGGCTGCGCAATCCGAAGCTGCCGCAGAAGGACCGGATCGAAGCGTTGCAACTGCTCGCGCACTTCGTTGGCGATGTGCACCAGCCGCTGCACGTCAGCCATGCAGACCGGCGCGGTGGCACCACCATCGACGTCGATTTCGACGGCAAGCCGATGACGTTGCACCGGTTGTGGGACAGCGGGCTGCTCGAGCGGAAAGTGCGCGAGCGGGTTCATGGTCGCAACAAGCGCTGGCGTTCCTATGCGCAGTCGCTCGTCGATACACAGGACGCTGACGAGCGCGCACGGTGGATGGCCTCGCTCGATCCGAACGCCTGGGCCGACGAGTCGCTGGCGCTCTCGAAGCAGCCGCGCTTCGCGGTGAAACGGGATGCGTCGCTCGGCGATGCGTACTACGAAGAAGCGATGCCGATCGTCGAGCAGCGCCTCGAGCAATCGGGATTCCGCCTCGCCGCGCTGCTGAACTCGATCTTCGATCCGTCCCAGCCGGGGCACTAGCTTCCATCTCATTTTTTGCGGAGGACTACATGGCGAGTCGAGTCGAGATCCACGGAACCTGCGATGCGCGCTTCGGCCGTGTGCGCGACGTCTTCACGCAGCAACTCGACAACCCCGAGGAGATCGGCGCGTCGGTCGCGGTGACACTCGGCGGGAGCACTGTCGTCGATCTCTGGGGCGGTCACGCCGACGCGGCGCGCACAAAGCCGTGGAACGCCGACACGCTGGTGAATCTCTTCTCGACGACGAAAGGGATGGCGGCGCTCTGCGCGCATCGCCTCGCGGACGAGGGCAAGCTCGACATCGACGCGCCGGTCGCGAAGTACTGGCCCGAGTTTGCGCAGGCGGGGAAGGGAGCGATCCCGGTGCGCTGGCTGCTCGATCACAGCGCCGGACTCGTCGCGGTCGACAAGCCGCTGTCGCCGCCCGCGATGTTCCAGTGGGACACGATGTGCGCCGCGCTCGCCGAGCAAGCGCCGTGGTGGGAGCCGGGCACTGCGCACGGGTATCACGCGCTCACCTTCGGCTTCCTCGTCGGCGAAGTCGTGCGGCGCATCAGCGGCAAGAGTCTCGGCACCTACTTCCGTGATGAGATCGCGACACCGCTCGGCGCCGACCTCTTCATCGGCACGCCCGCGGAGTACGACGCACGCATCGCCGATCTGATCCCGGGCGCGATGCCGACGCTCGACGGCAGCGGCGGCGGCGAGGACATGCTCTCGAAGATTCTCGCGAGCGCGAAGCCGTACGCGCTGAAGGCGTTCATGAACCCGTTCCTGCTGCCCGCCGCATTCAACTCGCGCGAGTGGCGTGGCGCGGAGATTCCCGCGGCGAACGGTCACGGCAGCGCTCGCGGCGTCGCGCGCATCTACACGGCGCTTGCGAACGGCGGCGCCATCGACGGTGTGCACGTGCTGTCACAAGACGCGATCGATCGCGCACGCGCGCCGCAGCGCAGCGGCCCCGATCTGGTGATCCCGATGCTGCCGACGAGTCATTCGCTCGGGTATCAGCTCGGAACGAAGGCCGAGCCGATCGGGCCGAACCCGCGCGCCTTCGGTCACTCGGGCGCAGGCGGATCGCTGGGGTTCGCCGATCCGGAAGCCAACGTCGCGTTTGGCTACGCGATGAATCGAATGGAAGCGGGGCTGTTCCTGATCGGGCCGCGCGCGACGGCGTTGATGAACGCGGTGTTCGCGAGCCTTTGATCGGCTACGCGAGTTCCGCCAGCAGCGCCGCAGCCTCTTCGAGATCGCGCGTGTCGCGTCCTTCGATGAAGCGCCCGTAGATCGCCGCCAGCAGATCGTGCGCTTCGGCGCTCCGGCCCTGGTCGCGCCGCAGCCGCGCGAGGCTCGTCGCCGCTCGCACTTCGAGCGAGCGCGCCTGCCGCGCGCGTGCGACATCGAGCGCTCGCAGGAAACACGATTCTGCGTCCACCTCGCTGCCCGCCGTCGCGCGCAGCAGCTCACCGCGCAGCCGATGTAGATCCGCTTCCCACCAGCGCTCGTCGGTCCGCTCCATCACGTCCATCGCCCGCTCCACGACCTCGAGTCCCTCGCCCGCCTGTCCGGCGCGCAGGTGCGCTTCGGCGAGCATCGCGTGGTACTGCGGCAGGCCCGAATCCGCGCCGATCGCGCGATAGGCGTCGAGGCTGCGGCACAACAGCGCGATGCCGTCTGCGAACGCACCCTGCTCGGCCTGCGCCCAGCCGCGCAGCAGTCCGTTCACCGCGGCGAAGAGCGAGAGCCCGTACTCGTTCGCGAGCGTGAGCGACTCGGCTGCCAGCGCGTCGGTCGCCTCGACGTCGCCGCGCAGGCGGTGCAGCTCGGCGGCGAGCAACAAGGCCAGTGTGAGCACCGACGGATGATCGAGCTGCCGCGCCAGAGCGATCGACTCGCGACTGCGCTCGAGCGAACGGTCCACATGGCCTTCGAGCCAGTCGATGCGGGCGAGGAAGGCGAGCGCCGCGACGTTCGAGTCGTCGCCGTAGACGAAGGCCAGGTAGCGATCCTGCTCGAAGTCGTAGAGGTCGCAGCCCGTCTCCAGCTCCGCGCGCGCCTCAGCGAAGTCGCCGCACCAGAACAGTACGAGGCCGAGCATGCCGTGCGCGTACATGAAGAGCCGGCGATCCCCGACGCCTTCGGCCAGTCGGAGCAAGCGCTGTGCGAGTTCTTTGCCCTTGCGGTGCTCGCCCTTCACCACCGCGTGACGACACAGACCCGCGACGGGCAGCAGCTGCGACATGTTCTCGAACTGCTGGCACAGCTCCCAGGCGCGGGCGTAGGCTCGCTCGACCGCGGGTGCGACGTAGCCCTCGGTGATCGTCAGCGCAGCGCCGAGAACGCTCTGCATGGTCAGCTCGCGCTGCTGCCGCTCGTCGGTGTCGGGCAGCGTCGAGAGTACGTCGATTCCGTGCGTGAGGAGCGCGACCGCCTCGGCCGCGGCGCTGCGCCGCAGCGCATTCGCGGCCGCTTGCTCGAGGTACCGCGCCGCGCGATCGGCATCACGCCCCTGCTCGAAGTGGAGGGCGAGTTCGGTCGCGATCTCGCCGGCGCGCGGGCCGAAGGCGGCTTCGAGACGCTCGCCGACGCGGCGGTGCAGCAGCGCGCGCCGCGCCGCCGGAATGCGCCGGTAGGCCACGTCGCGGTAGAGCGCGTGAAGGAATCCGTAGCGGGCGGAATAAGACCGGTCGGGCCACTCGACACTGCCGCGGGGCGCGAGCCACTGCTCGCGGCGCGCGAGCGTTTCGCAGCTCGCCTCGGCCTCGGCGGGATCCACGTCGAGCCCGGCCGCGACGGTGGCGGCCGAGAACTCGAGCCCCGCGACGGCGGCCACTTCGAGCAGCGTACGCTCCGCCGCGCCGATCTGATCGAGCTGGCGCTCGAGCAGCTGGCGCAGGCTCGCCGGCACTTCGCCGACGGCGGCATGCGCCTCGGGTCGAGCGCTCCAGCGGCCGCCGGCGCCTTCGATCGCGCCGCGCACCACCAGATCGTTGACGACGCTGACGACGAAAAGCGGGATGCCGTCGGTGCGCTCGTGCAGCGCGAGCGCGAGATCGCGCTGCGCTTCGACGTCGGCTGCCGCGCCGAAGCGCGCTTCGAGATACGCGCCGACGGCCTCGGCGTCGAGCGAGCCGAGCGCCAGCTCCTCGCAGCGGCCTTGGAGCTGGAGTTCGTGCTTCACGCCCTTCAGCGGATGGTCGCGGTAGATCACCTCGGAAGATCGATAGGTGCCGAGCACCAGCAGCCGCGCCGGCCCGCGCCGCCGCGCCAGCAGCGCGACCAGATCGAGCGTCGCCGAATCGCTCCAGTGCAGGTCTTCGAGCACCAGAATGAACGGGCGCTCCGCGGCGGCGGCTTCGAGCGCCTCGGTCATCTCGCGCAGCATCCGCTCGCGCGTCGCTCCGGCGAGCATCAGCCGGTTGCGCTCGTCGGTACTGAGGCTCTCGAGCACGGCCGGCATCTGCCCTAGCCAAGCCGGCGCGTGCTTGCGCAGCAGCGCGACGAGGCGTTCGCCGCCGGGCTCGCGGCACAGCTCGCCGAGCGCAGCGAGCACCGGCAGGTATGCCTCGCCCGCACCGAGCTGCTCGATGCACTGCCCGCTACCGACTGACGCGTCGCCTGCGCTCGCGTGGCGCTCGAGGAATGCATCGACCAGCGCGGTCTTGCCGATGCCCGGCTCGCCGCTGACGAAGACGACGCGGCGCTCGCCACGCTCTGCGGTGTCCCACCAGGCGTCGAGGCGCGCGAGTTCGGCCTGGCGCCCGACCAGCGGCGGCAGCGCGATCGCGGCCCGCGGCGCGACATCGGCAGTCGCACCCGTTTTGGCGACCGCCGGCGCTTCGAACGCGAGCGCTTCGAGCAGCCGGTAGCCGCGCCGGTGCAGCGTCTCGATCAGCCACGGCTCGCTCGCATCATCGCCGAGCGTCTTGCGGATCTCGCGGATGACGGTCGCCAGCACCGCGTCGCCGACCGCCGTGTCGGGCCAGACGCGATCGAGCAGCTCGAGCTTGGTGACCAGCTGCCCGTGGCGCTCCACCAGCAGGCACAGCACGGCGAAGGCCTTCGGCGTGAGGCGCAACGTCTCCGCGCCGCGCCGCACCCATTGATTGGCGACGTCGAGGCGCAGCGGTTCGCGCGCTGCGGGCTGTCGGGGGCGCTTCGTCGTCATCGCAATCTCAGACCAATCTCATTGCCGCGTCAGGACTTCCGCACCCTGCGGCATTTACCGTACTGCCAGCGATCAGCAAGCAGACGACCCCACACCGAGGTTCCATGTCCGCGAAGATCACGGATCTGAGCTCCAGATTGCGGGTCTCTCGCAGGAGGACGAAGTCATGCGCGTAGTGGTCCAGATCGGCGGCAGAGGTTCTCGTTGCTGGCTGACGGTTCTGGTCGCGCTGCTCATCGTCTGCGCTGGAACGCGGGCGGCGACCGCGTTCGTCGAGCCGCAGGCGACCGCGCTCGGCCGGCTGCGCGCCGCCTCGGCGACACCAATCGACGCACGCTTCGCGGGCGGCTTCCCGCGCTCGCTGCGACTCGACGTGGCCGCGCCGACGGGCGCGACGCCCACCGTGCGGGCCAGCCGCTTCCTCGCGCAGTGGCAGGACGTTTTCTCGCAGAATCATCCCGATCTCGCGCTGCATCCGATCATGGCCGAGACGGCCGAGCAGGAGATCGTCGCGTTCTCCCAGACCTTCCGCGGCATCCCGATCTTCGGCGCGCAGATCGCGGTCGGCATCCAGCAGAGCGCCGTCGCACCGTCGCGCATCACCTTCACCAATGGATGGCTGCTGCCCGCGTTCCCCAACATCGAAGACGTCGAGATCCAGCCCTGCATTACGCCGGAGATGGCGGAGGACGCCGCGCGCGTCGCGCTCGGACGACTCGATGCACCGGTCGTCGGCATGACGGAGTTGATGCTCTTCAGCCGCGCAGCGCTTGACGCCGCCGCGCCGCCGGATCCCCGCCTCGTTTATCGCGTGACGCTCGGCGGTGGCGACGCAGAGCAGTTTCTCATCGATGCGGAGACCCTCGAGATCGCGTACCAGCACGGGCTCGTCTTCGACGGTCCCGGGCTCAGCAGCTACGACGCCGACTTCGAGGACGCCAACGGCAACACCTTCGCCTCGACCGAGTGTTTCGCACCGCGAACGGTCGAGGTGGACATGGGTAGCGAGAGTGGGCTCAGCGACGCCTACGACGACGATCCCGAAGCCGTCGCGCTCTGGCATCACACGCGCGACACCTACCTCTCCTACCACGATCAACTCGGCCGCCACTCCTGGGACGACGACGACGGCGAACTCACCGTCTTTTCCCACATCGGACTCAGCTCGGCCGGTAACCCGAACGCCAACTACAGCCCGGGCTGCCGCGCGATGCAGTTTCACGACGTGTACGTCGGGCTCGACGTCGTGGGGCACGAATTCACGCATGGCGTCATCAGCTACTCGATCTCGGCCCTGAAATACCAGGGGCACTCGGGCGCGCTGAACGAAGCCTTCTCCGACTCGATGGCGGCGTTGGTCGTCGATCCCGCCGATTGGTTGGTGGCCGAGGGACTGTTGAACGGCGGCGGCCCGATCCGCTCGATGGCGGACCCGCGCAACGGCCAATGCGAGTCGGCGGGCGGCGGCGATCCGGGAAACTGCAACCAACCCGATCGCTGGTCGCTCTACGTCGATACCGACGGGGATCACGGCGGCGTACACACCAACAGCGGGATCCAGAACAAGGCGACTTTCTTGATGGCGCAGGGCGGCGCCTTCAACGGGCGCAACGTCGTCGGCATGGGGCGTCCGAAGGCGGCGCACCTGATCTACTTCCTCACGCGCTTCCTGCAGCCGAGCACGGCGACGCTCTTCGACGCGAGTGACTTCGCGGTCGCGACGGCGCAGAACTTCTTGAACAACGGCCACTACGGGTTCACGGCGGCCAACGTCTGCAGCGTGCGCAACGCCTATGGCGCCGTCGAACTCGGCAACGGCGACAACGATTGCGACGGCATCGACGACTTCGTCGAAGACGACGACGACGACGGCGTCTGGGACAACGAGGACAACTGTCCCGCCGCGTCGAACCCGACGCAGCAAGATTTCGACGACGACGGCACCGGCGACGCCTGCGATGCCGACGGCGACAACGACGGCATCCCGAACGGCAGCGACAACTGCGAGCAGTTCCCGAACAGCAACTGGTACGCCAACGGCGATCCCGACGGCGACGGCTTCGGGCGCGCCTGCGATCCCGACGACGACAACGACGGCGTCCCCGACAACGGCGGCTTCGATCCCTGCATGTCTGGCCAGACCGACGGCTGCGACGACAACTGCATCGAGGACGCGAACCCGAACCAGTTCGACGGTAACGACAACGGCGAAGGCGACGCCTGCGATCCCGACCAGGACGGCGATGGCCTCTACGTCGAGGAAGACAACTGCACCTTCGTCGCGAACGCGGATCAGGCGAACTCCGACGGCGACGACTTCGGCGACGCCTGCGACGACTGCCCGAATGCCGATGATGTGATCAACGCCTACACGCCCGGCATTCCGGAACTCGGCCTCGATCCGCAGCCGTACCAGCCCGACAGCGACGGCGACGGCATCCCGGATACCTGCGACAGCTTCGGCTTCGGCGAGGTCGGCATCGCGGTCGATGGCGCGTTCTCGAGCCTCGGCGTCTCGCCGAAGCCCGACGGACGCCGGCGCGCCATCGAGATCGCCGGACCGCCCGGCGGTTCGGGACGCATCCCGATCGACGTCTGTGATCCCGACGGCGACCCCGATGGCTACGCGGCGAGCGAGTACGTCGAACTCGGCTTCGAGGGCCTCTTGCCCGCCGTGCAGGCATCGATCGTCGATGACGAGGGCAACCGCTTCGGGCTCTCGACGCGATCGCGTGTCGTCACGGGCGGACCCGATCGCGGCTTCCGCTTCAAGGCGCGCTGCGACCGCGATTGGTTCCTCGTGCTCGATCTCGGCCCCGACTTCCCCGGCAACGACACCTTCACGCTGGTGCCGCGTGTCGTCGCAGGCGGCGGCGGAACCGTCAACCCGTGGACGTCGATCGCCGAGACGATCGCGCTGCCGCCGCCCGATCCGCCGGCCGATGGCGATCGCGACGGCGCGGCAGACGTCACCGACAACTGTCCGCTGCGCGCGAACGCCGAGCAGTACGACGCGGACGGCGACGACGTCGGCGATGTTTGCGACAACTGCTCGCGGCGCGCGAACGCGAACCAGACGAACAGCAATCGCGACAACTTCGGCAACGTCTGCGATCCCGATTACAACGACGACGGCCGCGTCGGCATCCCCGACTTCAACGTGCTGCGCGCCCAGTTCGGCAAGCGCAGCGGCGTCCACGCGGACTTCAATCCGAACGTGGACCACAATGGCGACGGCGTGATCGGGCTGCCCGACTTCAACGTGCTGCGCACCTACTTCGGCGGCTCGCCGGGACCGGCGGGAGCGTTGCCGTAGCGGGAGGAGTGACCGGTGGCGCACCGGGTCCGAGCACGCAAACGTGCATTCCGGGACAGAGTTGCAACGCGGAACGCTGAGGCTGCTCGCAAGCCTTTGCGGCCGAGGTGACCAGAGCATGCAAAGAGATCAACGCTCCGGAGCGATCAGCGGTCGTGCGTGGATCGGCTTCCTGCTCGTGACCGCCTGCGCGCTTCAAGCGACAGCGGTGTACGCGCAAGGCACGCAAGACAAACACCACCTTCTGGCGAGCGGGCGAGCGGGCAACCAGGTCGAAGGCGACACCGAAGTAGACCGCTTCGACGGCCGCGCCGAAGCCGTCTTGCAAGGCGGCGTGCAGGGCTTGAATAGCTACTTCTTCCACGAGGCGGTGGCAGACAGCGACTCCGGGCTGCTGTCGATCTTCTCGAGGTTCTCGCTCGGAGGGCCCGACTTGGACCCGCTCTCCAGGTCGGATCATCGTACGGTGGCTGTCATCGAGGAGTCGGTCGATCCGGAGTTCCTGTCGAGCGGCCAGGTGACCTTCACCGCGCGGCTCAACTGGGACGGTTCGGCGTTGCCGGCCGACGGCAACGGCGAGCCCAACAGCGCTTCGGTCGAAGCGGGGCTGCGGGTGAACAGTTGCGTGGTGGGCTTCCAGAAGACGTTCAACTCCAGCAGCTTCGGGGAAAACACACCGACCGAGTCCTGCTCGAACACCGCCTTCGTGACGAACACCACGTCTGCAGGCGCCGGGTTGCTGAGCATCACGCAGACCATGGACGGGTCTGCCCTCCCGAACCGCTTCTACGTGACGGCTCAGATCGAGGGAGAAGCCAGCTTTTTTGGCCCGGGCGACGGTGCCGAGTACGAAGCGTCGGGAACGCTGTCGATCGAAGTCACTGGCGTCGGGTACAGCTTCTCCTCGCCGACCTTCCTGACGGTTCCCGAGCCCGGCGCCGCGGCGCTCTGCGCGACGGCGCTCACTGCACTGGCGCTGCTCGCGGGGCGACCGTCCCGATGAACTCCGCTCGCCTTCGGCTCGCTGCGCGCTCCGCTTGCCGTGGGTGATCGCGTAGTTCCAGCTCCGCGGTCGGTTTCATCGCAATCTCAGAGAAATCTCATGGCTCCGTTGGGACTCGCACGCCCCGCGGCGACTACCGTGCGCCGGCGATGAGCAAGCACACGATCGACAGTCGGCGAGAGCATGGCGAGGCCGAACACGGCGCCACGGCGGGCCAGTCGCTGCAGCCCGAATACGCATTCGTCGTGCAGTTGCGCGGCGGGCCGGCAACGAGTCGGCACGGCCTGCAAGGGCGTGTCGAGCACGTGGTTTCCGGTGAGGCGCTGCGCTTCGCATCGACCGCGGAGTTGGTCGAGTTCCTGACGCGCGGCGGGACTTCTCCCGGCCCGCGTACACGAAGGAGTGAGTGATGAACGCCCTCTCGAATTCCGCTCGCACAGGATCGGGTCGCGTTTCGTTGCTGCTTCGGGCGACCGCGCCGCTTCTGCTCGCGCTCGCGTTGGCTGCGCCGCCGGCCGGCGCGCAGTGGTGCGAGGAGCTGATCGAGACGATCCACGTCGCGCCGGAGAGCGAGACCGGCTCGCTCGTCGTCGACCCCGCGACGCGGCTCGTCTGGGTGGCGCGCAAGGACACCGACGGCCCCGACTTCCTCTCGACCTTCGACGCCGACCTGCTGATCGAAGCGAGCGAGGACGCCGCGGGCCCCAACCCCGAGGCGATCGCGCTGAACCCGGACACGCACCGCGTGTACGTCGCGAACAGCGGCGACGACACGATCTCGGTGATCGACGGCGATCCGGCGAGCCTGACTTTCCGCCAGCAGATCGCGAGCATTCCGACCGCCGCGGATCCCGTCGGGCTCGCCGTGGATCCCGTGGCCGGAATCCTCTTCGTCGACACCGACGATCAAGGTGCGAGCGCCAGCACCGTGCTCGCGATCGACGAGAACACCCTCGCCGTGATCGACAGCGCGACGGTTCCCGGCCCGGCGCGTCGCGACACCATCGAGATCGACACCGTGCTGCGCCGAATCTTTTTTGCGCGCGCCACGGAGTTCCCGAGTCCGGCGCGGCTCTACGCCGCCGACATCGATGGCGCGGGCGGGCCGCTCTCGCCGCTGCTTTCGGTCTCCTTCCCCTACACGGCGGGCGTCCAGCTCACGCATCCGACGGGCCTCAGCATCGACCCGCTGACCCAGCGCGTGTACGTGTTCGGCGGCGACGGCGACCTCGGCAGCTCGATCGCCCGGCTCGAGGTGTTCGACACGCTCTCGCTGTCGCCCATCGAGGGGCTCTCGATCTCGTTCCTCGGCGCAGAGTCAGGCGCGGTCGTCGACCCGAGCCGCAACCGCCTGATCCTGCCGGTCGAGGAGGGCGCGTACGAGATCGCGCTGCTCGACGGGAGTCCGCTCACCGAGGACTTCAACATCCAGACCGACAAGCTGCCCACCGGATCGGCGCTCGACCCGGTCACGCATCGCGTCTTCGTGATGGGCAACCTGCCGGTGAACTGGAATCCGACCGGCGCCCGCATCGACGTGGTCCACGCGCCCGATCCCGACGGCGACGCGATCGGCAGCGCCTGCGACAACTGCCCCGGCGATGCGAACCCGGATCAGCTCGATACGGACGGCGACGGCGCGGGCGACGCCTGCGATCCCAACGACGATGGCGACGGCTGCGCGGACGTGATCGACGACGAACCGCTCTCGACCGTGCAGCGCATCGGCGGCTTCATCAGCGAGTCCTGCAACCCGCGCAGCGGCTGGGAGTACGGCTCGACGTCCGTGGACAGCGACGGCGACGGCCAGCTCGACTGCAGCGACGACGACGACGACAACGACGGCTCGCTCGACGGCAGCGATCCGTGCCCCGTCGATCCGGGGCTCGTCACCTGCATCGACACCGTATCGTGCGGCCTGCAGTTGCCGTGGGACATCTGCCAGTTCGGCGGCAGTTGCCGCGACCTCTTCTTGAAGGTGATCGCGGGCGTGAACCCGGATCCCACGATCGTGTTCAGCGAGATCGAGATCCTCAATCGCAAACTCTTCCTGAAGGCGCCGTTTGGGACCTCGGTGACGGACGCGGCGAACGCGCTCGTGACGCTCTCCGGTGGCGGCTTCGTCGCGCGCGGCGTCAACACGATCACGCTCGAACTCTGGCGCAAGGCTTCGCGCAGCGGGCCCGAGGAGTTCGTCGCGATGGTGATGGAGTACGAGCCGGGGCAGGTCGTCATGGGCGACGTGTCGCGCGGTCGCTGGCTCGAACTGGTGCCGCCGGTTCTCGGCGACACGCGGTTGCGCGTCGCGGCGACGTGGCACGAAGGCGCGCCCGCCGGCACGCCGTTCGCGGACTACGACGGCGACGCCATGCCGAACGTCTTCGACGGCTGCCTCCACGAGCGACAGGATCCGCCGATCGACACCAACGCCGACGAGATCGGCAACCGCTGCGACGCCGACTACGACGGCAGCGGCGCGGTGGACCAGTTCGACGCGAGCCTGCTCGGCATCCGGATGGGCCTGCGCTGCGGCGACGCGAGCTTCGACGCCGACTTCGATTCGAACGACGACTGCGTGATCGATGCCGGTGACGAGGCGCTCTACACGGCACAGCGTGGCGGGCCGCCGGGTCCGTCGGGTCTCACCTGCCCGCCCGGCGCGCGTGGTGTTTGCGATTCGGAGCTGCCGGCCTGCGCGAACGGCATCGACGACGATGGCGACGGGCGCGCAGACTTCCCCGCCGATCCCGGCTGCCTGTTCGCGTCGAGCGTGCTCGAGAATCCGCAATGCGACGACGACCTCGACAACGACGGCGACGGCACCGTCGATTGGGACGGCGGCCCGCGCGGTGGAACGCCTGACTCGCACTGCGTCGGCACGCCGTTCCGCAACTGGGAGCGACCGCCGTCGAGTTGCGGGCTCGGGATGGAGGTTGCGCTGCTACTTCCCGTGTTGGTCGCGCTGCGAAGGCGCGGCAGCAGCAGTCGGTCCTGATCCGATGCGACGTCATTGCATGAACGCGACGCGGCAACTCCGACTCCTGGTGTGCGCTGCCGTTCTTCTCGCGACGACTGCGCACGCGCAGGGAACGCCGCCCTTCGAGATCGGGCGGGGCTGATGCTGGCGGCACTGGTCACTCTGGCGATCGTGGATCGCGCGGCGAAGGAGAGACGATGAAGCGACGACTGCAATCGATCGCGTGGATTTGCGTCCTCGCGATCGGGCTCCACGCGAGCCCGGCCGCCGCGCAGAGCAAGCATCGACTGTCCGCCGGGCTCCCCCCGTCGCTCGGAGAGTTCACCCTCGACCCGAACGACAGCTCCGTCGAGATCGTCTCCCAGAACGGTGTCCCAGGCACGGACCCGAACTCGCGCTTCCTCTCCGCGAGCGTCGACAGCGCGAGCGGCGTGCTCGTGGTGAGCGGCTCGACGGACAATCTGTTGATGACCAATCGATCGCGCGCGGTCGCCCTTGTCGAGCAGCTGATGGACATGGATTCGGTGCCGATCGTCATCGACGCGACGCTGATCCTCAATGGCAGCGCCAGCGGCGGCGGCGGATTGATCCAGCTCAACGCCATGCTCGAGGTGGGCGAGTGCAGCGTCAGTGTCGCGCGCGACTTCGGTACCGTGGATGCCGGCTTCGTGGTCAGCACAAACGGCTGCAACGACAGCTCGTTCGTCAGCTGGAACACGAGCGGCGGCGAGGGCGCGCTGCACATCACGTCCACCTGGTCGCAGCTGCCATTCCTCGGGGAGGTCTACATGGAGGCCCAGGTGAACGGCGACTTCGGCGGCATCCTCGGCGACATCCCCACCGGTGAGTTCTCGCACTCCGGTCAACTGTCGATCGAGACGTCGGGCGGCGGCGTGGTCTTCTTCTCGGACTCCTTTCTCACCGTGCCCGAGCCGGACGCTGCGGCGGGGTTCGTCGCGGCGCTCGGTGCTTTGGCATTGTTGGGGGCGGCGTCGCGTACCGAACGTCGCAACGCCGCAACTTGATGCTGCAGAAGGGCCACCCATGAACACCATGCATGCGCTCCGACTCTTCGTGTTCCCGCTGACGCTGCTACTCGCGACGACCGCCGCCGCGCAGGGCCCGCCGCCCTTCGAGCTGGAGAGCGACCTCAGCCGATCCACGCAAGTCGTTGGGATGCAGCTCGGCCTGCGCGATCTGGAAGGGTTAGGGGCAAACGAATCCGAGTTCGAGGCGCGGTCGCAGAGCGGGGGGACGTTGAACCGCAGCCAGGAGAACGGCATCGCGGGGACGGGGCGCCTCATCATGTTTCCGCTCGGAACCTCCACGCCGCTGCTCCCGGTCGCGGGCGGCACAGTGCTCCCCGTCCAGCCGTCGGACAGCGGTAGCAGGTCGTACCTGGTGCTCGAATCGCCGAGCGTGACGGGCGGGTTCATGGCGCCATATGTCGAGGTCGGCACGTACGACTTCGACATCGACTGTTCGGGCTCCAGCTGTCCGCAGTGGCTCGAAGGTCCGATCCAGAGCCGCGCCGAGTCCAGCTTCAATCACGCGGCCGGCACGCTCGAACTCGACGCGAGCGTCGTGACGCCGGACTACGGCGTGGAGGACGACACGCAGGACATCTACCACCAGCTCAGCTCGACGGCGTTCGCGCGGCTCGGCGACTGGATCTACGTAACGGGCGCTGGCGCGACCGCGACGGTCACGGTCGCGGCGACGCTGCCCGTCGCGCTCGACGAGCCCGATGACGACACCAGCGGTCCGTTGGACTGGATCACGCAGGGCAGCGGCGATCTGCGCGCGCTCGGGTGCAACGGCCCCGTTGAACCCTGGGTGTCCCAGCGGACGCAGTTCCGCTTCGACATCGACCTGACGCAGTGGACCTTCGAAGAGTTCTGCGAAGAGGAAGGCGAAGGCGGCGAGCCGGTCTGCAACGACGAGTGGGTCGACACCTCGCTCGGCACGCACACGGTCAGCCGTACGCTCGATATGAGGACCAACAACTGCGATACCAGCCTCACTCTCGACCTGAGCGACACGGGCGCGCTGCCCGGATCGACGCAGCTCCAGGTGGAGCTCCCCACCAATCTTTGGGTGCAGCTCTTCGTGACGGCCTCGACGAACGCGGGCTGCGGAGGCGCGATGGCCTGCAACCTGGACGCGCAGACCAGCGGTGCGATCACGGTCTCCGTCGATTCGCCGAACGGCGAACTCGTCTCCTGGCGAGGCATCGCGGGGGCCTCGCAGGTGCCGGAGCCCGGCGACGCGGCGTCGATCGCCGCCGCGCTCGCAGCGCTCGGATGGCTCTCGCGCCGCCGCAGCGAATCTCGATGATGAAGAATCTGATCGCGTGGGCCTGCGTTCTCGGTATTGGGCTCCATGCGAGCGGGGCGGCCGCGTATCCCCACTACCTGTTCGCGAAGATCGGCCAGGGGCCGGGGGCGATCAGCGAGAGCGTCTTCGACCCTGAAGTCTGGACGGCGGACGCCTCCTATCAGGCGGGGGTGCCGGGAACCGATCCGAATGCGCGCGCTCTGTTCGCGAGCGTCGACAGCGCGACCGGCGTGCTGAACGTATCCGGAGTCACGGACGCGTATCTCAATGGGAACCGATCGGAAGCGGTCGCTCGGCTGGAGCAGCGGATGAGCTTCCCGTCCACCGGCGATCTTCCGATCGTCGTCGACGCGCAGCTGCTGCTCAGCGGGTCCGGGAATGGCGGATACATCTCGATCAACGCGCAGCTCCAGGTCGGCAACTGCATCGTCGGGCTCGCGCGCAACGTGGGAGACGAGTTCGCCAGCGCCGAAGTGAACACGAACGGCTGCAACGACACGGGCGTCGTGGATTGGACGGCCACCGGCGGAGCCGGCGCGCTCCACATCACGGCCGTCTACGCGATCAAGCCCGCCGCGTTCGAAGTCGCCGCGGAGGTGAACGGCGACTTCGGCGGCAGCGTCAGCGACATCCCCGACGGCGAGTTTCAAAACAGCGGCTCGCTGACGATCGAGACGCAGGGCCGCAGCGCGATCTACCACTCCGACTCGTTCCTCACGCAGGTGCCCGAGCCGGAGCACGGATTCATCGCGGCGTTCGCCGCGCTCGCCTGGCTCGTGCGCGCCCGCACGCGCCGAGTCCCGCGTAGCGAGCCAACGGCGAGCGGCGAGGTTCATCAGGCCGGCTAGAGGCCCTTCTCCAGTACGTCCACCAGCCGGTGGCGGTGGAAGCCGACCTTCTCGTACGCCTGCAGCGCGGGCCGATTGCCCGGCGAGAGCAGCAGCAACGCGCTCTGCGCGCCCGCTTCGAATTGACGCGCGAGGATCCACGCCACCAGCGATGAACCGACGCCGCGGTTCTGGATCGCCGGCTCGACACCGACGTACGCCACCCACGGCCGCGCGGGCCAATGCGTCTCGAGCTCGACGAATGCGACGACCTTGCCACCGTGTCGCGCCACCGCGTGCGCGTGACGACCGTCGGCGAGCGTCGCGCGCATCGCTTCGGGCGTGCGCGTCTCGAAACCGCATGCGGTGTAGATCGCGAGCATCGCGTCCGCGTCAGTGAGTTGTGCGGCGCCGACGTCGAGTTTCTCGATCGGCACGCGCACGGCGACCGGCGGATCGTCGAGGCGCATCAGGAAATGCTGACGCGCGGCGCGAAAGCCGAGCGCCGTCAGCAGCGAATAACCGCCGCGATTGCGCACGCCGATCGCAGCGGAGACGAGCTTCACGCCGAGACGCTCGGAACCGAGCGTGAGCGCCGCGCGCAGCAACTCGCCGCCCATCCCGTGCCCCCGCGAATCGCGCGCGACGATGGGACACACGAGGCCCGCGGCCGTTGCATGCGGCCGGCGCACGAAGCCGACGCAGCCGATCACCGTACCGTCGCCCGCCTCGCCGACGAGCAGATGCTCCTCGGGATCGACGCCATGACGCGCGAACTCGCCAAAGAGATCGCGCTCCGACTCCCAGAGCGGCACCAGCACGAACTCCGTCTCCCCGCGCGCGCAACTCTTCGCAACGTCCACGAGCGCGCTCGCATCCTCGGCCCGGAACGCGCGAATCGTCATGCATTTCTCCCGTCGTTCGAAGCGCCCGGTCGCCCAGCATATAGCCACTCGACTCGTGTTGGCGCGGCCGCTCCCGCGGCCGGCGCGGAATCATGAGTTGCGGTCGCATGGCAACCACGCCCCTTGACCCGTGTTGGTGCGCCGCCCTCCGGCGGCGGCACGGAAATCATGAGTCGTGCGTTTTGACATGCGAGTCGACGCTTACCTAGACTGCGCTTCCCGCGCCGAGGGAAGATCACCGCGCGGCCGCATCCCCAATCCAATGACGCGCGAGCCATCCAGCCATCGCGCGAGTTCAGGAGACATCCCCGCCATGGCCATGCAGTCGAAGGCCGTCCTCTGTCGAGAACTCAACAAGCCCGTCGTCGTCGAGACGATCACGGTCGAGTCGCCGAAGCGCGGCGAAGTGATGATCAAGGTCGCCGCCTGCGGCGTCTGCCACAGCGATCTGTCGGCGACCAACGGCACCATCCCGCTGCCGCCGCCGATGGTCCTCGGCCACGAGGCCGCCGGCACGATCTGCGAGCTCGGCGAGGGCGTCACGGATCTCGCCATCGGCGACACCGTCGTGGTCTCGTGGGTTCCGAGTTGCGGCAAGTGCCGCTACTGCGTGATGGGCCGGCCGGCGCTCTGCGATGTCTCGGCCAAGGCGACCACCACGCTCCCCGACGGCACGAGCCGCCTCAAGGACTCGAAGGGCAACACGCTCAACCACTTCGCCGGCGTCGGCGTGATGGCGGAGTACGCGACACTGCATCGCGACAGCGTCATCAAGACCGACCCCAGCATCGGCATGGACAAGGCGGCGATCGTCGGCTGCGCGGTGATGACGGGTGTCGGTGCGGCGCTCAACACCGCGAAGGTCGAACCGGGATCGTCGTGCGTCGTATTCGGCGCCGGCGGCATCGGGCTCAACACGATCCAGGGCTGTGCGCTGGCGGGCGCCAACCAGATCATCGCGATCGACACGTCCGACAAGAAGCTCGAGTTTGCGCGCACCTTTGGCGCCACGCATACCATCAACCCGGCGACCGACGGCGACGCGGTCGGCAAGGTGATGGCGCTCACCGGCGGCGGCGCCGACTACGCATTCGAGTGCATCGGCCTCGGCGCGACGATCCAGCAGGCGTACGGCTGCATCCGCAAGGGCGGCACTGCCGTCGTGGTCGGCGTCGCGAAGATCGGCGAGATGGTGAACCTGATGGCGTTCATGATGCCCTTCACCGAGAAGGTGCTGGTGGGCTCGATGTACGGCTCGGCGCGCCCGTCGATCGACTTCCCGCGGCTGCTCGCGCTCTACAAGAACGGTCGCCTGAAGCTCGACGAGCTGGTGACGGCCACCTACACGATCGACCAGGCCGCGCAGGCCTTCGACGACATGGTCGCCGGCGTGAATGCGCGCGGTGTCATCGTCTTCTAGCCGACTGCGACCAGCGATGATTCAAACGGGGTGGCGCAATCGCGCCGCCCCGTTTCTTTTTCGGGGACGTTCCCGCGTTGGCGTTCAGTCCGTGGGCTCTTCCGGAGTGCGGCGCAGCGTGCCGACGCGGGTGCGCATGCGGCCGACGAGGCCGGCGAGGTCGAAGCCGCGCGCGGGCGTCATCTGGAAGTAGTGATCGCCGTCGTCTTTCACGAGCAGCCGCACGCGCTGGCCGGCGAGCACGGCTTCGGGCGGCTCGCCTTCGCCGGGCGGTTGATCGAGTTTCGCGAACGCGCGCTTGTCGCCGATGCGCACGAGGCCGACGTGGATCGGTCCGTCGCTCTGCGCCGCGGTCACGTAGATGCTGGTGTATGCCTCGAGCACGGCGCTCGCGCCGTGCATTCCTTCGGGCGTCGGCGGAACCTCCGCGAGCCGCGCCGGTCCACTCGACCGGAACGAGAGCGGCGGTCGCGCAACCGCATCGGGCTTGCGCTTGCCGTCCGCGCGCTCGATCACCGTGACATACACATTGTTGCCAGGGCCGCCGATCGAGTGCGCGATGCCGATCCGCGCGCCCGGAACCTGCGCGCGCGGATTCGGGAACTGCCCGGTGAGTTGCAGGTAGCACTCGCAGATCTGGAAGAGCCCCGTGCCGCCGACCGGATGACCGCGCGCCTTGAGTCCGCCCGAGAAGTTCACCGGCAAGCGTCCCGCGAGTCCCGTCACCGGATGATCGAGCGGGTCGCCCGGTTCGCGCTTCAGCGAGCCGACCACCGCGTCGATCGCCTCGTCCGGTTCGACGAGACCGAGATCGGTGAGATCGATCGGCAGCAACGAGTTGAACGCGTCGTGACACTCGACGTAGAGGCCTTCGAGTTCGCGCGGCTTCGCGATGCCGGCGCGCCAGTACGCAACCTTCGCTGCGGCGCGCGTCGCATCGAGACTCGCGAGATGCTCGCGATCGAGAATCGACGACGTCTCGGTCGCCGAGCCGAGCCCCGCGACGCGCACCGCTTGCGGTCGCGCGGTCAGGATCACCGCGGCGGCGCCGTCGCAGATCGGCGAACAATCCTTGCGCATCAGCGGCGTCGCGACGGGAAGATTTCGAAGCGCGTCGAAATACGCTTCGAGCGGCTCGGGTTTCGCGTGGAATGCGGCGAGCGGATTCTCCGCGCCGAGTGCGTGCGCGCGAAACATCAAGCGCGCGAGCAGATCCGCAACCGGTTTGCCGCGCAGCCGCCGCTCGGCGAGCCACGCCTGCGTGATCAGCGCGATCAACGCGGGCATCGTGAAACCAAACTGGCGCTCGACCGGGTCGATCGTCTTCGACATGATCGCCGTCGCGACTTCCGTCGTGACGTTCTTCATGCGCTCACCGGCAAGCACCAGCACGCTCTCGCACTGGCCCGACGCGACCTTGTAATAACCCTCATGGAAAGCCGCGGCGCCGGTCGATGAAGCGGTTTCGGAGCGGATCGCGGGGATTCCAGTGAGGCCGAGACGATCGGCCACCTTCGCGGCCACGTTGGCGCGATTCTCGAATTCCTCGCTGTCCATGACTCCGATCTGGACCGCTTCGAACGCGCGAACCGGAGAGTCTTCGAGAGCGCGGTGATAGGCTGCGGCGAAGAGATCGAAGATGGAGGCGAAGATGCGGCCGGTGAGGTCCACCTTGGTGAGACCAACCGCTGCTACGTAGACCTCCCGCGCCATCGGCGCCTAGCATAGTCTGCAACGGGGGTGAGTCGATGCGTACGCTTCGATGGATCGTGATCACGGTGCTGGCGGTCGCGGCGGTCTACGTCCTTTCGATCTACCGACAGACGTCGTCGATCGCGGATGGCAGCACGCTCGTCGTCGAGCTCTCGGGCAATTACGTCGAGGCCGGCGAAGCGCCCGCGTTCTCGCAGTTGCTCGGCATGGATCGCCGCTCGCTGCTCGGGACGCTCTCGGAACTGCGCAAAGCCGAGCGCGATGACCGCATCAAGAACGTGCTGCTGATCGTGCGCGGTCTCCAGGTCGGCTGGGCGAAGGCGCAGGATCTGCGCGATGCGATCAATGCATTGCGCGTGGCGGGTCGCCATCCCGTCGCGTATCTCGAAGTCGAAGGCTTCGGCGCGAACCGCGATTACTTCGTCGCGAGCGCGGCCGAGAAGCTCTACATGGCGCCTGGCAGCGGCGCGCCGCTGATCGGACTCGCGGAGGAGCACTGGTTCCTCGGTGGACTCTGGGACTATCTCGGCGTCACGATGCAAGTCGCGCAGGCGGGCAACTACAAGGGCGCCGCCGACAGCATCATCGGCCACGGCATGAACGACTTCTATCGCGAGCAATCGAATCGGCTGCTCGATTCCTTCGACGGGATCTTCATTGGCGGCATCGCCGAGGCGCGCGGTGTTTCGGTCGAGACGGTGCGCAAGGTGATCGCGAGCGCGCCGTCGCGTCCCGAAGTGCTCGAAGAACTGAAGCTGATCGACGGTGTGCGCACGCGCGCAGCGCTGATCGAAGAACTCGGCAAGGACACGATCGTCGAAGCGTCGGAGTACGCAGCCGTCGACGCCGCGTCGCTCGGCTTCGATCCGCGCGCCACCTTCGCGCTGATCTACGGCGCGGGCACGATCCAGACCGGCAAGGGTTCGATGTCGCGCACCGGTTCGCCGATCTTCGCGTCCGAAACCGTGATCGAAGCGCTGCAGGACGCCGCCGCGGACGACGAGATCCGCGCGATCGTGCTGCGCATCGACAGTCCCGGCGGCGGCGCGTTTCCGTCCGAGCAGATCTGGCAGGCGATTCGCGAGGCGCGCAAGAAGAAGCCGGTGGTGTCGTCCTTCTCGGACTACGCGGCGTCGGGCGGCTACTACCTCGCATCGGCGACCGACGCGATCGTCGCGCAACCGGCCACGTTGACCGGCTCGATCGGCGTCTTCGCGGTGCGGCCGTCGCTCCAAGGTGTGCTCGAGCGTTTCGGCGTCGGCATCGCGACGCTCGATCGCGCGCCACACGCGGAGATCAACCTGATGATGCCCGTGTTGTCGCCCGACACCGTCGATTGGTTGCAGGCCGACGTGGACGACACCTACCAGCGCTTCCTCTCGCGCGTCGCCGAGGGTCGCAGTCGCAGCGTGTCCGAGATCGACGCGATCGCTGGCGGGCGCGTGTGGACCGGCGAGCAGGCCGTGACGCGCGGTCTCGTCGATGCGCTCGGCGGCCTGCGTGTCGCGGTGGACAAAGCGAAGGAGCGCGCGGGGATCGCCGCCGACGCCGACGTTGCGCTCGCGGTCTATCCGGCGCCGAAGCCGCTCGCCGAACAATTGCGCGAGGCGCTGCAGTTGAGCGTCGCGCAGAACGTCGCGGCCGCACTACCCTGGAACCGCGCTCTCGCGAACGTCTCGACCTGGTTCGACGCGATCAGCGTCGGGGGCACCGTGCTCGCGCCGTCGCTCTGGGTCGAGATTCACTGACCGGGTCGAGATTCACTGATCGCTCGCGCCCTCGAAAGGAGAACGGCCGTTGCAGATGGAGAAGGAGTTCGACGTCGATCGGCCGCGGGCCGAAGCGGCGGAGCTGCTCGCCGACGAGTCCATCCTCTGCGATCTCTTCCCGGACAGCACGACGGAGATCACCGCGCGCAAGGGGCAGCGCAAGACGATCGCGAGCCACTACACCGCGCTCGGTCGCGAAGGCGTCGCCACCTTCCACTTCGACTACGAGCCCGGCGGCGACATCAGCTTCGAAAAAGTCTGCGATGGCCGCATCTGGCGCGAGTTGCGCGGCGCCGTGACGCTGACCGAGCGCAAACAGAAAACGCGCGTGCGCATCGAACTCGAGGGCCGCACGAAAGCGCTCGTCCCCGAATTCACGATCCGCGGTCCGATGCAGGATCAACTCGAGCAGATGGCGAAGGCGCTGCGCAAGCGACTCGGCGCGAAGGCCACGGCTTGACGCGGATCGCAGGGCAAGGCGGCATCGAGCTCTACGTCGAGTCGCACGGTGAAGGGGTGCCGATCATCTTCTCGTGCGGCTACTCGACCACGCGCGAAAACTTCCGTCCGCAGGTCGCGCCGCTGGTCGCCGCCGGTCATCGCGTCGTGCTCTGGGACTTCCGCGGTCACGGCGATTCCGACGCACCCGAAGATCCCGACGCGTACTCGTTCGACATCGTGCTCGACGATCTAGCGCGCGTCATCGATTGGACCGCGAAGCCCTCCGATCATCAGGCCGCACATGAGGGGCCGGTCGTGCTCGCCGGTTTCTCGTTCGGCGGCGCGTTGTCGCTGCACTTCGCGCTGCGTCATCCGGAGCGCGTGCGCGCGCTGGTGCTGCTCGACACGGGCCCCGGCTTCAAGAATCCCGACGCGCAGGCGGGCTGGCTCGCGCAGGTCGAGAAGATTGCGACGAACCTCGAGACGCGCGGCCTCCAATCCTTCGTCGAGAGCCGCGCCGCCGCCACCGCGATCGGCCGCCGCCCGGAGCTGCCCGCCGCAAAACACGCCGCCCGCGCGATCGCGAAGATGTCGGCCCGCGGCGTCGCCAACTTCGGCCGCCGCGTCTCGGGCCCCATCCCCGGCTGCATCGACGAACTCGCGCAGATCACCGCCCCCGCGCTCGTCATCGTCGGCGAACACGACGACGCCTACCTGCGCGCCGCCGACGTCATGGCCGCCCGCCTCCCCAACGCAAAAAAAATCATCATCCCCGCCGCCGGCCACGTCGTCAGCATCGAAGAACCCGCCGCCCTGAACGCCGCCATCCTCGACTTCCTCAGATAAACGGGGCCGGGCGTCAGGTTATTTCTTGTCAGGTTATTGGGTTGGTTGGAGCGCAACCGGGGGCGTGGGGTCGGGTTGGGGCGAAGTGGCGGAGATGGGCTTGCACGACGGTGACGAGGATGTTCGGCTCATGCTGGCGCTGGGCGCCGGTGATGAATCGGCGTTCGACAAGCTCTTCGCTCGCTGGTCGGGTCCGCTGCTGCGTTTTCTCGAACGCATCGTGCGCGACGCCGCCTCTGCGGAGGAACTCGTGCAAGAGACCTTTCTTCGGCTCTACCGTGCGCGTGAACGCTACGAACCGAATGCGCGCTTCTCGACCTGGCTCTACACGATCGCGACGCGCCTGGCGCTCAACGAGCTGCGGCGGCCGCGCCACCAGAATCCGCATCGCAGCACCGACGAGGAGAACGACGACGGCGCCGCGCTCGTACTCGTCGGTGACGTGCCGCGCGCGGACGACGTCGCTCATGCGCGCCGCGTCGGCGACACCGTAGAGCGTGCGATTGCGAAGCTGCCCGAGCGCCAGCGCATCGCGCTCTGGCTCAGCGCCGTCGATGGCCTCTCGTATGCGGAAGTGGCGGCGAGTCTCGAGACCAGCGAGAAGTCGGTGAAGGCGCTGGTGCACCGCGCGCGCTGCACGCTGGCCGAGCTGATCGGCGCGGAGGAACGATGAGCGAGATCGCGGAGCGCTGTGCGCCCTTCGAAGCGGATCTCTCGGCGCTGCTCGACGAGCAACTCGATGCGCCGCGCGCGGGCGAGGTGCAGGCACACGCAGCATCGTGTCGCGATTGCGCGCACCGACTCGTCGCGCTGCGAACGGTGAACGCCGCGCTCTTGCGCGTTGCCGCCGCGCCCACCGACCCGGCGCGCATCGATGCGATGCGCGGTGCGATCGCATCGCAATTGCGCGACGAGGCGCGCCCCGCCGCGCGCCCGCCCCTCGCGCGCCGCGCGCCCGCGCGCCGTCGCCACTGGATCGCGGCCGCCGCCCTCAGCGCGACCGCCGCAGCCGCCGGCGCGCTGCTACTCGTGACGCGCGCGCCGACACCGGTGCCGGCGCCGGCGAGCGGCGTCGTTGCAACCAAGCAGGCCGCAGCGACATCGCGCGCCGATGCCGAAGTCGCCGCGCACGATCTGGCCGCGGCCATCGATACGCCGATCGGCGCGAACACTCCGCCCGATGATGCGGCGCCGACCGCGGGCCAGCTCGAAGCCACGCGTGACGAAAGCGTCGACGTGATCGCGCTCGTGACGAATCTCTCGCCGCAAACGCGCGATGCGCTGCGCGCGAAGATCGCGGCGCTTGCGCCCGAAGCGCGCAGCCGCTTGTTGCTCGATCTCTCGCGTCGGCAAGAGTTGTCGCCGCAGCAGCGCAACGAGCTTCACGAGCGGCTCGCGCAACTCGGCGTGCTGTCGCCGGAAGAGCAAGAGCGCGCGCTGCGTTAGCTGCCCGCAAGTCGCGCCCTTTCAGCGACGCCTCCGAACGTGTCATGCTCGGCTCCCTTCGACCCATGGAGCCAGCGGTGAGCAAGCGCTTCTTCGATTTGAGCCACGTCGTCTCGCACGGTCTCGAGACCTATCCGGGACTGCCGGCGCCCGCCATCTCCGATCACCTCTCGCGCGCAGCGTCGCGCGCGCACTACGCGCCCGGCACCGAGTTCCAGATTGGCAAGATCGAGATGGTCTCCAACACGGGCACCTATCTCGACGCGCCGTTCCACCGCTTTGCGGGCGCGACGGATCTCGCCGCGCTGCCGCTCGAGCGACTCGCCGATCTGCGCGGTGTCGTCATCGATGCGACCCGTGCAGGCAGCCGCATCGGTGTCGAGTCATTGCCCGACGGCGACTTGCGCAATTGCGCCGTGTTGTTTCACAGCGGCTGGTCGCGCCACTTCGGAACGCCCGCCTACGCATCGGGCCATCCGTTCCTCTCTGGCGCGCTCGCCGAGGAGCTGGCACTGCGCGGCGTCGCGCTGGTCGGCATCGACTCGCTCAACATCGACGACGTGGAAGACGGCGCACGACCGGTGCACACCGCACTGTTGCGCGCCGGCATTCTGATCGTCGAGCACCTGACGAACCTCGATGCGTTGCAGGGCGCCGCATTCCGCTTCTTCGCGGTGCCTGTGAAGGTGCGCGGGATGGGCACCTTCCCGGTGCGCGCATTTGCGATCGCCGAGTGAGAGCAAAATGATCGTCGCGATCGATCACATCCAGCTCGCGATGCCGCCCGCCAGCGAAGAGAGCGCGCGCAACTTCTACAGCGGCGTACTCGGATTCGCCGAAGTCGCGAAGCCGCCCGAGCTCGCCGCGCGCGGCGGCTGCTGGTTCGAGAACGCGGCGGTGCGCGTGCACCTCGGCGTCGAGCGCGCGTTCCAGCCGGCGCGCAAAGCGCATCCCGCGTTTCGTGTGACGGAGCTCGCGGCGCTACTCGCCCGCGCGCGCGATCGCGGCGTTCCCGTCTACGATGAAGAGCAGCGCGACGGCGAATGCCGCGCCTACCTCGACGATCCATTTGGCAATCGCATCGAGTTGATCGAACGACTCTGACGGAGGGCGCATGGGCAAGGTCTTCGACGCGATCGACGAGCGCATGCGCGAATGGCTGCAAGCGCAGCACATGTTCTTCGTCGCGACGGCGCCGCTTTCCGGTGACGGGCTGGTGAACCTGTCGCCGAAGGGGCTCGACAGCTTCGCGGTGCTCGGCCCGCGAAGCGTCGCCTATCTCGATCTCACCGGCAGCGGCATCGAGACGGTCGCGCATCTGCGCGAGAACGGACGCATCACGCTGCTCTTCTCCGCGTTCGAAGGTCCGCCGCGGCTGGTGCGATTCTACGGACGCGGCGAAGTGCTGCTGCCGGGCGCTGCGGACTACGACGAAATCGCGGCGCTCTTCCCGCACTACCCGTCCGCGCGCGCGGTGATCCGGATCGATGTCACGCGCATCGCCGATTCGTGTGGCTACGGCGTACCGCTCTATGCGTACGAAGGCGAGCGCAGCCAGCTCGCAGATTGGGCGGCGAGCAAGGGCGAGGCAGGGATTCGCGCGTATCGCGCCGCCAACAATCTGCGCTCTCTCGACGGGCTGCCCGGAATCACGGAAGAGGAAGCGTAGTTGGATACCGCGCTCGATGGCCTCGTCTGGTACGTGGTTTTCTTGTTCTCGACGTCGCTACACGAAGCTGCGCATGCGTGGGCGGCGCAGCGCGGCGGCGATCCGACCGCGTATCTCGCCGGCCAGGTATCGCTCGACCCGCGGCCGCACATTCGGCGCGAGCCATTTGGCATGGTGCTGTTGCCGCTCTTCACCGCGATCTCGTCGGGTTGGCCGATCGGCTACGCGAGCGCGCCCTACGATCCGGTCTGGGCTGCGCACCACCCGCGGCGCGCGGCGTGGATGTCGCTCGCCGGACCCGCGGCGAATCTCTTGCTGGTGTTCGTCGCGAGCGGCGCAATCTGGGCCGGCATCGGCGCTGGCGTCTTCGCGATTCCCGATTCGGTGAACGGCTCGCAGGTCGTCGCCGCTACGAGCGAGGGCGTCGCGACCGCCGGCGCGTTCCTCGTCAGCGCGTTCTTCACGCTCAACCTGATCTTGTGTCTCTTCAACTTGATGCCGCTGCCGCCGCTCGACGGCTCGGGCGCGATCGGCCTGCTGCTGAGCGAATCCGCAGCGCTCCGCTTTCAGCAGTGGATGCGGCAGCCGGTGCTGGCGATCTTCGGGATCATCGTCGCGTGGACCGTCTTCGGTCCGATCTTCCGGCGCGCATTCTGGATCGCGATCGGGCTGCTCTATCCGAATTCCGGATTCGGCTGAGCTTCCTCGCCGTGCGCCACCACCACGGCGGCGGCGAGATCACCGGTCACGTTGACGGTGGTGCGGCACATGTCGAGGAAGCGATCGACGCCCAGTATTAGTCCGATCGCTTCGGGCGGAATGCCGACCATGCCGAGGATCATCGCGATCACCGGAATCGAGCCGGCCGGAACGCCGGCGGTGCCGACACCGCCGAGCACGCACACGCCGACGACGGCGAATTGCTGCGAGAGCGCGAGATCGACACCGTAGAGCTGCGCGAGGAAGAGCACCGTCACGCCCTCGAAGAGCGCCGTGCCGTTCTGATTCGCGGTGGAGCCGATCGTCAGCACGAAGCGCGAGACGTGTGACGGCAGCCGGAGTTCGTTCTCGGCGACCAGCAGCGCCGTCGGAAGCGTCGCGTTGCTCGACGCGGTGGAGAACGCCGTCAGCATCGCGGGGCGCACCGCGCGGAAGAACGCGAGCGGCGCCATGCCGCCGAACCAGCGCACCGACACCGAGTACGTGACGAACATGTGGAGCGCGAGCGCGCCGACCACCACGCCGACGTAGGCCGCCAGCTCGCCGAGCACCTCGTAGCCGAGCCGCGCGGTGGTGGTGAAGAGGAGGCACGCGACGCCGATCGGCGCCAGGCGGATCACCACTGCGAGCAGCCACATCACGACGTCGTAGAGCCCCTGCAGCGAATCCTCGAGACGCCGTGCTGCGTCGGTGCGCACGGCGGCGAGGCCGATGCCGAGCAGCAGCGAGAACACCATCACCGCGAGCATGTCACCGGCCGCCAGCGCCGCGACCGGATTCGACGGCACCAATTGCACGAAGAACTCCGAACCGCTGCGACCCGCGAGCGGCGAGGGCGATTGCGCGGCCGATGCGGAAGCCGTGGTCGCGCGCAGTTTCTCGACGAGTTCGGGATCCATGCCGCGCCCGGGTCCGACGATCTCGACGAGCGCGACACCGAGCGCGACCGCGATGCCGCTCACCACGACGGTGTAGAGCAGGAAGCGCAAACCGAGGCGACCGAGCTTGCGCAGATCGCCGAGGCTCGAGACGCCGAGCGCGAGCGCCGGCACGACGAGCGGAATCACCAACATCGAGAGCAGGCGCAGGAAGATCGTGCCGATCGGCGCCGTTCCATAGCTGACGATGTTCTCGACGAACGCGGAACCCGGCGCGAGAAAATGAGCGAGCGTGCCGAGTCCGGCGCCGACCACGAGCCCGAGCAGCATCTGTCGCGAAAGGCGGCCGCTCACGAGAGGTCCGTCACCAGAGCGGTTCGGGCGATCACGGCTTGCTAAGTCGGTCGGGCACGCGCGCAAGCTACCGCTACATTGCGCGCCGTGCTGCACTGGGACGGGATGCAGATCGACGCGCTGCTGCTCGATCTCGACGACACGATCCTCGACAATCGCGCTGGGTCCGGCGCTCCCTCTGTGAGGTTCGCGCAGTGGCTCGGGGACTGTCTCGGTGGCCTCGATCGCGGGGTCGTGATTCGGCAGTTGCAGGCGAGTAGCACGTGGTTCTGGTCCGACGACGAGCGCCATCGCTGGGGACGACTCGACATGACCGCCGCGCGCCGCGCATTCATCGGCCACGCGATCGCGGCGCTCGCGCACCCCGCGCCCGAACTCGAACGCGAAGCGACCGAGCGCTACTGCGCGCTGCGCGACGCGAGCCTCGCGCCGTTCCACGGCGCGCTCGCAGCGCTCGCACGCCTCCGGGAACGTGGAGTTCCGCTCGGTCTCGTCACCAACGGCGCCGCCGCGGCGCAGCGCGCAAAGATCGAGCGCTTCGATCTCGCGCACTACTTCGACGTGATCGT
>JANNKU010000150.1:0-3382 GCA_031396445.1 Deltaproteobacteria bacterium | reverse complement strand
TCATTCCGATCACATCGGCGATCTCGGCGAGGCGACTACGCAGAGTTGGATCGCGGGCCGCGCGCAGCCGCTCGATGTGTACGGGCCGCCGGGCGTCGCGCGAGTCGTCTACGGCTTCGAGGACGCATACGCAGCCGACGTCGATGCGCGCGTGCTCCATCACGGCGACGAGTTCATGCCGCGCGTGGTGGCGGGAGCGGTTGCGCGCGAGACCGCGCTCGCGGACACGCCCCTTGCCGATGCGGTGATCTTCGATCGCGACGGGCTGCGCATCACGATGTTCCGCGTCGATCACGATCCGGTGCGGCCGGCGGTCGGCTACCGCTTCGATTTCGGCGGTCGCTCGGTCGTCGTCTCGGGTGACACGAAGAAGAGTGCGAGCGTCGTGGCCCACGCGAAAGGCGCCGATCTGCTGATCCACGAAGCGCTCGCGTCGGAGCTCACCGCACACGCAGTCGAAGGAGCGACCCAGCTCGGCATGACGCGTCTCGCGAAATTGGCCAGCGACATTCCGGGTTACCACACGACGCCGCGCGAGGCCGGCGAAGTGGCGAAGGAAGCGGGCGTCGCGCAACTGGTGCTGACGCATCTGGTGCCGCCGCCGAGCAACTTCATCGCGCGGCGCGCCTTCACGGGCCCCGCGAGCGAAGCGTTCGACGGCGAAGTGACGCTCGGCGAAGACGGGATGCGCTTCGCTCTCGCGCCGCGTTGAAGCAAGCGCAAACGAAGCGCGCCGTACCTTCGAAGCCGAGCAGCCCGTTTCCCGCGTAGCGAGCCAACAGCGAGCGGCGAGAATCATGAGGTAGAGAACGCCATGGCTTTGTCGATCGAACTCTTCTGGTCGTTCCGTTCACCGTATTCCTACCTCGCAACGCCGCGCATCGTCGCGCTCGCGCGCGACTTCGATCTAGACGTGCGTGTGCGCCCCGTGCTTCCGATCGCGGTGCGCGATCCCGCGTTCTTCGAGCGCGCGAATCCGCTGTGGGTCGGCTACCTGCTGCGCGATGTGCGACGCCTCGCTGATTTCAACGAGATGACGATCGCGTGGCCGTCGCCCGATCCGGTCGTGCAGGATTTCGCGAAGCGCCAGATCGCAGCCGAGCAACCGCATGCGCATCGGCTGACGCGTCTCGGTGTGCTCGCGTCCGAGCAAGGCCGCGGGCTCGCGTTCCTCGACGAAGTCTCGCAACTGCTGTGGAACGGGTGCATCAAAGGCTGGAACGAAGGCGCGCATCTCGCCGACGCGACGGCGCGCGCAGGTCTCGATCTGGCCGCGCTCGAAGCCGAGGCGGCCGCAGAGACCACGCGTCTCGACGCTGCGATCGCCGACAATCAGCGCGCACTCGAAGCCGCGGGGCATTGGGGCGTACCGACGATGGTCTTCGAAGGCGAGCCATTCTTCGGTCAGGACCGCATCGAGCTACTCGTGTGGCGCCTCCGCCAACACGGCCTCGAACCCCGAAGACCCTGACGAACCCCATTTCCCGCGTAGCGAGCCAACGGCGAGCGGCGAGGATCATGAGTCGAATCCCGCGTAGCGAGCCAACAGCGAGCGGCGAGGATCATGAGGTAGTCTGCGCCCCGCGCTGCCAAAGGAGCCTCCATGTCATCCCTCCGTCTCGGTCTCACCGCCGGTTATTCCGGCGCCAACATGAGCATCAACCGCGAGCTGATCCTCGAAGCGGAACGACTCGGCTTCTGGTCGGTGTGGAGCGCCGAAGCGTATGGATCGGATGCCGTGTCGCCGCTCGCGTACATCGCCGCGTTCACCACCAAGATCAAACTCGGCACCGCGATCATGCAGATGCCGGCGCGCACACCCGCCATGACGGCGATGACCGCGATGACGCTCGACGCGATGTCGGGCGGTCGCTTCATTCTCGGTCTCGGCCCGTCGGGTCCGCAGGTGGTCGAGGGGTGGCACGGTGTTGCGTATGGCAAGCCGCTCTCGCGCACACGCGAGTACATCTCGATCATCCGGCAGATCCTCGCGCGCGAAGGGCCAGTCGAGCACAAGGGCGAGCAATACCAGGTTCCGTACACGGGGCCCGGCGCGACGGGTCTCGGCAAGCCGCTGAAGAGCATCCTGCACGGCCGCAAGGACATGGAGATCTACACCGCATCGATTGGCCCGGCCGGCATCGAGTGCAGCGCCGAGGTTGCGGATGGCCTGATCCCCGTCTGGATGAATCCCGAGCGTTTCGATCTGCTGACGCCGCATCTCGATGCGGGCTTCAAGAAGGCGGGTGGCGGCAAGTCGCTCGCGAACTTCGACGTAGCGCCGTTCGTCACCTGCATCCTCGGCGACGACATCGAAAAGTGCCGGATGCCGGTGAAGGGCATGCTGGCGCTCTACATCGGCGGCATGGGCGCGCGCGGCAAGAATTTCTACAACGACTACGCGAAGCGGATGGGATTTCCCGACGCGGCGATCAAGATCCAGGACCTCTATCTCGACGGGAAGAAGAACGAGGCGATCGCGGCGGTTCCGGATGCGCTCGTCGAGCAGGTCGCACTCGTCGGCCCCGCGGACCGCATTCGCGCGCGATTGGCGGTCTGGAAGGAGGCGGGTCGCAAGCGGCACGTCGGCGCGCTGCTCGCCGGCACGGGGGACATCCGAGCACTTCGCATCCTCGCCGAGGAGATCCTCTGATCAGCCCTGCGCGGCCTGTGCGCTCTGCGCGGCCTGTGCGGTCTGTGCGAGAGCCGAGCGCGCGTCGGCCTCGCAGTGCTTGCGGATCAGACGCAATGTCGTGTCGACGTATTCGATCACGAACCGCTGGACCTCGAGACGCGGCACGAGCTCGCCGATCACGGCGATCGTATTGCTCGCCACGAGCTTCATGCCGAGGCGTGTGCGCGGGCCACTCTCGTCCCGTTCCTCGACGATCGTGATCGTCTGGTCGAAGTGCATCGAGCCGATCGAGATGCGACCGAAGAGGCGCTCATGACCCTCCGCGCGGTGGGTCTCGTCGACCAGGACGAGCGGAATTCCGGAGAAGCGGAATCGCCAGCGGGTACAGCGGATCGGGGCGGTGCTGCTCGGGGTGTCGTTCGAGAGGCTCGCGCGCCGGGTCCGTTGATGAGGCGCGCGGCGCGCCGGCCGATCCGTGAGCGGGCGCTTGATCTCGCCGAGGATTCGATCGTCCCAGAAAGGGCGTTCGCTGGGGTCGACGATGGAGCGCCATACGCGCTCGCCTGTCGCATCGATCGTCGCCGTGAGTGCCACGGTGATCAACGTCTAGGCCGCTCCCTCGAGGGGGAGCATGGGACGAGATGGAGTCGAGCGCAATGGCGCGGGGCCGAAAGGCGGCGCGTGAGTCGCCCGCGCTAGTCGCTTTCGGTCCAGATCGAGGCGCGATTGCGGCCGCACTGCTTCGAC
>JANNKU010000148.1:0-15649 GCA_031396445.1 Deltaproteobacteria bacterium | reverse complement strand
CACTCGTCGTCGGCGTCTCGATGGTCGCGATCCACCATTGGCGCAGCAGGGCAGGGGACACTTCGTCGAGTCGGATCGCACCGAACGCGCTCACGAGAGGACCTTGCGGACCGAGCAGATTCGCTCGGTCCGCTCGTGTCGGCGGTGCGAGGTTCGCGACGTCTTCGGCCAGGTAGCGCGCCGCAACGTCGGCGAATCGCTGCGAGATGAAGATCGGCATCCGGAGGCGCCCAACGCCCTTCCTGAATTCGACTACGTCACGAAGGGTCGCCGCGTCGTTCCAATCAGTCGTCTTACACGAGAAGCGCAGTAGCTTCCCGCCTACCCATCGCTCGTAGTAGATCCTCTCGCCCACGGCGAAGAGATTGCGAAACCTCGCGCCGGGCGGCTTCGGCTTCACGCGGCGCCCATCACGCGCTCCGCGTCTTTGCTGAATTTGCGTGCGCGCTCCCTCGAGCGGAGCATCGCGACGAACGGCGCCATCACTTCGTCGTGCAGCCTTACTTCCGATTCAGACATGTTGATGTAGCTGCGCGCGAGCGCGAGCCATGCGAGCTCGTCATCCAACACGGCGGCCGGCGCAATCGAGTCGCCGACGCGCATGATCCTGATTCGCTCCGCTTCAGGATTGGCAGCGAGGAATTCGAGCAGATCGCGCAGATCACCAGCGACGAATTGGGCGGCGCTCCGGATCTCACGTTCGAATGGCGCAGTCTCGATGGCGATCCCCTTCCCATGACAGACGTCGCCGATGAGATCCGCGTACTTTGCCGCCAGGTCGAGCGCTTCCTTTCGCGACAGAACGCAGTCCTTCAGCACGTTCACGTTGAGTCGCGCTTCTCGCTTCGCCATCACGCGGCCTCCGGCTTCGAGCGCTCGTGATAGCGTCGCTCGTCGTTCGCGATAGATACGCCGTAGAACAGCACGCGCTGCTCGCCGAGAATGATCGTCGCGCGCATGACGGCACCGGTTAGCCGCGAAATCAGCGCCCGACGGCCGCGCTCCGAGAGCGTCTGACCCTTCGCGTTCTGGTTCGCCATCAGTCGCTCGGTCGCCACGTGCCGCACCTCGATCAGCTTCCGCAACTCGCCCTCGAGCGCTCGATTCCGAGCGTGCGCCGCATCGATCTCGTCAGTCAGGCTGCGGTCGAACTCCCGCCACGCCCTTGCTTCTTCGCGAACTGTATTCGGCATCGTTCCCTCCGTGGGGAGCGGATCACTTCGCGCGGCGCATCGCCTTCACGATGAGCTCGTAGGCCAACGTTCCGACCGGTAGCTCGCGCTTCTCTGCCAGCGCCTGCAGCTCTGTCAGCTCGCGATCCGTGAGCGTGAACGTCACTCGGTTGCTTCGAACCTCGCTCGGGTCCCTCCCGAAGCCAGGTTTCCGCCCTGCGCCTTTGCGCGGTCCGCCCCATCTATCCATTTGCGCAGGCACGCTACCCCCTCTCGTGTCGTTTCACAAGTGAAATCAAGACAGGCGCACAAGTCTCCCCGCACGATGCGCCCGAAGGCTTCGACACTACCGCGAGGAGAGCCGAACAGGATCTCGGGAGGCGAGAGCGGTCGTCAGCGACTCGCGAACCGCAAAGTAGGGGCCACCGGTGCCCGCTCCGCCTCCCGAGAAAACCTCGCTACGTCAGAGGTCCACGATCGCGCAGAAGCTCTGCGGCAGTGCGAGCTGGACATCGGCCCGGATGTAGCCGCGGATCCACACCTGCACGTTGGTGAACGCGCTCGACGCCGAGTCGGCAGCGACACGCGACACCTCGAGCACGAGCTCGCGGCGCAGCCCGATCAGCAGGTCGTCGAAGTTGCCGAAGATCATTCGGTGCAGGCTGCTCGTCGTCGGCAGCTGGTTCGTGATGCCCACCGGGTAGCCGTTCATCTTCCCGTCGGGGTCCATCAGGAAGATCCCCGTGCTGGTCGCCTTCTGGATGCTCTTCAGATTCTTCAGCCCGACACCGTCGCAGATGTAGCTGAGCCGACCGCGCAGCGTGTTGTCGGTCACGAGCTCGGATTCCATGTTGACGATGTGCGACCAGGAGAGCGCCGCGAAGCCGCTCGACGTCACGGAGTTGATCCCCGACGTGTTCAGGATGCCTCGCGGCTCCGGACTCGTGCCCGAGCCGTTGAGCGCAACGCGGTCGAGCTCGAGCGCGATCTTCTGCGCGATCGCGTTGTTGACCACCTCATCGACGTTCCCCGCGTCTTCGATGAGCTCGACGCTCATCTTGCAGAGGATCACGAGCTTCTGCGCGGTGAGCTTCACCTCTCCGAAGGTCAGATCCGAAGGCGTCGCCGCAGCGTTCTCAGCGAGCCACTGCGCGGTGGGATCGGCCGTCACCTTCGCGATGGAGAGCGTCTTGCTGTCCATCGGCACAGTGCGCGCGCCGGCTTGGAACACGACCGCGTAGCCGCGCGCCAGGTCGATCACGTCGTCGGCAAGCGGCGTCGGCACGAGGTAGCCGCCCGCCGAAAGCGTCTCCGACATCGCGCGCCGCTCGCGCTCTGCGCCATCCCACCGGCCCGTCGCGAGTCCCCTCACGACGCGCCCGAGCGAGATGCCCTTCGCCGCCTCTGCCTTCGCTCGATCCTCCACCGGAATCGGGAGACTCGAGAGCCGCTCTTCCGGCTTCAGGCTGCGGAACGCGACGCCGTCGCCCAACTCCCGCGAGTCCCCAGAGAACCCGCCCCCGAGTGATCCGGCGTCGAACTCCGCATACGCCGGCTTTGTGGTCGCGCGCCGACTCGCGGGCGCGATCGCGCGCAGGTCGGAGAGCTCTTTCTGGTCCGCGTGATCCTCGAGCACGTTGGTGATCTCGACGGCGCGCGCTTCGTCGGCGTCGAACTGCGCGCGCTCCGCGCTCGTGAGTGCGCGCGCGGCCGCGCCCGTCGTGATGGCATGGGTCGCGCGCATCGCGTCGATCTTCGCGCGGCGCTCTTCTCGAAGCTGGGTCGTATTCATCGTTGACTCCTGCGTGGGGCCTCGGCGTCGCATCAGACGCGCCCGCCCCACTGTTGGGTTGGGATCTCGCGTCGAGCAACTCACCGAAGCGGCATTCCGCCGCGCAGTCGTCGGGAAGATTCTCGAGAGCCTACGACCGCGTGTTGCTCCTCGAGAGTGTCCTCTCTCGGCACGCGGCGCAGCGTTTTGCTCTGCATCAATTTACTCGGTCCGCCGTCGTTGGCAACGCGAGCTCGCGTTCCTGACGCTGAATTGCGACGGCTATCGAGCCGGCCACGAACGCGGCGGCAACGAGACAGAGCGTCTCGACTTCGCCGAGCATCGCGAGCACGGGCACGCACCCGACCGCGGCGAGATCCACCAGGTCGAGCGGCTGGATGATTCGGCGCTCGAGCAGCTCTTCGACGGGCAACACTGCGGCGCCGATCTCGATCTGATCGCGCAGCCATGCAAGGTCAGCGGGCCGCATCATTGATCATCCAGATCGCCGCACCATCGCGCGCGGCCCGCCGGGTTGCCGGCTGCGTCGTCGCGCAACGCTGCGATCATGGCCTCATGGATATCTGCTGGAATCTCCTCCAACTCGCCGTCGTCGTCCGTTTCCCACTGGGGATCCGGCAGCGCGGGCTCGCTCGATCGCGCGCCGAAAATGCGCGAGCGGAAGATCCGAGCCCTGAGGCGCCATCGGATCAAGAGAACCTGAAACCATTGCCGCCTTTTCCTCATTGCTTCGTGGACCAACTTTCACCCCCTGACTTTCGTCCTCGTTTGAATGTGGGGAACCGCGCGGTCCTCCCTTTCGAAGGCTCCAGCGATACGGATGCCCCTACCCCACGTCGCGTCATCGCACGCGATTCCCGAAGCCGCCGTCGCGCGCGGCCGTCTTGCGTGAGTGACACCCGGAGCAGAGCGCGCGGAAATTGCTCGGGTGATCGGCGCCGCCCTGCCTCCTGGGCCGCTCGTGATCGACCGTGTTCGCTCGTGCGCCGCACGGGCACGTCGGGTGCGATGCGAGGAACGCGGCGCGCATCCGATCCCACGCGGCGCCGTAGCCTCGCGACTGCCGACTGCCGCGACGGTTGCGCGTTGCTCGCGCTGCAGCAGGGTGAGCAGGGCAGCGAGAAGCGCCACGCACCAACGCAGTGCACCCAACGCTCGCGCACGGACGCAGGGGAGCGAGCGCCATCACGCGCCGCCGGTCGGGCACGTGGCCCCTTGTTCTCTCGCGCGCATCCGATCGCGCAGCGCTTCGACGTCGGCGAGTGCGAAGCGCCGATGCCCGCCCACCGTCTTGCGCTCGGTCGGCAGCGTCCCCTTGGTCGCCCAGCCGTGCACGGTGCGCGTCGTCACAGCGAGGATGCGCGCAGCGTCGGCCGTCCCGATCAGCACCGGCGTCACGCGCCGCCGTCCGGACGCGAGAGGAAGACGCGCCCGTCCGCTTCGACACGTGCGCGGCGCAGCCCTCGGTAGACGTCCCGCAGCGCCAGGCGCCCACGCTCGCGCTCGACGATCCCGTCGATCACGCGGCGCTCGAGCGCTTCAGCGGCGGCGAGGTCTTCGCGTGATGCAGTGCGGCCCGCTTCACGAAATCCGGTGAGCGCGTTCGATCGCGCCGTCGCGTTCCTCGCCACGTCTTCGGGACGCACAGGCCACCACCGCAGATCGCCATCGATGGGCGGCGACTCGATGAGCCCGCGGCGTCGCAGGTCAGGCAGTCGTTTCGCGGTTTCGTGGCGCTCGACACCGATGAGCAACGCGAGCTCGAGCGAGGTGCGGCCAGGGTTCGCGCGCACGGCATCGAGCACGACGGCCATCATGCGCCCGGCCTGACCACTCGACTCGATTCGGTCGGCGGCGGCATGCGAGCCGATTGGATCCGTTGAGCGTGATCGCGGCGGCCGCTGCCCAGGCGCCCACGTGTCGAGCTCGTGCGTCTGCATCACGTCGCCACCGTGTCGTGCGTCGAGTGGCTAGCGGGGGCCGCCCACGTTCGGGTGGCCCCCGTTTGCCGTTCGTTGCATGCATGTCGCGCCGAATTGGCCGTCGGCGCTGCGGCATCAAATTGCGAAGCCGCGCGAATAGTCGATCGGGCAAGTCGATTTCCCACCGTCGTTTTCTCGATGGCTTCTTGGTACGGGTACGGGTGCAGGTGCAGGGAATGGTTCTTCTTCTGAATCATGAGTCGGCCCGCCTGAGAAGCGGCGGCGTTCCACTCTCGCGCCGGATCAGGGCCCGCACCGTCGAGTAGTGCAGCACCGCGGGCCGTTCGATCTGCTGTGCATTGGTGCCGACCGTGACGACGCGGCCCGTGAAGATGCAGTCAGCGAGGAAGCGCTCGGGCGGAATGCGGTAGAGATCTCGCGGCGGGCGTCGGTCGGTCGCGATCGCGAAGAGCTCCACCAGCTTGCGCGCAGCGTGCAGGCGATCGCTCTTGATCACAGCGTTCGCGAACATCGGCAGCGACACGCCGAAGGCGGCGCCCTGCTCGATGACACGCCATCGGATCAGCCACTTCGCGCGGCTCTTCGACCAAAGATTCCGCGTCTTCTCGGCTCCCTCGAATCCGACTTGATAGACGCCAGGCTGGATCAGCGGGGCCCAATCATCGGCGCCCTGCTCGTCGTCTTGTTCGACTTCCGAACTCGCTGCGCGCTGAGACGAGCGGGGCGGATCACTGACGACCACGAGAGCGGCCCTTCGCGGTGCAGATGCGGGCGCTGTGAGGCGATCCAGCACCCACTGCGGCACGTCTTCTGCTTGGTCGGCGCTGGTCACGAGAGCAGCCGCGCTTCGCTCGCCGCGACCAGGACGTCGATCTCGCCGAACAGCAGATCGATCTCGGCGCGCAGCATCTCGGCGCGTCGCTGGTCGCGTTCGGCATGCAGCATGCGATCGCGCGCGACGAGCTGCTCGATGCGCTCGCTTCCGTCCGTCGCTGCGATCAGCCAGCGCTGCCGGGCCTGCGCTGCGCGAGCCCCGAGCATCTGGAGTCGTTCGAATCGTTGGTGTAGAGTGCCGTCGTCGTCGTTCATCGTTCCTCCGCTTCGGCCCGCCTTGCCCGGCGGGCCGTCGCATTTCAGGCCTACCCAGTCGTTCGCCTCGACGTGATGCCCGTGAGGCCGGGCCCCGTCGTGAGGCGCGATCCTCCGCGGATCCCTACGCGGCGTCCGTCGCTGCTGAGCAACCCACCCGCGTTGACCGCAGCTGACACGGCAGCGGCGCGACCCTGTGCGGCGGCCAGTTCGTCGAACGCTGCTGCGGCGAGGAGCACCTGCTCGCGCACGCCTTTGTAGGTGCTGCGCATCTTGCCGACTTCGAGATTCACGAACGACGAGTCTTCGATCAGCGCGTGCAGCGCCGACGACCAGCGCGCCGTCGCGCCCGTTGCGGCGTCCGTCGCTTGCGTCGTCTCGGTGGTCACGGCCGCTTGGCCTGAGATCCCGAGCTCGAGCGCCTCGAGGATCGTTTGATGCTTCTCCGACGTGATCAGTCGCGCGTCGTAAGCGGCGTTCAGCTGCCGGACCGATTCGAGATGGTTCGCTTCTGCGACGGCGACTTCATCGCCGAGCGTCTGCCCAGTCTTCGCGAGAACTTGCTCGAGGCCCGCGACGGCCGTGCTGAAGATCTCCGCCTCGGCGGCGCCGCGTTTCCAGAATTCGGACACCTTCTCCGCCTTCGCCGTGAACTCATCGACCGCAGCACCGCTCAATCCGAACGCAACCTCGACGGCCTTCGATGCGGCCTCCAAGCCAGGAACCTCGTCGCGAAGAAACTGCATCGCGACGCGCGCCTTCTGCCCCACGGTCTCGGCTTTGGTCGCGAGCTTGTCCATCGCGAACGCGAGAGCGTTCGTGGCCGGCTCGCCCTCTACAACCGCGTCGGCCAGGCTCGTCTTGAGATCGTCGAGCGCATCGGTGAAGCGAGTGGTCGCGGCTTCCGACACCGTCATGTTCTGCGCGATCCCGGTGATCGCGTTCTTCAGGGTCGCGAAGACAGCGGCAGCGGAACCGAAGCCCAACAGCTTGGACAGCGTCCCCTCGAGTCCCGAAGTCGCCTTCGCCGCCGAGTCGCCTGTGCCCTTCAGCGCGGCTTCGACGCGCTTCGTCTCGCGGGCGATGCCAGCCTGTGCCTTCGCGAAGCGCGTGGCGCTAATCTCGCCGGCGTCGAACTTCGCCTTCACGTCGGCGAGCCGCTTGGTGAGCTCCTCTTCCGCCTTCGCGAGCGCGCGCGTGTTCCTCTCGGCGTCCTTCGTGTCCGCCAGGATCCGCGCCTTGACTGTGAATTCGCGGCCCCCCATCAGGCTGCCGTCGGCCGGCGCGAATCACGCGCGATGATCTCGGCGGCGCGAGCTTCGATCGCCGCGCTCGGGCGGACTTCGAACTTCGCGAGCCATGCATCGAGGTCGGATATTCGGACAAGGAAACGGCGCTCGGATACGCGGAACGCGATCAGCTCGCCATCCTTGATGGCTTTCGAGATGCGACGCGGCGAGATGCCGAGGCGTCGCGCTGCGCCGCGGCCGCTGATTGCAGCGGCGATCGCGCTCTCTGTGTTTCGTCGATGTTTCATGCGGCTAATTGAAGCCGAATGATTCGCTCAAATTCTCCGATTATTTCAGCGCTTTCGTCCGGAGGATTTCTTCCTGCTGCGCTGTCCGCAGAACTTCGAAAACACCTTCACGAGCTCGACGGAACTATCAGGCACGTCGATGTGATGGCTCAGTAGGATCTCGACCATAACCGCGCGCGATTCCGTTGGATGCGCGGCGGCTCGTTGCAAGCGCGTGTAGGCGGCGGACGGCGAGAGGCTCTGTGGATACGCCTTCGGTGCACCGGGCTTCTTGCTGGCGCTCACGAGTTTGCTGCGCTTCTTGCCCTTCAGCATGCCGTCAATCAGTCTGCCCGCGACGTCGCTATCGGGCTGCAGCATCAGCCGCTTACTCGCGGGACCCTTCCAGACGCGCTCCGCGATCGCGTCGAATTGCTCCAAAATCCAGTCTGCCGGGTCTAGGTCGTGGTCACGCGCGAGCTTGTACGCCAACCATGCGGCGTCCTCGTCGCCGGCGCTGGCGAGCGCGCGATACGTGGCGAGCTGATCGCTGATCTGTTCACGGTTGAGCATCGGCCGCGGCTCCATGCGGCGCTCCGGAGAGCCTCGGGGCAGGGAGCGGAGCGGCTCCCGTTCGGCTGGCCGGCCTAGCCCCAAGGTGGACGCGATTCTACGCCGTGCACGGCGACTCGTCGCCGCCAAGAGTCACCGGAGTCCGTCCTTTTCCCATCCCGGACTTCACCTAGCCAATTTCTCCGGTGTGTGAGGTGCATGCCACGCCCGGTCACCCTCCATCGAGGCCGTGGCGATCGAGAGGCCACCACCCAGGATTGTGCACCGATGCACGATCCTTGCACGACACCGCGCGCGATGAGTGCGCGTGTGAATCTCCGTTCACGAAAAGTCGTAGGACTACTCGTAGGACTCTGCGCCATCCGACACCGGTCTACGCCACCGAAAAGAGGCGTGCGGAGCAACGTCGCAACGTGTCACGGTTTCTCGCGAGGCGTGCGCGCTCTTTTAACCCGCTGGTTCCGGGTTCGAGTCCCGGGCGGCCCACCACTCCATGCGACTCTTCGCTGCGTCGAAGCGCGGGCGCCTCGCACCCACGCTCAGATCACCTCCAGCGCGTCTCGGTCGGGCAGCGCGGGGAACGGCGCCGTCGGCAGCGTCTGATACCAGAACGCGACCGAGGCGATGTCGTCTTGCAGCGGCAGGTACTGGAGCTTCCGGTGCGTGCGCCAGCCGAGTGCCTGCATGGTGATTCGCAGGTCACTTCGAAAGCGCACCGGATCGGGGATGTGCCAGCGGTACATGCCGAAGCGTTGCTGCGATTGATAGACGCCGTCGGGTCGAATCACCTGCGGAAGACCGGCGTATGGCGTCGTGAACTCCTGGTACTGCGACGCCGCGGGATGGGTCCGGCGTTCGAGCGACCCGGGATCGAAGTTGTACGCGCCGCAGAAGTAGTCCTCGGTGCCGGTGCCCGCGATGGTCGGGAACTCCCCGTCCCCGTCGAGATAGAACTTGATCTCGCCCTCGCCCCACCATCCGGTGTTGTGGACGCCCCAGGCCATGTACGTGCCGACGTAGTGACCCCATCCGCGTACACCGTCGAGGATCGTGTAGACCTCTTTGTACGGCAGCGGATTGGTGCGGCGGAACTGTGCGTGGAAGTACGCGACATCCTCCGGCACTTCGGTGAGCGTGTAGTTGATCTGGTAGTAGACGTAGAGCTGCTCGTCGGAGAGATTCGTCATCGTGACGCGCGCGCGCTTCCGGAACGGCATCTCCCAGTAGCTGTTGAACGCGCGCCCGGGGTTCACGCAGATCGGAAGCGAAGTGACTTGCGCGAATTGCTCCCACCCCGACGCGAAGAAGTCGCCCGTCGGACACTCGACGGAAGCCTGCTCCTGATCGTCCCAATAGAAGCGCAGGATCGCGTGGCGCCAACGTGCGCGCGCGAGCGTCATCCAGATCTGTTGGATCGCGCCCTGTCCGCGAATGTCCGCGAGCTCGAAAGTGTCCCCCGGCTCGATGACCATGTAGGGATTCATCTTCCAGCCCTGGCCGAGGTCGCGCGCGGCGACCGACGCCGAGCCCTCCGTGGCCATTGCCCCCTTGCCCTTCTCGCCCGTGAAATTCTCGGGGCTGATCGAGCGCGTCTCCGCCTTCGAGAGCCGCGCGAGATTGCCCATGTGCATGCCGAGTCCGTCGAATGTCTTCATGACTCGCGAGTTTCGCACGCGCGGAAGCGCCGAAGCCAGCCCGCGCTCCGATTCTTTTCTCGCGGCGGTTGCGACCGCGCTCTCCGCGTCGGAGCGTGATAGGGTCGGCGCGAAGGCGGGTTCGCGATGACCGATCCGAGACAAGCCGAGTGGATGCAGCAGCTCATCCAGCACTCCGTCGATCTCGGGCCATCGTGGATCGCGCCGACTTCATTCCTCGATGCACACCTCGGGAGTTGAGATGGCGAACGCGGCAGCGACGATGGACAACGACAACCTGCGAATCCTCGGCGCGTACAGCGCGCGCATGGCGGCGGGCGACTACGACGCGGTCTTCGACACCTTCGCGCCAGACTTCCGGAGCCACGTGACGTCGCGCGTGACACCGGACGCCGCCGCGAGCGACATCCGGCCGCACGAACGGACCTACTGGGAAGCAGCGCGCGCCGCGTTCCCGGACATGACGTTCAAGGTGGAGTTGCTCGTCCAATCCGGCGATCTCATCGTCTCGAACTGGACGCTCACGGGCACGCACACGGGCGCGCCATTCTTCGGTGTCGCTCCGTCCGGCGAAGTCGTCACGATCAACGGCACCGCGATCCTGCGCATGCGCGACGGCAAGGTCGTCGAGCACTGGGGCGGTCCGCACTGCAGCGAGGGACTTGGCGTCAGCGGCGCGCGCTTCGACGCTGCCTGAGGGCAGGCAGCACGCATCGATTCGCGCTCACGAGTGTGTGCTCGCCGCGAAAGCTGGCGCGACTACTGCGCCCTTCGCCGAGACCGCGCGCCGGTGATTCCCGCGAGACCGATGCCCAGCAGCAACGCCGTCGTCGGCTCGGGAACCACGTTTCCGATGACGACGAAGCGCGTGTTCGTGAAGCCGCCGTTGACCCACGCACCGGCGCTGGAGCGGAAGAACGACGGAGTGCCCAGCAGCAGGTTGGGGACCGGCATTCTCCCGGTTCCCGTCGCGCCGAAGGCCGCGCTTCCGAAGATCAGCGCGTAGTTGCCCGGTGCGAGAAGGACGGACAACGGTGTCAGGACATCGGCGCTGGCGGCGGGCGGTGTGAACGCGGTGCCTGCGAGGGCAGACGTGGCGATTGCCGCGGGTAGGAACGAGGGCAACGCGGTCGGCGACGAGAGCGACACGATCGCTGCAAAGATCCCACCGGCCGCGTTCGCAACCAAGTGTCCGCCGACCGACGTGATCTGCGTGCTCTGCGTGATGCTGAAGCGCGCGCCCAGCATCTGGGCGCTGTTGATGGACGTTCCGGTGATCTGCCCGGTGGTTCCCAGCGAAGCCGTCTCGAGGATGATCGTCGCTCGCGCGGCGCCGGGTGCTGCGAGCATTGCGACGACCAGAATGGAGAGCCTCAACCCGCGTGAAGACGCGCGCGCGCAAATGCCCATCTGCATTCCCCTTCCCAGGAGTGGCCCGCTCGGGGCCAAATGCACCCGTCAGTTAGCCACCTTCCGCGGAGCGCGTCAAGGGCAGTAGCCCGATCCGGAAGACCTCGGCCGGCCTTTCCCCGCAGTGCACGACGAGGAGAAAAGTGGGCCGCAGCGGGGGGATCTAGTTACGTGAGCGCACGAAGTGCCGGATCGGCGAGTCACTGCGCCGGGACGCTCAGGTCCATGGCGGCTATGCCGTACCGGGGCAGTTCGGAAGGGCGCAGCAGCCGGACGCGATCCGCGGGGATTCGCATCATCTCGTCCACGATCCGGCGCGGGATGTTCATCTGCGCGGCGTAATCGACGAGTCGCGTGGACATCGCTTCCACGATCGCGTCCTCGCTTGACTCCTTCGGCCCGCCTTGCCGCGCCGCGCCGAGCGACGGTCGATGGATTCCAATCCGTGCGCCCTCGTCGATGTCGCGCCGGGTCGCGCCCATCAGCACGAAGACGCACGCGGAGATGCATGACGCACCGCTGCGTACGGTGATCGACGCATGCTGGTCGCGCAGGATCTGGCCAATCTCGAGCGCGGCGAAGACTTCACCACCCTGTGTATTGAGATCGATGCGCACCTCGATGTCGCGATGCAGCGCGCGCTGCGCGACATCGCGGCGCGTGAGCGCGCTCTTCAGCAACTGGAGCCGCGACGCGTCGATGGCGCCGCGGAGCTTCACGGTGAAGACGCAAGGAGCGACGATCGCTCCCGGTTCGCGCGCTGCGGCGGGGCATTCGAGTCGCCACCAGCGCGAGGTGTTCAGCGAGCTCGCGCGGGGGCCGGGTTGCGCTGCGAACGCTGCGGCGCTGAACGACGCGAGGATCAGCACCGCGGCGCAGAGTGTGCTGGCAACGCCGAATCCGCAGCGCGCTGGCGAGTGTCCCGCGATCACGCGCCCCCGAGATCGCCGCCCGCACGCAACTTCGAATGCCGCCGCCCGTAGACGAAGTAGATGACGAAGCCGAGCGCCATCCAGACGAAGAGACGCGCCCATGTGTCGATCGGCAGGCCGAGCATCAGGTAGCCGCACGAGAGCACGCCGGCGATCGGCACGAAGGGGACGAACGGCACGCGGAATGGGCGCGGGATTGCCGGATCGGTGTAGCGGAGCACCAGCACGCCGGCGCAGACGATCGCGAATGCGAGCAGTGTTCCGATCGATACGAGCTCGCCGAGCAGGCCGATCGGGAACAGCCCCGCGACCACCATCGCGAGCGCGCCGGTCAGCAGCGAAGCGAGCCACGGCGTGCGGAAGCGCGGGTGTACGGCGGCGAACGCCTTCGGCAGCAAGCCGTCGTTCGCCATCGCGTAGAAGATGCGCGGCTGGCCCATCAGCATCACGAGGATCACCGACGAGAGGCCCGCGACGGCGCCGATCTTCACGACCGGTCGCAACCACGCGAGGCCGGGGCCGGCGGCGTCGATGCCGACGGCGATCGGGTCGGGCACGTCGAGTTGGCGGAAATCCACGATGCCGGTGAGCACGAGCGCGACGGCTACATAGAGAACGGTACAGAGCGCGAGTGAGCCGAGGATGCCGATCGGCATGTCGCGCTGCGGATTCTTCACTTCTTGCGCGGCGGTCGAGACGGCGTCGAAGCCGATGTAGGCAAAGAAGATCACGCCGGCGCCGCGCACGACGCCATCCCAGCCGAAGCGGCCCTCGCCTTCGGCGGGCGGCACGAACGGCGCCCAGTTGTCGGCGTTGACATAGAAGACGCCGAAGCCGATGAAGGCGAGGATCACCGCGAGCTTGATCGCGACGATGACGTTGTTGAAGCGCGCGGATTCTTTGATGCCGATGATGAGCAGGATCGTGGCGAGCGCGACGATCAACATCGCCGGCACGTTCAACACGGCGCCGGTCGAGGTCCAACCCTCGGTGAAGATGCGCCAGATGTTGAAGCCCGCATCGGTCGGAGCGACGTGGTTGTAGGGCGCCGATGCGTATTGCGCGGGGATCTCGATGCCCCAATCGCGAAACAGCGAGACGACGTAGCCCGACCAACCGACCGCGACCGTCGAGGCTGCGAAGAGATATTCGAGGATCAGATCCCAACCGATGATCCACGCGAAGAATTCGCCGAGCGTCGCGTAGCTGTAGGTGTAGGCCGATCCCGCTGCGGGGATCATCGCGGCGAACTCCGCGTAGCAGAGCCCCGCGAAGGCGCAGGCCAGGCCGGCGAGCAGGAACGAGTAGACGATCGCGGGCCCGGCGTACTTGGCGGCGGCCTGGCCGGTCAGCACGAAGATGCCGGCGCCGATGATCGCGCCAATGCCGAGCGCCGTGAGATTCGCGGGACCGAGCGCGCGGCGGAGATTTCCCGCGGCGGCATCGGCCTGAAGCTGCAAGACGGGCTTGCGCCGGAACAGACTCATGGATTCACCCCCCCCAAAGGCGAGGCGATCCTATCACTTGGCGCGGCGTGGGAGATAGAGATCTGTGATCGAACCCACTGCGATTTGCGCGGCGAGGCCGATCGTTTCGCCGAGCGTCGGATGCGGATGCACGGTGAGCGCGATGTCTTCGGCGTCGGCGCCCATCTCGATCGCGAGTGCGCATTCCGCGATCAGATCGCCCGCGTGCGGGCCGACAATGCCGGCGCCGACGAGGCGCTTGGTGTCCTTCGCGAAGAGCAACTTCGTCATGCCCTCGCTGCGACCCATGCCGAGCGCGCGACCACTCGCAGCCCACGGAAAGCGCGCGACCTCCACCTCGAGCTTCTGCGCGCGCGCATCGCTCTCGGTGACGCCGACCCACGCGACTTCGGGATCGGTGTACGCGACCGACGGAATCGCGCGCGCATCGAAAGCGACGCGCAGATCGCACGCGACCTCGGCCGCGCACTTGCCCTCATGACTCGACTTGTGCGCGAGCAGCGGCGCGCGCGCGACGTCGCCGATCGCGAAGATGTGGGGGACGTTTGTCGCGAGGCGTTCGTCCACGGCGAGGAAGCCGCGCTCATCGACGCGAATGCCAGCCGCATCGGCGCCGATGCGATCGCCGTTGGGGCGCCGGCCCACGGCGACGAGCACGCGATCAAAGAGCGTCTCCGCCGGCGCCTTCTCGCCCTCGAACGCGACGAGCAGGCCGTCGCTGCGCGCGTCGAGTTTCGTCACTTTCGTGCGCAGGTGAATGCCCGCGAAGCGCGGCTCGAGACGGCGCTGCAATGGCTTCACGAGATCGAGATCGGGGCCGGGCATCAAGCGATCCAAGGCTTCGATGATCGTCACCTGCGAGCCGAGCGCCTCGTACACCGTCGCGAGTTCGAGGCCGATGATGCCGCCGCCGATCACGAGCAGTCGCCGCGGGATCTCGTCGAGCGCGAGTGCAGTCGTGGAATCGAGGACGCGCGGATCGGCAGGAAGACCGGGGAGCTGCACCGCGCGCGAACCGGCTGCGATGATCGCGCGCTCGAAGTCGATCGCGACGACACCATCGGCTGTCGCGACGTCGAGTCGCTTCGGTGTCGCGAAGGTTCCCGTGCCGGTGACGACCGTGACTCCGCGCTGCGCCGCCAGCTTCGCGAGCCCGCCAGCGAGCTGCGCAATGATGGCGTCCTTGCGCGCGCGCAGCTTCGCGAGATCGAGCTTCGGCGCGCCGAACTCGACGCCCGCCTCGGCGAGATCGCGCGCGGCGGCCATCACCTCGGACACATGCAGCAACGCCTTGGACGGAATGCAGCCGACGTTCAGGCACACGCCGCCGAGCGCCGCGTAGCGTTCGACGAGCACGACGCTGCGTCCGAGATCTGCCGCGCGAAAGGCGGCGGTGTAGCCGCCGGGTCCGGCGCCGAGCACGACGATGTCGGCGCGCAGATCGCCCATCAGAGCAGGATGCGCCGCAGATCGGCGAGCAGCGCGGCGAGCCGGCCGGTGAAGCGCGCGGCCGCGGCGCCGTCGATCACGCGGTGATCGTAGGAAAGCGAGAGCGGCAAGATGCGGCGCGGCACGAACGCGCCGTCCCGCCACACCGGCTTCCACTCCATCCGCGAGACGCCGAGGATCGCGACCTCGGGATGATTCACGATCGGCGTGAACATCGTGCCGCCAATGCCGCCGAGGCTGGAGATGCTGAACGAGCCGCCTTGGAGCTGTTCCGGTCGCAGCCGCCGCGCGCGCGCTTTCTCGGAGAGCTCTTGCAGCTCGGCGGCCAGCTCGAAGAGCGACTTGCGATCCGCGTCGCGCACCACCGGCACCACCAGCCCGTGCTCTGTATCGACTGCGACACCGATGTGGTAGTAGCGCTTCACGATCAGGTTCTCGCCGCTGCGGTCGAGCGACGCATTGAAGTGCGGGAACTCCTGCAGTGCCTTCACGACGGACTTCACCAGGAAGGGCAGGAAGGTGAGCTTCGTGCCGCGCGCCACGGCCACGGCGCGGTGATACAGGCGGAAGGTCTACACCGCGGTGAAGTGCGCGTGGTAGAAATGTTTGACGTGAGGAAACCTGACCCCGG
>JANNKU010000143.1:0-19113 GCA_031396445.1 Deltaproteobacteria bacterium | reverse complement strand
CGCGGACCGTCGCTGGCCAGCAGCACGCGCAAGCGACCGGATTCGGTGTTCGCAAGTGAGCCGAGCACCGGCAACAGAACCTTGCAGACGGGGCAGCTCGGCGACAGGAAGAAGAGCAGCGTATCGAGACCGTCGGACGCGGGCGCGCCGATCGTGTGCGCGACACCGGCGAGATCGAGCGCCGTGACGACCGGCGCCGCGACGCCCACCTTCGCGCCCGAAGCGAGCGAAAGCGCGCCGGCCGGCGCGAGTCGCTCGTGCAGCACGCCGATCTGCCGCACCAACGCGACCACCACGGCTGCGAGCGCCAGCACGGCGAACCAGAGCAACGCATTCGAGACGAGCAGCGCTTCGCTCATGTGCGCACCCGAAGCTGCGCGGTGATCGGCGCGTTCGCGAGCAGGCGGTGCGCGGCCAGCCAGATTGCTCCGAGCATCGCGATGCCGCCGCCCACCGTGAGCGCATCGATCCAGACCAGCGATCGCGACGCCGCGCCGCCGACACAGACGAGCGCCATCGCGACGAGCATGGCATTGCGCGCGAGCAGCCACTCCGAAAGCGGTTGGCGCGCGGCGGGGCCGGCGCAACCGCAATCGATGTCGCGACGGCCACGGGCGAGGTTCAGCGCGATCGCTGCGCCGTAGAGCGCGAGCAGCGCCGCACTCGCCAGCAGCGCCGGCGCGCGCAGCTGCCACGCGGCGGGCGCGAGGAGCGCGACACCGAGCGCCAGCTCGCAGGTCGCGAGCGCCACGGCAACCGCAGCGGCGAAGCGCTCGGGCAGCAGCGCATAGCCGATCAGCGCGACGCGGAACGCGCGCAGATCGCGCAACTTCTCGAACGCCGTCGCAGCGAAGAGCAGCGCCAGCCCGCCGCGCAACACGCCTTCGATGGCCGGGTCGAGCACGGTGGCGGTGCTCCCTGCCCGTTCACGGCGCGGCCACGTAGTTGGTGGCGATGCCCACTTCCGAAACATCGCGCAGGTATTCGCCGCTGCGCGCGTCGTAGACGGCGAGCGTCGCCGGGAACGCGGTCGCGGCGAGCAGCACGGGCGCCTCGTCCTGGGTGACGGCGATGCGCTCGGCGCCGTCGTTCGGCAGCGCGCGCTGCAACAACCAGTCGATCGCGCCGCCGGGCGGCATCGCGAGCTGATCCAATACGAAGCTCGCGGTCTGGTTGCGCAACACGATGCGCTGTACGCGCTCACGCTTGTCTACGTCGTAGACGAAGACCTCCGTGCCGGGGTTCTTGTGCGAATCGACGCCGCCCTGGTGCATCAGTGTGTAGAGGCGACCCGATGCTGCGTGAAGCGCCAGCTGTTGCATGCCGCCGACGCGCCACGACTCGCTGCGGTCGGCGTCGCTGAGCAGCGGCCACGGATCGGCGAAACGCAGCGTCTCGCCCGAGACGTCCACCGGATGCACGACGCCCTCGAAGGACACGAAGAACCACTGATCACCGCGGCGCGCCGCCTTCTCGGTGATCGGATCGGCCTGCGGATCGAACCAGCGCTCGGTTCGCGTTGCAGATGCGGCGGCGCCGGTCTCGTCGAGCGTGACGACGAGCGCCGTGCCGTCCGCGCAGAGCGACAAGAAACGCCGCGGCCCGGCGGCGTACACCAAAGCGCAACCGGGCGTCTCGATCTCCGCGACGAATCGGCGCTCCGCGACATCGACGATGCTCAGCGACGTGGCGGGAGTCTGGTTGAAGACGGCGATGAAGCGGCCGTCGTCGGAGAGCGCCGAGCCCGCCACCCATGACGTGTGCTCGGAGCGCTTCGGCGGGATCACCACTTCGCCTTTCGGCTGCAACGTGATGGCGTCGGCGATCGACACGATATCGGTTCGCGCACCGCGCGTGCCGCGCGCGTAGTAGGTCTCGGCCTGATAGATCTCGCGACCATCGCGTGATCGCAATGGTGCGAGGATGCCGCTGCCGCCCGGCAACATGCCGAGGAAACGCCCGCCGTCGGCGTCCACGAGCGCGGCGCGTTTCAGCAGGATGTCGCTCACCCAGATCCAGTGCGGACCGGGTTGCGCCGGCAGTGTCGCGATCTGGCCGAGCGGTTCCGCAGCCTGCGCTGCGATTGCGAACGCGCACGACGCCGCGAACACGAACGGCGCGGCGACGCGAATCAGCGCGGGCACATTGCGCATGGCGGGCGAAGCTACCAGCCGAGGCTGCGCGTCGTAAGGGGCGCGCCGCCGCGCTGCACCTACTCGATGTAGCCGAGTTGGCGCAGCCGCTCTTGCACGGGTTCATCGATCTTCACGTTCGGAGCGGTGTGTTGCGGAAGCGCCGGACCCGCCGCTTGCAACGCCGCTTCGAGTCGCTCGGCAACGGCGCGTACTGCGGGATCGGTCGCGTCGATCAAGTCTCGACTCTCGCCCGGATCGGCGGCGATCTCGTAGAGCGAGTAGGGATTGGCACGCTTGCCATCGGGCGCGCCGTCGGGTTGCCAGATCAGCTTCCACGCTTCGTTGCGAATCGAGCGATGGCGCGGCGCGACGCCGACCGCCTCCGACACGATATAGCGACGCGTCGAGCGCGGCGCGAGCAGATCGCGACCGGCGAGGCCTTCGGGACAGGCGAGGCCGAGGTAGGAGCAGAGTGTCGGCAAAACATCCACCAGCCCCGTGAGACAGCTGACACCGTCGTCGGGCCCCACGACACCGGGAAGTCTCATCGCGAGCGGAATCGCCAGCTCGTCGTCGTGCAGTCCGCGACCGTGATTGCCATAGCCGCGCTCGTAGAGCGCCTCGCCGTGATCGGCCGTGACGATGATGGCCGCGCGACGTCCGGCTTCCGTGCTCGCCAGGCCTTCGAGCAACCGCGCCAGCGCGAAATCGAAGTGCTCGATGCCTTTGTCGTACGCCAGCTCGAGCATCGAAAGGTTGGGCGTCATCCCCATCGGCGCGTGCAGACCCGGTTTGGTGTCGATGCGCACCAGGCTCCGCACCTCGCGGCTCTCGGCTTCACCGAGCACGCGGGTGTCGGTGCGAATCCGCTCCTTGTGCGCGTCGAGTTCCTGGATGTGCAGCGCCGGATAGGGACGGTGGCTGTCGAGGTAGTGCACGAAGAGGAAGTACGGCGTGCCGGGCGGCAGCGTCGCGACCCAATCGAGCGCCTTCGCCGAGATCGCGACACCCGGCAGTTTCGCCTCCTCGTTGTCGAGCCCCCAACGCGCGAACGAAGTCTCGTAGAGCTCGAAGCCCTGATCGAAGCCGAAGCTCGTCTCCATCCACGGATTGCTGACGAAAGCCGCCGTGCGATAGCCCGCCGCGCGCAGCACCTCGGCGAGCGTCGTGATTTCGGGCGCTACCGCCCGCGGTGTCTTGCGCTCCTCGCCCTGCTCCATGCCGACGCCGTGCTGCGACGGCAGCAAGCCGGTGAACAAGCTCGCCATCGCAGGCCGCGTCCAGGGCGCCTGCGTAAACGCCGCGTTGAAGCGCAGGTTCTCGCTGGCGAACGCATCGAAAGCGGGCGTGCGCGCCGGCCCGCCGTACGCGCCCAGCCGATCGCGACGCATCGTGTCGTTCACGACGAGCACGATCGGCACCTGCGCCTCGCGCGCGGCGCCGCGCAACTCGCGACAAGGACCCACGCCCTCGACATCCGCGTCGCGCGAGCACGCCGCCACCGCGACGAGTACGCCGACCCACGCAGCTATCCGCAATCGCGTCCCCATCGCGGCCACCGTAGCGACTGCATCGACATTGCGTTGGGGACACTCGTTGCGTCGGCAATGAACGTCCCCGACGCAACACGCAACTTGGCCACGGAGGTGGCGTTTTGTAGGCTGGCGCTCTCGTGAAAATTGGCGCGCGATTCGATTGGCGGCAGAGCGCGCCGCTGCTTGCGGTGCTCGCGATCGCGGCTCCGTTGCTCTTCTTCGATCTCGGCGGACCGTGGTTGTGGGAGGACGAGGGCGACACGGCGGCCTTCGCGCGCAACATCGTCGCGACGGGCGTACCCACCGCCTGGGACGGCCGCAATTTCCTCGACAGCGACTACGGCTTCCGCGTCGTGCCGCGACTCTTCGGCCACGACCTCGTCATGGTGGGCACGCCGTGGCTGCCCTTCTACGCAACCGCCGCGTCGTTCGCGCTCTTCGGCGAATCAAACGCCGCCGCGCGGCTGCCATTCGCGATCGCGAGCCTCGCATCGATCGCGCTGCTCTATCTCTTCGTGCTGCGCGCAACCGGTTGCCGCCGCGCAGCGCTCGCGGCTGCGATCCTGCTCATCGCCTCGACGCAGTTCCTGCTCTACGCACGCGAAGCGCGCAGCTACGGCTTCAACATCTTCTTCACGCTGCTCTTGCTCTGGGGCTTCCTGCGCCTCGGTGAACGGCGGCGCGATCCGTGGCTGGTGATCGCCGCGATCCTGCTCTTCCACACCCAGTTCATGCCCGCTCTGCTCGCGCTCGGCGCGTGCGCTCTGCTCACGCTCTTCCATCCGCGTTTCCGATCGAGGTTGACGCCGCTGCTGTGGCGCGCGCCGTGGGTCATCGCCGGCACGCTGCCATGGCTGCTGCTGACCTGGTCGGCGGCGCAGACGAACTGGAAGCCGCTCGACGACGCGCTCGAGTACCCGGGACGCATCGCGCAGCTCGCCGCCGAATCGATGGTCGCCGTACCGTGGCTGGGTTGGTTGATCGGCATCCCGCTCTTCTGGCGCCGCTTCACGCTGCGAGACCGCGATCTGCTCGCGATCGCCGGCGCGTTCCTGGCGCTCTTGTTTGCGCTGCTGCCGTTCGCGCTCACCAAGACGCTGCTCCTGGTGCTCGGCCTGCGCTACGTCTGCGCGATGCTGCCGATCGCGGCCGCCGTGACCGGCGTATTGATCGCGCGCGCGAGCGGCGGACGCCCATTGGTGTATGCGCTGCTGCTCGTGCTCTTCGGCGCGACACACCTTGCGGGCAACACGCTTCCATGGCTCGCGCTCGGCGAGGGGCGCCAGGTCGGCGACAAGTTCGTGTTCGTGAATGCGCCGCGCGAATTCGGCGAGAAGTTCGTCAACGCATCCTGGTGGTACTTCGTGCGCGGACTCGGCGTGCCCGATCCCGGCACGCTGCCCGAGATCGTCGGCTGGGTGCGCGCGCATGCGGCGCCGGACGACATCCTCGTCACGAACTTCGCGTGGGACAATCTCTACTTCTACACGCAGCAACGCCAGGGATTCCGGATGGCTCCGGAGGCACCAGTGCGCGCGACGGCGCTCGCGCTCGGGCTGCCGAGCTATGTGTTCGGGCTCGATGGCGTCTCGTGGTTGATCTGGCGCCACGGTTCAGACCCGCTGCCCGAGTATCCGTTCGAGAAGGTGCGCCGCGAACTCGAAGCGCGCGGCGCGAAGCTCGAGCCGGTCGCGTCGTTCCGCGAAGTGCTCTGGGAGAATCGGCCCGAGCTGCATTGGCACCGCTTCCCGCGCGTCGGCCATCCGTTCGCGCCGCGGCGCCTCGGCGCCGAAGGCCGCAAATATCCCGACGCGGTCGTGTATCGCGTCGTGTGGCCGTAGCTACGCGACGCGACGGCGCACGCGACGCATCGCGTACCCGATCCCCGCAAGCAGCGGCACCGCCTCGAAGCCGAGCCCGCACGCATTCGGCGTCTCGCTGCCCCGCGTCGGCGTCGTGCACTGCGGATCGGCCGCCGCGATCGCGACGCCACCGTTCTGCGACGCGCCTCCATCGAAGTCGATGCCCGCGTCGGAGCCAGGGTCGTTGTTGATGCCGTCGCTGCACTGCGGATTCTCGGTCGGCGAGAACGCATCGAAGCAGCCGAGATCCGCGAGATCGATGTTTCCATCGCCGTCGTCGTCGATGCCGTTGTCGCAGCGCAGCGCGTCGTCGTTCTCGCTGAGGTCGTCGAACGCGTTGCAACCGGGGTCGGACGGAAAGTCGATGAGCCCGTCGCCATCGCCGTCGAGACCATCGACGCACGGCAGGCCGTTCGCGAGGCGGACGAAGGTGAAGGTCCCAAGCGGCGGCGTGCCCACGAACGGGTAGCCGAGCAAGGCGATCGGCGATTGCGGCTGCTCGTCCGCGTCGGGCGACAGGAAATCCGGGCCTGTGTCGGTGCCGGAGTCGTAGGCGTGCAGCTCGAAGACGAGTTCATCGACCCACGCACCGTTCACGAAGAGCGGAACATCAGCGACGCCGACGAACCAGTCGGGACTGGGCGCCACCATCGACACGACCGTCGCGAGCGGATGCGCGAACGTCGCTTCGATCTGCACCTCGCCCGAGCCGGGAGACGCAGGACTGCCGCCGACCGCGGCGAAATGGGCGCGGCCAGCTGCGATCGCAGCATTCATCTCGGCGCGGATGCCGAAGGGAGATCCACGCTCGGCCATGTCTTCGATGCCCTGCGTCGCGAGGCCGCCCTCCTGCCAGAAGACGACGCCCGCGTCGTGCGTGCCGCCGACCATCGGAGAAAAATGTGGGTTCGGCGGCGTCGCGTAGGGATGCGTGTCCGCGCTCCACGTCGCATCGAAGATCACCGCGTAGCGCGCGATGGCATCTTGTGCGCGCGCATCGGTGGCCGTGACGAGCGCGAACGCGGCGATCACGAGGCGTCGAGTCGACAACATGGAACCCTCCTGGTGGCAATGACGATTCCCTCAATACGCCGGAGCCGTGCTTCCGGTTACATGCACGCGGCGGGTGCAGCGTCGACGAGAGTTCGTATCTTCCGCCGGTGATCGAACCCCCGGACACGGACGCCGCATCTCATTCCGAGATTCCCTACGCCCACACACTCGTCGCGCTCGAGAGCGGCGACTTCGACCAGATCCGTTCCACCGTCACGGCGCTCTACCGGATCGCGCACCAGCCGGCCTACCAGACGCACGCCGACGCGGGCGTCGATGCCGACGCCGGTGAAGTGGCACGCCACCAGATCGCGAACACGGGCGTGTTCATGGGCTACGACTTTCATCTGACGCCCGCGGGACCGCGGCTGATCGAGATCAATACGAACGCCGGCGGCGCGCTGCTCAATGGTCTCCACACCGCGAGTCTCTGCGATCCAGTGGCGCTCGCGTGTCTGTGCTCCGAACTGATCCCGCTCGAGACGATGCAGACGCGCCTCGTCCAGACCTTCGCCGCGGAGCTGCGCGCGGTGCATCCCACCGCAACACTGCGCCAGCTCGCGATCGCCGACGACCAGCCCGACGCGCAATTCCTGCGCCCGGAGTTCGAGCTCTTCCGTCAGCTCTTCGCGAGCGCCGGCATCGAGGCGCAGATTTGCGACGTACGCGATCTCGTGTTCGACGGCGCCGCGCTGACGCTGGCCGGACGCCGCCTCGATCTCGTCTACCTGCGCGACACCGATTGGCGCTTCGAGCACGAACGCAGTCGCGCACTGCGCGCGGCGTATCTCGCCGATGCGGTGGTCGTGACGCCCTCGCCGCGCGAACACCATCTGCTCGCGAACAAGCAGCGTCTGACGCTCTTCTCGTCCGCCGCGGCGCTGCGCAGCTTCGGCGCAACCGAGGACGAGGTGGCGCTGCTCGCGGCGGTGATTCCCGAAACGCGCTTTCTCGATCAACTGGGAGTCGAGGAAGCGTGGCGCACGCGCCGCGAGTGGGTCTTCAAGCCGGCGACGGCCTTTGCCAGCCGCGCCGTCTATCGCGGTGACAAGATCTCGCGTCGCAAGCTCGACGAGATCGCGGCGCTCGGCGGCTTCGTCGCGCAGCGCCGCGTCGAGCCGGGCGAGGTGCAGGTCGCGACGAGCGATGGCCCGCGCAACATGAAGTTCGATGTGCGCGCCTATGCCTATCGCGATGAGGTGCTGCTGCTCGGCGCGCGCGCCTACGAGGGCCAGGTGACGAATCTCCGCACCCCCGGCGGCGGCTTCTCTGCAATCTGCGTGGTGCGGGACGAAGCGGGCGCTTGCTAGGCTGGCCGCCTGATGGGTGAGTGACTCGAGGAGCCCGCGATGCGCGCCAGGATTGTGTTCGTTGCGCTGTTGTTGGCCGCGGCTTCCTCCGCGAGTGCCGACTCCGTCGCGCGGCAATGGAATGAAGCACTGCTCGGCGCGGTTCGGCTCGACTACCCGGCGCCGACCGTGCACTCGCGCAACCTCTTTCATCTCTCCGCCGCGATGTATGACGCGTGGGCCGCGTACGACCCGCAGGCGCAGGGCTACTTCGTCGACGAGATCGCGGCGGCCACGGACGTCGAAGCGGCGCGCGCGGAAGCGATGAGCTTCGCGGCGTTCCGGATCCTCAGCGCGCGCTTCAAGCTGAACAAGTGCTCGCCCGGCGCAGCGGCCTACGCGACGACCACTTTCCCCGCATTGATGGACACGCTCGGTTACGACGCGGAGTTCATCGCGACATCCGGCGGCGTGAATCCCGCGGCGGAACTCGGCAATCGCATCGGCGCGGCGATTCTCGCGGCCGGCCTCGTCGACGGCTCCAACGAAGGCCCCGAAGGCGGGCTGACACCGTACTCGGACGCGACCTACGTGCCGGTGAACCCGCCGATGGTCGTCGACCTGCCGGGGGTGACGCAGCCGGCCAAGATCGATTGCGCACCCGGCGACCCGGACCCCGATTGCATCGCGCCCGAACTGCCGTTCCCGAACAGCTGGCAACGCTTGTCGCTCGACTTCCTGGTGCTGCAGAACGGCATCATCGTCGGCGAGGCGACGCAGAAGTATCTCGGTTCGGCGTGGGGGAACGTCACGCCGTTTGCAGCGACACGCGCGACTGTGGCCGATGTCTACCACGATCAGGGTCCGCCGCCGGAAATCGGTTGTGATGCGGAACTGCCCTGCGAACTCGACAGCGAGATGAAGGACGAGATCGTCGACCTGATTCGCAAGAGCAGTCACCTCGATCCCGACGACGGCGAGACGATCAACATTTCGCCCGCCGCGTGGGGCAACTCCGCGCTCGCCACCAACGACGGCACCGGCTACGCAGAGAATCCGGCGACGGGGCTCGCGTATCCGCCGAACATCGTGAAGCGCGCCGACTTCTATCGCGTGCTGGCAGAGTTCTGGGCCGATGGCCCTCACTCCGAAACACCGCCTGGACACTGGAACGTGATCGCCAACTACGTCTCCGACAATCCGCTGCTGGTCAAGAAGATCGCGGGTGTACGGCCGACCGTGAACGACCTCGAGTGGGACGCGAAGCTCTACTTCGCGCTCAACAGCGCCGTCTACGACGCCGCGATCACCGCGTGGGATCACAAGCGCAAGTACGAGACGGCGCGCCCGATCACGCTGATCCGCTACATGAGCACCAAGGGACAGTCTTCCGATCCTCTAGGCACCGCATATCACCCGCTCGGTCTGCCGCTCGTACCCGGCCTGATCGAGGTCGTGACGGCCGCGAGCAGCGCGGAGGGCCAGCGCCACGCGAAAGTGTTGGGGGCGAACGGGCAGCCCGCCGTCGGCCAGATGGCGATCTACGTCTGGGGTGGGCAGCCGTCCAATCCGGTTCTCGAATACACCGGCGCGCAGTGGATCCGCGCGATCGAGTTCATGCCCTACATGGCCTCGACCTTCGTGACGCCGCCGTTCCCTGGCTACCTCTCGGGCCACAGCACCTTCAGCCGCTCCGCCGCCGAAGTGCTGACGCATTTCACGGGCGACGCGTATTTCCCCGGCGGCCTCGGCTCCTTCACGGAACCGCAGGACAGCCTCGACATCGAGCAGGGGCCGACGACGGAAGTGACGCTGCAGTGGGCGCGCTACTACGACGGCGCCGACCAGGCCGGCATCGCGCGGTTGCTCTCCGGCATCCACATCCGCGCCGACGACTTCGGTGGCCGCCGCGCGGGCTCGACGATCGGCATCGCTGCCTTCGAGAAGGCGATGACCTACTTCGCGCCGGAACCGGGCGACGCTCTCTCGTGTGTCGCCGCTGCCGCGACACTCGCTTGGATCGCGCGCCAGCGCAGCAGAGCGGGCGACGCGCACGTCTGAGCTTTGCGCGCGCGCCTGTGCGGCGATTGCGGCGTGCGCCCTCGCGCTCGCCGCGTGTCGCGATTCTGCGCAGCAGACCGTCGTTGCGCCGACCGCGGCTACGGCGCAGAAGAATCTCGCCTATCGCGCGCACGACGAGCCGGGCCTCGCCATCACCGACCTGCCGCCGAACCGCTTCCGCATCATCGACGTGCATGAGCACGTGCGCGACGGGGCCGAAGGTCTGCGCCTGCTCGCGGCGATGGACGCGCTCGGCATCGCGCGCAGCTGTCTGCTCGGCGCGTCCTGGTACACCTTCACGCTCGATCCGCGCTTCGGCTTCGAGCGCTGGGAGGAGAACAACGACGCTCTGCTGCGTCTGCGCGACGCGCACCCCGATCGCTTCTGCGCGTTCGTCACGATCGATCCGCTGATCGCGGATCCGCTCGCGCGTGTTCAGCAATACGTGAGGCGCGGCGCCGACGGTCTGAAGCTCTATCTCGGTCACGGTGGTCGCACCGGCAGCGGTCCGTTCCACTCGATGCCACTCGACGCCGCGCACCTGCTGCCGCTCTGGGCGTGGCTCGAGCGCACGCAGCTTCCGGTGATGCTGCACGTGAACCTGAAGCTGCATGGCGACGAGCTCGAGCGCGTACTCGACGCATTCCCGAAGCTGCGCGTCTGCATCCCGCACTTCGGACTCTCGAAGAACACCAATGCGCGTCTCGCCCGCCTCGCCGCACTCCTCGCGCGCTACCCGAACCTCTACAGCGATGTGAGTTTCGGCTGGCACCGCTACGAGATCGAAGGCTTCGAGGCGCTCGCGAAATGGCGCAGGCGCTCGAAGGAGTTCCTGACGCAGCACGCCGACCGCTTTATGTTCGGCGCCGATCTGGTGCTCGAGCCGTCGAAGCCGGAAAGCCACGCGCTCGAGACGCTGCGCGCCTACCGGCAACTGCTCGAGACGCGCGCGTTCCGTTATTTCCGCGAGCCCGCCCTTCCGATGCACGGGCTCGATCTCGACGACGCCACACTCCGGCAGATCTACGAGACGACGCCCGCCCGCTTCCTCCAACTCGATGCCCAGGGACGGCTGCCCGACCGGCGCGCGAGCGCTGGCGGCAGCCCCGATTGAGACCGCGCTCGGCCCCGCGGGATATCGCACGGATCGGGGAACACGATGCCTGGGGCTTGCGAAAATTGTCCATCCGCGCGCGCGAGCGCTTATGATCGCGGTTCGCGGAGGTCACTCGGAATGACGAGCCAGCACGGAACGGATGTGATGCGGCGCCCGCCGATCCGGCGCGCGCTCTCCGTTCGCGTTGCCGCCGCCGCGGCGCTGCTCCTGGTCGGCGCTGGTTCCGCGCCGGCCGCGGTGATCCAGGCGACGCCCGTATCGAGCGAGATCAACGTCGGCCAGCAGGTCATCGTCGACGTCGCGGTGCAACTCGGTGTCGGCGAGACGGCATCGATCTTCGAAGCAGATTTCGCACTCGTCGGCTTCGGCACGATCGCAGCCGTCGCGCTGAGCCCCGGCGGTCCCACCTGGCCGAACGCCGAAGGCAATGTCGTCGGCGGCGTCGCGACGGTTTCCCTCACGTCGAACAACGCGGGCAACACGCGGCGCGTCGGCCAGCTCACGGTGACGGGCTCGCATGCGGGAACGCTCGAGGTGCGACTCGGCCAGGACACGATCCTGCAGCGCGACATTCCCGCGGAGCCGTTCTTCGCGAATGTGCCGCTCACGACGGCCACCGACACGCTGCTCGCGACCATCAACGTGGTGCCCGAGCCGGCGTCACTCGCGCTCGGCGGCGCTGCGATTGCGGCACTCGCCAGCGTTCAGTGTAGGCGCGCGCGCTCGCGCTCCAGCACCGCGACGAAGTTCTCGTAGGGCTGCGGTCCCGAGAGGCGTCGCCCATTCACGAAGAAAGTCGGCGCGCTCGCAACGCCGCGCACCTGTGCAGCGGCACGATCGCGCGCGAGCACGGCGTCCCAGGCGGGGTCATCGAGACTCGCTTCGAAGCGGCGCAGGTCGAGATCGAGAGCGCTCGCGGCGGCGAGCAGCGCGGCGCGGTCGAGTGCGCCCGTCGCGAAGAGCCGATCGACCATCTCCCAGAGCTTGCCTTGCTCGCCTGCCGCGAGAACCGCGCGATGCGCGAGCGGTGCTTGCGCATGACCGGGCTCCGGCAAATGCCGCAACACGAGCCGCGTATCGCGCGGGTAGTCGGCGAGCACGCGCGAGAGCACCGGCGCAACGCGTGCACACGCGGGCGACTCGAAATCGAGATACGCCTCGATCACGACGGGCGCGGCCGCAGTGCCTCGCGAGGGCAGATCGTCGGGAACGGCGACGATGGTCGGCGCGGCGCGCGCGGGACTTGCGTCGGGCTCTGCCGCTTCGACGCGCGACGGCGGTGGCGCGAGGATCGCATCGCGGGTCGGCTCGCTCGACGGCAGCGCGCGCGCAAGCAGCAAGCCGACGATCACGCCTGCACCGAAGAGCGCCCAGGAGGGTGTGGACCGCATCGCCTCGCCGATCGCCGCGCACGACGGTGCGCGAGCCACGGCACCATAGCCTCGGATAGCTTGTGCGCGTGAGCCGATCGCTCGTCGTGCGCGCGCTCGTCGCCATTGCACCGTTTGCCTTCGCAGCGCCGCTGCTCGAAGGCTTGCGCCTCGCGACCGACGCGAGCGCGACGTCGTTTGCCAGCGCCTGCGCGCAACTTCGGCCCGCGTTGTTGACGAGCGCGGGCATCGCGCTGCTCGCAGCCGCTGGCGCGCTCGCCATGCACCGCACACCGCGCGGCTGCCTGGCGCTCGTGCAGATCGTCGGGCTCGGCGGCGCCGCGATCGAGGTCGCCGCACACACTTTTTTGCGCGCGAGCGGACGCACGCTCGATTGGGATCTGTTCGCCTATGCGCTCGCGCGGCCAACCGAGACCTGGCCCGTCGTGAGTTCGGAGCTGCCCGCGGGCATGCTCGCGATGGGCGTGGTGGCGTTCGCCATCGCCGCGATCGCACCGTGGCTCGGCATGCGCCGCGCCGATGCGGATGCCGCTTCGTTCGCAGGGGCGCGCCGCGCGGCGCTGCTCGCAGCGGCGGGATTTGCCTGTCTCGCGCTCTCGCTCGTGCCCGGCGCGTCGCGCGCGAACGGCTCGCCGACGCGCAACGCGGTGGCGCAGCTCGCGTACACCGCATGGCGTGAGGAGCCGCGCGCGGCGGGAGCCCGCGTTGCGCCGCGACCGGCTGGTCCCGCGCGCGTGGTGCGCAACGGCGAGTCGCAGCTGCCGAACATCGTGATCATTGTGCTCGAATCGACCAGCGCCGGCGCCACCACGATCTACGACCCGGCGCTCCCGACGACGCCGTTTCTCGCGCAACTCGCCGAGCGCTCGCTCGTCGTCGATCGCGCATATGCGGTGATTCCGCATACCTCGAAGTCGCTGGTCTCGATTCTCTGCGGTTTCGAGCCGCGGCCGAGCATCGATGTGGTCGAGTCGCGCGCGGGCGGCCTGCCCGGCCGCTGCTTGCCGTCGCTGCTCGGCGACCAGGGCTACACGACGGCGTACTTCCAGGCGGCTACGCGGCGCTTCGAGCGGCGCGCAACGCTGATCGAGAACATGGGCTTCGACGTGTTCCAGAGCGGCGACGGCCTCGATCCGAGCGGCTTCGAGCGCTCCAACTACTTCGGCTACGAAGACGCGATCCTGCTCGCGCCGAGTCGCGCGTGGCTCGCGGCGAATGGCGCACGTCCCTTCCTCGCCGCCTACATGACCAACGCGCCGCATCACGACTATCTGGCGCCCAAGCGTTACGGCCGCCGTAAGCTCGCGCTGGATCCGGTGAAGAACCGCTACCTGAACAGCGTTCGCTACCTCGATTTCTTCCTGCGCGACATCTTCCAGCAATATCAGGAACTCGGGCTCTACGAGAACACCGTCTTCGTGATCGTCGGGGATCACGGCGAGGGCTTCGGTGAGCACGGCCTGCGGCTACACGACGACGTGATGTACGACGAGGGATTGCGCGTGCCCTTCGTCGTACACGATCCGCGGTCGGGTGCGCGCACGGGACTTCTGCCGGGGCCTGCGAGTCTGCTCGACGTCGCGCCGACGGTGCTCGATCTCGCCGGCTTGCGCGGCGAAGGCGGCGTGTTCTCCGGCCACTCACTCTTCGAAGCGGCGCCGACGCGGATGGTCGCCGCCGCCTGCTACCGGCGCTTTCAGTGCCTCGCGGGCATCCGCGGCACCGAGAAGTTCATCTACTACTACGGCAATCAGCCCGATGAGCTCTTCGACCTCGCGAACGACCCCGACGAGCGACGCAATTTGGCGTCATCCGACGCAGCGCGCGCCGCGCGCTGGCAGACGGAACTGCTCGGCTGGCGCGAAAGCGTCCACGCACTCTACGAAGCGAAGAGTCCCGAACGAATCGCGGACGAGGTGGCGCCGCGTAGGGAACCCGAGCACCGCACCGACGTTCGCTTCGGCGAGCTCCTCGCGTTCAGCGGCATCGACGGCCCGCGGCGACACGGCAATCGCGTGGAGATCGCGGTCCACCTCGAGGCGCTCGGCCGCGTGCCGCGCGGCTACGAGCTGGTGTTGCGCGGCACGGCGAACGGCAAAGAGCGCGTCTTCCCGTACGTGCCCGGCGAAGGTACGGATCCGCTGCAGCAGTGGGTGCCCGGTGAACGCAAGATCGACGTGCATGAAGTGCGCGTGCCGCGCAACTGGCGCTCGCGCGCCTTCGATCTCTGCCTCGGCCTCGTGCACACCGAGGCAGGACCCGTGCTCGCGCGCGGCGACCGCGTGGACCGTCGGCACTGCGCATTCGTCGCCCACGTCGAGGCGCCGGCAACGGCCGAAACCGTGCAGGCGGTCCGATGATGGCGAGCAGCCGCGTGCTGCTCGTCGTCGATCTGTTGCTGCTCGGAATCGGACTCGGCATCGCGCTGCGGCGCGCTCCGTTCTTCACGTCCACACGGGTGCGTCGTGCGGCGGCTGCCGCGGCGCTCGCGATCGCGCTCGCCAGCTACACCGATTTCGGACGCTTCGTGCGCGGCCACTTCTTGAACCTGCACGACCTCTTCCATTATTACTTTGGCGCCAAGTACGCCCCCGAACTCGGCTACCGCAGGCTCTATCACTGCACGGTGGTGGGACTCGACGAGATCGACCCGAAGCTCCACGCGGGCGTCACGCAGATCCGCTCGATGGTCCACTACGAACGCGTCGCGAAGGAGTGGTTTCTCGCGCGCCCGGAGAGCTGCAAGCGGCACTTCTCGCCACTGCGTTGGGAGGCGTTCAAGCGTGATCTGCAGCGCTTTCGCAGCGACTTGCACGGCAACGTCGCGCCGAGCTTGCGCGACAAGGGATTCAACGCGACACCACTCTGGACCTGGCTCGCGTATCCGATCGCGAGCGCGACACCGCTGCGTGCAGGGCTTCGACTCGACCTGCTCGGCGCGTTCGATCTGGCGCTGCTCGCCGCGGCGCTTGCGGCAATCGTCCGCGCGTTCGGGTCGCGCAGCGCTCTGCTGGTCGCGCTCTATCTCGCCGGCTGCTGGGAGCTTTCGGAGCCGCATGTGCGCGGCGGCTTCCTGCGCCTCGACTGGCTGGCGTGCGCGCTGCTCGCCGTCGCGTGCGTCGAGCGGAAGAAACCGGTCCTCGCCGGCGCGCTGCTCGCGTGGGCGTCGATGGTGCGCGTCGTGCCTGTGCTGCTGATCGCCGTTCCCGCGATGCGCGCGCTGCATGATCTGCTGCGCGGCGTGCCGATTCCAGGCGCGACGCGGCGGTTGCTCGGGAGTTTTGCGCTGAGCTGCGCGTTGCTCTTCGCACTCTCGCTCACCGGCGCGGCGGGACCGCAAGCGTGGCGCGGCTTCGCCGAGAAGATCGCCGTGCACGACGCCGATGTGAGTCCGCTGCGCGTCGGCGCGAAGGCGCTCGCGACGTGGCGCGGCGAGACGAGTCCGGCGGACTATGTGGGGGCGCACGGCGAGAAGGGCTATCGGCCGCACTTCGTAGCAGCGAAGCGCGCCCTCTACGCACAGTGGCGTTTCGTGTTGCTGGGGCTCGCGCTGCTGGTCGCGATGGGACTCGCGAGCTGGCTACCACCAGGCGACGACGCCGCGGCGATCGCGCTCTCGTTCCCGATCGTCTTCCTGCTCGCGACGCCGACCTTCTACTACTACGTGCTGCTCGCCATCCCCGTCGCCGTGCTGGCGGACCGCAGCGACACCACATGGGGACGATTCGGTCTCGCAGCGCTCTTCGCCGCGGCGATCGCGGTGCAGTTCATCCGCCACTTCGTCGGCTTCGCGTTCTTCGCGAACGCGCTGCATTCGGCCGTCGTCGCCGCGCTCTGCGCCCTCGTGCTCGCGTTGCTCGCATTCACTCGTAGCCGAGCGCCTGCATCTGCTCCCGCTGGATCGGCGTGAGCTCGACGGCCACAGCTTTCGCAGCGAGACCCGGCTCGGCCGCCCACGCGAGTGCGCGCGCGCAGCGCCGCCGCAATCTCGGGCAGCTCGTCTTGCAGTGGGCGCCGCTCGCCGGGATCCCGCGCCACTTCGTAGAGTTCATCGCTCTCGCGACCGGGCGTGAAGCGGTGGATCAGCTTGTAGCGCCCTCTCGTGATCGCGATCTTGTCACTGTCGTGACGCAGCGTGCGGGCGAGTGCGTCGCGATCCGCCCCCGCGCGTGGAGCAGTGGCACCAGGCTCTCGCCGCGAAACGTCGGCGGCGCGCGCAGACCGCTGAGTTCGCGCAGCGTGGGCGCGACGTCGAGCAAGCGCACGCGCTCGGGCACGACGGCGCGCATGCCGGGGCTGCGTCCGCCCGCAGGCTTCAGCAGCAGCGGCACGCGCAGCACCTCGTCGTAGAGCGTGCGGATGTGGTGCACCGAACCGTGTTCCTGGAATTCCTCGCCGTGATCCGCGAAGACCGCGACGAGCGTGTCGTCCCAGATCCCCCGTTCGCGCATGGCGGCGAAGAGTCGCCCGAGCTGCGCGTCGGTGAATGCGATCTCGCCGTCGTAGAGCGCGATCACCTGCGCGAGATCCGCCGGCGCCATCGCGGCGCGACCGCCGACGAAGCGGCGCAACCAGCGAAAGCTGCCGTCGGCCGGTCCGCCGTAACCGGGATCCGTGAAGCGGCGGTCGAAGGGCGCGGGTGGCGCGTAATCCCAGTGCGGGTCGAAGAGATGGACGTAGAGGAAGAATCGCTCGCTCGCGTGGAGTCGCAGCCAGGCGAGGACGGCGTCCACCACGATGTCGGCGCGCGGCTGCTGGCCCTCGCGAAAATTCTCGTCGATGCCGAGTTCGCTCCAGTCCGCAAAGCCGGAGTCGAGGCCGAAGCGACGCGAGACGTAAATGTGCGTCACGATACCGGCGCTGCGCCAGCCCGCCTCCGTGAATGCGCGCGCCAGCGTTGGAACGTTCGCGTCGAGTCGCGCGCCGCGATCCTCGACACCGTGCTGCGGCGGCGACAGCGACGTGAAGACCGAGGCCATCGATGGCAGCGTCCACGGAGACGAGGCGTAGGCGCGGTCGAAACGCACGCCTTCGCCGACGAGACGCTCGAGGTTCGGCGATGTCGCGCGCACGGCGCCATACGCGGAGAGCCGATCGGGCCGCAGCGTGTTGATGCCGATCGCGATGACACGCGCTGGCGTCGCAAGCGAAGCCGGCTCCGCCGCGCGCACGGAGTCGTCGATGAGCAGCGCAAACAGTGCTGCCGCGTGCGCGATGCGCAGGGCGACTCTGCTACCGCGCAGCGTCGAGCCAACGGGCCGGATTGTCGCGGTAGAGCTTCACCAACACTTCGTTCGGCAGCGCGAGACCGTGCAGCACACCGCTCGCCGGCATCCCCTTGCGCCAGTAGCGACTCCAGCGCGCAGCGAGGGGCGTGTAGAAGGTGTCGCGCTCCATCGCGTCGCGATTGGCGCGGATCGCCTCGGCGAACCACTCGACCGATTTCTCGGCATTGCCCGTGACGACCATGTCGGTGCCCCAGACGAAGCGGTCCGGGTAGTCGAGCACCAACTGCCGCATCGCTTCGTGGTGCTTCGAGATGCGCGCGAGTCCGGCGGTCAGGATGCCGCGGCTGCCTAGGCTCGTGTCGATCATCAGTTGCGGGTAGCTCTGGAGCAGCCGCCGCAGACCGTCGAGGCGCTGGCGCGACGGATTCCAGAACGCGAGCCCGTAGTGCGCCAGGACGACACGGAGATTCGGGTGCGCGGTCAGCACGCGCTCGAACTCGGGTCCGTACTTCGAGAGCCGCACGTGCCAGAGCACGGGCAGACGGCGCTGCTCGGCGAACGCGTAGAGCGGCTCCATCTGCGGGTCGTCGAGCGGGCGGGTGTGGAACTTCGAGTGGCCGCTGTAGAGCTTGAGGCCGCGCGCGCCGCGCCCCACCGCGGCCTCGAGCGCTGCTCGCGGATCGGCCTGCTCCTGGGAGACCGCGGCAAAGGCCACGATTTCGCTCGGGTGAGAAAGTGCCATCTCCATGATTTCGCTTAGATTTTTCTCCATTCCATCGGAGTTTGAGCCCTTCCCTCGCAGCGTCAGCTCGGGGCTCGCCACGAAGACCGTGCGCCGGATCCCGAGGCGCCGCGCGGCCGTGAGATAGCGCTCGAGGTGCTTCGCGCTGAGCACGTGTTCGTGGGTATTCGTGATCTCGATGGCGGCGAGTGCCGGCTCGCCTTTCGCGGGCGACGCCGCAGCCGGAGCCGGCGCGGGAATCGCGGGCGCCTCGGCCTGCTTGGGCGCATCGCAGGCGAAGAGCACCGCGAGCACGACCCCCAACGCGACGCGTTTCGATGCGGACCGGACGGCGCGAGCAGTGTCCATGCTTGGTTGATCCAACCAGAGGCCCCACGGGGCTGCAACAGAAAACAACGCCGTCCCTAGAATTCTTGATTGACCTGGAGAGCCAATGAGAGCGAGGATCGACGGCGCGCCGACGCGCGCGACGGCGGCCCCTCTCTTGCGAACAACGTTTCGGCGACTCCTGCGGCTATTGATGTTCGGGTGGCTCCTGGTCGGAGCCCCTGGATTCGTCGCCGTGGCAAATGCTGGCCTCGGCTATGACACCGACGGCGACAGCCGCGCCGACGACGTCGACAACTGTCCGTTCGTCTCCAATGGCGGACAAGTGGACAGCGACGGCAACGGCGTCGGCAACGCCTGCGAGTGTGGCGAC
>JANNKU010000124.1:0-24814 GCA_031396445.1 Deltaproteobacteria bacterium | reverse complement strand
CTCGAAGCGGCGACGGCGGAAGGCAACGAGCCCGCGCGCCGGCTTGCCGATCTCGATCTCCTCTCCGCTCCGGAACGCCACCAACTGCTCACCGAATGGGAAGGGGAGGTTGGCGCGGGCGGAGCGGAATCGATGCTGGAGCGGTTCTTCCGCCAGGCCGAGCGGACGCCCGAGGCCGTCGCGGTGATCTGGGGGAGCGAGCGCTGGAGCTATGAGCCCTTCCGCTTGCGATCCGGAGGTGGACATGGACGCGCAACGACCGCTGCGCTTCGCGATCATCGGTGCGGGCATGTCGGGCATCCTCAGCGGCATCAAGTTGCTGGAGGCGGGCTTCGACGACTTCGCAATCTATGAGAAAGGCGATCGCGTCGGCGGGACGTGGCGCGAGAACACGTACCCCGGCATCGCCTGCGATGTCCCGAGTCATCTCTACAGCTACTCGTTCGAGCCCAACGCCGAATGGAGTCGTCGCTTCGCACCGGGCTCCGAGATCCAGGACTACTTCGAGGGCGTCGCGCGCCGACGCGGCGTGATGGAGCGGATCCGCTTCGGCTCCGAGGTCACGCACTGCGCGTTCGAGCGCGGACGCTGGCGGCTCGCGATGCGTGACGGCACGCGCGACGAGGTCGACGTCGTGATCGCCGCGACCGGCGTCCTCCACCATCCCTACGTCCCCGCGATCGACGGGCTCGACCGCTTCGCCGGCGCGCACTTCCACACCGCGCGCTGGGACCACAGCGTCGCGCTCGACGGACGCCGCGTCGGTGTCATCGGCACCGGCTCGACCGCCGTGCAGATCACGTCGGCGATCGCGCGTCGCGTCGCGAAGCTGGCGCTCTTCCAGCGCACCGCGCAGTGGATCATGCCGCAAGAGAATCCGCACTTCAGTGACGCCGAGCGCGCCGCGTTCCGCCTTCGCCCGGAGTTGCTCGACGCCGCGCACGCCGACATGGCCAATCTCTTCCACGCCTTCTCGAACGGGCTCATCGACGCGAACTCGCCGCAGATGGCCGCGATCGAAAGCGCCTGCCGCGCAAACCTCGAACAGAACGTGCGCGATCCCGTGCTGCGCGAGAAGCTGCGCCCGACCTACAAGGCCGCCTGCAAAAGGCTCGTGATGTCGCCGGACTTCTACGACGCGATCCAGCAGCCGAGCGCCGAACTCGTCACGGAGGGCATCGAACGCGTCGAGGAAGCCGGCGTGCGCACGCGTGATGGACGCCTGCACGAACTCGACGTGCTGGTGCTCGCGACCGGCTTCCGTGTCGATCGCTTCCTGCGTCCGATCGACGTGACCGGGCGCGACGGCGTACGTCTCGACACCGTATGGGAGCAGCGGCCGAGCGCGCACCTGTCGATCTCGATCCCCGGCTTCCCGAATCTCTTCTTGCTGAACGGCCCCAACGGTCCCGTCGGAAACTTCTCGCTGATCGAAGTCGCCGAGCTGCAGCTCGGCTACGTACTGCAGCTCGTCGAGTTGCTGCGCACGGGACGCTGTCGGGAGATCAGCCCGAGCGAGGAGGCCACCCGTGCCTCGAAGCCGAGCGCACCGAAGCCGCGCGCGGGACGATCTGGGGCTCGGGTTGCCGCAGTTGGTACCTCGACGATCGCGGCGTTCCGATGAGCTGGCCCTGGACCTTCGACCGCTTCCGCGCGGAGATGTCCGCGCCGAAGCTCGACGCCTACGAGCTCGTCTGAACTCAGGTCCGGATCGGCACCACCTTGAAGCCGCGAACGTGGGCCTGGTAGGTGCGCTGGAGTCCTGACTCGTCGACGGTGTAGTGCGGAAAGCGCGCGCGGATCTCGTCGAGCACGACGCGCGCCTCGACGCGCGCGAGCGACTTGCCAACGCACAGATGGTTGCCTTGGCCGAAGTAGATCTCGCGGGCAGGCGTGCGCGTGATGTCGAGGCGGTCCGGCTCCGGGAACTCGCGTTCATCGCGGCAGGCAGCGCCCGTCACCAGCGCGACGCGGGCGCGCGCGGGAATCGTGACACCGTGCACCGTCACGTCGCGCATCGCCACGCGACCTTGGTACTGCGACGGCGCGTCGAAGCGCAGCACCTCCTCGATCGCGCGCGGCATCAGCGACGGATCGTCCCAGAGCCGCTGGCGCTGATCAGGATTCCGCGCCAGGTACACCACACAGTTTCCCAGCAGCTTGGTGGTGGTTTCGGCGCCCGCTGCCGCGAGCAAGCCCATGAAGGCGACCGCCTCGGCGTCGGTGACGCGCTTCGTGCGACCGTCGACGTCCTCGTAGCTCGTCTCGGCGAGCAGCGACATCAGGTCGTTGCGCGGTCGCGCGCGCCGCTCGGCGAGCAGCGCCAGCATCAGGTCGCCCGCCTTGCGCATGCCTTCGAAGCCGCCGGGCGGTGGCATTCCCGTTTCGGGATCGCGCTCGAGGCCCTTCTCCACCCAACCGCGGTACTCCTCACGGTGTTCCTCGGGGATGCCGAGCAGCGCGCTGATCACATCCATCGGCAGCTTGTTCGAGAGCGCGGCCTGGAAGTCGAAGTCGCGGCCCGCGCCGCTCAGCGGATCGAGACAATTCTTGGCGATGCGCCGGACCTCGGGTTCCAGCGCTTCGATGCGCCGCGGCGTGAAGCCCTTCGAGACCAGGTTGCGGAGCCGCACGTGACGCGGCGGATCCATGCCGATGATCGACATCACTTCGCCCGGAATCTCGCCGCGGTTCTCGAGCGCAGGGCCGAGCGACGAGCTGTAGGTCTCCCAGTCGAGCGTCGCCTGCCACACGTCCTCGAAGCGGAAGAGCGCGTAGAAGTCCATTTTCGGGTTGTAGCTGCACGGTTCAGTGTCGCGGAAGTGGCGGTAGAGCGGGTAGGGGTCTTCCTGGATCTCGCGCGAGTACGGGTCGTAGATCAACGCTCTCTCCTTGCCGACGCTTCCACCTCGGCCTTCAAAGCTTCGAGCTCAGCGTGGGAGTAGTAGACGCCGGCGCGAACGACCGCATCGATCGCGTGGTCCGCCATCCGCCTCGGCGCAGCTCTGCGGGCGTGCGGTCGTGGTTGACGCGGAACATGCGGGAATCGAGACGCATGCGGCAGCTAACGCGGATCGAGGCGCAAGAAATATCGCGGCGGGAATCCGGTCACGATTCTAAATGTGAACGGAAGGCTGTTGTCCGTATCGACGCGATCGTGCTCGGCGCCCGTGACGGGAACGGCGCGATACTCGCGCGTCTGGCCATCCACCGTGGCTTGCACGTCGGGATTCGCGAGCGCGCGTCGGTACCAGGCGCGCGGCCAGTGATTCGCGGCGACGTAGAGACGGCCGGCGCTCCCGAGCCGCGACACGACGCGTTCGTGCGACGCGCCATCCGCATCGACGGTAGTGATCACGAGCGTTGCTTCGCCGCTGGGTTGCAGGATTCCGATCGACGACTCGAACGCGATGACGATTCCGACGTAGACCAGCAACGCGATCGCGATGTACTTCAGAGCCTTCATTCGATGTCCTCCCGCTAGTGGCGGTTCAGCCAGTCTTCGAAGCGTGTCGGCCCGATGCGCGCATCATCGCCGGCGGTGACACCGGCGTAGCCGTCACCGACGAGGCAGACATCGCACTGCATTCGCTCGGGCACGGAAGGGGACCGTAGCTGGCGCGTTCTTTTGGAGCTTGGAGGAATCCCGCGAATCTGGTCGTGCGACGGATCCTCACCAGCGATCTGTCGTGGCGGCAGGGCAACTCGCTCGAAGCCGACTGTGCAGCAGAGCAACCTTCGCTCGCAGTAGATGATCCGACTCGCATCTCGACTCGAGATCGCTTTGCGTCGTCATCATTGCAGCAAACGTCTCAGCCTTGTCTTCCTCTGCTCCCATGGTGGCGTACAACGAGACGAAGCCTGACGGGGGAGACTCCCATCTGTATGCAGTTTCAGGATCGTGATACACACGGTCGCCGCCGGCACCGTAGGTGAAGCCAGCCGGATTCAAATCTGCCCATTCGGGATCGAGGCGAATCAGCTCGTTCGCAGAATAATCAATGAAGTGGAAGAGCTCGTGATGAAATACCCAGCGCCGGTATTCCTCTGGAGGCTTCGGCGCGTAGGCGACATCGATGATGAGCGTGCGTTGGCCGAGGGCTGGAAGTGCGGCACGTGAGGAGCCGGCGATGGAGAGATCTCGAACCAGGGCGATCGTCTGGATCTGAGCGCAACGGAACAGTTGTGGCGGGAGCTTCGAGGCTTCTTCGCGCAGGATCGGAAGGTACTGTTCCACGTCCCTGGCACTCGACGGCGACGCGCGGAGATCGCGAATCTTGCGGGTGGTTCCTGGATTCAAGAACGCGAACTCGATTCGGACAGAGTACTCGGCCTCGAATTCCTGAATGAGCTCTTTGCTCTCCGGTGAAAGAGCGCTCGGTCCTTGCGACGGACGCGCGCAAGAAATCATCGACGCGAGCAATGCGACGAATGCGCTGGCTACCGATTTCTGGAGCATGCCTTGGCCCGCCGGCAGGCTCCTTCCGCAAACAGAATAAGCAGCCGGCCGCTGGGATCTCGTTCGCAAGAGACGCAAACCTTTCGAGCGAGCTCCGCTGTTCCAAGGCAAGTTGAGCGCGGACCGCCCAAAGTGCGTGAGTGCGCCAATGCGCCCTGTCACTTCGCCTGGTTGCGAAAGGTGAGCTTGATTACCTGGCCGGCGAGACACGCGCGGACATCGTCCGAAGGTGAAGGCTGATCCGCTTCTCGAACTGCCTGCTCGACGCTCTTCAGAAGTATCGGATCCGACGCCTCGGCGATCTTGGGATCCCGAGTTTCGCCTCGACCGTCGAACTCGAGTTCGACCCTCACGAGCTGGTCCACAGGAGTGTCGAAGGGGACCACCCACGCGGCTTGGATGGAGGCCCAAAGCTCTCGAACATACGACTGCATCGCTACCGAGTGATTGCACGGGAACTCGCTCGAGTTCAACTGCGCAACGCTCGATTCGAGACCCCGCTCTTTCGGATGAGCACTCGAGCAGCCGGCAGCAAAGGCAGCCAGAATCCACAATGTCTTCGAGCGGCGTCGCATGACCTCTTCCTCCTGCTTTCCAACAGATTTTCAACCACCGCAGTGATGCCATCGGCATCGACACTGCGCCTCGCGCACTCCGCGGCTGCAGAATCAGCGCGCCGCAATCTCCCACCGCATCGGCGCCCGCTTGATGCCGCCGACAAAGCTCGACCGCATGCGCGCGATCGGCGCCGTCAACTCCGCGTGCCGAAGGCGCTTGCGCAGCGCGCCGAACGCGCAGCGCAGTTCGAGCCGTGCGAGATGCGCGCCGAGGCAGACATGCTCGCCGACGCCGAAGCCGATGTGGCGGTTCGGGTCGCGGTCGATGCGGAAGACGTTGCCGTCTTCGAAGACTTCTTCGTCGCGGTTCGCTGAGGGATAGAAGAGGCACGCGCTTTCGCCGGCGCGGATCGTCTTGCCGCGGAGTTCGTAGTCGCGCGTGGTGGTGCGGCAGAACTGGATCACCGGTGTGGTCCAGCGCACGGCTTCTTCGACCGCGAGGTCGAGCAGGCCGGAGTTCGTGCGCAGCTTTTCCCACTCGCCGGGATTTTCGAGGAACGCGAGCATGCCGCCGGTCATCGCGTTGCGGGTGGTCTCGTTGCCGGCGACGACGAGGAGCAGGTAGTACGAGAGCAACTCGACGGGAGCGAGCGCCGCGCCGTTCACTGCGCCGCCGGCGACGAGGCTGACGATGTCGTCTTGCGGTGTCGCGCGCCGCTCGCGCGAGAGCGCATCGAAGTATTGGAACAACTCGAAGCGGGCGGCGTCCGCCGTCTCCTCCGGCGTCCCGCGCGCGAACTCGGGATCTTCGGGCGCGATCACTTCGTTGGTCCAGCGGAAGAGCAGGCCCCGATCGCTCGCGGGCACGCCGAGCATCTCGGCGATCACCGCGATCGTGATGCGCGCGGAGATGTCCTGCACGAAGTCGCCGCTGCTCTTCGCCATGCAATCGTCGAGCACTTCGTCGGTGATACGCTGCACCTTTGGCGCCCAGTTCTGCACGGCGCGCGGCGTGAATCGTTTTGCCGCGACGTTTCGATACTTGCCGTGATCGGGCGGATCCATGTTCAGCAGGTGGCGGATCGTCGCTTCGGGCGGCGGCGGCACGGTGTTGTTGAACACGGCGAGCACGGGCGCGTTGAGGAAGAGCGTCGGCTGCTTCGAGAGCTCGATGATGTCGGCGTGCTTGGTGATCGCCCAGAACGGGTCGTAGCTCGGGATCGTGATCCACGACACCGGATCGTGTTTGCGAAGCCAGGCCCACTCGGCGAACGGATAGCCGTTCTGCTCGTAGTGCTCGGACGAGATCGGGTCGAGTTTGCTCGGGTCGAAAGAGGGAACGGCACTCATGCGGATTCTCCGTCGGCGAAGGGCGCGCGCCGCATTCTACTCACTCCGGCGCGAGCCAGCCCTGCACCGAGAAGCCGCCATCGACGTCGGCCTCCGCGTCGAGATCGCCGAAGCGCGCGATGAGATCGGGGCGCAGTTCTTCAACGGCGCGCTTGATCTGCGCGTCGCTCATGCGCCAGGTGATCGACCAGGAGCGATTCGCGAGACGTTCGAGAATCTGGCGCGGGCGGATGCGACGCACGAATGCGATGCGCTGGCGATCACCGAGCGGGCGCCAGCCGAGATCCAGCGGGAAATCGAAGAAGCGCCCGCGCGGCACACCGGGGTGGTCGATCTCGTCGCGCACGGCGAGCGCTTCGCGCCAGAGCGCCCACGCATCCTGCGGATCGTCCGCGCCGAGCAGCAGCGGTGCGCCGCGCCGCAACACACGAGCCACCTCAGCGAGCGACTCGCGATAGCGCGGCACGAGATGGAAGAAGTGCACACCGAGCGCGGCGTCGAATGTGTTCGCGGCGAATGGGAGCCGCACCGCGTCGGCGCGCGCCACCGCGACGCGCGCAGCGCCGCGCTTCGCGAGAAGCTGCGCGAGCATCGGCGTCGAGAGATCGACGCCGATGACGTCGCGCACCAACGCCGCGAGCGGCAACGCGACGCGCCCCGTGCCGACGCCCACTTCGAGCACGCGCGCGGTCGCCCCGAGCGCGCCTGTCTTCGCGATCAACGCGGCGACATCCGTCTCGACGCCGGGCGGAAAGCCGCGCGTCTCGTCGTAGTACTCGGCCGCGCGATCGAAGACGACGGATTGCTCTTCGTCGCTCATGCTCTCCTCCGCATCGCGACCCTAACCTAGACTGCGGCTTCCCTGCACCGAGGTCCCGATGCACCGCGCCCGTCGTCTCGTTCCGCTCGCAATCGTTGCTGCGCTGTCGTTCGGCTGTGCGCAGACGCCGAAGGCATCGAAGGCGCCGAAAGCGCCGATCGTTGCTGGCGCGAGTCTCGATCCGGTGTCGAGCGATCCAGCCGTCGTCGATGCGGCGTTCCCGGCCGCGATCGCCGATGTCGCGATCACCAGCGGCGAGTCGTACATGAACGGGATCGTCTACGTCGCGCAGGGCGCCGGTCCGCATCCGATCGTGATCCTGTTGCACGGCTATCCGGGCCACGAGCGCAACGGCGATCTCGCGCAAGCATTGCGACGCGCCGGCTGGGACGTGCTCTTCTTCCACTATCGCGGGGCGTGGGGCAGTGAGGGCAAGTTCTCGTTCTCGCGTGCGGTCGAAGACGTGGAGTCGGCGCTCGCGTTCGTGCGCGACGCGTCGTTCGCGACGAAGTACCGCGCCGATCCGGCGCGCATCGCGCTGGTCGGTCACAGCATGGGCGGCTTCCTCGCGATCCTGGCGGGTGCGGAAGATCCGAAAGTGAAGTGTGTCGCGTCGCTCGCCGGCGCGAATCTCGGGTTGATGGGGCAGGCCGCCGCCGATCGCGCGCGCCGTGCGGAACTCGAGAAGGCGTTCGGCGGTTGGAGCGGGCCGATCCGCGGCGCGTCCGGCAAGAAGCTCGTCGCCGAACTCGTCAAAAACGCCAAGAGTTTTGATACGACCCAGCGCGCCGCCGCACTCGCGACGCGGCCGGTACTGCTCGTCGCCGGCACACGCGATACGGTGACGCCGCCGCCCCAGCATCAACAGCCGCTGGTCGCTGCGCTCAACGCCGCGGGCGCAAAGCAGTTGACGAGCGTCGAACTCGACGCGGATCACGCGTTCTCCGACAAACGCATCGCGTTGACGCGTACGGTCGTCGAGTGGATCGGCGCGGAGTGCCGTTAGAATGCTGAACTCGATTGCAACCCAGAGCCCCGAGGTGAAGTGATGCGTGCCGCCTTGATGCGCAACAAAGAGATCGTCGTCGAGACGCTGCCCGATCCGGTACCCGGCTCCGGCGAAGTGTTGGTCAAGACACTCGCGTGTGGCATCTGCGGCTCGGATCTGCACATGCTGAAGTACGCCGACAAGATGATGGAATCGATGAAGGACACCGGCGCGCCCTTCGTGCCGAACCTGCTCGCCGACGTCGTGATGGGTCACGAGTTCTGCGCCGAGATCATCGACTTCGGGCCGAACACGTTGAAGCGGATCCCGATCGGCGCGCGCGTCGTCTCGATGCCGATCTCGTTCCGAGGCGGAAGGCCGCAAGCGATTGGCTATTCGGAAGACGTGCCCGGCGGCTACGGCGAGTTGATGGTGCTCACCGAGCCGCTGCTTCTCGAAGTGCCGAATGGGCTCGCGACCGAACACGCCGCGACCACCGAGCCGATCGCCGTCGGTGTACACGCCGTCGCGAAGGCGAAGATGACGAAGCGCGACGCCCCGCTGGTGATCGGCTGCGGGCCGGTGGGCCTCGCGGTGATCGCGGGGCTGCGACTCGAAGGCGTCGAGACGATCGTCGCCGCCGACTACTCGCCGATGCGCCGCCGCCTCGCGCAGCACCTCGGCGCGCACGTCGTCGTCGATCCCAACGAGAAACGCCCGATCGATGCATGGCGCGAAGTCGCTGGCGCAAAGACGGCCGTCTTGTTCGAGTGCGTCGGCGTGCCCGGCGTGATCAACGAGCTGATGCGCGCTGCGCCGCCGCAATCGCGCATCGTCGTCGCGGGCGTCTGCATGGAAGACGACACGATCCGCCCGACCTTCGGCATCAACAAGGAGCTGAACGTCCAGTTCGTGCTCGGCTACACGCCCGACGAATTCGCGCGCACGCTGCGCGCACTCGCCGACGGCGAGATCGACGTGGCGCCGATGGTGACGGGCCGGACCGGCGTCGAAGGCGTCGCCGAAGCGTTCCGCACGCTCGCGAATCCGGAAGCGCACGCGAAGATCCTGGTGGAGCCGTGGCGGAGCTAGGAGCATGAGGTCGATGTGCAGTGCAGCAGTGTTGTCGTCGGCGATGAAAGCGGCGAAACCTGCGTCGTCGCCGTCGAACGGCTCTCCTGCGGCGCGACCTGCGCGCAGTACTCGCTCCAACGTCGGCGACGAGTAGCCGACTCGAAGCGAGTTCCGTTACGTCCGATCGTTCCAGCAGCCGGTCGCGCATCTCGCGTGCGCTTGATCGCCGCAGAGTCAGACCGCGCCGCGTCTCAGCAGACGCGGAGAGGGAATCGCGCAACGCATCGTTGATCGATGCGCGACCGAGTCGAGGTGAGACCCGCGGTCGAGTGTGCAGCGTTCAGGACGCCGAGCCTTGCGCCGAGTCCGCTCTGGAGGACGGTAGAGGCCGGCACCGCGCCCCGTCGGCGCTCCCGGCCTCCGCTCACGCGTTCCTCCATTCGGCACGGCGCTTGCGAAACGATCGCTCCGAACGTTTCGAAGCCAAGGAGCAACGGAATGGCGGATCGGGTGCAAGGCCAACTCTTCTCACTGGTAGTTCTCTGCACGCTCGCTGGTGCGCTGGGCTGCAGCGCGTTCCTTCCCGCGCACAGCAACTCGATGATTCGCGACAACGAGAGCGTTGCGATCGAGCTGATCAGCTGCGTCCAGCTTTCGGAGGCGGTAAACGCCGCGTTGCTCGCCGACTGGAAGGAGGTGTTCCCAGACCGGTTCCCGGGGGAATGCACGCCTAAGCCCGCCGAGAAAAGCCCGCCCAAACCCGGCCCGCAGGCGATCGCTTTCGCAGCGCCCGCTGCGGCCGCGATCATCGGAATGGCCGTCGATCTCACCGCTGCCGAGTTGCGCCGCGAATCGACTGAGTACGAATCGCAATACGGTGTCGTCAAAGCGGGCGACCGCTTCTGGGTCGCTTTCAAAGACGACAAAGATGCGAAGGCGACGATCCCAGTCCCGTACGACGAACTCCACCAGCACTACTACGCGATCCGCGTGAAGCGGGCGGCCGGCGAGCCCGTAGAGCCTGCGTTCGAACTAGTCATCGGTATCGCCCCGTCCTTCGATCGCCAGATGTTCCAGTTGGCGCCCCTTCGGCTCCACGTCCCGCACGCACGAGCCAAGGTGCTTTCAGACGAGCGCCGCTGGTGGCCGGTGGCGACTACCTGGATCGGCCGACTCTTCCGCACGTCGGGTCACGAGATCGACGTGAGCGCAGCGCTCTCGGTCGAGGCCTACTGGAAGGACGACAAGCAGCAGCTGCAAGCCGCCAAGCTCGCGACCAGCGAGTGGCGCTTCCCCTCGTATGACATCGCGACGCCGCTCATTCGGCGCGCAGCCTGTCCGAGTGAAAGCAAGGACTGTGCATCCATGGAGAGTGCCGCGTCCGGATGGCTGATGAGCATTCCTGTGTCATTGGCTCCTGGGAACACGAGCCTCGTCCCAGGTCGCGGCACATTCGCCGTCGAAGTGACGATCACCGAACGCGATCGCTCGAACGCAAAGCAATACCTGGAAACGGCCGCCCGTCTGCTGAGTGAGCAGAAACCAAAGATCGTCGAACAAGTCGGGCGACGCCTCGGCGGGAACTGAAGGCGTGCGGAGGTCAGACACCAACCGAAAATGGAGGTCTCCACGATGACAGAGAAAAGTTTCGAACTTTGGATGATGCTGATGGTTGCGTTCATCGCAATCGCCCCCGCCTCCGCAGTACACGCGGAAGAGCAGTTCGAACTCTCCCGAAACCTCGCGCCGGGTGGAGTGGGCGGGGAGATCATCGGCGGCGAGATCGCCGACCCGACCAAATGGCCCGCCACGCTCACGTTCCGCACGTCTGCGGGAGGCTGCACGGCGACCGTGGTGGGCGAGAAGGTGGTGCTGACGGCTGCGCACTGCGTGAAGAACGGCCAGGTCGGAAAGCTCCCCGGAGCTGCTGGCACCGTCACCTGTACGCACCACCCCGACTACCCCGGCGAAACGTCTGCGGACTTCGCGCTGTGTCTCGCCGACACCAAACTCACTTTCACGCCCTACGAGTACGTCGCAGTCGATCCCCGCGTGGTTGCGAAGGGCGGCAAGATTCGATTGCTCGGCTTCGGCTGCCTGCAGGAGAACGGGAAAGATCGCAGCTACGGAGTCCTCTACCACGGCAGTGCCGATATCGAGCAGATCCCCGAAGACGATCTCTACACCGTGACCAAGGGCGGAGCCGCAGTCTGTTACGGCGACAGCGGTGGCGGTGCATTCGTCGAGAACGTCGGGCCGCTGAACAAGCGGCTGCTGGTCGGCGTGAACTCGCGCGGGGACATCAACACCTGGTCGTGGCTCTCGACCGCGCCGACACCGCAGTTCCTCGCCTGGGCCACCACGTGGGCGAAGGAGCATACCGTCAGCATCTGCGGGCTCGATGCAAACGCACAGGGCTGTCGGCCGTAACGCCATGTGCCCCTACCTGCGACTTGGACTCGCATTGATCGTCCTTCTCGCTCCCCTTGCGACACAGGCAACAGTCCTGTTCGGAGCGGACGGAAAGAGGCTTCCCGAGGCGAACGAGGCAAACGTTGCGGATTGGCCGACGAGTCTCGTGCTGGTCGGCGCAACTCGGTGTGGCGCGACGATCGTCGGGCCGCGCGTGGTGCTGACGGCAGCGAGCTGCATTGCCGACGGCTCCATCGGAACGCTGCGACTAGACGGGGTCTCGATCGATGTCGAGTGCCGACATGCTGCGGCGTATGCGAACGACAAGAGCGCAGATTTTGCACTCTGCAGCGCACACGAGCAGATCCCCGGTGGCTTCTACCAGCGGATCGATTTCGATCCCGCGCGAATGGCCGCAGGGGCTCAGGTGATCTTGAGCGGCCATGGTTGCCAGTATCCGGGCGGAGTCGATGGCTCCTTTGGCGCGCTCGGTGTTGGCTCTGCGATGGTCAGTAGCGCGGCGAGTGGAGACGCCTCGATGCTGGTGATCGGCGGGGTCGCGCTTTGTAGTGGCGATGCCGGGAGCGGCGCCTACTCGCTACGCGAAGATGGCTCCCGCGTATTGATTGGGGTGGGCTCCCGCAGCGACGGCGTGCAGCGATCCTGGATCGCGGCGATCGCGAGTCCTGCCTTCCTCGGTTGGGCTCGGCCGTGGGCCCGTGCGCGTGGCGTTGCGGTATGTGGTCTCGAGCCAGACGGCACGGGGTGCCAACTCGTTCCCGAAGATGAGAACCAGGTGGCAGCCCCGCCCGCTTCGAATGCAGAGAGCGTCTTCACGTTGGCGCGACCGGAGACGACGAAGCTCGAGAGCGGAATCGCCATCGCGGCGCGCGCTGGCGAAACGGTCCGCGATGCGATCACTCGCGCTTGCGGCGCACAGAGCGATGCCTTCTTCGCCGCTCTCGCCGCCTCCTACCTCAGCGAAACCGGCGACGCGATCACGCCCAACATGGAGTTCAGCGCCGCGCAGACGCTCCGCGTTCCCGTCTGTTCGCCCACATTCGTCGAGTCCGAGAAGGTTCAAGTCGAGAAAGGCGATACCGCGTGGACGCTCTTCCAGCGGACACGGGCGCGGTTGGAGCGCGCCGGGTATCCCGTTGCATGGAGCGCAGCAACCGGCGCTCCGAACGAGATCGTGTTCCTGGACGAGCTCGCGGCCAAGAACGACAACGTGAGCAAATCCCGAAACTATCGACTCGAACCGAACTCGCAGGTCTCGATTCCAACCGTCGCGGAGTCGCAATCCGTCGCGGGTATGAGCGTCGAGCCAGTTTTCGCGCTCTCCGCGGCGGAGCTGCAGAGCAGCTCGCGCACTTGCAAGAGCGTTCCAGCCGATCCCCGCCGCCATCCGTACGATCTCGAAGCCTTGCTCGAAGCGCTTGCGGCGAACGGCGACTACTCGCGCCGCGGGGACGAGTCACATGCTCTCTTCACCACTGTGTTGGTGGCGGACAGCGGTCTCCTTGGTGCCGGCACGGGAATTTTTCGGAAGTCGGCGCTCGCGCGGGACCGCAAGGCCACCGATTTCGCGGGCATCATTCCAATCTCGGGATCCCGCAAGGTCGAGCACGGCACGCAGGTCGCCTCGCTCATTCTCGGCGGACCGCTGATGGCGCGCTTCCAGACACTTCGAGAACTAAGAATCATCAAGCTCGCCGTGACGCGCCTCTACAGCAAGGTCGTGAGAGAGGCCCGGACGAGTCAGGGTCTCGAAGCCGTCGAGATCGTCGATGTCGAACCCACGACCTTCGCTGCGCTCGTCGATCGCGCTAGAAACGGCTCGCTCATCGTGAATCTCAGCGTCAAAACTGCAACGCCGATTCCCGACATCAAGGCTGCGCTCGGGCCGAACGAGAACGTCCTCTTCGTCGTTGCTGCCGGGAACGACGACGGTGATCTCGATACTCCGGGCACGCAGGTATTTCCCGCAGAGTATGGCGGCGACGACCAATCGAACCTGCTCTCGGTCGGATCCGTCGAGCCCGACAAGACCAAGGCTCCGTTCTCCAATTGGGGCAGCAAGTCGATCGACATCGCTACAGAAGGCTGTGAAATCCCGGTCGTGTCGTACGACGTAGCCGGAAGCCACTTTGTCTTGCAGTCCTCCAACGGCACTTCGCTTTCCGCTGCAATCGTGTCGTTTGCAGCGGCGCTGGTGAAGGCGGAGAGCCCCGACATGACGCCACGCGAGATCAAGCGACGGATCCTGTCCTCTGCCACGCTCAATTCCGCCGAAAGCAAACACGTCAGAGACGGGCGGACTCTCGACATCGTGAAGGCCGTGTCGATGCACGAGGACCTCGTGCAGTGGAACGCGCCGAGCGGCTTGAAGGAGAGTCGAGGCAGGGTCTTCCTCACTTACGAAGGTCAGGTTCAGGTGCGCGAAAAAGCGATCCAGGTCTGCTCCGATGCGACCTTCTCGGCAATCAAGCTGCTCAAGTTGGTCCCGCACTACCGCACGCAAGACGGCGTAGCGCTGGCCAAGATCTACTACCTCGATGAACAGCAGGAGCAGCGTTCGAAGCCATTCGAGAGCGCCGAGTGCGTACTGTCGGCCGGCTTTGGGCTCGCGATAAAAGAAGACGACGCTGCGAACGTCGCTTCGATGCTCGACATGGCAGACGTCGTCGACGTCGTCATGGCGAACTGAGTCAGCGAAGTCGCACCCGCCCCGGACGCCGTCGCGCTCCAGTTCTACACTGCCCCCGCCATGCCCGAACTCCCCGAAGTCGAAACCACGCGCCGACGCATCGCGCCGCTGCTCGTCGGTCGCACGATCGACGCCGTACACACGACGGCGCCGAGCTACTTCTTCCTGACGCCGCCTGCCATGCTGCGACCCGCGCTCGAAGGGCGCGGCGTTCGCGATCTCGAGCGGCGCGGCAAGTATCTGCTCGCGCATCTCGACGATGACTCGCGCCTGCTGCTGCACCTCGGCATGACGGGGCAGCTCTTCTCGAGCGCGGTCACGAGTCCGCGGCTATTGCGCGCTTCGGAGCGCGGGATTCTCGCGCCCGAGGCGCAGCTCCGCTTCACGCCCGATGCACACACGCATTTGCGTCTCCACTTTCGCGACGCGGGTCCCGAGATCTTTTTTCGCGATGCGCGCAAGTTCGGCAAGGTGCAGTGGCTCGCGAAGGGCGAAGAGTCGGAGCGGCTCGATCGACTTGGTGTCGATGCGCTCGAGGCCAGCGGCGAGTTGCTCTTCGCGGCGTGTCGCCGTCGCAGCGTGGTGGTGAAGAACCTGCTGCTCGATCAGAGCGTGTTCGCGGGCGTCGGCAACATCTATGCGGACGAGGCGCTCTTCGGCGCGGGCGTGCGGCCGACGCGGCGCGCGGGTCGCGTCTCGCGCGCCGAATGCGATCGCATTGCCGATGCGCTGCGCCGCGTGCTGCTGCGTTCGATCGAGACGGGCGGCTCGTCGATCAGCGACTACATCGCGCCGGATGGCGAAGACGGCGCCTACCAGGACGAACGCCGCGTCTATGCGCGCGCCGGCAAGCCGTGTCTGCAATGCAACACGCCGGTGAAGCGCATCGTGCTCGGCCAGCGCAGCGCGCACTTCTGTCCGAGCTGCCAGCGATGATGTCGCTCCGCGAGCTCACCCGCGCGGTGGCGATCCTCGATCGCGAATGCGCCGGTGCGCGCGTGGACAAGATCGTGCAGCCCGACGCGCGACGCATCGTGCTGTCGCTCTATCGAGCCGGTCGCGATGATCTGCATCTGCTCTTCTGCGTCGAGGCGCAGAGCGCGCGGCTCTCGGTGATCGAGTCGCGGCCTGCGGCGCCGCCGACGCCGCCCGGTTTCGCGCAACTGCTGCGCGCGCGGCTCGGCGGCGCGCGTGTCACCGGCGCGCGCATCGTCGGTGGCGATCGCCAGGCCGCGCTGCGCTTCGAGACGGAGGCCGGCGCCTTCGAGTTGCTGCTCGCGATCCTCGGCCCGCGCACGAATCTCCATCTTCTCGATGCGGAGGGCCGCGTGGTCGGCGCGCTGCGACCGCTCGCCGAGACGCGCCGCGATCTCGAGATCGGCGCGGTGTGGAAGAGTCCCGCATCGAAACTGCCGAGCGAAGGCGAAGATCGCTGCGCCGCGGAACCCGACGAACGCTTCTTTGCGACGCTCGAAGCGCTCGCCGCGGAGCGAGAGGACGCGCAGGAGACCGACACGCTGCAGCGCCGCACCGATCGCGGGCTGCGTCGCGCGCTCGCGTCGATCGACAAGAAGGTGCTGCTGCTGCGCGGCGATGTGGCGGCAGGCGACGTCGTCACCGCGCTGCGCCATCAGGGCGAGCTGTTGAAACTCGCCGTCGGCGGGATCAAGCGCGGCGCCCGCGAGGTGCTGGTACGCGACTTCGCGAGCGGCGACGACGTCGCGATCCCGCTCGATCCGGTGCTCTCGCCTCGCGACAACCTGGAAGCGCTCTTCGCGAAGGCGCGCAAAGCGGAGCGGCGCGCCGAACGCGCGCTGCGCGAAAGCGGCGAGGCGGAGGCGCGTCGCGATGCAACGCTCGCGCTGCGAACAGAGTTCGACGCGATCCCGGCTGGTGATGTCGCCGCGATCGCCGCGTTTGCAGAGCGACCCGAGGTCGCGCGCCTGCTCGCGCGCTTCGCCGGTGACACGGCGCCGCCGCCCGCATCGGCTGCGACGCCAGCGCCGAAGGCGCGCGTGTGGAAACTCGGCAAACAGGAGGTGCCCGCGCGCCTCACGCCGCGCGTCTACCGCAGCAGCAGTGGCCTCGAGATCTGGGTCGGCCGCAGCGACGAGGGCAACGACCTGCTCTCCACCCGACTCGCGCGCGGCCACGATCTCTTCTTCCACCTCGAAGCGTCACCGGGCAGCCATGTCGTTTTGCGCACCGAAGGCCGCAGCGATCCGCCCTCCGAATGCGTGCTCGAAGCGGCCGAGCTGGCCGTGCATTATTCGAAGCACCGAAAAGTGACGGAAGCGCAGGTGACCGTGGCGCCGATCAAAGGCGTGTCGAAGCCGCGCGGCGCGAAGCCCGGCCTCGTCTACGTGACGGGCGGCAAGTCGCTGCGATTGCGACGCGATCCGCGTCGTCTCGAGCGCGTGCTCTCGAATCGCGGCGATGCGAGCGACGGCGAATAGCAAGCTCAAGGATCTGCGACCCGGCGCCGATGTCCTGTCGGATCACGTCCCTCCGAGAGGAGCCCTGTTGGCGCTGTTCGCCCTGCTCGGGATCTCGCTCTTCGCGGTCGCGAGCTTCGTGGTCGGCTGGCGTCTGCTGTGGCTCGCACACCGAACCGGAATGCTCCCCGAGAAGCTGATCGGCGGTTCGCTCTTCCTCGCTGGCGGCGTCGGCACCGCACTGCTGATCCTCGCGGGTGTCACCGGACCAGCGCGCGGCGTGTTCTCGACCGCCGCAATGCTCGCCGTCGATTGCGGCATCACCGTGCTCGGCGTCTTCACCTGGCGCGTCTTCCGGCCCGGACTCGTGGGTGCGACGGTGGTCGCCACCTGCACCGCGATGCTCTTCCTCTCATTCGCAACCGACTGGGTCTCCGGCCTCTACCTCGGCGTGGGTCGCTCCAACTTCTCGATGTCGGCCGACTATTTCGGCCGTCTCGTGATGTACGGCTGGGCGAGCTACGAGACGCTGCGGCAGTACGCACTCGCGCGTCGGCGCGTGCGCCTCGGCCTCACCGAGCCGCTGCTCGCAAATCGGTTTCTACTGTGGGGAATCGCAACGCTGGCGGCGCTCGGCATCTGGCTGCACTCGCTGTGGAGCGAGGTCGTGCAGCGCAACGAACAGACGGAGTGGTACCTGGTCGTGACGGTGCTGGGCTGCATCTGCGCGCTCGCGATCTGGCTGGCGTTCTTTCCGCCGCGCGCGTATCGGCGGTGGTTCGAGACGAGCGCCGCCTCGCAGGCCGGCTGAGCGTCACCGCCCCTTGAACACCGGTTTGCGTTTCTCGCGAATCGCCGCGAGCGCTTCCTGGTGGTCTTCGCTCTGGAACGTGACGATCTCGAGCGCCGTCGCAACGTCGAAGGCGACGTTCGCGACGCTCTTGATCCACTTGTTGACGGCGAGCTTCGTGTAGCGGAGTGCGAGCGGTGCGCCGGCGGCGAGTCGATCGGCGAATGCGCGCGCCGCGTCCATCAGTTCCGCCGCAGGCACGACGTGATTCACGAGGCCGATGCGTTCCGCTCGCGCGGCATCGACCTTGTCGCCCGTCAGCAGGAATTCCTTCGCGCGCGCGGGGCCGAGCACGAGCGGCCAGATGGCGGTGCCACCGTCGCCGGCGACGATGCCGACGCGCACGTGCGGGTCGGCGATCGATGCGGTGTCGGCCATGAAGATCACGTCGCAGAGCAGCGCGATCGATGCACCGAGTCCGACCGCAGGCCCGTTCAGCGCGGCGACGATCGGCACTTCGACGTCGAGCAGATCCCAGATCAGCTGCTTCCCGTCGCGACGCACGATGTCGAGTTTTTCGAGTCCCTGGAGTTCGGGAAACCACGCGAAGTCGCCGCCTGCGCAGAACGCGCGCTTCGAGCCGGTGAGCAGCACCACGCGCGCTTCGCTCTCGGAGCGGAGTTCGCGAAAGAGCATCGCGAGTTCTTCGTGCAGCGTTCCATCGACGGCGTTGAGCTCGCTCTTCGGGTTGTCGATCGTCACTTCGAGTACGAAGCCGCGGCGCTCGATGCGCAAAGTCTGGAAGCGATGGGTTTCGAGTTTCATAGGACGGAGTAGTCGCCGTCGACGCCGAGCAGCGCGCGACCGGCGAGTTCGAGGCTTCCTTGCGACACCGATGCGTGCTGCGTGATGACGTGGACGTCGCGGAAGCAGCGCTGCAACGGGCTCGACTGGTAGATCGAGGAGCCGCCGCCGAGTTCGTACATGCGATCGACGGCGCGGGCGGCGCCGCGCACCGCGCTCGCGGCGGCGACGCGCACGCGTGCGCGCTCGGTGAGGCCGACGGCGGAGCCGGCGGCCACGCTCGCCCAGACTTCGTCGATCGTCGCGAGCAGGAAGGAACGCGCGCCGCCGAGTTCGCCTTCGGCTTCCGCCACCGCCACCTGCGCGGTGCCGCGATCGGCGAGGCGGCGCTGTGCGAGCGCGGGCGTCTTGCGCGTCGCGAGTGCCTTCACTTCGTCGATCGCGCGGCGTGCGATGCCGAGCGACACGCTCGCGACGCCCACCGCGAGCAGCCCGAACACCGGAAAGCGATAGAGCACGCCCGATTCGCGCGGCGTGCCGCTGATCAGCGAGACGCTGTGCGCGTCGGGCACGAAGAGATCGCGCACCGTGATGTCGTGGCTGCCGGTTCCCTGGAGTCCGGAGACGTGCCAGGTGTCGAGGATCTCGACGCCGCTTGCGGGAAAGAAGAGCAAGCGGATGTCGGGCCGCTTCCCGTCTGCAATGAGCTGAGGCCCGCTCTCGCTCATCACGATGCAGCCACCGAGGAGTGTCGTGCAGTGCTCGCTGCCGCTGCCGAAACTCCAACGGCCGTCGGTCTGGAAGCCGCCCGCAACGGGTCGCGCGCGACCGCTCGGGGCGAAGACGCCGCCACTGATCGCGTGCGGCGCCATGAAGAGTTCGCGCGCGGCGGCTGGCTCGAGCCATGCAGAGAGCGCGCTGGTGGTCGATGCGATCATCGCGCACCAGGCTGCCGCGCCGTCGCCACCAGCGAGTGTCTCGAGCACGCGCACCAGTTCGCTGAGCGGCAACTCGGGTCCGCCGAGTGATTGCGGCACGCAGAGCCGGAACAATCCCGCCTCGTCGAAGGCGCGGACGAAGGGCTCGGGCAATCGGCTGGCGCGCTCCATCTCGTCGTTGCGATCGCGCAGTACGGCCGCGAGTCGCTCGGCTTCTTTCGAGAACGATTCCACGCGAGTCCTCCGTTCGTCTTCGGCCATCATACCCGAGACTGACGCGGCGATGCGCGCTGCTCGCAGTGCGTGTCGAGCGGCGGCTCGCCGAGTTGGTGCGCGCGCTCGAGCCGTGCATCCTTTCCGAACGCGTCTTCGTCCGACCGCCGCGCTCCCGCATAGCGAGACGCGCGCAAGCGGCGAGACTCATCGCGCCCGCCTATGGTCCGCGCCGCCCATGCGATCCCGCACCCGCGCCGTACTCGTCGTTGCGTTCATCTCTGGTGCGGCGGCGCTGCTCTACCAGGCTGTCTGGCTGCGCTGGTTTCAGCTCCTCTTCGGCAGCACGGCGTATGCCGCGTCCGCGACGCTCGCCGCATTCTTCGCCGGGCTCGCACTCGGATCGGCGGTATTCGGGCGCGTCGCGAGTCGCGCACGGCGACCGCTCGCCGTCTATGCCGCGATCGAAGTCGGCGCCGCCGGGCTCGCGCTCGCAGTGCCGCTCGTCTTCCGTCTCTACGATCCAATCTATGCCGCGTTCTACGAAGATCTGATCGGGCAGCGCGGCGTCTTCGTGGCGCTGAAGTTTGCGTTGGCTTTCGCTGCGATGCTGCCGCCCGCGTTCTTGCTCGGCGGGACGTTGCCGCTGCTCGCGACGGCGTTCATCGGCGATGGCGGACGCCTCGGCCGCAGCGGCGCGCAGCTCTACGCGATCAACACCTTCGGCGCCGCACTCGGAAGCGCGGTGGGCGTAATGGTGTTGCCCGAGTGGATCGGCGTTCGCGGCACCTATGCGGTCGGCATCGGCCTCTCGCTGGTAGCCGCTGCAGCAGCGTTCGCGCTCTCACGGGACGGTGTCGGCGCGCGCGCCGACACCGCCGCGAGCGATGTGCCCGATGCGGCGGCGCGCGCGCCGCGCTCGCTGCTCACGGTCGCGTTCGCATCGGGCTTCGGCACGCTCGCGCTCGAAGTCCTGCTCATCCAGGCGCTTGCGCAGGTGCTCGATCATTCGGTGTATTCGTACGGAGCGGTGTTGGTCGTCGTGTTGTTGGCGCTCGCGGCGGGCGCATCGTTGGTGGCGGCGAGTGCGGGGCGCATTGAGCCGGCGCGACTGCTCGGCGCCGCGCTCGCGTGCGAAGCCGCGCTGCTCTTCGCTTTGCCCGCCGCCACCTGGGCGTTGCATGGCGCGGGGCTCGGCGGGCCGGGTCGTCTCGGCGGCGGGTTCTTCGCCGCGATCGCGCTCGGCGGATTGCCACTTCTCGTCGGCGCATTGGTGTTGCCGTTGACCTTCGAGCTTGCAACCGGTGGATCCGTGGGTCGGCGCATTGGCGGCCTTCTCGCTGCGAACACATTGGGCGGAATCGTCGGGTCACTCGCCGCGAGCTTCGTGCTGCAGGGCGGCCTCGGTCTGTGGCTTTCGCTCGTTGCGGTGGGCGCGGGCTACGGCGCTGCGTCGCTAGTGGCGGCGGGATCCGTGCGTGAGCGCGGTCTGCGCGCCGCATTCGTTGCGTTCGCCGCGCTGCTGGTATTCGGCTCGAGGTTGAATCCGCAACACCTTCCGGTGGTGGCACTCGATGCGGGTGACCGGCTCGTCGCGCACGCGGAGGGCGCCAGCGGAGTCGTCTCGGTAATCGACGGCATCTTTGGTCGCCGGATGAAGCTGAACAACCACTACACGCTCGAAGGTGCGGGGCGGCTGCTGGCCGGCAAGGCGCGCGCGGGACACCTGCCACTGCTGCTCCACCCGGCACCGAAGAGAGTCGCATTCGTGGGTTCTGCCACCGGCAGCACCGCGGGCGCTTCGGTGCTGCACCCATTGGAGCACATCGATCTGATCGAACTCGTGCCCGAAGTGCATGCGCTCGCAGCGGAGTGGTTCGCCGATACGAACCACCGCGTGCACGCCGATCCGCGCACGCGCGTCGTCGTCGAAGACGGTCGCAACCATCTGCGCGCGACGCGCGAGCGCTACGACGTGATCGTCGCCGACCTGTTCTCGCCGTGGAATCCCGGCGTTGGTTCGCTCTACACGACCGAGCACTTTCAAGCGGTACGCGATCATCTCGCGCCCGGCGGCCTGTTCTGCCAGTGGCTGCCCGCTTACCAGCACAGCTCTGAGACCTTCGACACCGTCGCGGCGACGTTCCTCGACGTATTCCCGAACGCGCTGGTGTTTCGCGGTGATCTCTACTCGCGCACGACGCCCCGCGTTGCGCTGATCGGTTTCCGCGATGCGCCGCCGAGCGTCGAGGCGGTCGAGGCGCGCATTCGAGAGCTCGCCGCGGCAGGCGTCACCGATCGCTGGGTCACTGATCCGCGCGCGTTCTTCCTGCTCTACGTCGGGCCGCTCGCGGCGAGGGCCGAGCAGCTATCCGGTGTCCCTCGCAATACGGACTCGCACCCACACTTCGAGTTTCTGGGTGGCCGCGTAACGCTCGCCAGCCGCCAGGAATTCCTGCGCAAGCACTGGCCTGCATTCGCCGATTCCCTCGCGAGCGGAGCGGGCGCCAATGCGGCCTTTGCGAGCCGGCTCGATGCGGCGCGCGATGGCGCGGCGCTGGTGCGCGCTGCGGGTCTCTACGTCGAGCATCGCGACGGCGAGGCGCAGGAAGAACTGAGCCGCCTGCGCTCGCGGCTACCGCCCGAAGTGTTGAACGCGCGCGATCCGAGCGTCTCGGAGCTTTGGATGTCGCGCTAGCAGGGCAACTCGCCAGTCGCCCCGCGCGCAGTGAGGCGCAGCCGAGCGAAGTCGGTGTGTTGGGAGCGGGGCTGCGACTAGGTGACGTCGAGGTCGCCGCGGCGGGCGAGTTCGAGGAAGACGCGTACCACGTTCGGGTCGAACTGGGTGCCGCTGCCGGCTTCGACGCGGCGGATCGCTTCGTCGCGTTCCACCGGATCTTTGTAGCTCGAAGCGCTCGTCATCGAGTCGAAGGCTTCGGCGAGGCCGATGATGCGCGACTCGAGCGGGATCGCGTCACCGGCCACTTGCTCCGGGTAGCCCGTCCCATCGAACCACTCGTGGTGATGGAGCACGAGCGGGGCGACTTCTTCCCAGAGCTGGATCGGCGCGAGCATCCGGTGGCCGAGCGTCGGATGCTGGCGCGCGATGCGCGGCTCGATCATTCGCTGCGGATCGATGCGCAGCATGCCGACATCGTGCAGCAGCGCCGCGAAGTGCAGGCGCAGGCGGTGCGCTTCGTCGAGCCCCAGCTCGCGACCGATGCGGTTCGAAAGCTGCGCGACGCGTCGTGCATGACCCGACTGCATATCCATGTGTGTGTCGAGCGCCGCGACCAGGATGTCGGTCATGTGCGCGAAGAAGTTCCGCTGCGAGTCCACGAGCTGCGCGCGTCGCGCGGCGACCGTGCACTGCTGGGCGAGCGTCGTCAGCGAGCGAATGTCCGCGGGTTCGAGATCGCGCTTCGGCGCGGCGAGTACTGCGATCGCGCCGATGCCCTCCACCGGGAGCAGGATGCCTGCGCCGTACGCGTCGCTCCGCGAGCCGGCGGCGCCCCACACGACGGCGCGTCCCTCGGCGAGCGCCTGCGCGAGCAGATCGCCCAGCCGCGCTTCGAGCGGCGTGAAGAGCGCGCGATCGCCGACGGCAGCTTCCAGTTTGGGCGCGCCGCCCTTCGGCATCGTGACGAAGAACGCCGCTTGCGCACCTGCGAGTCGGTGCGCGCAGTGGATGGCGGCCTTCGTGACTTCTGATTCGTGTGGCGCAGCGGCGAAGCGCGCGGAGGCTTCGAGCAACGCTTCGAGGCGTCGGTTGTCGCCGCGCATGCGCGCGACAGTTTGCGATGTCACGCGGCGGAGCAGCAGGAACGCGCCTGCCGACAACAGGCCGATCGACATCGCAAGCGCCAACAATCCGAGGCGTGCGGGTCCTTCGGGCGTAGCGGGCAGTACGTACTCCGAGAGCACGTAGGCGAGCGCGAAGAAGGGAACGACGGCGCCGAGGAAGTACGCGACGAAGGCCGCGCGATCGAGCGGCTGGGAGAAGATGGAGAATTGATGACTCGAAGCACGCATCCCAGGGCTCTCCGCGCTGTGCGCAGAGAGCGCTATCGGCGGGGGCAGCCGAGCCCTGAAGCAAGGCGCGATGCGGGGGAGTTCAGCCTCGCTCAGAACGTGTAGCGGAGCGTGAGGTTCATCTCGTCGCGCTCGCGCAACGCCGTGAGGCCGTTCTCGATCGCGTCCTGATTGGCATTTCGACCGACCCGATTCAGGCCCGGGCGGATCTCGTTGATGGGTGCGTCGCGGAGCTGTTGCTTGCCCCAGAAGACGTTCACGCCGATCGCCGCCGAGAAGTTCTCCGTGAAGCGGTACGTGATGGACGGCAGCAGCGCGCCCGAACCCGAGTTGAAGTCGTAGACCAGCGTCGTGTACAGCATCAACCGATCCTGGTGATAGCCGGTGAATGCGGTGAGCGTCGCGAGCACGTTCAGCGGTCCATTCGCGTTGTAGGCCTTGCCGTAGTCGGGGATGTACTGGAAGAACCACTGCGAGTTGAAGAAGAAGGTCCGGCCCTTGTTCAGGAAGTTGATGAAGGTCGGTCGGTCCACCGAGACCGTGAGGTTGAAGGTGTCCACGTCCGAGATGCCGTCGTATTCGTCGTTGTTCAGGAACACCTGCTTGGAGATCCAGCTCGCCTCGATGCCCCAACTGGTCTTGGTGTATTCCTCGCCGAAGTCCATCGCGAAGCCCAGCACGTTGCGCTTGTTGTAGTTGAGCACCAGCTCACCGCTCGAGTGCCAGGCGAAATCGCGCCGGCCGAAGCGGTTGTTGGCGCCTGCGCGCACCGAGTTGCGGCGCACGCCGACGCTGCTCAGCAGACCGCGGATGTTCTCGCAGAGCTGCGGCTTGTTGATGCCGCAGGCGACGGCCGTCGTGCCATTGACTGCGTCCGGATTGACGCCGGGCCGGACCTGACCGAAATACGGCGACTGCGGATTGTTGATCACGCCGAGCCCGAGCGGATCGAAAATGTCGAACTCCGACAGCGATGGCGCGTATGGGTTCTTCGGCCTCGCGCCGCCCGTCGCAAAGATGATCAACAGATTGCGCGAGACGGCGGCCAGCTCGCTGGCATAGGTTTGCCCGTTGATCGGATCCGTGAGAGCGAACGCGTTGCGCGCGCGTGTCACGGTGACGTCGGCAACGCCGTCGCGATCCGCATCGATCGTCGCCACGTCGCCGGCGTTGCAACCGGCTGGACCAGGCCCCGTGCAGCCATCGACGAGCGAGTCGTAGCCGTCGGCGCC
>JANNKU010000091.1:0-42597 GCA_031396445.1 Deltaproteobacteria bacterium | reverse complement strand
CCGCCGCCGCCGCCGATCCGCCGGCGCCGCCGACAACTGCGAGTGTCGCCACGCCGAGCCCTGTCGTACCGACGGGCGACACCGGAGCGAGTGACGCGGTGACGCCGGCTGCCGCTACCGCGCCGACCGGCTCGTCGGGCACCGGCAGCGGGCCGGCGACGGGATCGAGCGTCTCCACGACGCCGACTGCGGCGCCCGCACCGACGGCTCCGAACGCGCCGCCCCCGCCGCGCGTCGTCAGCGCGGGGAGCGGATCGAATGAATCGCCCGCTCCGGTTCCGACGGCGCCCGTCGCCCCGCCGGGCGGCTCGACCGTTTCGAGCGCTGCGCCCGCGCCTGCGCCGACGCCGTCCTTCAGCATTGGAAGCGGTCCGAAGAGCGGTTCGAGCTCTGGCACCACCAGCTTCTCCGACGCGAACTATCCGACCACGGCGCCAACGACCCCAGTCGCAACCGAAACCAGCTCGAGCGCTCCGACGCCCGTCGCCGGATCGGGCGCCGATCTCAGCGGCGGTGGCGCACCGCCGGCAGCGCGGGCGGCATCGATGCGCAGCGAGCCTTCGGCCGCATCGAAGCCGGCGCCCCGCGGACACATGAGTTCCGGCGGCAGCGGGGGCGGCGGCGGCACGGTCTACGCGCCGAGCCTCGGCAAGTAGCCCGCGCATTCGGCGCTCGCAGAGTCGGCGCTCAGGCGCCCCGGCACGCGCTCCGATGAGGCCAGCGTGCCGGTGCGAGACTCTCGATACGCGGGTTGGCTGGTCGATTCGCTTCGCTCGGGGCTGGTCGCGATCGACGCTCGTGGCGCCGTCACGGCGCTGAACGCCGCAGGCCATCGCGTCCTCGGCTGTGCGGGCGCTGCCGCGACCGACGAGATCGGCCGCAATTGCCGCGCGGCGCTCGTCGCGCAGCCAGTCGTGGCGGACCGACTGCTCGAAGCGCTCGATGGCGCCGAGCGGCCGAGTCGCGCGGAGTTGACGCTGGCGCCGCGCGGCGGTCATCCGGCGCTGACGATCGGGTACACCATCGCGGCAGTTCGCGACGACGTAGGCGCAGTCGCCGGCGCGGTGCTCCAGTTCCGCGACCTGACGCCCTACGAGCGCAACGCCGAGCAAGCGCGGTTGCGCGAGCGGCTCGCCGCGCTCGGCGAAATGGCGGCGGGTCTCGCGCACGAGATCCGCAACCCGCTCGCGGGTATGGAGATCATCACCGGACTGTTGCGGCGCCGCTTGCAGCAACAGCCCGAAGAAGTCGCGCTGGTGAATGAACTCAGCGCGGAGATCCGCCGCGTCGCGCAGACCGTCACCGATAGCCTCGAGTTCGTGCGCCCGATGGAACTGCGCCGCGATCCGATCGATCCGGTCGCCGTGTTCGAGGAGTCGCTGGCGCGCGCGCGCTCGCGATTTCCCTTCGCCGTGGACATCCAGCGCGACTACGCAGAATCGTTGTCACCGCTCCACGCCGATGGCGAACGACTCGAGAGCGTGCTCACCAACCTGATCGTGAACGCGTTCGAAGCGATGCTCGGCGCCGGCTCCGCGCCGGCGCGCCTGTCACTCGGCTTGCGCATCGAAGCGCCATTCGGGGTCGAAGGGTCCGACGAGCGTCCGCCCGCGGAACTGGTGTTCGCGGTCGCCGACACGGGGCCCGGCATTCCCGAAGCGCTCTGCGAGCGCGTCTTCTACCCGTTCTTCACCACCAAGCAGAGCGGCTCGGGCATCGGCCTCGCGCAGGCCCAGAAGATCATCGTCGGCCACGGCGGACGGCTCGAAGTCGAAAGCGAGTGCGGCCGTGGCGCGACGTTTCGGGTGCGCCTCCCGCTCGGGCTGGAGTCCGCGTGATCGCCAAACCGGGGCGCTTCCTCATCGTCGAGGACAACGACACATTGCGACGCGGCATCGCCCGTGCGCTCGCCGACGGCTTCGGCGCCGTGGACGAAGAAGCGTCTGGCGACACCGCCGTGGCTCGGCTCCGCGACACGACGAACGCGCCGTACGACGTGATCGTGACGGATCTTCGACTGCCCGGCGCGGGTGGTCTCGAGGTGCTCGAAGCGGCGCGTGCGCGCGACGAACGCAGCGCGGTGATCCTGATGACGGCCCACGGAACGATCGAGGCGGCCGTCGAGGCGATGCGCCGCGGCGCCTTCGATTTCTTGCAGAAGCCCTTCGATCTGGAGCAGCTCGAAGTGCGCGTCGCAAAGGCGCTCGAACATGGCCGGCTCCTGCGCGAGGTGACACAGTTGCGCGCCGAGCGCGCCGCGCGCTTTGCGCCGACCAACATCGTCGGCACCAGCCCGGCTCTCGAGAGCGCGCTCGGCCTGGTGCGCAAGGTGGCGAGCTCGCGCTCCACCGCGCTCGTTACCGGCGAAACCGGAACCGGCAAGGAGCTGGTCGCAGGGATGATCCACGGACTCTCGGCGCGGGCCGACGGGCCCTTCATCAAGGTGAATTGCGCAGCGCTGCCGGAAACGCTGCTCGAGTCCGAGCTCTTTGGACACGAGCGCGGCGCGTTCACCGGCGCCGACCGCACGCGCATCGGGCGCTTCGAGCAGGCGCACGGCGGCACGCTCTTTCTCGACGAGATCGGCGACATGGCGCCGTCCACGCAAGCGAAGCTGTTGCGTGTATTGCAGGACCGCGAATTCTGCCGCCTCGGCGGTTCGCGTCCGTTGCGCGTGGACGTGCGCATCGTCGCCGCCACCAACCGCGATCTCGAACGCGAGATGCGCGCAGGGCGTTTCCGCGAAGATCTCTTCTACCGGCTGAACGTGATCCGCATCGCGATGCCTGCGCTGCGTGAACGGCCCGACGACGTCGAGACACTCGCCGCGCACTTCGCGCAGCTCTTCGCGCGGGAGATGGGTCGCGCCGAGCGGCGGCTCTCGCCAGCGGCCATGCTGCGGCTGCGCGCACACGGCTGGCCCGGCAACGTGCGCGAGTTGCGCAACGTGATCGAGCGCGCAGTTCTGCTCGCGGACGGGGAGCGGATCGAGGTGTCGGACGTGGACGTCGCCGATGCGCCCGAGCCCGACATCGGCACCGAAAACGGCGCAGCGCACGGTCTGTCGATGCGCGAAGTGGAACGCTCGCTGGTGCTCGCGGCACTGGCGCGCGCCGGCTTCGTGCAGAAAGATGCTGCGGACCTGCTGGGCGTCAGCCGTCGCAAACTCAACTACATGGTCCAGCGCATGGGCATCACGCATCCGTCGTGGCGCCGGAACCGGACCCCTGTCGAATGACCTTCGCCCCGGCTCCGCTTCGCCGCGCTGCGGTTGAAGACGGACGCCCCATCGGATACCAAACCGGGCTCTCGTCACCCCGACGCGAGCCGCGAGGACGCCCATGAATCCCTGGAATCTGTTCGCATCGACCGCTCGCCGCACGGCATCGGGTCCGATCGCCCGTGTGGCTCTCGCCGGGATGCTCTTCGCGACGCTGGCGCTCGCCGGCTGTCAGAACCAGGAATCGAAGCTTGCCGAGCACATGGCGCGCGGCGACGCCTACATGAAGGAAGAGAAGTCCTCCGAAGCGGTGATCGAATTCAAGAACGCGCTGCAACTCGCGCCGAACGACGCCAAGGCGCACTACGGACTCGCGCAGGCGTACCTCGCGAACAAGGAGCCGCAGAAGGCGTTCTGGGAATTGCAGGAAACCGTGCGTCTCGATGGCGCCAACATCGACGCGCGTCTCGCGCTCGGTCAGTTCCTGCTGCTCGGTCGCGAGGAGGAGTTCACGCAGGCGCTCTCCGAGGGCGATGCGGTGATCAAGGCCGAACCGAATCGATGGGAAGGCTACGTACTGCGCGCCGCCGCACTCGAGCGCCTGAAGCGCGTCGATGAAGCCGAGGCGGACTACAAGAAGGCCTACGAGATTCAGCCCGACAAGGCCGATCTCGTGCGAACGCTCGCTGGCTACTACGTGCGCAAGGGCGATCGCGTCACGGCGGAACCGCTCTACAAGAAGCTCGTCGAGATGGAGCCGACCGCGGCGAGCGAGCTGCTCTACGCGGGCTTCCTCGCACTCGACAAAGCGCGCGACGCCGATGCGGAGGCTGCCTACAAGAAGGCGCTCGCGGTCGCGAAGGATGAGAACAAGGGCGACGTCGTGCAGCGCGTCGCCAGCTACTACTACGCACGAGAGCGTTACGACGAAGCAGAGAAGACGCTGAAAGACGGCATCGAGGTGCGCAAGGACGACCTCGACCTGATCTACGCGCTGGCCCGCTTCTACCACTCGCGCGGTGATCAGGCGAAGGCCGACGCGATGATCGAGCAGGCCACCAGCGCGAAGCCGAACGACGTCAAGCCGTTCCTGATCCTGTCGGCGTATCGCGGGCGCAACGGCGATCTGCCCGGCGCCCTCGACGCCGCGGAAAAGGCGATCGCGGTCGCGCCCGAGGATTCGACCGCGAAGCTCCGCAAGGCCGAGCTGCTGGTCGACATGGGCGTAAAAGAGGGTTCGAAGGAACAGCTCGCGCTAGGACGCGCCATCGTGGACGCGGTGCTCGCGAAGTCGCCAGACCTGCCCGAAGCGCACTTCGTCCGGGCGAAGATCGACATCTCCGAGGGCAAGGCGGATGGCGCCGTCGCATCCTTGCGTCGCGCACTCGACCGTCGCGCCGATTGGTCGCAGGCGCACTTCCTGCTCGCCTCTGCGTTGCTGATGCAGAACGACCGCCAGCAAGCGCGCGCCGAGGTGCTGCGCGCCGTCGAGCTGGACGCCGAGTTCGTCGAAGCGCGGCGGCTGCTCACGAAGATCCATGCGCTGCTCGGCGAGCACGATCTCGCCATCGAGGAATCGCGCCGCGTGTTGCGCCAGCGGCCCGACGATCGCGAGATGCGGATCGCGCTCGCGCAGAGTCTGGTGTTCCAGAACAAGGCCGACGAAGCGCGCAAGGAACTCGATTCGATCCCGCTCGATCAGCGCAGCGCGGAAGTGAACTTCGCGATCGGCCGCATCGACATGCTGCAGGGCAAGAGCGATTTCGCGCGTGAGAAGCTGCTGCTCGCGCTCGAAGCGCAGCCCCAGCACCCGGAGATCCTCGAATCGTTGCTCGGCACCGAGATGGCGCTCGGCAAGATCACCGAATCGATGGCGCGCATCGAAAAGGCGGCAGGCGAGAAGCCGAACGACACCAATCTGCAGCGGCTGCTCGGGATCGCGCTGCTCGCGTCGGGGCAGGGGCCGGCTGGCGAAGCGAAGCTGCGGCGCGCGATCGAGCTCGACCCGAACAACATGGGCGCCTACCAAGGACTCGCCCGCTATCTGCTCAGCTCGAATCGCGTGGAGGAAGGCATCGCCACCTACGAGTCCGCGGTGCAGAAGCAGCCCATGTCGGCGCCGCTGCACTTCACGCTCGCGACGCTCTATGAAGGCGTCGGCCGCCGCAACGACGCGATGCCGCACTACGAAGAAGCGGTGAAGCTCGATCCGAATCTGGCGGTCGCGAAGAACAACCTCGCCTACTTGATGGCCGATTCGGGCACGAACCTCGATCGCGCGCTCGATCTTGCGCAAGAGGCGAAGGCGCAGTTGCCCGAGAGCGGCAACGTCGCCGATACGCTCGGCTATGTGCTGCTGAAGAAGGGAATCCCCGAGGCGGCGATCGGTTACCTGCAGGAGTCCGAATCGAGCTTCAAGCCCGGCGACGCGGATCTCGGCGTCGTTCGCCTGCACCTCGCGATTGCGTACGAGGCGAACAAGCAGCCCGAGAAGGCGCGCGAAACGCTGACGCGCGCGGTCACAGCGCTCGAGGACACGCGCAAGGCGGCGCGCGATCGAGGCGTCGCAGAGCCGGTGGATCCGCCCTGGGCCGTGGAAGCGCGCTCGATGCTCGATCGCCTGTCGGCCGCGTCGGCGGCTCCGGCCCCGGCCGCGCCTGAGACTCCGCCTCAGGGATAGCTTCAGGCTCTCTCGCTACCCGCCGATAGAACCGGGGGCCGTGCACCGCACGACCTGACAGGCGCGCTGCGCGTCGGTCAGGCGCAGCGATGAGCGCCGTCCGCCGGGAGGGATTGCGATGAGATTCACGAGACTCCTGCTTCTCGGGGCGATCGCCCCGTTTGCGTTCACGATGCCCGCGTTCGCCGAGAACGAGGCTGCGACCGATCCCGCCGCTCCGGCGGAAATCGTCGCAGCGGCAAGCGACACCGCCGCGCCCGCAACGACGGCTACGCAGCCGGCGCCGCGCGCGCGACACACGGTTGCGCTCGGTCCCGAAGGCACCGACGACAACGGTCGCACCGGTCGCGTTCACACCGTGATCCGCGGCGACACGTTGTGGGACATCTCCGAGGCGTACCTCGGCACGCCGTGGGTGTGGCCTTCGATCTGGAAGGAGAACCCGCGCGTCGCCAACCCGAATCGCATCTTCCCGGGCAACCGCCTCTGGATCGCGCCCGGCGAGATGCGTCAACTCAGCGATGCCGAAGCGGCGTCGATCACCAGCGAGCAGCCGCCCGCGTCGACGGAGGATGTGTCGGTGCAGCCGACGCGCATCCAGCCGGTCGCGAACATGGATCAGATCGGCTTCGTGGCGGCCGAGGACATCGAGACGGCCGGCGCGCTGCTCGACAGCCCGGAGCGCGAGAAGATGCTCGCCGCCCACCGCCGCGCGTACGTCGGCCTCGGCGAAGGTCAGGTCGAAGTCGGCGATCGCTTCACGATCGTGCGCGAGAACCAAAAGGTGCGCGATCCGGAGACGAACCGCGTGCTCGGCGTTCACGTCGACAAGCTCGGCTGGCTCGAGGTGACCCGCGTCGGCCCTGAAGCGTCCGAGGCGATGATCCGCGTCTCATACGACGACATCCTGCGCGGTGACCGCTTGATTCCCTTCGTCGAGCTGCCGACCGAAGTGCCGGTCCTGAGTGGAGCCGCGGGCGTAGAAGGCCAGATCGCGATGAATCCCTTTGAGCGCTACGTCACCGGACAGTTCGATGTCGTCTACCTGAACCGTGGCACCGACCACGGCCTCGGTGTCGGCAATCCGCTCGAGGTCTTCCGGCCCGGCGCCCTCTCGGAGGATCCCGTGACCGAAGTGGAACACCGGCTGCCCGATGACGTCGTCGCGAACCTGCTGGTGATCTCGGCACGCCCGACCTCGTCGGTCGCGCTGATCACGCACACCACGGCGGCGTTGAATCGCGGTGACATGTTCCGCGGCGCCGAGAACGAGTCGACCAGCAATCCGATGCCGCTCAGCGCGCCGCTCGACGCGTCGCAATGGAGCTCTCGCACGATCGAGAGAGGCAACGGACTGCACGGCACGCAGCCGCCCGCCAAGGCGTCGCTCACCGGCCCGCGCTAGCACTTCGCAGCGAGCTTCTAGAAGGCGTCGCACTCGCCAGAGTGCGGCGCCTTCGCTATTCCGACGGCGTCCCCGGTCCCGGGGAGTCCTTCGATGCACCTGCCTTTCGATCTACCGCCGTCGCGACGCGATGGCGCATCCGACCTTGGCGACAGCGATCGCGCCGCGCTCTTCGCAGCGCCGCTCGATCCGCGCGACGAGCGTCCGGCAGCCCGCGCGATGTTGCACGCCTGGCTCGCATTTCAAATGCGCGCGGCGCTGAGTCCGCAGTCTGCGCGATCGATGTTGGTGCGCGCGCTCGATCCCGTCGCAGCGCTCGCCGCGCGGACGGGCGAGACGCCCGCGCAGGTGCTCGGAGCGAGCGCCTTTGCGCAGGTGGTCGCGCAGCTCGTGCGCGCACAAGTGCGGATGCTGCCCTTCGGCTCGCCCGCGTATCCGGCGCGGATCGCGGCGCTGGTCGATGCGGCGCCGCTGCTCGGTGTGCGCGGCGATCCGGCGCTGCTCGCGATTCCGTTCGTCGCGATCGTCGGCGCGCGCGCGCCGACGCGACTCGGTCTCGAAATCGCGCACACACTCGCGCGTGATCTGGCCGCGCACGGCATCGGCATCGTCTCGGGCCTGGCGCACGGCATCGACGCCGCGGCGCATCGCGGTGCGCTCGATGCCGGCGGCGTCACCGTCGCGATTCTCGGCTGCGGTCCCGAGCAGGTCTACCCGCGCGAGAACGCGGCGCTCGCCACCGAGATCGCCGCGCGCGGTGTGGTGATGAGCGAGCTGCCCACCGGCGCGCCGCCCGCGCGCCATCACTTCCCGTTGCGCAATCGCTTGATCTCCGCGCTGGCGCGCGCGGTCGTGGTGGTCGAAGCGCGCGCGAAGAGCGGGTCACTGGTCACGGCACGGCACGCCGCCATCCAAGGCCGCGACGTACTCGCCGTTCCGGGATCGGTCGGTGCGCCCACCAGCGAAGGTCCGAACCAACTGCTGCGCGAGGGCGCGTGGCCCGTTCTCGACGCCAGCGATGTGCTCGGCGCGCTCGGGCTCGGCTTCGCGACGCCAGTCGAAGCGGCTGGCCGGCGCAGCAACGAAGTCCGCAAACACGCGGTCGCGACCGACACAGCGCCGCGCATGGCGCTCGACCCCGCAGCGCAGCGGCTGTTCGACGCGATTCGCCACGATCCCGCGACGCGCGATGAACTCGCCGCGCGACTCGGGCTCTCGCCGCAAGCGCTCGCAGAGCAACTGCTTCCGCTCGAAGTGGAAGGCTACGTCGCCGAGGATCGCGATGGCAGGATTTGCGTTTTCGCGAAGCGCTAGAGCGTTATGCTGCGCGCGCCCATGCAAACCCGAGCCGGAAACGCAGCGCCGCCGCAGCTGGTCGTCATCGGAGCTGGCCTCGCCGGCTGCGAAGCCGCCTGGCAGGCCGCGCGTCGCGGCGTCGCCGTGCGGCTCTACGAGATGCGACCCACGCAGACTTCGCCCGCGCACAGCAGCGCCGATTTCGCCGAGCTCGTGTGCAGCAACTCGCTGCGTTCCGCGCAGCTCGCGAACGCCGTCGGATTGCTGAAGGAAGAGATGCGTCGCGGCGGATCGCTGGTGATGCAGGCGGCCGACGCAGCGGCGGTGCCCGCGGGCAGCGCGCTGGCAGTGGATCGTGTCGCGTTCGCGCAGCACATCACGCAGGCGATCGAGACGCATCCCAACATCGAAGTGCGTCGCGAGCGCGTCGCGAAGCTTCCCGATGATCCGCAGGTGGTGCTCGCGACAGGGCCGCTCACCGATCCGGAGCTGGCCACCGAATTGCGTACGCTCGTCGGCGAGGAGTCGCTCTACTTCTACGACGCGATCTCGCCGATCGTCTACGCGGATTCGCTCGAAGCGGGCGTCGCATTTCGCGCTTCGCGCTGGGAGCAGCGCGAGGACGGGGAGGGCGATTACCTGAATCTGGCTCTCGATCGCGATGGCTACGAAGCCTTCGTCGATGCGCTGCTCGCCGCCGAGACGGTGCCGCTGCACGACTTCGAAAAGGCGCTGTACTTCGAGGGCTGTCTGCCGATCGAAGAGATCGCGCGGCGTGGGCGCGAGACGCTCGCCCACGGACCGATGAAACCGGTGGGTCTCACGGATCCGCGCACCGGGCGGCGACCGCACGCGGTGTTGCAGCTCCGCCACGAGGATCGCCGCGGCAACCTCTATAACCTGGTGGGCTTCCAGACCAAGATGCGGGTCGGCGATCAGCAGCGCGTGTTCCGTTCGCTGCCCGGGCTCGGGCAAGCGGTCTTCGCGCGCTACGGATCGGTTCACCGCAACACCTATCTGAACGCACCGCGACACCTCTCTGCGACGCTCGAGTTGCGCGTGCGTCCGGGCCTCTTCGTCGCCGGGCAGATGGCCGGAGTCGAGGGCTACGTCGAGTCGGCTGCGCTCGGTGGGCTGGCGGGACTCTTCGCCGCGGCGGCCGTGCAGGGCGCGTCCGTGACGCCGCCGCCTGCGAGCACCGCGCATGCCGCATTGCTGCGTCACCTCGGCGAAGCCGACCCGAAGAACTTTCAGCCGATGAACGTGAACTGGGGACTCTTCTCGCCGCTCGAGCAATCGCCGCGCAAGCGAGCCGAGCGCAATCAGGCGCTCGCCGCGCGCGCGCTCGCGGATCTGGCGCCGTGGCTCGAACAGGTGGCGCCGGCCTCGTGACGCGCAAAGCCAGCCGTCGCGTGGCTGCGAGCACGCCGTTCGCCGCGTCCGCGCGCGCCTTCGACCGCCATCTCGCCGCCGAGCGCAATGGATCAGAACACACGCGACGCGCCTATGCGTCGGACGTCGCACAGTTCGCGACGTTCCTCGGCGCCGATGCGACGCCCGATCGCGTCACGCCCGATGCCGTGCGCGCATTCCTCGCGAGTTTGCATGGCACGCGCCATCCCGCATCGGTCGCGCGCAAGCTCGCCGCGCTGCGCTCGTTCTTCCGCTTCCTGGTGCGCGAAGAAACGATCGCGAGCGATCCGACCGCGGGGCTGCGCGCTCCGAAGCAGCCGCGCCGTTTGCCGCGACCGCTCTCGGTCGATGATTGTCAGGCGCTGATCGAGGTCGATGTGCCGGCCTCGGGAGGGCGCGCCGCTACGCGCGATCTTCGAGCGCCGCGCGAGCGCGACGGAGCGGAGCGTCTGCGTGATCGCGCGCTGCTCGAACTGCTCTACGGCGCAGGCCTGCGCGTCGGCGAGGCCGTCGCGCTCGATGTGCGCGATGTCGATCTGTTGGCGCGCGAGGTGCGCGTGCTCGGCAAGGGCCGCAAGGAGCGCGTGATTCCGCTGCCGCAGGCGGCGCGTCAGGCGCTCGGCGCCTGGCTCGAGTCGCGGCGCGCGCCGGGTTATCAGACCGAGCCGCTCTTTCCGTCGCTCGCAGCGAAGGCGCGGCGTCGGCGCATGGATGCGCGCGCAGTGCGGCGCATCCTCGGTCGCCGCGCGATCTCGGCGGGCGTCGCCGATCACGTTCATCCGCACCGATTGCGCCACAGCTATGCGACGCACCTGCTCGACATGGGCGCCGATCTGCGTTCGATCCAGGAACTGCTCGGCCACACGAGTCTCTCGACGACGCAGCGCTACACGGCGGTGTCGGCGGCGCGGCTCGTCGAGGTCTACGACAAAGCGCACCCCAGAGCGCGGCGCTCGGCGCAGCGCGGAGAGAAGCCCTGATGCCGCGAGTTCGTTCCACCACCGTTCTCGGTGTATTGCGCGATGGCAAGATTGCGATCGCCGCCGACGGACAGGTGACGATCGGCCAGACGATCGCGAAGCATCGCGCGCAAAAAGTGCGGCTCGTCGGCAAAGGCAAGGCGATCGTCGGCTTTGCCGGCGGCGCGGCGGACGGCATGGCGCTGCTCGAGCGACTCGAAGTGAAACTCGAAGCGCACACCGGCAACGTGCGACGCGCAGCCGTCGAGCTGGCGCGCGACTGGCGCACCGATCGCGCGTTGCGCCGGCTCGAAGCGATGCTGCTGGTCGGTGATGCCGGTGCGCTGCTGATGGTGTCGGGGAACGGCGATGTGCTGGAGCCCGACGACGGCATCGCCGCAATCGGGTCGGGCGGCTCCTTCGCGCTATCCGCAGCGCGCGCGCTGCTCCGTCACACCACGTTTTCGGCCGAAGAGATTGCACGCGAAGCGCTCGGCATCGCGGCCGAAGTCTGCATCTACACCAACGACCAGATCCAGGTGGTACAGCTGCCGTGACCGACCTTCGCACATTCACGCCGCGCGAGATCGTGTCCGAGCTGGATCGCTACGTGGTCGGCCAGCGCGAAGCCAAGCGCGCGGTCGCGATCGCGCTGCGCAATCGCTGGCGCAGGCAGCAGGTCGAGGGCGAATTGCGCGACGAGATCGCGCCGAAGAATATCATCATGATCGGGCCGACTGGTGTCGGAAAGACCGAAGTCGCGCGTCGGCTCGCGAAGCTGGCGCAAGCGCCATTCATCAAGGTCGAGGCGTCGAAGTTCACTGAGGTCGGCTACGTCGGGCGCGATGTCGAATCGATCGTGCGCGATCTCGCCGATCTGGCGGTGCAGATGCTGACCGAGGAAGAGAAGCGCGCGGTGCGAGCGAAGGCCGAAGAACGCGCGGAGGAGCGCATCCTCGACGCGCTGCTTCCGGTCGCGCCGACAGCCAGCTCCGATCCCGTTCCCGTCCAGATCCGTCCCGAGGGCTACGCTGGCGGCGACACGCGCGAGAAGCTTCGCAAGATGCTGCGCCAGGGCTTGCTCGACGAGCGCGAGATCGAACTCGAGACGGCCGATTCAACGACGCCGCAGATGTCCATCTTCACACCACAGGGCGTCGAGGAGATGGGCGTCCAGTTCAAGGACCTGCTCGGCAACTTCTTTCCGAAGAAGACGCGCCGCCGCCGCATGCGGATCCCCGCCGCGCGCGAGACCTTCGCCGCCGAGGAGGCGACGCGCCTCGTCGACATGGAGCGCGTGCGCGAGATGGCGATCGAACGCGTCGAGCAGACCGGCATCGTCTTCATCGACGAGATCGACAAGATCGCCGCGCCGAGCGCCGGCGGGAAGCAGGGACCCGACGTGTCGCGCGAGGGCGTGCAGCGCGATCTCTTGCCGATCGTCGAAGGCTCGACGGTGCAGACGAAGCACGGGGCCGTGCGCACCGATCACATCCTCTTCATCGCGGCAGGCGCATTCCACGTCGCGAAGCCTTCGGACCTGATTCCCGAACTGCAGGGCCGCTTCCCGATCCGCGTCGAGCTCTCGAGTCTCACGCAGGAAGACTTCGTGCGGATCCTCACCGAGCCGGACAACTCGCTGGTGCGCCAGTACGTCGCGCTGCTCGCCACCGAGGATGTGCATCTCGAGTTTCGCGACGACGGCGTGCGCGCGCTCGCCGAGATCGCGGCCCAGGTGAATGCGCGCACCGACGACATCGGCGCGCGCCGGCTGCACACGGTGATCGAGCGACTGCTCGACGAAGTCTCCTTCGATGCCCCCGATCTCGGCGGCAAGCAGATCGTCATCGACGATGCCTTCGTGCGCGAGCGGTTGACGGAATTGGCGCGCGACGAGGACTTGTCGCGCTACATCTTGTGAGCGAGAACTAGAACTCTCTGCCCCCCGCGGAGCGATTGCCGATGAATCCCGACCCGATTCGAGTGCTGGTGGTGGACGACGAGCGCTTCTTCCGCGAAGCGATTCGCGAGCTGCTCGAAGACGACGGCATCGCCGTACGCCTCGCGAGCACGGCAGCCGAAGCGCTCGAAGCGGCGGAAGATCCGAGCATCGGCGTCGCCGTGCTCGACATCCAGCTCCCCGACCAGAGCGGCCTCACGGTGTTGCGCCTGCTGCGCGAACGACGACCGGCGCTGCGCGTCGTGATGCTCTCGGCGCACACCGATCAGGAATATGTGCTCGAAGCGCTGCGTCTCGGCGCCTGCGACTACCTGGCGAAGCCGCTTCACGAGGAAGAGGTGAAGCTCTCGGTGCGGCGCGCGCTCGAGGCCTTCGAGATGGCGTCGAGTTGGAACTCGCTGCGCGGCCGGCTCGGCTCGCTCGCTACTGAGATCGAGACGCTGATCGGTGACGGCCAGGGCAACGACCGCGAGTCGCTCGCGACGCGCGCCGTCGAAGCGGTCGCGCGCTTGCTCGATGCCGGCAAGACGTCGCTGTTGCTGCGCGATGATGCGGAAGGGCGACTGCGCGTCGCAGCCACCACCGGTCGCAAGCTGGCGCCCTTCGAGCACGACAGCGTCGCTGTCGGCGAAGGCGTTGCCGGCCGCGCGGTCGCGCAAGGGGAGGCGATCGTCGTCGATGACGTCGGGATCGATCCGCGCTTCGCCGCTGCGCCCGGCGATCGCTACGACTCGCAGTCCTTCGTCGTGATGCCGCTCGGTGTCGGACAGGGCCGCTTCGGCGCGCTCTGCGCCACCGATCGGCGCGGCGGTCAGTCGTTCGCGGAAGAAGACGTCGCGCTGCTGCGCTTGCTGTCGCTCACGCTCTCGCCGTGGCTCGACCCGACGCAGCCGCTGCTCGACGCGGATCTCTCGGTGCTCGAAGTCGCCGATGACGATGTCGGCGATGTGACGCTCGAGACGCCCGACGCAAACGCCGCGCCGGAAGGGGACTCCGAGCTCGCGCGCCGGGTATGCGACGCGATGACGCGCGAGGTCGAGCCGACGCGCGTGCTCGGTTCGGCGTTGCGCGCGGTCGCCGAGTGTCTCGGCGCCGCGCCGGTGTCGGTGTATCTGCTCGAGGGCGAGAGCGGATTGTTGCGGCGCGAGGCGCAGTGGGAGGCCGACGGGGCGTCGGATCGCGAAGTGCTGCTGCGCGAAGCAGGGCTCACGGGCGCCGCCTTCGAGAGCGGGCAGCCGATCGCATGCGCCACGCCCGCCGACGATCCGCGCTTCGACGCATCGGCCGACACGCCGGAAGGTCGCAATGTCAGTGCGCTGCTGGTGTTGCCGCTGCGCTTCCGCGGTCGCACGCTCGGTGTGTGCCGGATCTTCACCGCGGATCCGCGCGTCGCTTCGCCGCGCACGGCCGAGGTGCTGGGCGCGGCGCTCTCGGCGGCGGTGCGGAACGTGCTCCTCTACCGTAGCCTCGTCGAGTCGATCGAAGAGGTCGCACGCGCACGCAAAGATTCCGCGGATGCGCACTGACGAGGCATGAAGAAGCGCAAGGAAGTCCTTCGATGCAGGCACTGATCGACAAGGCGAAGGTGCTCATCGAAGCGCTGCCCTACATGCGGCGCTTTCTCGACAAGACCGTCGTCATCAAATACGGCGGCGCCGCGCAGAAGGATGCCGAACTGCGCGCCTCCTTCGCGGTCGATGTCGTGCTGCTGAAGTACATCGGCGTCAGGCCGGTGATCGTGCACGGTGGCGGGCCGCAGATCGGCGCGACGCTGGAGCGACTCGGCAAGCAATCCACCTTCGTGGACGGCTTGCGCGTCACCGACGACGAGACGATGGAAGTCGTCGAGATGGTGCTCGGCGGCAAGGTGAACCCCGAGATCGTCGAACTGGTGCAGCAAGGCGGGGGCCGCGCGATCGGCCTCACCGGCAGCGACGGCGGCATGATTCGCGTGAAGCGGCGCACGAAGGACGGGCGCGACATCGGGCGCGTGGGTGAAGTCGTCGCAGTGGATGCGTCGGCGATCACCGCGGTCGCCGATGCCGGCTTCGTGCCGGTGATTGCACCGATCGGCGTCGGCGACGACGGCAAGACCTACAACGTGAACGCCGACGAAGCCGCGGGCGCCATCGCGCAGGCGCTGAAGGCCGAGAAGCTGATGCTGCTCACCGACGTGCCCGGCGTGCTCGACGCCGAGGGCAAGCTGATCCAGCAACTCTCGCGCGAGCGAGCCGGGCTGTTGATTCGCGAAGGCGTCATCAAGGGCGGCATGATTCCGAAGATCGAATGCTGTGTGGCCGCGGTGAACGGTGGCGTTGCGCGTGCGCACGTCGTCGATGGTCGCGTCATGCACGCGGTGCTGCTCGAGATCTTCACGGATGGCGGCGTCGGCACGCTGATCACGCGATGAGCGCGCCGAAGGATTTTCTCTCACTCGCGGATTGGCAGGCCGTCGATCTGCGCCGGATCCTCGCGCGTGCGCATGAGCTGAAGCGGTCGTATCGGCGCGGTGACACGCCGCAGACACTGCGCGGCCGCACGCTGGCGATGTATTTCGAGAAGCCGTCGCTGCGCACGCATGTGACTTTCGAAGCGGGCATGAGCCAGCTCGGTGGCCACGCGATCTTGCTGCGCCCCGAGCAGGTGGGGATCGGCACGCGCGAGTCGGCGGCCGATGTCGCGCGCAATTTGTCGCGCTGGGTGCACGGCATCGTCGCGCGCACCTACGATCACTCGCTGGTCGAAGAGCTCGCGGCTGCAGCGACGATCCCCGTGATCAACGGCCTCACCGATCTGCTGCACCCGTGTCAGGCGATGGCGGACCTGCAGACGATCACCGAGCGCGCGGACCTCGAGAAGGTTGCGGTTGCGTACGTGGGCGATGGCAACAACGTCGCCAACTCGCTGCTCAACGCGTTCGCGGTGCTCGGTGGCGAGCTGCGTCTCGCTACACCGCGCAGCCACCAGCCCGCGCTGCAGGTGCGGCAGCGCGTCGCGGCGCTGGCCGCGGCGAGCGGTGCGCGGATCACCTACACCGAGGATCCTGTCGAGGCGGTGCGCGGCGCGCACTTCGTCTACACCGATGTCTGGACCAGCATGGGTCAAGAGGCGGAATCCTCGCTTCGCAAGGCGCTATTCGAGCCGTTCCAGATCAACTCGCGGCTGCTCCGCCACGCGCCCGACGCACTCGTGATGCACTGCCTGCCGGCGCATCGCGGTGAGGAAATCACCGACGATGTGCTCGATGGCGAGCACAGCATCGTCTTCGATCAGGCCGAGAACCGGCTGCACGCGCAGAAGGCGATTCTCGAGACGCTGCTCGGAACGTCTCCCTCCTGACGCGAAGCCGGAGATGCGCGCGCAGATGGATGCGGCTCAACTCGCGGCGATCCGCTCGCTGATTCTCGCGGTCGATGCGGGGAGCCTGACCGCCGCTGCGCGTCGGATCGGGCTGACGCCGTCCGCTGTCAGCAAGCAACTCTCGCGACTGGAGGAGGCGCTCGGCGCGCGTTTGCTCGAGCGCACGACGCGCCGGGTCCGCGCGACGGTTGCGAGGCTCGCGCTGATCGAGCGGACGCGGCCGCTCTTCGAGGCCCTCGACGAAGCCGGCGCAGCCGTTCGCGATTTGCAGACCGATATGCGCGGCCGTGTGCGGATCTCGGCGTCTCGACTTCATCGAAGATGGAATCGATCTCGCGATCCGCGAAGGCGCGCTGGCGGATTCGTCACTCACCGCGCGCAAGCTCGGCACGATCTCAATCGAGCTCTACGCATCACCCGCCTATCTCGAGCGCTGCGGGCGGCCCCGGCGTCTGGAGGATCTGCAGCGCCACGATCTCCTCGCGGTGCCCGCGTCCGGACCGGCGACCGACCTGGCGGAGTTGCGCGGCCGCAAGGGCCGGCGCCTCGATCTCGCGCCGCGCTTTCGCATCAACGATCTGCTCGCGCTCGCCGATCTCGCGGAGCAGGGCGAGGGCATCGCCGCGCTTCCCCGCTACGTCGCGAAGCCGGGCGTCGCGCGAGAAACACTGATCCGCGTCGTTCCGCGAGCGACGCTGGCGCGGCTTCCGCTGCACGCGGTCTACCCGAGCCGTCGCCACCTGCCGCGGCGCATCGAAGTCGTGCTCGATCTGCTTCGCACCGAGATTCCGCCGTTGCTGCGCTGAATCGGGGCGCGGCGACTCGTGATCGCCAATCACGAGTGTCGTGAATCGTTCGCGGTTGTGTGGGCGATGGCGCGATCGTAGGGTCGTCCACATGAGCAAAACCACCGTGTCGCACGCAGACCACGCCGATGGACTCGTCACCGAGAAACTCCCGGCCTCGATTCGAATCCTCCGGCGGATGAACCCACTGATCCTGGCCTTGCTTCGCTCCCCGTTGCACGGCCTGCTGAGCCGCAACCTGCTGGTGCTGACATACGTCGGGCAGCGGACCGGTTCGCGCCGTTCGCTGCCGCTCTCGTACGTCGCGCTCGGCGACGATCTGATTCTCTGCACGCGGAACTGGTTCTGGTGGAGGAGTCTGCGCGATGGACGACCCGTCGAGATGGATCTGCGCGGCCAGCACACGACGGTGACGCCGCGGATCCTGGATCCCGGCTCTACCGAAGCGCTGGAAGGTTTCACGGCATTTCTCACCAAGAACCCCGGGACCGGCGAGACGCTCTATGGCGTCGCCCGGGGCAGCGATGGCCGACCGCGTCGAGAGGATCTGGAACGCGAGGTGCTGCGATCGGTGGTCGTGCGCCTCGAACGAGGCGGCCGTCGAGACCTCGGCACGTAGCGCGCGCCCCCCGCCGCTGATCCGCGAGCCCGCGCTTCCCGTTGGCCCGGCACGCGAGCCACCCCGCGGCGCGAAAACCCGAACTCCCCTGGGGCCTCTCGGTCCGCTCGCATGCGAAACCCGCGTCGCACGCGGCGTCGCAACTCAGCTTTCGGTCCGACGGACCGATGAGGGAGCGAGGCCCTCACGGGTCCAACCGGCAAGTTGCGACCGGAGACGGGGGACATGCGCCTTCAAGGCAACACGGCGGCGACGAGCGAGGGGATCCCGAGAATCGGGGCCGGCGTGGATCCCACGCGCCTCGATCTCACTCCGGCGGAGGGATACCTGCTGTCGCGGATCGACGGAGCGACCTCGTGGAACCACTTGCGAGCGATCGGCGGCATCGCGCCGAGCGAAGTGGATCGCTGTCTCGAACGCTGGGTCGCCGAGGGCGTCCTGGTGTTGATCGGAGGCAGCGGGCGCATCACGCCCGCATCGCCGCCGGCGGCGCCGATTCCGAATGAGCGCGTCGCGGCTTTGATTGCCGCGCTGCCGCGCGACATCGACCCGAGCCTCGACATTCCGGTCGAGGTGCAACAGCGCATCTTCGACTTCGAAGCGAAGCTCGAACGCCCGTATCACGAGATCCTGGGTGTCGCGGCCGACGCGGATCGCAAGGCGCTGCGCAAGGCGTACTTCGCGCTGTCGAAGGAACTGCATCCGGATCGCTTCTTCCGGCGTAACGTCGGTGTGTACGGGAAACGCCTCGAGCGGATCTTCGGGAAGATCGTCGAGGCCTACGAATTGCTCTCCGATCCGATGGCGCGCGCCGAAATCGAGCGATCGCTGGCCGCTGCGGGCGGCCATGCGCCCCCCGTCGCGAATGTGGCAGTGGAAGTGGCGAGCGCCGCCCCGGAGGCGCAGCCCGAAGTGTCGCCCGACGTGCAAGCCGACGCCGGAGCGAGTCGTCCCGTGGCGCCGCCGCGCAACCGTCGTCCGCATGTGTTTTCGTTGCACTCGCGTCTGGTCCGCGACCGGCGCGCCCGCGCCAAGCGGCTCTTCGAGGCGGGCATGGCGTCGTTTGCTGCGGGTCGCTGGCTCGAGGCTGCGGGCGGCGTCCGTCTCGCGATCGCCTTCGATCCGTGGAACGCGATCTACAAGGAACAATTCGCGGACGTGCAGCGCAAGGCGCACGAAGAGCGTGCGAAGCACTTGGTGCGCGAGGCGGAGAGTGCGCTCGAGCTGCGCGACTTCACGACGGCGCTGCGCGCGTTCGGCGAGGCGCTCGAATACCGGCCATTCGACGCAGAACTGTTGCACCGCGCCGCGCGGCTCGCGTGGGTCACGGGTGGCGAGCTTCATCAGGCGAAGGAATGGGCGATGGCCGCAGTCGAACTCGACGGGGCGAGTGCGGCGCATCACCGATTGTTGGGACAGGTCTACAAGGCGGCGGGACTCGAAGCGAACGCACGGCGCGAGCTCGAGGCGGCGATCGCAATCGATCCGAAAGACGAAGAGGCGCGCGCGGAACTCCGCGCGTTCGGCGGCCGCGCGATGCGCTGGCTGGGGGGAAAGCGATGAGTCGAGTGATTGGCATCGACCTCGGAACCACGAACTCGTGTGTTGCCGTCGTGGACAACGGCCAGCCGGTCGTGATCTCGAACACGGGCGGCTACAAGACGACGCCCTCGATGTTCGCGCTCGCGGACGACGGCAAACGCCTGGTCGGGCATCTCGCCAAACGCCAGGCGATCACCAACGCGCGCAACACGGTCTACGCCAGCAAGCGTCTGATCGGCCGCCGCTTCGACTCGGAAGAAGTCGGCCGCGCGCGCGAACTCTCGCCCTACGAGATCGTCGAGGGTCCGAATCAGGATCCGCGCATCAAGCTCAGCGAGAAAGTCTTCACCTGTCCGGAGATCGCCGGGATCATCTTGCGCGAGATGAAGCGCGTTGCGCAGGAACACCTCGGTGAGCCGGTGCGCGAAGCCGTCATCACCGTGCCGGCGCATTTCAACGACGCACAGCGCCAGTGCACCAAGGACGCCGGCAAGATCGCCGGGCTCGAAGTGCTGCGCATCATCAACGAGCCCACGGCCGCGGCGCTCGCGTATGGCTTCGGCCGCAAGGCGAGCGACGAGACCGTGCTGGTCTACGACCTCGGCGGCGGCACCTTCGACGTGTCGATCCTCGAGATGGGAGACGGCGTGCTCGAAGTGCTCGCTACCGCGGGCGACACATTCCTCGGTGGCGAGGATTTCGATCGCCGCGTCGTCAACCAGCTCCTCGAACATTTCGAAGCTGGGGAGGGCATCGATCTGCGCTCGGAGCCGATGGCGCTGCAGCGCCTGAAGGACGCCGCGGAAAAGGCGAAGTGCGATCTCTCGCAGAGCTTGCAGACCGAAGTGAACCTGCCGTTCATCGCGTCGGATGCGAACGGGCCGCGTCACCTTTCGGTGGTGCTGGCGCGCGAGAAGCTCGAGCAATTGGTGGGCGACATCGTGGACCGCACGATGGAGACCGTGAAGCTCTGTCTCAACGACGCGGGACTCACGCCGCAACAGGTCGATCAGGTGATCCTGGTCGGCGGCCAGACGCGCATGCCGCTGGTGCAAGAGCGCGTGGCGGAGTTCTTCGGCAAGCGCCCGCACAAAGGCGTGAACCCGGACGAAGTCGTCGCGATCGGGGCCGCGATCCAGGCGGAGGCGCTGCTCTCGGACGAGCAGAAGCTGCTGCTGCTCGACGTGACGCCGCTGTCGCTCGGCATCGCGACCTATGGCGGTCACTTCGCCAAGCTGATCGAGCGCAACACGACGCTGCCTGTGCGACGCGCGCATGTGTTCACCACGACGCGCGACAACCAGACGGCCGTGAAGATCCGCGTGCTGCAGGGCGAGAGCGACGTTGCGGAGGAGAACGATCTGCTCGGCGAGTTCATCCTCTCGGGCGTCCGCGAAGCGCGCAAAGGCGAGCCCGAGGTCGAAGTGTCGTTCGACATCGACACCAACGGAATCGTCTCGGTGTCGGCGCGCGATCTCGCCACCGGGCGCGAGCAATCGATCACCGTGAACGCAACCGGCACGCTCTCGGACGACGAGATCCAGAAGATCATCGACGACAACGAGCTCTACGAAGTCCAGTTCAAGGAGTAATCGTCGGTCGGTCGGCTTCGAGCGCCTCGGGCGGCGTCCAACGGCCGTCCCCGTCCGCATCCACGAAGATCGGATTCGTGAACGCGAATGGCGTAAAGCCGGGCAGCCGCGCCGCGTAGGTGGCGTCGGCGCTGCCTTCAACCTCGATCGTCACGAAGGCGTCGCGGTCGAAGACGTGCGGGAACCAGACGGTCATCCCCTGCGACGCCTCGGTCTCGTGCGCGAGTCGACCATTCACGTACGCGCGCACCGTCGCGACGGGAACCCACGCCGCTGCGTGTACGTCGACGCGGATAGAGGTATCGCGGCCGTGGTGCAGTGCGCCGATTCCCGCGTCGCCCACCTTCGCATCGAGGATCGGTCCCGTCGTGCCGACGATCCGGCCCGCGCGCACCGCGTGTACGAACGCGGCTTCGTCAAATCCCACAGGTGTATCGGCTTCGAGCTGGACCAGATTGCGCGGCGCGCCCGCGATCTCGCCGAGGCGGTGCGAATCGCTGTTGGACGTGGCGGCGCGGACGATGCCCTGACGCAAGAGCGCGAACCAGTCTTCGCGCAGCCGCCGATAGCGATCGAGCGACGGCCCGTTCAGCAACTCGATCGCATCGAAATCGAGATCGCGCGCGCCGGCCGGTCCGGCTTCGAGCAGCGCCGCGTTGGGCGCAGCGCGCAGCGAAAGGGTCGGATCGAAGCTGCGACCAATGGACATGTGTTCGAAGAACGATTGGTCGGAGTCGTCACCGGCGCGCCCGCGCGCGTGGTTCAACTGCACGATGCGTTCACCGCCGAGCGCGCGGACGTCGGCGATCACCGCGCGCAGCCGCCGTCCTTCGCTGCGGATCGCACCGCCACGTGATTCGAGCGGGTGACGCGAGAGTGGAAACGCATTGGCATGCCCGAACGTGTGAGGCGCCTCGGGCGTCGAGACGCTGCTGGTGACTTCCTGCCCGACGACGCTCGCGATCTCCGTCGCGAGCCGCAGCTCGCGAATCACCGGGCCGTAGTCGGTGATGACATCGTGATCGGTGGCGACCAGCACCTCCGCGCCCTCGGCGACGAACGAGGCGACGCGCAGCGCGAGCGGCAGCGCCGAATCGTCGCTTGGTGCGGCGTGGACGTGGAGATCGGCGCTGATCCAGCCCGGTGTCTCGACCGCGCGCGGCGGCGAAGCGATCTCCAGCACGGTGGCCGCGCCGGCCGTCACCTCGATACGCGCTTCGGTGACGCCGAACTCCGGACCGCGTCCCGCCAGCACGCGATAGCGGCCCGGTACCAGTTTCATCGTGCTCGGATCGCCGGCGGTTCCTGCGAGTGAGACGTCGCGCGTGAGCGTGCTCGACGGCGGCGTCTCCGAACCGAATCGAAGCGCGGGTCGCGCTTCGCCGAAGCGCGGGTCCGGGGTTCCGCCTTCGCCGAGGAAGGTGAGTCGCATCGCTGCGCCGCGCGGCAGCGTGACGCTGCCGAATGCGGGCGCTGCTACGGCGCCGAGCGCGACGTCACCGTCGTCCACCAGCAGCGGTTGTGCACGCTCACCACCGGCCGAGCCGAGCACGTCGAGTCGATACTGCCCGCGCGGCACCGAGAACGCGAAGCGCCCATCCGCATCGGGACGCACTTGCGTGACGAGCCGCGCATCCGTGTCGCTCCACACCAGCAGCCGCGCACCGGCATCGTCCACGCGACCGCTCACGCGCCGCGTCGCAGCGAAGAGCCGATCCGTGAGCGACGCGACGTCGGCGCGCTGGGATACCCAGATCTCGCGTTCGAAGACGATTGTGTCGCCCACCGGGAGATCACTCCACAGTGTCTGCAGCATTTGCAGCGGGCCGAGGCGGTCGGATCCGCCCCAGAACGGAGACGTGAACACCGCGAGGCCCGAGAAGCCTTCCGCCGACAGCGAAAGCAAAGGAAGCGAAACGGCGCTCTCGCCGTCGTGAAGGCGCTCGGCTCGCGTTCCGCGCAGCGCGTACGCGATGCCGGGCTCGACTTCCTGCGCGCCGACGAGGATGCGCGTATCCGCGGCTTCGACGGCGCTCGCCACCGAGCGCGCGCTCTCGAGGTCGATCGCCGGATGCTCGAAGCCATTCGTCGGTCCGCGTCCCCGCGAGTCGAAACTGAAGGGTCGCAGCGCGTGCTGCGTTTGGAGCGCGACATCGCCGATCGCGAAGAGCCGCGCGCCGCGCTCGCGCCGCGTGACGCGCGTCGTGATCCGCATTCGCGTCGGCTCGCGCAGATCGAGCGTGTAGAGCGTCGTGACGTCGCAACCGCCGTGGCGTCCGTTCGTCTCGATGCGCGCTTCGTCGCTCGCGAGCATCGGTACCACGATCTCGGCACGCACGGCGCCGGCGCGATCGAGATTTGCGAGCGGCTGCACCACGACGAGCTGATCATCCTTGCGACCGCAGTAGCCGAGGTCGATCAGCGCGCCGCCGAACGCGGCGAGATCGCTCTCTCGCGTCGCGTCGGACACGACCGCGCAGAGCACGCCGTTCGAGACGGCAAAATCGTTGATGCCGGCCGTCGCGTCGATGCCGCCGGGCGCGAGCGCGCCGATGTTCGTCGCATCGAGTCGCGTCGCGACGAGTGGCGACTGCGCATGTGCGGTCGCCGCAATCGCAACGAGGATGGTGAAAGCAAGCCACTCGGTCGCGCGGCGCATGCGTCGCATCTCGCCTCCGCTGCGTGACGTGCAGCGCCCGTCCGTTGCACGCTCGGGTGTTCGAGCGGGCGCAGCGTAGCGCCGACCCTCCGTTAGACTGCGCCGCCGGAGGATTGGTCATGACTTCCCGCCCCCCGGTGCGCCGCGTTTGTCTCGCCTACAGCGGCGGGCTCGACACTTCGGTGATTCTCAAATGGCTGATCGAGCACTACGACTGCGAAGTCGTCGCGTATTGCGCCGACGTCGGTCAGGAAGAAGAGCTCTCGGGGCTGCCCGACAAGGCCAAGGCGACCGGCGCCGCCGACTGCGTCGTGGTCGATGCGCGCGAAGAATTCGTGCGCGATTTCGTATTCCCCGCGATCCAGGGCTGCGCCGTCTACGAGGGTTCGTACCTGCTCGGCACGTCGCTCGCGCGCCCGCTGATCGCGAAGCATCAGATCGAAGTGGCGCGCGCCACCGGATGTGACGCGGTTGCCCACGGCGCCACTGGCAAGGGCAACGATCAGGTCCGCTTCGAGCTGACGTATCGCGCGCTCGCGCCCGAACTCGCCGTCATCGCGCCGTGGCGAGAATGGGATCTGCGCTCGCGCACCGACTGCATCACCTACGCGGAGAAGCACGGCATCCCGATCACCGCGACGAAGGCGAAGCCGTATTCGATGGATCGCAACGCGATGCACATCTCCTACGAAGGCGGGATCCTCGAAGATCCGTGGCGCGCGCCGACCGACGACATGTTCATCTGGACGCAGTCGCCCGAGGCGGCGCCGGATCGAGCCATAGAAGTGTTGATCGGCTTCGAGCAGGGCATTCCCGTTTCGATCGACGGCGCGCGGCTCGGGCCCTTCGCGCTGCTCGATCGGCTGAACAAGATTGCGGGCGCGCACGGTGTCGGCCGCGTCGATCTCGTCGAGAACCGCTACGTCGGGATGAAGTCGCGCGGTGTCTATGAGACGCCCGGCGGCACGGTGCTGCACGCCGCGCACCGCGCGGTCGAGTCGCTGACGCTCGATCGCGAGGTGATGCACGAGCGCGATCGCCTGTCACCGCGCTTCGCCGAGCTGATCTACAACGGCTACTGGTACGCGCCCGAGATGCGCTTCCTGCGCGCCGCGATCGACGAGTCACAGAAGAACGTCACGGGCGAAGCGCGCGTGAAGCTCTTCAAGGGCAGCGCGATGGTCACCGGGCGCCGCTCGCCGGTGTCGCTCTACTCCGAGTCGACGGTGACCTTCGAAGACTCCGCGACCGAGTATCGCCAGTCCGACGCGACGGGCTTCATCCGCATCATCGGCGGTCGGCTGGTGCCGCGCAAAGACTAAGGCAAGTCCCGCTCGGCCAGGAAGCGCAACAGGTAGGGGATGCTGATGCGCATGATGTCCACGTCTGGCGCGAGCTGTTCCCCGAGCGCGAAGAGGTACGACATCGTCTTCGCGTAGAGCAGCAGCGCGTTCGGCAGCTGCAGGCCCGGCGTTTCCTCGAGCAGCCGCTTCGCCTCGTCTTTCAGCGCGAGAACCTGCGCGCCGCCGAGGCCCAGCACCTGGCCTTCGCCCGCCATGCGCTCGAACATCGCGGCGACTGCATCGCGCACGCCGTCGTGCGCGCCCGACGCGATCATGCCCATGCGCTCCATGCCACCGACGAAGCCCTCGACGTCGCGACGCAACAATGCGTGGATGCCGATGCGCATCTCGCGGCGCAGCGTCGGATCGAGGTGCTTCGAGAGACCGAAGTCGATGAAGAGCACACGCGGCCGCACGCTGGCTTCGGGCTCGTCGATCACGAAGAGATTGCCGGGATGCGGATCGGCGTGGAAGAGGCCATCGACGAAGACCTGCTTCGCGTAGGCGCGCGCGAGCGTGGCGAGAACATCGCGCACCGGCACGCCGCGCCGCTCGAGCGCCGCGCGATCCGCAATCGAAATCGCGGGCAGGTAGCGCATCACCAGCACGCGACGCGTGGACACCTCGCTGTGAATTGCGGGCACCACGACCTGCGGATCGCCGGCCAGGTTCGCGGCGATCTCGGCGGCGACGCGCGCCTCGCGCTCGAAGTCGAGTTCCTCGACGAGACCGCTCGCGAACTCGTCGAAGAGTCGCGCGCGGCTCGCCGACGCATCGCGCCCACCGAGCGCACGCAGCAACAGGCGCGCGATTGCTAGATCCGCAGGCAGCGAATACGCGAGCCACGGGAATTGCACCTTCACGGCGACGGCTTCACCGCTAACGAGTCGCGCGCGGTGCACCTGTGCGATCGATGCAGCGCCGAGCGGCGTCGCCTCGAAGTCCGCGAAATGCGTCGCGAGCGGGGCGCCGAGTTCGGCTTCCACGATCGCCGCGATCTCGGCGAAGGGCCGCGGCGCGACGCGATCCTGCAGCGTCGCGAAGGCTTCTCTCAGCTCGGGCGCGAGCACGTCGTAGCGAAGCGACGCGAACTGTCCTGCCTTCGCAAAGGGTCCCTTCAGATCGCCGAGCGCGCGCGCCACCTGCTTTGCTGCCGCTGCATGGCGTCGGGAGCGCCGGATTGCTTTCCCCTCGTCGCCGACGAATGCGTCGACCGAGCGACCCGCCGCCTCGCGAATCGCGATCGCGGCGAAGCAACCGGCTAGCCGCAGCGATTGCGGCACGCCGAGCGCTCGCAACCAGAAGCGCGGTGGAATCGAGAATCCGCGCGTCGCTGCCCGTGTCGGCAGTGCCGGATCACGCGGAATCGGCAGACCTCGATCGACGGGCGTCTCCTTCATTGCGGAGTCGAAACGAGCACCGACTTCGGGCCGCAAAGGGTGGCCCGGCGCGCGGGTTCGGTGTGGCGTTCTTGACAACGCATCGGCGCCTAGTTTAGAGAGTGAATCCCCAGGCCGTCGGCCGCGGTCGTCGGGCCTCGTCCGGTGGTGCGGTTCCGGTCCATCGATCCCGCGCTGTGCGAGTCCAGTCTGCGATTTGAGCTTGGCCCTCGGCGGGCCGGAGGTAGTTCATGAAAATGTCCCCCCGAGCGAGTCGGAGCGCGGTTCGTACCGCGTTGGTGCTTGCGGGCCTCTCGGCGTCCGCCTTCGTTTCCGTCGGGTGCCACGAAATCAACTTCTCGCCCGAGGTGAATACAGGGGACATCACGATCTACGACGATCTCTTCGCGGTCTCGGCGCCGACGCCGCTGAACGTCGTCGCGGCGGGCTACTGGGGCGCGGTCTATGTCTCCGACGATGCGGGCAAGACCTGGAAGAAGGGCGAGACCGGAACGCGGCAACTTCTATACGACGTGTCGATGGCGGACCCCAAGCGCGGTTGGGCGGTCGGCCAGTCCGGCACGATCCTGCGCACCGAAGACGGCGGACTCACCTGGGCGCGCCAGCCCAACATCAAAGAGAAAGAGGACACCCACCTCTTCGGTGTTCAAGCTCTCGACGCCAACAACGCATGGGCGGTAGGCGAGTGGGGCGGGCGCCTCTTCACGGACGACGGCGGCAAGAGCTGGCAAGACCGCTCGCTGACGATCGACCAGCTGCACCAACAATTCGTTTGGCTCTCGCCGCCCGAGCAGGACAAAGTCCGCAAAGGTGAGAAGGTCTACGAGGACGTCGGTCTGACCGACATCTATTGCCTCCCCGACGCCAAGAATTGTTGGATCATTGGCGAGTTCGGATACATCTTTCACAGCGACAACGCGGGCCAGACCTGGCAGCGTGCTTCGATTCAACAGGACATCTCGGTCCCGCCGATCCAACTCGGCTTCAACGAGATCGAGATTTCGGAAACGCATGCCGCGTCGCTGCGCGAGTTCGCCAAGAAGATCATCGACCTGCCGCATCTGAACGTCGCGATCGAGCCGGTCGGTAGCGCGGCGGAGATCGCGGAGTTCGGCAAGGAAGACGACCCGACGCCGCTCTTCGAGATCCTCGAGGCGCGCGTACAGGCCGTGTCCGCCGTGCTCGAAGAAGCGGGACTTCTCTCGGACCGGATCCGCAAGCGCGGCGCGCCGCCCTGGGACTACGAAGACTTCCTCGACGACGATCCCGAGTTCCTGCGCCGCTATCTGGCGAGCCGCAAGTCCGACGCGCCGGGCATCGCGGTCTCGATCGCACAGAATCCGTATCTGTTCACGGTGCGCTTCGCGAATCCGCAAGAGGGCTATATCGCAGGCCTCGGTGGCGTCGTGCTCGTATCGCACGACGGCGGGCAGAACTGGGTGTACCGCGACACCGGGCGAAAGCAGGCGATCTTCTCGCTCTTCCCGGTGGACGGCAGTGTGATCGCGGTGGGCGAGAAGGGCTTCATTCGCGTGACCAAGGACCGGGGCGAGACCTGGGCCCCGCCGAAGAATGGGTTCCCGACGATCTTCACGTTCATGCGCGACATCTGGTTCGCGCCGGGCGGGAAGAGCGGATTCATCGTTGGCGAGCGCGGCAACGTGCTCCACAGCGACGACGCCGGTCAGAACTGGACGACGGTGCTGCCGCCGCCGGAACACCAGACGGCCGCTGGCGGCTGATCCGCTCCTCCGCGCTCAAGGAGCGCTCTCGGGGAGCCGATGGCGGGCCCGAGGGCGCCTCGCGATTCCACGGCGAGGCTGGAGGACGCGAGGAAGCGCATGGATGAGCGCAGCGCGCGTCCGCGCGTCCTGATCGTCGACGACACCCGCTTCGATCGCGAAGTGGCGATCGAGGCGATCGGTGATGTCGCGTCTGTCGAAACCGCTCGGAGCGCAGAAGAAGCGCTGGAGGCGCTGCGCAGCGCAAGCTTCGATCTAGTCCTCTCCGACCTCCACTTGCCCGGACTCTCGGGGATCGACTTGCTCGCGCGCGTGCGCGCCGAGCATCCCCACACCGACGTCATCCTGATCACCGCGCACGCTTCGGTGGACAGCGCCATTCAGGCGCTGCGCATGGGCGCGGCCGACTATCTCAACAAGCCCGTGCATGGCGATGAACTCGGGCTGGTCGTGCGACGCACGCTAGATCGCCGTCGCTTGCAGGCCGAGAATCTCCACCTGCGCGATCTGCTCGCCACCGTCGAAGACTGTCGCGCGCTCGCTGCGTCGCTCGAGTCGGCGGAGATCCACACGATCGCGCTCGACGTCCTGCTCGCGCGCCTCGGTCGCACGCGAGGGCTCGCGATCTTTCATCGTGCGGCGAACCTCGGTTCCGATGACGTGGTGCTGCGCGGCTGGGCCGAGCCCGAAACCGAGAGCCTGCGCGTTGCGCTGATCGGGGAGAAGCCGATCGACATCGAGGCGTTGCCGCCGCCGGGTGTCATCGAGGGCGGACCGCTGCACGACGCGCTGTGCGTTGCCGGCGTGCATCCCGGCCCGATGTTGGCGGTGCCGATCCACGGGCGCGCGGCGGAAGGCGGCGTGTTGCTGATCCCGGAGTCAGGCCGCGGCTTCCGCGAAAAAGATTTCGAGATCGCGCGGCTCGTCGCGGCCCATGCGCAGGCCGCGATCCAGAACGCCGAGCGCTACCTGCAGGCGAAGGAACGCGCGTTCGTCGATGACGTCACGGGCGCCTACAACGCCCGCTATCTCTTCACCGCGCTCGACCACGAGATCCGCCGCGCCGAGCGCTACGGAACGCAGCTCTCGTTGCTCTTCCTCGACATCGATCGCTTCAAGCTGGTGAACGACAACCACGGTCACCTGGTTGGCTCGCGCACCTTGCGCCGACTCGCCGAGGTGCTCGCGCTCTGCATCCGCCAGGTGGACACGCTCGCGCGCTATGGCGGCGATGAATTCACCGTGCTGCTCGTCGATACGAGTCTCGAGAGCGGCCTGCTGATCGCCGAGCGCATCCGCGCCGCCGTCGCGGCCGCACGCTTCGAGACGCGCGGCGCCGCTCCGCTGCAGGTCACGGTGAGTGTCGGCGTCTCGGCGTTCCCGATGCACGGCGTCGGGGCCGAAGCGCTGATCGATATGGCCGACAAAGCGATGTATCGCTCGAAGTCGCTCGGCCGCGACCGCGTCTGCTCGGCGAGCGATCTCTAGTTTCGCGTCGCGCCGCATCCCGCCGGTTTGACACCCACACGCTCCGTTGCTAACCAAATAGCCGATTTCGCTTACCTTTTTCTCTGTGTCACGGCTCTTTCATCGCGCGCGCCGAGCCCCTGACTCAACTCCTCCACTGCTCACAGGAGAGACGCGTTGTCCGACGCACTCCGGCCCAGTGCCCGGCTTGGCGCCGCCCGCCTCGACCAGATGGGCGATCAGCGCCGCAGCCACGCGTGCGGTGCGATCCGCGCCGAACTGATCGGCAGCGAAGTCGTCGTCGCGGGCTGGGTGCAATCTCGCCGGGACCACGGCGGCGTGATCTTCGTCGATCTGCGCGACCGCGAGGGCCTCATCCAGATCGTGTTCCGCCCCGAAGTCGCCGCCGACGCGCACGCGCGGGCGGGCGAGCTGCGCAGCGAGTTCGTGCTGATCGCCCGCGGCACCGTCGAGCGACGCACGCCCGAGACGGTGAACCCGAAGCTCCCGACCGGCGAGGTCGAGGTGGCCGTGCGCGAGCTGCGCATCCTGAACGTCGCGACGCCGCCGCCGTTTCCGATCGAGGACGAATCGGGCACCGACGAATTGGTGCGCCTGCGCCATCGCATCCACGATTTGCGCCGTGCGCCGCTGCAGCGCGCGCTGCGCGTTCGCCACGCGCTCTACCAATCGGCGCGCTCGACTCTCACAGAGCTCGACTTCCTGGAGATCGAGACGCCGATCCTGGCGAAGGCGACACCAGAAGGTGCGCGCGATTTCCTGGTGCCGAGTCGCCTGCAACCCGGCGAGTTCTACGCGTTGCCGCAGTCGCCACAGATCATGAAGCAATTGCTGATGATCGCGGGCTTCGAGCGCTACTTCCAGATCGCACGCTGTTTCCGCGACGAAGATCTGCGCGCCGATCGCCAGCTCGAATTCACGCAGATCGATTTCGAGATGTCCTTCGTCGGTGTCGAAGAAGTGCTCACGGTCCTCGAAGAAGTGACGGTGCGCGCGTGGCGCGATGCGGGCGGCATCGAGCTCCCGCAACCGTTCCCGCGCCTCTCGTATGCCGATGCGATGGCGCGCTACGGCTCGGACAAACCCGATACGCGCGTGCTGCTCGAACTCGTCGAGCTGACCGATCTGTTTCGCGCGACAGAATTCCGCGCCTTTGGCGCCGCCGTGCAGAAGGGCGGCGTCGTGAAATGCCTGCCGATCCACGACGCCGATGCACTCTCGCGCGGTGAGATCGACCGCCTCGAATCGTTCGTCAAAAAAGAACTCGGCGCGAAGGGCCTCGCCTGGGTGCGCGTCACCGCCGACGGAACGTGGCAGTCGCCGATCGCGAAGTTCCTCTCCGATGCGGAGCGCGCCGGCATCACCGAGCGCACCGGCGCGCGGCCCGGCTCGCTGCTCTTCTTCGCGGCCGACGAGTTCGCGAAGGCCAACGCAATTCTCGGTCGCCTGCGCACCGATCTCGGTCGCCAGCTCGGCCGGACCGACGATCGGGCCTGGGCGCCACTCTTCGTGCTGAACTTCCCGGTCTTCGAGCGCGACGAGCACGGCAAGCTCATCTTCATGCACATGCCCTTCGTCGCGCCGGTCGAGGAAGATCTCGCGCTCTTCGACACCGATCCGGAGCGCATGCGCGGCACGCATTACGATGTCGTGATGAACGGGCTCGAGCTCGGCAGCGGCAGCCTGCGCAATCACCGCAGCGACGTGCAGCGCAAGATCTTCGAGCTGCTCGGCTACTCGAAGGGCGAAATGGAAGCGCGCTTCGGCTTCATGCTGAATGCGCTCGACGCGGGTGCGCCGCCGCACGGTGGCTTCGCATTCGGCCTCGACCGGATGGCGATGCTGCTCGCCGGCGCCGAGAGCCTGCGCGACGTGATCGCGTTCCCGAAGACGCAGCGCGGTCAGGATCTGTTGATGGACGCACCGTCGTCGGTCGAGCCGGCGCAGCTCGAAGAATTGCGTGTGCGCATCCTGCCGGCGCCGGGGCCGAAGGGAGCGACACAATGAGCGGTCGCGTCCGCGCAGGCCTGCTCGCGGCGTTCGCGTTGTTCGCGGTGGCCGCGACGCCGTCTCCCTTTCACGACGTGCGCGATGGCGACACGCTCGCAACGATCGCCGCGCTGACGCTCGGCGATCCGTCGCTGTGGCCGGCGCTCTATCGAGCCAATCGCGATCAGATCCGCGATCCGTCGCGTCTCTATCCCGGCCAGCGTCTCGAGATCCCGACGCTGTCGCCGCAGCAGCGCGATGCGGTGCGGCGCGAGGCGAAGGCGCTGCGCCCGCAGTGAGCCGGCGCATTCGCGTTCCGGTACTCATCGTCGGCGGCGGCATCAACGGCGCCGGAATCGCGCGCGATCTCGCGCTGCGCGGCGTGCAGAGCGCGCTGGTCGAGCGACGCGAGCTCGGCTCCGGCACCTCGTGGGCTTCGTCCGGAATGATCCACGGCGGCCTTCGCTACTTGCAGAAGGATCCCGACGTCACGCTGCATTCGTGCGTGGACTCGGGCGCGATCCAGCGCATCGCGCCGCATCTGATCTTCCGCATCCCATTCGTGATGCCGGTGTTTCCCGAGGATCCGATCGGCCCCGAGTTGGTCGAGATCGGCCTCGAGATGTATGACCAGTATCAGCCTTTCAAGAACGGTCGCAGCCACACGCGGCTGTCGCGCGCCGAAGCGCTGCGACTCGAGCCGGCGCTCTCGCCGCGCATCGAGTGCGCGTTCACGCTCGACGGGTGGGGCGTCGATGCCGCGCGCCTCTGCGCGGCGAACGCACTCGATGCCGCCGAGCGCGGCGCGGTGGTGCTCACGCACACCGAGTTGATCGAGTGGCTGCGCGAACCGGGTGGCGGCCGCATCGTCGGCGGCCGCATGCGCGATCGCATCACCGGCGAGCTCTTCGAGATCGAAGCCGACGTGTGCATCAACGCGGGCGGGCCGTGGGTGCCGAAGCTAGCGGCACTGGCCGGTGTCGAGGTGCGACTGCGACCAGGCAAGGGCATCCACCTCGTCTTCGAGCGCCGCGTCTCGAACCTCGCGGTCTATGCCCGAGGTGTGGACGGCCGCGACATGTTCACCTTCCCGCACGAGCAGAACAGCATGGCGGGCACCACCGACGACGACTTCTACGGTGATCTCGATCGGCTGGAAGCGACCGAAGACGAGGTCGCCTATGTGCTGCAGGCGATGGAGCGCTCGATCCCATCGATCCGCGGCCACCGCGTGACGCACACGATCCAGGGCGTGCGTCCGACACTCTGGGGCTTCGGGAAAAACGAAGACGAACTGTCGCGCGACTATGTCGTGCTGGATCACGCGCGCGATGGCGCACCGGGGCTCTTCACGATCGCGGGCGGCAAACTCGCCGCCTACCGGTTGATGGCGGAGGACGCGGCGGATCGACTCTGCGCAGCGCTCGGTGTGCGCGAGCCGGGTCGCAGCGCGACGACGCCGCTTCCGGGCGGCGATGGCACCCTCGACGTGCTCGCCACCGCGAAGCGCTTCCGCACACCGGTCGCCGCCGTGCTGCGACTCGGCTTCCGCCACGGCACGCGCACGCCGAAAGTGCTCGCCGACCACGACGCCGAAGCTGGGGCGACGAGCGCGCCGCGCGTCGTCTGCGCCTGCGAACCCGTGCTCGACGCTGAAATGCGACATGCGGTGGCGAACGAAGGCCTGCGCCGCCTCACCGACTGCGCGCTGCGCGTGCGGCTCGGCGTCGGCGCCTGCCAGGGCACAGGCTGTGTGGGCAATGCCGCCGCGGTGCTAGCCGACGCACTCGATTGGTCCGCTGCTCGCTGTGTCGAAGAAGTGCGGGCCTTCGTAGACGAGCGCTGGCGCTCGATCGCGCCGGCGCTCGGCGGCTCGCATCTCGCGGCGATGGAGATCCATCGCCACACCTTTCTCGGCGGCCGGGGATTCACGTCGTGAAGGCGGTGGTCGTCGGCGGCGGGCTCGCGGGCAACAGCGCGGCGCTCGAACTCGCGTCGCGCGGCGCGGACGTGACGCTCGTGTCGGCCGCCCCCGGCGCAACGGCGCTCTCGTGGGGAACGCTCGATGTCGCCGCCGCATCGCCACTGCGCCGCGGCGGACTGCCGCTGCGCGACGCCGCATCGGGCCAGCCGCTCGCGCCGATCGGCCGGATGCACGCCGTCGCAGCCACGAACACTGCGCATCCCTACGCAATGCTGCTTCGCGCACGCGATGCCGAGGACGAGGTGAAGGCGGCAGTCGTCGCGCTCGACGCATGGCTCGCACCGTCCGGTCTGCGCGTGCACGGCAGCCTCGCGCAGACGCGCTGGCTCGCCGACGTGCACGGCTCGCTGCGCGCCGCCGATCTCGCATTCTCCGGCGCAGGGGAGGGCGACCTCGACAGCGCCGACGAGATCGCGCTGGTCGACGTGCCCGGTCTCCCCGGCTTCGAAGTGCGCAGCGCGCTGCGGGTACTCGCTGCGGAGATGGCGGCTGTCGGCCTCACGTCGCGCGCGCTCTCGATCGTGCGACTCGCGCTGCCCGCGTCGCTTCGTGACCTCGCCGCGCAGCCCGCGCGCTTTGCTCGCGCCCTCGACACCGCTGCGGTTCGCGATGCATTGCGCGATGCCGTCGCCGCGCTCGGCGCCGAAGGGCGCCTGTTGCTGTTCCCTCCAGTGCTCGGGCTCGAGACCGCCGCCGGTACCCGCGCGTGGATCGAAGCGACGGCCGGTTGTCGCGCTGCTGAGCTCGTCGGAGCGCCATCGCTGTCGCTCGCGGGATTCCGGCTCGATCGCTCGCTCGCAGCGGCGCTCGAACGCGGTCGTGTGCAGCGCATCACCGGTCGCGTGCAGCGCATCGACCTCGACGGTGCGCGCGTTTACGCGGTACAGCTCGCAGCGCGCAACGCAGCCGATGCGCCGAAGCAGCAAGCCGAAGCCGCGACGCTCGCCTGTGACGTGCTCGTACTCGCCACCGGACGCTTCGTCGGCGGCGGCATCGTCGAGCGCGAGGGCAAGTTGGTCGAACCGCTGCTCGGCTTGCCGCTGCACGATCTCGCCGGCCGTCGCGTGGATGGGATGGCCGCGCGACAACTGGTGCGGCGCGACTACGAAGGCGAGCAGCCGCTCTTCGGCGCCGGCGTGCGCACCGACACGCGATTGCGTCCGCTCGGCGCCGACGGCGCGCCGCGCTTCGCAAACTGCTTCGCAGCCGGCGACCTGCTCGGCTCCTTCGATCCGGCGCGCGATCGCACGGGGCTCGGCGTCGCGCTCTTGTCGGGACGCCGCGCGGGCATCGAGGCGTCGTCGTGCTGAAGGGCTATCGCGGTTTCACGCGCGAATTTTCGCGCACCGGAAGTTTGCGCGCGCTGTGGATGCAGGTGCGCACCGGCGCCAAGCATGTGGTGCGGCGCGCACTCGGCCGCGATGCGGTCGGCGATCCGATCGAACGCTTCCTCGCGAACTACGCGGCCGACGGCTTCCGGCTGCCCGACGCCGAGAGCGCGGCGCTCGCGCTCGCATCCGAAGCGTGTCTCGTCTGTGGCTTGTGTTCGGCGGAATGCGCGCGCAGCGGCGGCGCGCCGCGCATCGACCCGCGCGACGCGGTGATCGCGGCGTCGCGAATGGCGATCGACTGGGTGCGACTCTCACTCACTCCATTTGAAACGGAAGCTGCACAGGTCGATGAGGCGTGCAGCGCCTGTCGCGCTTGCGAGGCGGTTTGTCCGGTGCAGATTCCAATCCAATCAGTGCAGCAATGGCTGGCTGCGCCCCGCTCCTGATCCGAGCCGTTGCGAACGCCGCGGATGGCCTCGCCGATGCTGGCGACGCGCGGCTGAATCCTGTAAATCCGCCCTACCCATGACGACCCCCTGGAGCCCGACTCCGCCCGCAGGCGGCCAGAAGATCACTCTCGACGCCAACGGGAAGCTCGCGGTTCCCGATCGCCCGATCCTTCCGTTCATCGAAGGCGATGGCACTGGCCCCGATATCTGGGCCGCGTCGGTGCGCGTCTTCGATGCAGCCGTCGCGAAGGCGTATGGCGGCAAGCGCCAGATCGCGTGGATGGAAGTGCTGGCGGGCGAGAAGGCGTTCAAGCGGACCGAGAGCTGGCTGCCCGATGCGACGCTCGATGCGTTTCGCACCTATCTCGTTGGCATCAAGGGTCCGTTGACGACGCCGATCGGTGGCGGCATCCGCTCGCTGAACGTCGCCCTGCGCCAGATCCTCGATCTCTATGTCTGCTTGCGACCGGTGCGTTGGTACGAAGGCGTGCCGTCGCCGGTGAAGCGTCCGGAACTCGTCGACATGGTGATCTTTCGCGAGAACACCGAGGACATCTACGCCGGCATCGAATGGGCCGCGGGTTCGCCCGAGGCGAGCAAGATCCTCGCGTTCCTCGCCAAAGAGTTTCCGAACGAGGCGAAGAAGATCCGCTTCCCGGCGAGCAGCGGCATCGGCTTCAAACCGATCTCGCGCGAGGGCACCGAGCGACTCGTGCGCTCCGCTCTCGATTTCGCGATCGCGCACAAACGCAAGAGCCTCACGCTGGTGCACAAGGGCAACATCATGAAGTTCACGGAAGGCGCCTTCCGTGATTGGGGCTATGAACTCGTGAAGCGCGAGTACGCCGGCCGCGCGATCGGCTGGGACGATTGCAATGGCAAGCCGCCCGCGGGCCAGCTTCTCGTGAAGGACTCGATCGCCGACATCACGTTGCAGCAGGTGCTGACGCGCCCCGACGAGTTCGACGTGATCGCGACGATGAACCTGAACGGTGACTACCTGTCCGACGCGCTCGCGGCGCAGGTCGGCGGCATCGGCATCGCGCCCGGCGCGAACATCAACTATCAGACGGGCCACGGCATCTTCGAAGCGACGCACGGAACGGCGCCGAAGTACGCAAACCTCGATAAGGTGAATCCCAGCTCGGTGTTGCTCTCGGGCGTGATGATGTTCGAGTACATGGGCTGGAGCGAAGTGGCGACGATGATCGAGACCGGCATCTCGCGCGCGATCGCGAAGAAGACCGTCACGTACGACTTCCATCGCCTGATGGACGACGCGAAGCTGGTGTCTTGCAGCGGCTACGGCGACGCGATCATCGCGAACATGTCCTAGATCAAGACGGCGAAATCGAAATCAGAGAAGGAGCCATTCCCCATGGCGAGAGCGAAGATTGCGCTGATCGGCGGCGGCAACATCGGTGGCGTACTCGCGGAGCAGATCGCGTATCGCGAACTCGGTGACGTCGTGCTCTTCGATGTGGTCGAAGGCTTGCCGCAGGGCAAGGCGCTCGACATCGCGGAAGGCGCGCCGCTCTTCGGCGCCGACGCGAAGATCACTGGCGTGAACGACTACAAAGGCATCGCCGGCTCCGATCTCGTGATCATCACGGCGGGGCTCGCGCGCAAGCCCGGCATGTCGCGCGACGATCTGCTGAAGACGAATCTCGCGATCATGAAGCAGGTTGCGGAAGGCGTGAAGCAGAACGCGCCGAATGCGATCGTGATCGTCGTCTCGAATCCGCTCGACGCGATGGTCTACACCTTCAAGCAGGCATCGGGCTTCCCGAAGAATCGCGTCGTCGGGATGGCCGGCGTGCTCGACTCGGCGCGGCTGCGCGCCTTCGTCGCCTGGGAGCTCGGCGTCTCGGTCGAAGACGTGACGGCGCTGGTGCTCGGCGGTCACGGCGACACGATGGTGCCGATGACGCGCTACTGCACGGTCGCCGGCATTCCGGTCGCGAAGCTGATCGCGCAGGATCGGCTCGACGCGATCGTCGAGCGCACCAAGAACGCCGGTGGTGAAGTCGTGAACCTGCTGAAGACGGGTTCCGCGTTCGTCTCGCCGGCCGCATCGGCGATCGAGATGGCCGAGGCAATCCTGAAGGACAAGAAGCGCGTGCTCGCCTGCGCCTGTCTCTGTGAAGGCGAGTACGGCGTGCAGGGTCTCTACCTCGGCGTGCCGTGCGTTCTCGGCGCAGGCGGCGTCGAGAAGATCATCGAGCTGGAACTCGATCCCGCCGAGAGAAAGCTCTTTGACGCATCGGTGGATCACGTGCGCAAGCTGGTCGCGGAGATCCAGCTGTGAACGTTCACGAGTATCAGGCGAAGGAATTGCTGCGGGGCTACGGCGTTCCTGTGCCGCCGGGTCGTCTCGCGACGACACCCGCCGAAGCCGAGAGCGCTGCGCGCCAGCTCGATTCGAAGATCGTCGTGGTGAAGGCGCAAGTGCACGCGGGCGGACGCGGCAAAGCGGGCGGCATCAAGGTGGCGAAGTCGCCCGCCGACGCGAAGCGACTCGCGAGCGAGATCCTCGGCATGACGCTGCGCACGCACCAGACCGGCGCCGAAGGCAAGCTGGTGCGCAAGGTCTGGATCGAAGCGGGCTGCGAGATCGAGCGCGAGTTGTACCTCGCGGTGGTGCTCGATCGCGCGGGCGAAGATCTCGCGATCATCGCATCGACCGAAGGCGGCATGGAGATCGAAGAGGTCGCCGAGCGCGCGCCCGAGAAGATCACCACGGTGCACATCGACCCCGCGGTCGGACTGCAGGCGTTCCATGTGCGGCGCGTCGCCTTCGCGCTCGGCCTCCCGGCGGCATCGATCGCGAAGCTCGAGGTCTTCCTCAGCGGGCTGGTGCGACTCTTCGTCGAGAAGGACGCATCGCTCGCCGAGATCAATCCGCTGGTCGTGACGAAGAGCGGTGATCTGCTCGCGCTCGACTGTAAATTGAACTTCGACGACAACGCACTTTTCCGTCACGCCGACATCCGCGAGTTGCGCGACGCCGACGAAGAAGACGCCCGCGAGCGCGAAGCGGCGGAACTCGATCTGGCGTACGTCGGTCTCGATGGCACCGTCGGGTGTCTGGTGAACGGCGCCGGCCTCGCGATGGCGACGCTCGACATGCTGCGCGCCGCCGGCGGTTCGCCCGCGAACTTTCTCGACGTTGGCGGAGGCACCAACCAGGAGCGCGTCGCTGCGGCCTTCAAGTTGATTCTCGAAGACCCGCAGGTGAAGGCGATCCTGGTGAACATCTTCGGCGGCATCGTGCGCTGCGATCTGGTTGCCGAGGGCGTCGTCGCCGCGGCGAAGGAACTCGGCGTGAAAATCCCGCTGGTGGTGCGACTGCAGGGAACCAACGCGGCGGAAGGCCGCCAGATCCTCGAGGCCTCGGGTCTCGACATCACGCCCGCCGACACCTTCCGCGAAGCCGGCGAGCGCGCCGTCGCGGCCGCCGCACAAGCCGGTTGATGCAGGCCAACGGAGCAAGCGCCCCACCATGTCCATTCTCTGTGACAAGAACACCAAGCTGCTCGTGCAGGGCCTCGGCAAGATGGGGCGCTTCCACGCGAAGCTCTCGCGCGAGTACCACACGCAGGTGGTCGGCGGCGTCGCGCCCGGCAAGGGCGGCACCGAAATCGACGGCATGCCGGTCTTCGACACGATGCGCGAGGCGGTCGAGGCGACGGGCGCCAACGCGTCGGTCGTATTCGTTCCGCCGCCGGGCGCAGCCGACGCGATCCTCGAAGCGGCGGATGCCGGCATCGCGCTCGTTGCGTGCATCACCGAGGGCATCCCGGTGCTCGACATGATGCGCGTGAAGCGCGGGCTGCGCGGCGGCGCGACGCGGCTGCTCGGCCCGAACTGCCCCGGCGTCGTGACGCCCGGCCAGTGTCGCATCGGCATCATGCCCGCGCAGATAACCACGCCCGGCCCGGTGGGCGTGATCTCGCGTTCGGGCACGCTCACCTACGAAGCGGTCGATCAGCTCACGCGCCTCGGCATCGGCCAGTCGAGCTGCGTCGGCATCGGCGGCGATCCGATCATCGGCACCAACTTCATCGATGCGCTGGCGCTCTTCGAAGCGGATCCCGAGACGCGCGCCGTGATCATGATCGGCGAGATCGGCGGCTCGGCGGAGGAGACGGCGGCCGCCTTCATCCAGGCGCACATGAAGAAGCCGGTGGTCGCGTTCATCGCGGGCCAGAACGCGCCGGCCGGCAAACGCATGGGCCACGCCGGCGCGATCATCGCTGGCGGCAAGGGTCGCGCGAGCGACAAGATCGCCGCGCTCGAAGCGGCGGGCGTACGCGTTTCGATGTCGCCCGCAGAGATCGGCGAGACGCTCGCCAAGCGCTGTCCCGAACTCGCACGGTGAAGCGAAGCTCTCTAGGCGGGATTCCCGTCGAGCGCGTCTTCCACAATCCAGAGATCGCGAAGCAGGTGCTGCTGCGCCTCGGCGAAGTGCCGCACCAGACGCAGTTTGCGCAGGCGCGGCTCGCATCCGGGCAAGTCGCAGCGGGCCATGTGCACGCGGACATGTGGGAGATCTTCTTCGCGCAATCGGGCGACGGCGCGATCGAGATCGACGGCGCCATGCACGCGATGTCCGCCGGCACCTGCATCGCGGTGGCGCCGGGCGAGACGCACGAGCTGCGCAATCCAGGCAGCGACGAGCTGGTCGTTCTCTATTTCGGGATCCGGGTCTAGCGGGGCGACACCAGCCGGAAGCGGGTTCCGCACGAGACGCACTCGGTGCCTACGCGCGAGGCGTCCGCCGCTACGAGATCGATGCCCACGATGCCTTCGCTCGCGCCATCGCCCGCGGCGACGAAGCGAATCGCGCCTCCGTCCAGTCGGATCTCGTGCGCGCTCGTCGCAGTCCGCGTCGCGGGTCGATCGAGCACCGCGCCCCAGCGCGCCGCGAGTGCAGCGGGGTCGGCGGATTGCAACTCGACGGCGGCGATCCCCGTCACCGAGTCGCGTCGAACGTGTTGCTGCCAATCACGGCCCGCCCAGTCCCAGCTCTCGGGCGGCACCGATTCGTCGAGCGACAGGATCGCGCCGCCGACGTCGCGTGGGTGCAGGTGGATCGTGGCGGTATGACCGTCCTGGTGTGCGTGCTCGAAGACGATGCGCACAGCCTCGCGCTGCATCCGCGCGCGTGCCGCGGCGAGATCGTCGATCTGGACGATCACCATGTAGCCGGTGTCTCCGCCGCGCCGCGCCAGCAATCGCGCCGCGGATGCGTCGTCGCGCGTGGGCGACACCACTTCGAGGAAGGTGTCACCGATCGGGAGCACCGCATTCACCAGACCGAAGGCGGCGACGCCGGGATCGCGGAACGCGACATCGATGCCGAAGAGCGTGCGGAGCTCTTCGACGGTCGCTTCGAGATCACGCGCCACCAGCGCAACCTGCCGCAATCGCATCGCGATCAGTCCTCGTCGCGGCGCAGCCAATGCCACGCCATGCCGACCGGCGTGAATCCCATCGCGGCGTACATCGCTCTCGGCGTGTCATCGATCGCGGCGGGCAGGAATACGAGGCGCGCGCCGCGGCGACGCGCTTCTTCGGAGCAGAAGCGCACGAGCGCAGTTCCGACGCCGCGATTCCGCGCCGCGGGCGCGACGAGCAGGTCTTCGAGGTAGCCGACGCGCTCGTGCACGAAGACCGAGAAGAAGGCGAGCAGCGCGTCGCCATCGAAGGCGCCGAAGTACGCGGCGGCTGGGGATCGGCGCCGCGTGTAGGCGACCCACTCGTCGCCGATCTCCGCAAACCAGGGGCTCTTCTGATCCTGCGCCTTCACGCTGCGCCAGGCGCGCCAATCGGCCTCACTCGCGATCTCCGCGATGCGCACGTTGGCGGCGCACCCGCGCACGTCGTCTTCGAGCGTCAGCAGCACCTCACCGAGGCTCGGCGCATAACCGGCCACTGAGAGCCGGGCTTCCAGCGAAGTCGCGCAGCGCGCATCGCTGCGCACCGAACGGAAGTGCAGATGTGCGTAGCGGCGCTCGATCTCGTCGAAGAGGCGCGGCAGATCGGCATCGGCTGTCAGCACGCGACGCGCATGGTTCGCGTCGTACACGCGCGGGAATCGCTCATCGCCGAGGAAGAGCGCTCCGCCGTCGTCTGCGACGTGAGCGCCGAGTGCGTGGCGGGCATCGAAGGCATCGAGAATCGCAGCGAGCCGTTCAGGGACCTCGGTCATCGACCTTCGCTCGCCATCGGCAACAGCCTCTCAGCCGCCGACCGTCCACGTGTCGCTGCCGTGCAGCAGCTTGCGCAGATCACCCGCGCCGCGTGCCTGCGTCGAATCGGTGATCTGCTTTTCGAGCAGCGCCTCGTAAGTCGGTCGTTCGACGGCGCGCAGTACACCGACGGGGATCGGGAACTCGGGCGGCGCGAGCGCCGCGAGCACGGCCGCGTAGCCGGGGCTCTCGTGCTTCTCGTCGTGCACCGTGATGCCGGCCGCGATCGCATCCTCGTCGTCGCGCAGCGCGATCACCTGCGGCACGCCGTGTTCGATGCGAATGCCGCGACGCTTGCCCTTGGCGCCCCAGACGAGCGGCTTGCCGTGTTCGAGCGGAAGGCCGGCTTCGACGCGCGTCTTCTTGTCCTCGATCTCCGCGAATTCGCCGTCGTTGTACACCGGACAGTTCTGCAGGATCTCGACGAACGCAGCGCCCTTGTGATCGTGCGCGCGGCGCAGCACGTCTTGCAGGCTGGCAGCATCGACATCGACGGTACGCGCAACGAAGGTCGCGCCGGCGCCGAGCGCGAACGCGAGCGGGTCGAGCGGCGAATCGATGACGCCCATCGGGATCGACTTGTTGCGCATGCCCATCCGCGACGTCGGCGAGAACTGGCCCTTGGTGAGCCCGTAGATGCGGTTGTTGAAGAGCAGGATCTGCAGATCGACGTTGCGGCGCAGTACGTGCAGCATGTGATTGCCGCCGATCGAGAGCCCATCGCCGTCACCGGTGATCACCCACACCGACAGTTCCGGCCGCGACACCTTGATGCCGGTCGCGAAGGCCGGCGCGCGACCATGGATCGTGTGGAAACCATAGGTGTTCATGTAGTACGGGAAGCGGCTCGAGCAGCCGATGCCCGACACGAACACGAAGTTCTCGCGCGGAATGCCGAGCTCCGGCATCAGGCGCTGCACGTTGGCGAGTACCGAGTAGTCGCCGCAGCCGGGACACCAGCGGATTTCCTGGTCGGACTCGAAATCGCGCTTGGTCAGTTTTGCGATCGGCGCGGCCACCTATTCGGCTCCCAGCAGGCGCTCGATCGCCGCCCGCACATCGGACACTTTGAAGGGTTGCCCCTGCACCTTGGAGAGACTCTCGGC
>JANNKU010000048.1:0-3240 GCA_031396445.1 Deltaproteobacteria bacterium | reverse complement strand
GTGGAACGCGGTTCAGCAGAGCGGCACGCGCACGGGTCTCGAGAAGAGCTTCGCGCCGGCGTTCTGCACGGCGCTGCAGCGCGACGCGATCGTCACGTCGCCGAATCCGTGGGAGCTCTACCTCGCGTGCGGCAACGCCGGCTGGACGCTGCCGCCCGATCTCGCCAGCGACGCGCTGATCCACCGCTATCTCGATGAGCAGGCGCCCGGCTATCTGATCGTTCCGGCGAACGCGACGGCACACTTCGATACGTCGCCGCGCCTCGCGCGCGTCGCGACCGAACGCGGCCACGTGCTCTTCGAAGTGAAGGATGCATCGCCGCGCACGCGTCCGTGGGTGGCGCCGCCTGCGTTGGTGGATCGGTGAGCGCGAAGCTGCCCGCTCCGCTTCCTGGAAGGGCGAGGAATGCGGCGCGCGAGTCTCACAACTCCGGCGCATCTCCACGACTCGCATGCCAGAACGCGAGCACTTTGATGCTGCGTTCGTCGTCGATGGCGCGGTAGTAGAGGTAGTACCTGACTCTGCGAAGATGGAGACGCCGGACGCCGGTGAGCTCTGCATCCGCCGCACGTGCACCGACTGACGGACGACTCGCGATCAGTCGAAATGCTCGGGCCACTTCTGCTGCCAACGTGTCTGGGGCTGCTCCTCGATGCACCGCTCACCACGCCGCCGCCGCGTCGAAGTGGCGCTCGGCTCGTGGCATCAATCGGATTCGGGTTCGAGGGCTACTTCTTCCCGCCAAGTTCCCGGAGGAACTCCCAGCCATCGCGGCCGAGACCTTCGTCGGCCTCGCGGATCGCTTCGAGGAGTTCTTCTTTCTGTTCCGGGACCAGGTCGAAGGGTGCGCCTTCGACCACGATCTTGCCGTCGACGACGCGTCCCGTGGCGATGCGCACGCCGCGAGTCTACTCGCTCGCATGGGGGTAGCGACGCGAACGCCCGATCACACCGACCGCAGCGATTCCGCAGGCTCGACGCGCGCCGCGCGCAGCGCCGGCAGCAAGCCTGCCGCGATGCCCGAGATCACCAGCACCACCGCGACGGCGACGGCGCCCTTCACTTCCAGCACCGGCGGCGACATGAATCCCGAGTTCGGGCCGATCGCCCACGCCAGCGCCTTCACGGCCAGCCCGCCGAGTGCGAGTCCGATCGCGCCGGCGATCAGACACACTGCGGCGGACTCGGCGAGAAACTGCACGAAGACATCGCGCTGTGTCGCGCCGAGCGCTTTGCGCAAGCCGATCTCGCGACGCCGTTCGCCGACGACCACCAGCATGATGTTCATCACGCCCACCGCGCCGACTGCGATCGTCAGCAGGCCGGCGCCGATCAGGAAGACGCGCAGCCCGACGCCAATCGTCTCGACGATGCCGATCACGTCCTGGATGTTCACGAACGAGAGCGCCGTATCGAGGTTCGGATCGAAGTCGTGATGCAGCCCGATCAACTGACGCACGTGTGTGATCGCATCGCTGCTCTCCGCTCGCGTTCGCGGCTCGAAGATCAGCGCCTTCAGCGGCGCGTCGTGGGTGATCCAGCGCCGCATCGTGGTCTCCGGAATGAGGACCGACTTGTCGTCCTGACCGCCCATGTTGACGAGCTGATCGCCCTTGGCTTTCGCAACTCCGATCACGCGAAATGCGAGCGATTCGACGTGCAGTGTCTGGCCCACCGGATCGCGCGCACCGAAGAGCCGCTCTGCCGCCGCGTGACCGAGAAATGCGACGCGCGCGCCGCCCCGCACGTCTTGCGGCGAGACGAAGCGACCGCGCTCGATCTCGAAATTGCGGATCCGCTGTGTTTCGGGCATCACGCCGTAGAGTCCGAAGAGTTTCGTGCGGCCCTGCGCGCGCAGCACCGCCGACCACTCGAGCACGTTGGGCGCGGCGGCGGATACGCTTTCGAGCGCCGCGATGCGCGTAGCGTCTTCCACCTCCAACTCGACGTCGCGTGCACCGCGCTCGCCCACGCGATCCTTCACGATCGTGCCCGGAAACATCCACACGACGCGCGGTCCCACCTCCTCGATCTCGTTCGTGAAGTGGCGATCGATGCCGACCGACGCCGCCGTCAGCAGCGTCAGCATCAGCGTTCCCCACGAGACACCGAGAGACGTCAGCGCAAAACGGAACGCGTGGGCGCGCAGCGTGCGGAAGGTGTTCAGCAGCAGCTCCATTGCGCGTCACTCCATCCGCAGCGTGATCGCCGGGTCGATGCGCGCGGCGCGCAGCGCCGGCACGACACCCGCGACGACACCCACGAACGTCATCACCGCGAGCGCGGCGATGACGAGCTGCCCCGACAGGATCGGAACCGGCACGAGATCCGGCGCATCGAGGGCGCCGATCGCGAGGCAGCCGAAGACACCGAGCGCGACACCCGCGAGCCCGCCCACCGACGTCACCACCAGCGTTTCGACGAAGAGTTGCGCGACGACGTCACGCGGGCGCGCACCGACCGCGATGCGCAAGCCGATCTCGCGACGGCGCTCGTGCACCGCATCGAGCATCATCGAGAGTACGCCGATGCCGCCGACGCCGAGCGTCGCCACCGCGAGGATCAGCAGGAATCCCTTGTTCTGGTCGAGCGGGAAGCGGTTCAGCATCTCGAGGCTGCTCCAGCCCATCACCGCTTCGTCGTCGCTGCGCGACACACCAATGCGGTCGGCCAGGATCGCGCGCACTTCGCTCTTGGCATCGGCGATCTCGCGCCGGTCTCGCACCCGGTAGATGATGTTGGAAACCACCGGCTCGTCGGTCCAGGCGCGCGGGAATTGCGCCTGCACCGTCGAAAGCGGCGCCCAGACTTGTTTGTCGATCAGCATGCGGTCCTGCGAAAGCTGGAGTCCGACCGGCGCGAGCAGGCCGATCACCTGGAACGGTTTGCCCTCGATGCGGATCCACGTGCCGACGCCTTCGCCGGGTCGCAGCAGCAGGCGTCGCACTTCGTCCCCGAGCAACACCACGCGCCGGCGGTGTTCGATGTCGCCGCGCGTGATGCGGCGACCGGCGGCGAGCGCGACGCCGCGAATCTCCATCGCTTCGGGGTCCATGCCGCGCAGATCGGTGATGCGCGCGCGACCGCCGTGGGTCGCGGCGCCGATCTCCCAGAGTTCGCCGCCATCCAGGTCGGCTCGGCGCGCACGGCGGCGCAGCGCTTCGAGATCCTGTTGGTTGAACCACAGGTAGCGGCGATCGGCGGCGGGCGTGAAGTCCTCGCCGATGCGACCCGCCCAG
>JANNKU010000040.1:0-47749 GCA_031396445.1 Deltaproteobacteria bacterium | reverse complement strand
CGTTGCCGCTTATCGCATCTTCGACCGCGCAGGTTGCGGAGCAACCGTCCCACGAGACGAGGTTGCCGTCGTCGCAGGCTTCGCTTCCTTGGCGATGCCCGTTGCCGCAGATCGCGACTTCGACGGCGCAGGTTGCGGAGCAACCGTCCCACGAGACGAGGTTGCCGTCGTCGCAGGCTTCGCTTCCTTGGCGATGCCCGTTGCCGCAGACGGGAACTTCGACGGTGCAGGTTGCGCTGCAGCCATCCCACGAAACGACGTTGCCATCATCGCAAGCTTCGGCGCCGGTGCGGACACCGTTGCCGCAGACGGCGGCGACGACTTCGATCGTGCAGGTTGCGCTGCAGCCGTCACCGGAAACGGTGTTGCCGTCGTCGCAGGCTTCGCCGGCCTGCTGCAAGCCGTTGCCGCAGACGGAACCTCCAGAGGAAGCTGGGGCCACGATGCACCCGCGTTGTGCGCCGGGCTGAGTCGCTCCGGTGACATTGCATGTCGTGCTCGCGCCGAGGTAGTCGAGGAAGTCGATCGCTCCCGCAGGCGGTACCGGAGGTGTGCGTGTCCACCAGTTCGGGATCGGCGTGGTCCGCAAATCGTTCGCAGGCGTCGTCGTTGCCCACGGATCCGCTCCCGGATTCGTCGCGATCGCCGTCATGCTGCCCCCACCCGGCGAGTAAGCGAGATTTTGCGAACAGCGATCGCCAGTGCTCAGACCAGAGCTGTTGTAACACTCGGTGTAGGAGTTCGACTCCGACGTGAGGTAGCTGGTGTTGTTGAAGATATGGACGTTACCCGTCAGCACCTCGGTCGGAGCCGACGGAAGCAGTTGAAATTGCACAGGGGAAGTCGAGAACGCCTGCTGTCCCTGATAGTCGAACACGTTATTACGCACAGTCGTGTCGCTGCACCGAATTGCGACGCCTACATACAAGCCGGCATCCGCCGAGCCGCCTTCGATGTCGTGAAGGTTGTTTTCGTAGAGGATGTCCCCGCACGCTGCGCCCCGGTTGGGCTCCATGGACGCCGCACCCAGACAACCGCTCGGGTGATTGCAGATCTTCGTCCACTCCGCTCCAGCACCAGCGGGACCATTCTTGGTCTGGATGTGGTTGTACGCGAGGACATCGCGAGTGGTCGGCAGCGGAACCCCTTCTTCGCTGCTTGCCCGTAGCTGCAGAGGTGCGCCATATCCTCCGAATGAGTTGGGACCAGGAGCCTTCAGCCAGCTGTGAGAGAACGCCGTGTCCTGCAAGTAGAGACGCGCGTTCGAGTGCGAGAGCGGTCGATACCCGGGGAACACGTGAACGCCCAGCCAGATGCTCTGCTTGGATGAGGCAAGGAGCTGAAACGACGCAGAGGTCGTATCGATCGTCCGTTCGCAGACGAAGTCCACGAACCAGAGCCGCGTACTGAGCGCTACGCCGCCAGCTCCCAGGCCGGAACAATCGTCAATCTGGCCAACCTGCCTGATGTTGTAGAAGCCCGCGTTGTGGGTCGCGACGCTTGCGCCGTTCGCATATCCCCGTGCGCTGATGCTTTTGTCGGACCCGGCTGCAAAGCGGATGTCGAGGTTCGCGACCTGCCAACCGTCACGAATCCCGAAAAGAAACGTCGTATTGGAAGTCACGATCGCGCGGCCAGTTCCGAACGACGAGATCAATCCCGGAGCCGCGCTGCGGAACAAGACCGCTTCTGTGTTGGCGGAGAAGGTGTCGCCGCCCTTGAAGAGGCAGCGCGACTTCGATTGGTCGGCGTTGCACCCTCTCGGTGAGGCCGTCCCGCCATTGTTCAGCGCCTCGTCGAATTGATTGACTCCGAGTGTGACGCATTGATTGAGGTCGCCGCCGTCGATGCAGTCGCCGTCTCCGTTCCGGTCATTGGGGCAGCCAGCGAAGTTGCTTCCGGTCGAGAAGCACCACGTGTTCGCTGGGAAGACGGTGTTCGGGTTGGCCACCGTGACGTTGCGGGTCACCGTGCCACGCTCCTGATCCGGTGCCGTCACTTCCAACGTCGCGGTATAGGTTCCGGGCGTTTCGTAGACGTGCCCCACGATCGGCCCGGAGTCGAGATTGCGCGAGATCCCGGTGTCGCCGGTATGCCACCAGGTCTTGGCGGCAGATGCGACATCGCCGAAGTTCCACCGGTACAGCATCGTGTGAAACTCACGCGTGTACTGCGGATCGTCGGTTCCTGCGGCGTCGAAGTGCACCGCGCACGGTGCAACGCAGACGGATCCTTGCAGCGGGGTCGCGGTGAAGCTGGCAGCCGGTGCCGCTTGCGCGTCCGGCGCGACGAGCGCCGCGAGCAGCCCGAACGCGAGTCCGATGGCGAGTCCAAGAGCTCGAGCAGTCACCTGAGCAGATCGCGCATGCACGGCACCCGCGCCAAGAATCATCGTCATGTTCTACCCCCCGGTCTATCTCGCATTCGGGCTTTGGCGAGGCGGGCATTGTGATCTGGCGCACTAGCCTGAGCGCCAAGGAAGAGGCCTGCGCGCAGGGCCAATACGCACCTAGACGGCGTCCTAACGATCTAGGTTGGTGATTGGGTGAGGCATTGTACCCACAGACGTCGCTTCCGCCCGAGGTGCGATGACTCTTCGCCATCTCTTCTCATCCGCAGGCGCTTCGAGGTTGGGCAAGACAACCCCGATGCTCGGCATCTCGATTCATCGCTCCTGCGGGGAGGTGTTCGGCATGAACGAGTATGCCGCCTCGAGGTGAGGAGCCTCGGCGGCTGCTGCGAAGTGCGGGTGGTGAACCGCTTTGACTTCTCGGACCGAAGCCAGCGTTGGATTTCCGCGGTTTGTAGTCTCGTCCCAATCGCCAAGTCATCGGCCCGCGCTGCAAATTCGGTCGGCGACTGCTCGTTGAGAGCCGGGTGAGTTCGACTCTCGTTGTGGTCCCGGCGTCAGCCCTCGAACTTTTCCTTGGCATCCTCGCACGACTCGAACCAATACGCGTCAAGACACGCGTCGCGCAGCGATCCGTTGAACGTCTCGATGAAACAGTTGTCTGTCGGCTTCCCGGGTCGGCGCAAAGTCGCCATCGGTGCCCCCACCCAGACCACACGCGTCGGAGATGGATGGTTCTCACGTTCCGCGATGTGTCTGATCAGATCGGAGAGATCGCCTAGCAGGGTGCTGACGAACGTCGGACCGAGCCGTACGCGGAGATTCGCAACGAAGAGATCGGCCAGAAGGTCCGTGCACGGCGACGGGAGAGGTTTGTCAGCACCCTGTTAGAGCGCGTGAGGGCCATGGCCGTCGAGGTTCGTGAGGTGGATGCCTGTCGATGTTGAACCGACAGGCTCGAGCGCCTTGCGAAGCGCCGGTGAGGCCGCGAAGGTGCGGCGCCCCGGAAGTACGGCGAAGCCGTGAAGCGCCAGGGCTCCGCTCCAGGCGGGGTGAGATTGATTGGAGACGACCAGGTCGACACCGCGTCGCTGCAGGTAGTCGAAGCCGGCACCGATCACGTCGGGAGCATCCTCGGGAAGGCCGAAACAATCGATGATCGAGCCAACGCGAAGGTCTCCGAAGCGGCGATCTCCCGTCATCTCGGTGTCCATCACTACCGCGAACCCGATGGTCTCGCCGCCGCGCGCAACGCGCAGCGCGATCCCGCGTGGCCAGGCACCCTGGGGCAGCAGCGCGTTCATGTTCGCCGCGTCGCGTGTGGCGACGAGGCTATAGCGCTGCTTGCAGCGCTCGAAGAGCTCGTCGGCCCAGGCTCCGAAGCGCTCCACGGGCTCGACCTCGATCGCTCCGCGCCTATGCCCCCGGAGGCCGAGGGCTCCGTGCACGGCGGTGAAGCCCAGCCATCCAACGCCAGAGGCGGCGAGTAGATCGAGGCCAACCCTGCGCGCGGCCGTGGTGCGCAGCCAGGCGTTGCGGTGGAGGAAGCGCGAAGGTCGCAGTACGCGAACGCAGATTGGTGTCTGGTGCAGCCACCAGCCGAGCTTTCGAAGGATCTGGAGGACCATCTGATCCTCCCCACCATGCCCCCAGCTGTAAAGGAGTGGCTGTCGGCGTTCCATGTCGCGCATCATGCGCAGTGCCAGCATGCTGTAACGCGGATCGATGATTCCCTCAGAGACAGGCCCTTGATAATCACAGACGGTTGCGGACTCGCCGCGCAGCCAGCACGACTGCAGCTTCAACGCATAGCCGCCCCTGACGTCTGTGCCGTCTTCGACTGCGAGGTAGTGCTCGCGCCACACCGGGACGCCGGGTCGTTCTGGTAGCCAACTGTCTTCTGGCTCTACGTAGTAGCCCCAGCTGCTGCCACCTTCCTTCATGCGCTGGATGAACTCCAGGACGGCGGCTTTCCACTGATCGGCATGACGGACGATTTTGATCGGCACGCTGAGTGTCCCTCGGACTTTCTATGCGTTCAGCATCACGCCTGCCGCGAAACGCGTTGACGAAGATACGGATCGGCTGGAACGACGACCAGTGCATGCGAAGCACCGTGGGTCCGAGATCGTCGCCATGTCGCACGCTCGAGTGTGCGGTACGCGAGGTTGCGTTGCATCGGCGCCAGACTTCTACGCCAAGATCCGTTTTGAATCTGCGATCAGATGCGGTTGAGCCCCGCGCGTAATCCTTTAAGATGGCACCGATGCAACCTCGAATTCTTGGATGGCTCATCTGCCCGTCGTGCGGGCGTTCACTGGAACACGAGAAAGCCTCGGGCGAGTTGCGTCCCGATACCGAAATCGGCTCCGGTGTCGTGCGTTGCGCCAGCGGCCATCGCTTCCCGATCCGAGCGGGAGTCCCGCGCCTCCTCAGCTTCGAGGAACTCGGGGGTGCAGTCGCAATCGACGATCGACGCTCCGATGACGCGCTTGCCATTGGTGACAGCTTTGGCGCGGAGTGGGAGCAGTTCGACTACGAGAAGAGCCGCACCTGGCACGAAACGGTGGAGGATCGGTGCCAGCTCTTCCTGCGAGAGGTGGACTCGACGGCGGCGGAGCTGGTGGGCAAGGTCGTACTCGACGCGGGCTGCGGCAATGGAACGCTGTCCATGGGTGTGAGCGGATTCGGATGCGACGTGCTCGCGGTCGACGTGAGCAACAGCGTGACGCGGGCGCACGAGTATTGCTTGCGCCGAAAGAATCAACGCACCCACTTTGCGCAAGGGGATCTTTCGAATCTTCCAGTCAGTCCCGAGAGCATGGACATCGTTTACTCATCTGGTGTGCTCCACCACAATCCAAACACGCGAGAAGCGCTCGGGGTCGTGGCTCGGGCGTTGAAGCCTGGAGGCAAGATCTACATCTGGCTCTACCACCCGGAGCCCGGGCTCAAGTTCTGGCTGCAGCTCCGATTGCGCTCCGTCGTGAGCCCCCTGCCAGGCCCGATCAAGCGCGCTTTCGTACATGCATGGGTGGTTCAGGCGATGGCACGTCAGCAGCTCCGAACGCTGCTTGGGTTGAACGACGAGAAGGACCGCCTCAGCTGGCGCGAACGCACCGTCGATCTGATGGACATCTACACGCCAAGCTATCGCTGGATGCACACGCAAGACGAAGTCAAGGGTTGGTATCGAGAGCTGGGACTCGAGTCGATCAAGACGACCGAGGTTCGTCAGTGGGGCTTTGGCGTCGTTGGGACGAAGCCGCTGGCTCCCGCCCGTTGAACAGGTCGGCAAGGATGCGTCCACACATCGCCACATCGTGTCGCTCGAGAACACGGGCGCGACCCACGCGGCCCATTGCTTCCAGGCGTTCGACTGGCGCCTCGAGCACCCGCTGGAGAGCCGAAGTCAACTGATCGAGTGAACCGGCGGGAACGAGCCAACCGCACGTACCCGATTCGACGAGCTCCGGGATGCCGGCGACGTAGGTAGAGACGACGGGCCGGCCCAGGGCGAGCGCTTCCATGATGACTACCGGTAGCCCCTCGGCAAAACTCGGTAAAACGAGCGCTCGCGCTGCGCAGATTTGCTTTCTCACAGTCTCCTCGTCGGCGAAGCCGATCACGCGCACGCATTCGCCGAGCCCGCCTCGCGCGATGGCGTCCTCGATCTCGGAGCGCAGCTCGCCGTCACCGACGAAGGTCAGATCGAAAGGGATCCCCCGGTGCTGGAGTTGACTCGCCGCCTCGACGAGCAACCCGGGTGCCTTGTGATCGCTGAGTCGGCCAACGAAGACCAGCCGCGGTGCGCTCGGGACGGGCTCGAGCGGCCGAGCGAGAAATCCCGAGTCGACACCACACGGCACCACGTGAACTTTCTCCCAGTTCTCCCGGCTGCAGTTCCGGAAGATCTGGCTCCGGCAGAAGCTCGTGATGGCGACGACAAAGCTTGCACGGGCGATCTTCTCGGGAAGACCGAGGAGCGGCGCCAGGTCGAACTCCAAGGGGCCGTGGATCGTAAAGCTGTAGGGGGGGCCTCCAAGCGCGCAACACAGCATCGCGACAGCCGCTGCGTTCGTGCCGAAGTGCGCATGCACGTGCTCGACTCCGCCCTCGCGGAACGCCTGGAAAAGGACGCAGGCTTCCGCCAGGTAGACGAGATGCCGTGGGAATCCGCGGTCCGACCGACGACCCACCTTGATTGTCAGTGCGAGCGCACGCAGAAAGCGGCGAGGCCGCGTAAGAGCCAGTCGAAGCGTTGCGCGCAGCAGGCCCATCGCACCCAGATCGAGCACGACACGCGTCTTCTCCGCCTCTTCGCGGTCCGCAGGATCGACGAAGCCCTGTGCGCCTCGCCTCAGCGAGTAGCGCGCAATCTCCACCGTTCCGGTGCGCTCGACAGCGGCGATCTCGCGGCGGATGAAGCTGTGGCTGACCAGCGGGTATTGATTGATGAGGTAGGCGATCCGCTTCGTCACGCCGGGGCTCCAATTGCCACACAGAATCAGGAAGGTATCGGCGACGACGGTGAACATCTGGAGGCCGGCAAACGCCATGGCCGATGGCGCGCCGTCGCGGCACCGAGGAGAGCATGCCTTGCGAATGAGACTATCTGTGGACGCGCGAACGAGCCAGCTGCGTTGCGAACTGTGTGAGCAGATCGGCGGGACATGGAATTGCAGATTTGGTGCAAGCGGGCACTCGTGAGCGTTTCGAGGAAGAGGTCGAGGACGCTCTTGGAAGCAGCTACCGCGCCATGGTGCCCGACGTGTGACGTCCGCGTGCAACGGGGAGTTCGGTGTGCCGCAGGTGCGTGACACGACGGAGCGGCCCTGCGCTCGCGCTGTTCATGACGCTTGCCCCGAATTCGTGGTCTCAGCGTTCCCACGCCGCGAGGAGTTCCTCGGTCGTGACGAGCGTCGCCACCGCGCCGAGCGTGTTCGCGAACACGGCCTCGACGTAGCTCCGCGGGAAGCCCGCGACCGCATCGCGGGGCAGGACGACCTGGTAGCCGGCGTTCACCGCGTCGAAGGCGAGATTCTGGATCGCGACGTTCACCGAGACGCCGACACCAACCAGCGTGTGCACGCCGAGATTGCGCAACACGAAGTCGAGTTCGGTTCCCTGAAACGGCGAGAGGCCGTGCAGGCGCGAGAGCACCAGATCGGATTCCTGCACCGCGAGCTCCGGCACCAGTTCCGCTGCGGGTGAGCCGGGCAGCAGCTTCACGGGCGCCTTCGCCATGTACTGGAAGATGCGCGCGTTCGCGTTCGCGCCCTTGCCGTCGCTGCGTCGCTCCGCAGTGCAATGGATCACCGGCACGTTCGCGGCGCGCGCTGCACGCACCAACGCAGCGATGTTGGGGAGCGCCAGTTGCGCTTCGGCCGCCAGCTCCGGCAGCTGCGACAGATCTCCCATCACGCCGCGCTGACACTCCTGGGTGACGAGCGCGGTGTGCGCTGGAAGCGCGAGGGCACGCAGATCGAGGGCCATCAGCCGATCACTCCTGCGGCGCGCAGTCGCGCCACTTCTTCGTCGCCGAGATCGAGGGTCGTGCGCAGCACGTCGTCCGTGTGTTCGCCGAGGCTCGGGAACGTCGTGACCGGGCCTTCCGCGACGCGCGATAGTTTCACCGGGTTGCCGACCACCAGCATGTCGCGACCACCATCGGGGCGCGGCACTTCGATCAGCATGTCGCGCTCCTGCACGTGCGGATCGCTCGCGAGATCGGCGGCGGTGTTGCTCGGACCTGCAACGATGCCGAGCGCCGTCAGTTCGCGCGCCGCCTCGAGCTTCGACTTGTCGCGCGCCCAGGCTTCGAGTGCCGGGCGAACGACCGTCTCGGTACTGCGCGCCCAATCCTCACGCGTCGCGAAACGCGCGTCGCCGATCCATTGTGGATTTCCAATTGCATGAGCAAGCCGTTCGAACTGGTGTTCGCGGAAGATCGCGACGACGAAGAAGCCGTCGTTCGCGCGGAACGCGGCGCAGATGCCGAGTGAACCGGAGGAGGCCCAGCGTTCGGGTGCGCCCATCGACCAGAGGAACGGCGGCATGTCGGAGACGGCGAGCATCGAATCGAGCATCGCCACATCGACGAGCTGCCCGAGCCCCGTTCGCTCGCGATGGCGCAGCGCGGCCTGCACGCCGATCACCGCGAACAAGGCGGTGGAGATGTCACCGAGCGCACCGGCGACGACGGTCGGCGGCGGCGCGTCACCGCGGCGGTTCGGTTCGTAGAGGCCCGCCATCGCCTCGGCCACCGGCGCGTACGCGGGCCAATCTCGATACGGACTCGCGCCGCGCGCGCCGAAGCCGGAGATCGACAAGTAGATCGCGCGCGGTGCGAGCTTTGCAATCGCGTCGGCGCCGAGTCCGAGCGCGTCCATCGCACCCGGTCGCATGTTCTCGGCGACGACATCGAAGTGCGGCGCCAGGCGTTCGAAGAGCGCACGCCCGTCGGTGTGCTTCAGATCGATCGCGATGCTGTGTTTGCCGAGGTTGTTGCGCAGATAGGTCGCGCCGACGCTGCGACCGTCCTTGTCGATCAGCGCGGGCTGCGCGAGGCGGCCCGCATCGCCGCGACCCGGCGGCTCCACCTTCACCACGTCCGCGCCGAGATGCGCGAGCAACTGCGTCGCGTACGGCAGCGCCTGCATCTGCTCGACCGCGAGTACGCGCACGCCGTCGAGCGGCTTGCCCGCGCTGGCGCGTTCGGGATGTCGCTGTTCGCCGACGCGCATCGCTGTCCTCATGAACGTCGCCGCTCGCTGTTGGCTCGCTACGCGGGATCTCGTCGTTTCTGCTGGCGCGCCGCCGTCCGGCGGTGATGCGGAACCATGCGCTAGCCCGGGCCAATCGTCTCGCGCAGCGTCTCCGCGAAATCCGCCAGAACCTTGCGGCCGTCGCCCCGGTAGGACGCGCCGTGCATGATCGCGAGCGTGCGGGGAGCGAGCGACGCGAGCTCCTGGAGCATCGCATCGGTGCGATGCGTGTAGGGAATGTCGTGCGCGAGCGGACCCGCAAGGCCCGCGACGATCGCCTGTCGCACGGTGGGCACGGGATCCAATTCGGTGACGGGTTCCGGATCGCCGGGCTGGAAGAGCAGGTCCGAGCAGAACAACGTGCCGCAGCTCTCGTCGTAGTAGAGCCCGGCATCCCAACCGTGCGGGAGGTGCGGTGTCGAGAGGAAGCGAAGCCGATGCGATCCGAGGTCGAGCACTTCGCCGGGAGCCAGCATGCGCGGCGCGCGATCGGCGAAATCGCTCAGCATCACCATCGCCGCGACGGGACCGCCCACCGCTTGCGCGCGCGGCGCCACGCTGAGCCACTCGTTCAGCGCGCCGCACTCGTCTGGCTCGAAGTGGGAGAATCCGATCCACGCGAGTCGCGCCGGATCGATCAGCTGACGAACGGCGTCGCGCGTCGCGTCGAAGATGCCCCGCATGCCCGTATGCATCAGGAACGGATCTTCGTCGCGTACCAGGAACTGGTTGAACTGGATCCCGAACCCAGGATGGAAGGTGCTGATGCGGAACGTGTCCGGCGCGATCTCGTCGACACGCGTCTGCATGGCGTCCGCTACTGCGGAATCTGCAGCGCGCCCGGCAGCGTGCCTTGCAGGAAGCCGGCGTCCTCGCCGCGCTTCGTGAGGCGCCAGCCGTCGGGAGTGCGCAGCAGTTCATCGACGTAGTACGCGCCGACGGTGAACCAGTGCAGCGTGCCATCGGGATTGCCGAAGGCCATCGGGTTGTAGACCGCCGTGCGCGCCGTGGCGCGATCGCCCGCGAGCTCGACTTCGGAGTTCGTGATGTAGTGCACCGTGATCGGGAACGGCGCGAGCGCCTTCGCGAGCCACGCACGCACTTCCGGATACTTGCCCGCGATGCCACCAGTCGGTGTGTAGTCGAGATCCGCGTCGGGTACGAAGCAGGTGTCGAGCAGGTTCCAGTCTTTTTGATCGATCGCGCGCGTGTAGCGGATCAACAGGTCGTTGATCTGGATGCGATCGGAAATCTCGCGAAGCGAGAGGTCACGCGATACGGGCATCGAGTCTCTCCATCTTGGTGAAGGCGCCGCTCGCCGTTGGCTCGCTACGCGGGAAACGGGGGGGTCGCTCCGAAGTTGCTCGGAGATTCAGTGTCGATCCGCCGCTCGCCGTTGGCTCGCTACGCGGGAAACGGGGGGGTCGCTCCAGAGTTGTTCGGAGATTCATTGTCGACCGAGTCCTCAGATCGTTGCGAGCACGGCGGAGCCGTGGCCGAAGAGTCCTTGATTGACGGCGATGCCGACCTTCGCGTTCGGCACCTGGCGCTCGCCGGCCTGCCCGCGCAGTTGCCAGGTGAGTTCGCAGAGCTGCGAGATCGCCTGGGCCGGGATCGCTTCGCCGAAGCAGCCGAGGCCGCCGCTCGCGTTCACCGGCTGCTTGCCGCCGAGCGTGGTGACACCGTCGCGCAGCAGCCTCTCGGCGTCGCCCGGTTTGCAGAGGCCGATGTTCTCGTACCAATCGAGTTCGAGCGCGGTCGAGAGGTCGTAGACCTCGGCGAGCGACACGTCTTCGGGTCCGATGCCCGCTTGTTCGTAGGCGCCGCGCGCGATCGAGTCGCGGAACGGCACGTCGGGCACCGCGACGCCGACCGCCGAGTCGGTCGCGAAGTTCGGCATCTCGATCACCGTGTTCGGATAGCGCGGCGTAACGGTCGAGATCGCGGCGACACGAACCGGTTTCGCCGCGTGCTTGCGCGCGAACTCGAGGCTGGTGAGCACGACCGCGGCGCCGCCATCGCTGGTGGCGCAGATGTCGAGCAGTCGCAGCGGGTCCGACACGATCGGCGAATCCATCACCTCGTCGATCGTGTAGAGCTTCTTGTAGCGGGCGTTGGGATTCGCGAAGCCGTGGCGGCTGTTCTTCACCTTCACTTGCGCGAAGTCGCGCGCCGTCGCGCCGAAGATCTCCATCCGGCGTCGCGCGTAGAGCCCGAAGTAGATCGGGTTGGTGGCGCCGAGCAGATGAAAGCGCTGCCAGTCCGGATCCGTCTTGCGTTCGCCGCCGGCCGGCGCGAAGAAGCCTTTTGGTGTCGTGTCGGCGCCGACCACCAGCGCCACGTCGCAGAGTCCGGCGAGAATGCGCGCGCGGGCCACGTCGATCGCCTGCGCGCCGGTGGCGCATGCGCCGTAGGTGCTCGCCACTTGCGCGCCGTTCCAGCCCATCGCCTGCGCGATGCTCGCGCCCGCGACGTAGCCGGGATAGCCGTTGCGCATCGTGTCGCCGCCCGCGATGAACTGCACGTCGGTCCACTCGATGCCCGCGTCCGCCAGCGCGGCGCGCGCGGCATGCACGCCATACTCGACGAAGTTTCGCCCCCACTTGCCCCACGGATGCATGCCGACGCCGAGAACTGCCACTTCTTTCGACGCGATGACTCCACTCATGTCTTCGTTCGCCTCCGGCTCACTGCGCGCGGCCAGAGCCGCTTGCGGGCCTCCACTTCCAGATCACGTACTCGTTCGCGTCGTCTTCGTAGAGCGTGCCGAGCACCAGCTCCATCTCTTGACCCGCGTGCAGTTGATTGCAGCCGATGTCGCCCGCGACCTGGCCGAGCACGACCATCTTCTCGTGCTCGAGTTCCACCGCGGCGACCGTGTACGGCACGAACGGATCGCCAGCCATGTACGGCTTCGGCGGTGCGTAGCGGTTGTCGGTGAACGACCAGAGCTTGCCGCGTGCGGAGAGCGGCACTTCTTCAAACTCGCTGCTGGCGCAGCGCGGGTTGCGACAGAAGCTCGTCTCTTTCGGAAAGAAGTAGGTGCCGCACGCTTTGCAGCGCGTGCCGATCAGCTGCGGGGTCTTGGCGTCGAGCGTGAACCAGCCTTCGACGGCGGGTACGCGGGCCTTGGGGGGCGCCATGCGTGAGAGGCCTCCGGAAAATGAAACGTGTTCTATCACATCGCGTTGCCGTCGTCGCCGTCGATTTCAGATCCGCCGCGTGCGCCCCGCCCAGTAGCGATCGCGCAGGCTGCGCACCAGCAGCTTGCCGGTCGGATGGCGCGGCAGTTCGCGTTCGAAGTCGATCGAGCGCGGCACCTTGTAGCCGGCGAGATGCACGCGACCGAACGCGAGGATCTCCGCTTCGAGCGCGGCGCCCGCTTCGAAGCCGTTCGCGAGCTGCACGACCGCTTTCACCGTCTCGCCCCATTCGTCGTCGGGAATGCCGAAGACGCCGACATCGGCGACGGCGGGATGCTCTGCGAGCACCTGCTCGATCTCGGCCGGATAGATGTTCACGCCGCCCGAGATGATCATGTTCGACTTGCGATCGCAGAGATGGACGAAGCCCTCCGCGTCCACCCAGCCGACATCGCCGAGCGTCAGCACGCCGGGCGCGAGGTACGCAGCCGCCGTCTTCTCCGCATCGCCGTGATAGACGAAGGGTTCTTGCACGTCGCGGTGGCGCGAACAGAGCGCGCCAGTTTCGCCGGGCGGCAGCGCGCGACCGTCGTCGTCTACCGCAAACGCTTCCCAGTGTGGCAGCACGCGGCCGACGGTTCCCGGATGCGCGAGCCACTGCTGCGAATCGACGAGCGTGACGACACCGCTCTCGGTACCGCCCCAATACTCGACCAGCACGGGGCCCCACCACTCGATCATGCGTTGCTTCACGATGGGCGCGATCGGCGCGGCGCCGTGTAGCACCAAGTGCAGCGACGGCGCGCGAAACGCGGCGCGCGTCGCAGCATCGAGCCGCAGCAAGCGCACGAACATCGTCGGCACCAGATGCGTGTGATGGATCTCGCGTAGGGCGAAGAGTGCGAGCGCCTGCGCCTCGTCCCAGCGCGGCATCACGATCATCGGGGCGCCGTTCATCATGTCGTAGATTGCGAAGAGCAGCGGCGCGGCGTGATAGAGCGGGCCGGTGACGAGATGCGGGCCGCTACCGTCGAGGCCGATCACGGCGCCGGCGCGGCGCTGTGCATCGAGCGCGGCGCCGAGCGTCGCGGGCTTCGCGCGGCGTACGCCTTTCGGTTTCCCGCTGGTGCCGCCGGTGTACATCATCGTGCCGCCCGCCGGGCCGGCGAGATCGAGCGGAGCGTCGGATGCGGCCGCGAGCGCGCGTTCGAGTTCGTCACCGGCGACGACGATCTGTGTCGCGCCGGCTGCACACGCCGCGGCCGCGTGCTCGGCATCGACGATCACGAGTTGTGCACCCGAGTCTGCGAGCACGTGCGCGATTTCTTCCGCTCGCAGATGGCGATTCACCGGCGTGATCCACAGCCCGGCGGCCATCGCGCCCATGACGATCTCGACCGCTTCGGCGCGATTGCCCATCAGCACTGCGACGTGCGATTCGGCAACGAGTTCGAGATCGTCGCGCAGCCAGTGCGCGATGCGGCGCACGCGGTCTTCCAGCTCCAACCAGGTGCGTCGGCGCGTGCCGTCGTCGAGCGCGAGTTCGTGCGGCGCGATGCCGGCGCGCGAGAGGATCACGCGCTGCGCCGCACGCGGCAGAGCGCGAGTGCGGCGAACGCAGCCAGCATCGACGCGAGCGCGCCCGGCTCCGGGATCGCGACGCTGTTGAAGTACGCCTTGTGGGTGCCGCCGTTGCTGCTGCCGCCACCGCCGATCGTGCACAAGAACGCGACGATGTCGCCGGCGCCGCCGAGCGTGCCGCTGCGCAGCGTCGTCGCGCCACCGAGCGGCGTCAGGCGCGTCGTGTACGAGTTCACACCGGTGAGTTCGAACTCGACGTGGATGCCCTCGTCGCTCACCGGAATGCGGAGATCGACGAGCCCACCGGCGTCGACGACCTGGTAGTTGGCGAGGTCTCCTTTGACGTGGATGGCGAAGCGCTGTTGCGGCGTGCCGACGTACTCCATCAAGGAGCAACTCGCGAAGTAGAGCGCGCCGCTGCCGACCGCATCGAAATCCCAGCTCGCGTGCTCGCCGACCTGCAGTGGCACGGCGCCGAAGAAGCGCACCGCGTAGTTGAGACTCGTGTTGAGCGCGAGCAGTCCGAAGGCGCGACCGCCGGTGTCGATGTCGCCGTCGCCGTTGGTGTCGCCGTCGCCATTCGCGGTCGAAGACTCGGCGACGAACGGTGCTTGGGTCGGGCTGAAGGTCCACGGGTAGAGCGGGTCCCAGCCGCTGCCGCCGTCATCGCCGTCGATCCAGCCATCGCCATACGCGGCGGCGCTCGCAAAATCGGAAGCGGGACCGAACGCCGCCGCCGGTGCTGCGAGCGACAACGCGACGATTGCAACCAGTATGTGTCGCACCCTCATTTTCCCTCCGGCGCGATCCGCGCCTCGCGCAGCGCCGAGCGACGCACCTTGCCCGCGTCGTCGCGCAGCGGCTCGCTGACGAACTCGAAAGTCCGCGGGACTTTGTAGGCGACGAGATGCTGCGCGAGATGCGCGCGCAATTCATCCTCGGTGATGGCACACGTCGCATCGACGATCGCGTGTACGCGATTGAAGAGATCCTCGTCGGGCAGCCCGATCACCGCGCTCGATCGCACCGCGGGATGCGCGTCGAGCGCCGCTTCGATCTCGGCGGGGTACACATTCGCGCCGCCGACGAGAATCATGTCGCTCTTGCGCTCGACCAGATAGAGGAAGCCCTCGTCGTCGAGATGGCCGAGATCGCCGAGCGTCTCCCAGCCATCGCGGGTCGCGACCGGTTCAGCTCCGATGTAGCGATACGTCGAGCCCTGGCCGCCCGGCGGCATCATGAACACCTCGCCGACTTCGCGCGGTGCGCACGCGCTGCCGTCAGGGCGCAGTACGCGGATCTTGCGACCAGCGGTGGGTTTCCCAACGGAACCCGGATGCGCGAGCCACTCGACGCCAGTGATCATCGTGCCGCCGCTGCGCTCGGTGCCGCCATACGCTTCAAAGATCTTCTCGGGGCCGATCCACTCGATCCACGCGCGCTTCATCCATTCGGGACTCGGCGCGCCGGTGCTCATCACGCGGCGCAGCGACGAGAGGTCGAAGCGATTGCGCACCGCTTCGGGCAGTCGCCAGATGCGCTGCATCATCGTCGGCACGAAGAGCACCCACTCGACGCGGTGTCGCTCGATCAGCGCGAGCGATTGCTCCGCGTCGAAGCGCGACATCAGCACGACGCTTCCGCCGCAGAGCAGTTGCTGCCACGACGTCATGAACGGGCCCGCGTGATAGAGCGGGCCGGGCACCAGCGTCGTACCGCCCGCGCGCATGCCGTTCTCGGCCGCTTCGGGATCGCAGAGCGCGGGAACGAGATCGACGATCAACTTCGGTAGCCCCGTGCTGCCGCCCGACGTCATGCACCGCACTTCGCGCGCGATGAGATCGGGGAGTGCGCCGTCCGGCGTATCCGCGTCGGGCTCGAAGCCGAGCGACACCGACGCGAAGTCGTACGCCTCGCCCGCCGGCGCGCCGACGACGAGCGCGGGCTGCGCGAGCTCCACGATCGCGCGTCGCTCGCGCTCGGGCAGTCGCGACGATACCGGCTGCGGTGTCGCGCCGAGTCGCCACGTCGCGAGGCACGCCGCGAAGAACCCGATCGAGTTCGGCAGCGCGAGCGTGACGAGCGCGCCGGGTCCGACGCCGCGATCGGCGTAGGCGCGCGCCAATTGATTTGCGCGGCGATCGAGCGCGGCATACGTGATCGCCTCGACGTCATGGCGGACGGCGATCCGCTCGGGCTCGCGCTCTGCGTGCCACCCGAACGCCCGCCCGTAAGACATCACTGCCATCGCGCTGGCCCCAATAACTTGACAGCAAACAACTTGACACCCGGCATCAGATTTCGGCGCATGGTAAACACAAGCGGCGATGACGGACACGGCGCCCGAGTCCAGGCAGGCATTTCGTGAGCTGCTCGAGCTGCTGCGCGAGGTGGGCGACACGCATTTCAGCGCGCAGCGGGGCGTCATCGAAGAGGTGACCGGCGCCGAGGCGTATCGCTTCGTGCTGCACCTGCTCGCGGCTGGGACCGAGCATCACCTCGAAGGCGATCCCGCGCGGCCGATCTTTACGCGTGTCGTCTCGCCGCAGCGCAAGCTGCTCGGCGACAACCCCGACGCGATCTACTTCTGGACGCGCATCGATGGCGCTCGCGACTACCGGATTCGCGGAAAGATCGCCGGCGCGGCCTACACGTCGTTCACCGTGCACGGCCGCGATCCCGCCGGCGGGAGCATGGAGCGCGTGATCGCCGACGTGAATGACGGCGACATCGCGATCGACGCGGATGACGGCTACGAACTCGTCGCATCCGCGAAGTCGCACGCGGGCAACTGGCTGCGCCTCGAGGCCGACGCCACTTCGATCATCACGCGTCACTACTTCGAGCGCGCGATCTCGGTGCAGAACGATTCCGACGTCGTGATCCCGCTGCGCATCGACCCGCTCGTGGATCCCCGCCCGCCCGCGCCCTTCACCGACGCCGCGATGGCGTCGCGGCTGCGCGCCGTCGCCGCGCATCTGCGCGCGAACACGCTCGGCATGCCGGCGCCCGGCGACGCGCCGTCGTACCCGTTCGTGTCGCGCGTGCCGAACGTGTTGCCGAAGCCGGCCAACTTTCGGGCCTCGGGCGCTGCGACACTCGGCGCGGTCGATCTCTACTACGCAATGTCGCCCTATCTGATCGGACCCGACGACGCGCTCGTGATGGAAGGCCGCTTGCCCGCGTGCCGCTTCGCGAACGTGATGTTGTGGAACATGCACATGCAGACGCTCGAGTATCGCCACCATCAGACGTCGCTGAATCGCGCGCAGCTCGAGACTGGCGCCGATGGCGCGTTCCGCATCGTCATCGCGCACCGTGATCCCGGCGTTCCGAACTGGATCGATGCGGAGGGACACAATCTCGGCACGATCTTCTGGCGCTTCGTGTTGCCCGAGAGCGAGCCCGAAGAAATCCGCTGCACGGTGATGAAACTCGAAGAGGTGTCACGTCGATGACGGAACTCCGCGCCGCGCGACCGTTCGGATTGCGCATCTTCAATCGCAGCGGCGCCGCGCTGCGCAAACTCGGTATCCCGCTGGTGCGCCTCGACGCGGATTCGCTGCTGCAAGCCGCGCGCAAGAGCACAGGGCTCACCGACTTCGGCCACGACACCTTTCGCGCACCGCTCGATCGACTCGTCGCCTCGCTCGAAAGCGAAGCGCAGTTGACGATGCTCGGCCGCGTGATCGCGCGCCGCGATCTCGTGCGACTGCTCGAAGGTCGCTTGCGTCACACCGATCTGCGCAAGCAGCACCGCGAGATCGAGTGGGAGCGCATCGAGCGGCCGCTCTTCATCCTCGGCATGCCGCGCACCGGCACGTCGATCCTGCACGAGCTGCTGGCGCAGGATCCACACAATCGCGTGCCGATGTCGTGGGAGGTGATGATTCCGTTCCCGCCGCCCGAAACGCGGACCTTTCGCAGCGATCCGCGCATCGCGCAGGTGGACGCGCACCTCGCCGGCGTCGACAAGCTGATCCCCGACTTCAAGAAGATGCACCCGATGGGCGCGGAGCTGCCGCAGGAGTGCGCCGCGATCACGCAATACGAGTTCGCGTCGATGATCTGGCACACCAGCAACCGCGTGCCGAGCTACGAGCGCTGGTTCGAAAGCGCCGACGCGCGCCCCGTCTACGAAGCGCACAAACGCTTTCTGCAGATGCTCCAGTGGAAGGCGCCCGGAGAGCGCTGGGTGCTGAAGTCGCCGCAACACCTGTGGACGCTCCAATCACTGCTCGCCGTCTACCCCGACGCGCGCATCGTGCAAAACCACCGCGACCCGCTGAAAGTCGTCGCCTCGCTCGTGAGTCTCGTCTGCACTCTGCGCTCGCTGGCGATGGAGGAAGTTGATCCACACGAAATCGGCCTCGACTGGACGCAGCGACTCGCGGCGGGCCTCGAACACGCGACCCGCATTCGCGACGAAGCGAAGCTGCCGGAGTCGCAAGTGCTCGACGTCCCGTTCCGCGAATTCATGGCGGACGAGATCGCGATGGTGCGCAAGATCTACGAACACTTCGGGATGGAGTACAGCGCGGAGGCGGAGCGACGCATGCGCGCGTTCCTCGCCGCGAACGCGGCAGACAAGCATGGCCGACACACGTATGACCTCTCGCTCGCGGGCCTCGATGAAGCGACGGAGCGGAAGCGCTATGCGGCGTATCAGCAGCGCTTCGAGATTCCGTCGGAGCGGATGACGTAGATGAACGAGAGCGTTCCGTGACCGGCATGTCATCCAAGCGAGTGCTCATCATCGCGGGACCGAACGGCGCGGGCAAAACGACTCTTGCGAGGGAATTCCTTCCTGCCGAGGGTGGGATCCGGATCTTCGTCAACGCCGATCTCATCGCCGCAGGGCTCTCGCCATTGGATCCCGATCGTGCGGCGATTCAGGCGGGCCGACTCATGCTGCAGGCGATCGCGGGTCATGTGGCGCGTGGTGAGGACTTCGCCTTCGAGACAACGCTCGCCGGTCGTGGCTACGCCCGATCCATCCCGAGATGGCAATCTCAGGGCTATCGAGTGGGCCTGGTATTCCTCTCGATGCCGTCGGCAGAAGCGGCAATTGCTCGCGTCGCAGCACGTGTGCGCCAAGGGGGCCACTCGATCCCGTCCGACGTCATTCGTCGGCGCTTCTTTGCCGGCCGATCGAAGTTCGAGCACGTCTACCGCCAGTTGGTCGATGAATGGGCCTTGTACGACAATGCAGGCGCAGAGCCCGTATTGGTGGATTGGGGAGAGCGCCGATGAATCCGAAACCGATCGAGCAGGCCCAGAGTTCCTGGCTGGCGAGAGTCTTGCCTGCGCTGCGTCGCGCGCGGCAGCGCGCAGAAGAGATCGCGATTGAAACCAAGACGGAGCTCGTCTTCGTGAGAGACGGCAAGCTGCTGATCGTGCGTCCGGATCCGAAGCTTTGAGCGGACTTGGGGATCGAAGCGCGGAGGCGCGACTCTTCGTTGGCTATGCGATGGGTAGCGCTCGTCGAGCGCCTGCCGCGGCTTCCCTTCGCCTTCGTCCGGAACTGATTCAATCCAGTGTCGACCGCGCGTCGGGTGCCAGCATGAAAGCGCCGCTTCCGATCTGGATTTCGCGAAAGCGAGCGGGTCGAAGCACGGGGCCCGAACTCTGGAGCTGACGCTTCAACTCGGTGAAGGATGGAGCGACGTCCAGATTCGCCAGCCGGCCGATCGAATGCCATGTTTGATGCCCGTCGAGCGCGTAGCAGTGTGCGTAGAAGGCAGGCCCGTATTCATCGGCCTGCTCGGCGATCACGCAGCGCTCGTCCCGGCCGTCCGCATCCAGATCCGCTCCGAGGAGCAGGCAACGATCGGGAGAACAGCGCGACAGCCATCCGCGACCGTCACGCGCGAGACTCAGCAGGAGGGCCGCGGGCACGTCGAGCGTCGCGGGGATGTGGGCGAATGCTTCGGCCGCAAGCGTTGGCCGAGGGCTCTTCAAATCCCACGCATTTCCGACCGCTCGAACTTCCGCGATCGCGCGCCGCGCGTCCGCTGCGTGGGGAGTCTCGAGTTGTTCGATCTCGTGAAGGCGCTCCCATCCATAGCGACCCATGTCGAAGCGCAGTGCGCCGAAGTCAAATTCGCCGACGCTGATTCGACCGCTCGCGAAGCGCCGAAACTGATCCGCCGCGCTGAGTCGGAAGGGGTCGAGTGGCGGCAACGCGACGCCGACCGCGGTGAAGGCGACGACGCAGGCGCCGACGACGTTCGTGATTTCGATGCCGCTCATCCAGCGTCCGCGCGCTCGAAGCGCCGCGAGTCCGTAGCCGCCGGAGAAGACGACCGCGATCGCAACCAGTGCGAACGCGTAGACGCGATCCGGCGTGAGCCCGTACTGCTGCGCGCGAAGCGAAGTCGCGAAGAGCGCGATCGCTGCGTAGAACGGCATCGTCAGCGCGGCGGCGCGCGCCAATGCCTGCAGCCAGCGACTCGGAGCGGGGGTAGTGCCGTCCTCGTAGATCGCGTTCAGCGAAATCGCCAGAAGAGCGAGCAGGCCGAGCACGAGTGGCGTCGCGGATCCCGTGCTCCAGAGCGGGTGGAGCCCGGTGAACGGCAATGCCGCGAGGAAAAGCAGCATTACGACGCTCACCGCGGGGAGCAGCAGCTGCGCCATCAGCAAAGTGATCCGTCGCAGCGCCGCGATGGGGGCCTCACTGGCGCGACCCACGGCGAGTCCGTAGCCGAACGCCGTGAAGGAGCCGATGTACTCGAACGGCTCCGAGAAGAAGAACTCCGAGAAGATCTTGATCCCGATCATCGAGAAGAGCGCCGCCCAGACGCTCAGCAGAATCCAGATCGCGCCGGTGAAGAGCAGCGCCACGATCCCGACGAAGAAGTTGTTCCAGGTGTGCTCGAAGAGCTGCGGATAGGGAAAGCGCATCCGTTCTGTCGTCGCGAAGACCTGCACGAACGGCATCGCGATGTACAGCGCGACGAAGCTGCCCAGGATCCACGCCACCAGCCGCAATCCGTCACCCTGATAGGGCGCATCTCGAAGCGGAAGCATCGACGCGACCCGGATCGTGATTGCTCCGACGATCAGGGCCAGCACGAGCGAACAGAAGATCCCGCGTCGGCCGCCTTCCTGGCCGGTGAAGCGGATCGCCAGTGCAAAAGTCGAGATCGCCGCGATCCCGCCGAACTCCGTCGGCGACATCCACTCCGGTCGATCGATCGGAGCGATCAGCCACCAGATCAATCCCTCGACCAGACCAATGCCCGCATACAGCAACGCGCGATTCGTCATGACGCCCGATGGTGGCAGAGTGGTCGCTATAGCGCAGTGATCGCCTCCCTCAGTCGCTTGACGCCTTCGCGAATCGCCTCCTCCCCGAGCGCCGCATACCCAATCAACAACTCCGCATGCGCCGGCGGCTTCGCGTAGTACGGCGACGCGGGATACACGCCGACGCCGCGCTCTCGACACGCCATCCGCAGTCGTCGCGTTTCGCGCGCCGGCAGATCTGGCAGCTGCAACAACACGTGCAGTCCCGCGCTCGCGCCGAGCACGCGCGCGCGATCGCCGAGTTTGCGCTCGATCGCATCGAGCAGCGCGACACGCCTCGCCGCGGTGCGGTTGCGCGCGCGGCGGGCGTGTCGCTCCAGATGTCCCTCGTTGATGAAATCCGCGAGCGCGAGTTGCTCGATCGACGCGGTGCCGGTGTCGGTGAGCGCCTTCAGGTTCAAAAGGTGCGGCGCGAGTTCTGGCGGCGCGACGAGCCAGCCGATGCGCAGCGCGGGGAAGAGCAGCTTCGACGCAGTTCCGGTGTAGAGCACGCGGCCGTCGCGATCGAGCGCCTGCAAGCACTCGATCGGCTTGCCGTCGAAGCGGAACTCGCCGTCGTAGTCGTCTTCGAGGATGTACGCATCGCGCTGCGACGCCCAATCGAGTAGCGCGAGGCGTCGCGGCAGCGAGAGCACGGCGCCGGTCGGGAACTGGTGCGACGGCGTCACGCAGGCGAGTCGGGCCTGGTCGATGCGCGCGAGTTCGTCGGTGCGGAGGCCCTGCTCATCCACCGGCACGGACAGCAGCTTCGCGCCCGCCGCGTTCAGGCAGAACGAGAAGCCGGTGTAGTGCGGCTCTTCGAGCACGACGGCGTCGCCCGGATCGACGAGCAGTCGCGTCGTGAGATCGATCGCCTGCTGCGAGCCGTGCACGACGATGATCTGCTCGGGCGCGCAGACGACGCCGCGCGCGCGACCGAGATATCCCGCGAGCGCCTCGCGCAATTCCGCCGCGCCGCCGGGCGGCTGATACGCGAGCCGCCGCACCGAAATGCGTCGCGCGCGCCGACCGAGCAATCGCGACCACGTCTCGAGCGGCAGATCCTCGTACGAAGGCTCGCCGTAGCGAAAGTCATACGGCAACGACTCCCGCCCAATACTCCAAGTCGCCCGCCCCGGCGCCACCGCCGCCTCGAGCCGTTGGCCAAACGCGGAGAGTCGTTGCGTCGGGGACGTTCGTTGCGGCGCCGAGCGCAGAGGGGTCGGCGCGGCGGAGCCGACGTCCCCGACGCAACGGGCGGCGAAGGTGCCGGAGCGGGGGCGGCCGATTGCGTAGCCCTCGGCGACGAGTTGCTCGGTGGCTTGGAGGACGGTGTTGCGGGAGAGGTCGAGTTCGCGGGCCAGGGCGCGGGTGCTGGGGAGGCGGGCGCCGGCTTCGAGGCGGCCGTCGAGGATTGCGGAACGCAGCGCGCGGTAGAGCTGGCGGTGCAGGGCGCCTTCGCCGTCGAGCTGGAGCCACATCGGCGAGATTGGTACCAGAGATTCATCGAAATGTGGATCTATCGTGGGCTCAGTTGACGGTGGATACTGGCCGCATGACGACACCCACTCCGCTCGAACGATCGTTCCAATATATGAGGGCCTTCGAAGTCGCGAGCCTCGGCGGCGACTGGTCGGTGCTCGATCCCCACTTCTGCGAGGACGCGGTTCACACCATCGCGGGGGGCGGCCCACTCTCCGGCCGCACGGTCGGTCGCGCCGCCGTCATCGCGGGTCTGCGCGGCGGCGTCGACGGCATCGATCGCCGCTTCGACCTGCGCATTCCCGAAGTGATCGCCGGACCGGTGACGCGCGAGGACGGCGTGTGGATGCGCTTCCGGCTGACGCTTCGACGCGTAGGCGTACCCGATCTGTGGATCGAAGGCGATCACCTCGCGACCTATCGCGACGGCGCCATCGCGCAGCTCACCGAGACACTCGCGGGCGACACCGCGCATCGCGTCGGCGCCTACCTCGCCGCGTGGGGCGACGCGCTGCGACCGGCGGGCTCCGCATTCTCTCCGTTGCTCGAAACGGCTGAGCGCGAAGCGCTCGACGCCGCGGTGGGTCGCAGCCTCGTCCGCAGCTACGGCGCGGCGAAGAGCGAGCAAGACATCGGCGCCGCGCTCGCGCTCTGCAGCGAGGATTTCTCGATCGACACGGTGGCGTTCGGCATCGCGTCGCGCGATCGCAAGGAGACCGAGCAGCACCTCGCGCTCTTCTTCCAGAGCTTTCCCGACTACGCCGTGACGCTCGATGGTTTCGCGACGGGCCCCGGCCACATCGCGTGTTGGGGCAACGCGCGCATGAGTTTTGGCGGCGACTTCCTCGGCCTGCGCGCGACCGGCAAGAGCGCCGTGCTCCCGGTCTTTTGTGTGATCGGCGTTCAGAACGGCCAGCTCGCGAGCGAGCGCTTCTTCTTCGATCTCGCCGCGCTCTGCGAACAAATCGAGGTTCCCGTCGCGACGCTGTCGGCCGCGCTGCGACCGCTGCGCACGGCGCGCGGCTGAGTGGTGGCGACGCAATTCCGTGCCGCAATCGCGCGCGATATTCCCTTCCTCGCCGAAGTGCTGCTGATGGCGAGCCGCGGTCATCTCGCGCGCGGCCCCTGGGATCTCGCGTTCCTCGAAGCGAGCGAGCGAACGCGCGCGCTCGAGATTCTCGCCGGCGGCGAGATCCATTCGTGGTGTCATCGATCGGTGTTCGATGTCGCCGACGTCGACTGCGAAGCGGGCGCGGCGATGGTGTCCTTCGATGCGGGCGAACTCGGTGATTCGCTCGGCAAGGCGCTCTTCGACGTGTTCCAGCGCCTCGGCTGGAGCCCCGAGCGCATGGCTGCGATCGGTCCGCCGCTCGCGGCCTACACACGCTGCTTCCCCGACATGCCCGCCGACACCTGGATCGTCGAGAACGTCGGCACGCGCACCGACATGCGACGGCGTGGCCTCGTCGGCGCGCTGCTCGAACGCGCGCTCGAACGTGGTCGTGAGCGCGGCTTTGCGCGCGCGCAGATCTCCTGCCTGATCGGCAACGATGCTGCGCAGCGCGCCTACGAGAGGGTAGGATTCGCCGTCGTGGAAGAGCGTCGCGACGCAGAGTTCGAGACGGTGATCGGCGCGCCCGGCTTCTCGCGCATGACGCTCACGTTGAAGGAGTAGCGAGATGGCGACGACGATCCACCGCACCTGCACGCTCTGCGAAGCCACTTGCGGGCTCTCGTTCCAGGTCGAAGGCGATCGCATTCTCGGCGTGCGACCCGATCCGCAGGATCCGATTTCGAAGGGCTACGCGTGTCCGAAGGGCATCGCGATCGCCGAAGTGCACGACGATCCGGATCGCGTGCGCCAGCCGCTGCGCCGCACCGCAGCGGGAATGTTCGCGCCGATCGCGTGGAACGAAGCGCTCGACGAGGCGGCGGATGGACTGCGCCGCGTGCGCGATCGCTACGGCGCCGACGCCGTCGCGATCTACTGGGGCAATCCGGTGATCCACAACCACGGTGCGCTGCTGGTGCGCACCGGACTCAACAAAGCGCTCGGCACGCGCAATCTCTACGGCGCGGGTTCGCAAGACGTGAGTCCACGCTTCGGTGCGTCGTATCACCTGTATGGGTCGTCCGTCGCGATCCCGGTGCCCGACCTCGATCGCACCGACTTTTTTCTCTGCGTCGGTGCAAACCCGGTCGTGTCGAACGGCAGCGTGATGACGGCGCCCGACATGCGCGGGCGATTGCGCAAGTTGCGCGAGCGCGGCGGAAAGGTGGTCGTCGTCGATCCGCGTCGGTCCGAGACGGCGCGCGAAGCCGACGAGCATGTCGCGATCCGGCCGGGCACCGATGCCGCGCTGCTGCTCGCGATGGCCGCCATCATCGTGCGCGGCGGTCGCGCCGACACCGCGGCGATCGCGCGCGACACCACCGGCTGGGATGCGAGCGAAGCGCGGCTGCGCGCGATCGATCTCGATGCCGTTGCGCGCGCCACCGGTATCGCGAGCGAACGCATCGTGCGCCTCGCCACCGAGTTTGCGGAGCGGCCGTCGTCGGTCGCGTACTCACGCATCGGGGTCTGCAACTCGCTCTTCGGAACACTCGGCACCTACGCGACGGATCTGCTCAACATCGTCGCGGGAAGGCTCGGCGCGGTGGGCGGCGCGATGTTCCCGTCGCCCGCGATCGACATCACCTCCGTCACGCAGCAGAAGGGCGTGGACGGGCAGGGCCGCTGGCACACGCGATTGCGTCGGCTGCCCGAGACCTTCGGCGAGCTGCCGTCGGCGGCGCTCGTCGAGGAGATGGAGACGCCCGGCGCAGGGCAGATCCGCGCGCTCGTCACCTTCGCAGGGAACCCGGTGCTGTCGATCCCGAACGGCAAGCGTCTCGCTGCGGCGCTCCCAAAACTCGACTTCAACGTCGCGATCGATCTCTATGTGAACGAGACCACGCAGCACGCCGATCTGATCCTGCCGCCGGCGTGGACGCTCGTGGAGGAACACATCGATCTGTTGCTCCCACTCTTCGCGGTGCGCAACGCAGCGCGCTGGTCGCCGCCGATCGTGGAGAAGCGCGCAGACGAGCTGCACGATTGGGAGATCCTGCTCGGCCTCGCGAAGCGACTCGGCGGGGGTCCCACCGGCATCAAGCCCGTCGACACGATGCTGCGTCTCGCCGAGCGCGTCGGCTACGAGTGGACACCGATCCGCGCCATCGATCTGATGCTGCGCAGCGGTCCGAACGGGGATCGCTTCCTGCCGTGGAGCAAAGGCCTTTCGCTGAAGAAGCTGAAGCGCGCCGAGCATGGTCTCGACCTCGGGCCGCTTCAGCCCGGAGTCGCGCGGCGCGTCTTCCACAAAGATCGCAAGGTGCATCTCGCCGCCGAGCCACTGCTGCGCAACTGGCGTGCGCTCGACCAAATGCTCGCGACGCCGCCGCCCGCCGACACCCTCGTGTTGATCGGCCGCCGCGATCTGCGCACCAACAACTCGTGGATGCACAACATCCCATCGCTGATGGCGGGCGCCGAGCGCTGCTTGCTCTTCGTGCACCCGAAGGACGCGGCGGATCGCGGCATCGCGAGCGGAGAGAGCATCGTGATGGAAAGTCGCGTGCATCGAGGCGAAGTGCGCGTGCACTGCACCGAGGAGATCGCGCCCGGCGTCGTGAGTCTTCCGCACGGCTGGGGCCACGCGGCGAGCGCGCCGTTCCAGCGCGTCGCGGGCCGGCACCCAGGTGTGTCGGTCAACGATTGGACGGACGAATCGGTGGTCGAAGGCGTCGTCGGGCAATCGGTGCTGAACGGCGTGCCGGTGCGATTGCACGCGCGCGCGCAGAGCAACGCATGAACCCCGAAGCGTTCTACGCGAGTGCGACCGTCGAGCGTCACGAGATCGACGACGCGACGATCGCCGTGCGCCGCTTCGGCAGCGGACCGGCGTTGGTGCTGATCCACGGCTTCCCAGTGCACGGCTATACCTGGCGCGCGCTGCTGCCAGAGCTCGCAGCGCGTCACACCTGCATCGTTCTCGATCTGCCAGGCCTCGGCGACAGTGCCTGGAGCGCTGATACCGACTTCACCTTCACCGGCCAGGCGCGCCGACTCTCGCCGCTGCTTCGCAAGCTCGGGATCGAGCGCTTCTCGCTGCTCGCGCACGACACCGGCGCCACCGTTGCGCGTCTGCTCGCACTCGCAGAGCCGTCGCGCATCGCGAAGCTGGCGATCATCAACACGGAAATCCCCGGTCATCGCCCGCCGTGGATTCCGCTCTACCAGAAACTCACGCGTGTACCTGGCTCCGGCGCCATCTTCCGCGTGTTGCTCGCGCAGCCGTGGTTCGTGCGCTCGGGCATGGGCTTCCGCGCGTTCTACTCGGACCGGCGACTCTTCGAGGATCCCGCGCGCCTCGCCGCGTATCTCGATCCGGTGATCGCGTCGGCGCAGCGCACAGACGGCATGCTGCTCTACCTGCAGGGGCCGGAGTGGAACGTCGTCGATGCCCTGCGCACGCGTCATGCGGAGATCAAGTGCCCCGTGCTGTTGCTCTGGGGCGAGGACGACGTGACGTTCCCCGTTGCGATCGCCGAACCGATGCAGCGGCAATTTGGCGGCACGGCCTCATTTGTGCGCATTCCGCATACATCACTGATGCCGCACGAGGAGCGTCCAGATCTCGTTCTCGCCGCGCTGCTCCCGTTTCTCGTGGAGTCGTGATGGACGCCGACGCCGATCGCTTCCTCGAACGCTTCCGCGCATTCGGCGCGCAGCCGAGCGTCGCGAACTACCTCGCGCTCTTCGATCCCGACGCGACGCTCTTCGATTCGGGCATGGAGCGCCCGATCACCGTCCCCGAGATTCCCGAACACATCGAGGGGATCCTGAAGCTCGTGCCGGATTTCCGGATGACGCCGGAACGCTGGCGACTGCGCGACGGCACGATCTTCGTCGAGGCACACAATCAGGCGTCGCTGCGCGATCGGCTCGTCGAGTGGCCGTCGGTCTACTGCATCAGCCTGCGCGGCGATCGCGTGATCCGCGGGCGCCGCTACTACGACCGCCGTCCGCTGGTGTCGCTGGTGTTCGCGGGCATTCCATCGGAGCCGCCGTTCGAGTTCGTGGTCTCGGCCGCGCCGATCGCAGCCGCGCCCTGCAGCGCCGCCGACTTCGTCCGCGGCCGCTCGGTCGCAGACAGCCCGCATTTCGCATGCGAACTCCTCGATTGGGCAGGCGACGAAGCGCTGATCTTCATCGAATGGCGGGTGCGCGAAGTCGCGGGCGGGAGGTCGATCGACTTCGGAGCAACAGAGCGCTTCGATCTCGAGGCCGGGCGTGTCTCCCGCAGCCACTGCTATTTCGACACGCTCGCGCTGAGCCCCCGCTAGTTCCGCTCTGGGTGGTTTCCGAGACGGCCCGTATCGTTTATTGTGGGCGCCCATGGACAAGCGCACGACTGCCGCCGCCGCGATCGCCGAGCTGCGCGATGGCATGACGCTCGGCATCGGCGGCTGGGGTTCCCGCCGCAAGCCGATGGCGCTGGTGCGCGAGATCCTGCGCTCGCCTGTGAAGGATCTCACCGTCGTGTCGTACGGCGGTCCCGATGTCGGACTGCTCTGCGCCGCCGGCAAGGTGCGCAAGCTCGTGTACGGCTTCGTGTCGCTCGATTCGATCGCGCTGGAGCCGCATTTCCGCAACGCGCGGCAAGCCGGTTCGTTCGAAGCGGCCGAGTGGGACGAGGGCATGTTGCAGTGGGGTCTGTACGCCGCCGCATTGCGCTTGCCGTTCCTGCCGACGCGCGCGGGCCTCGGCTCCGACGTGATGTCGATCAATCCGACGCTGCGCACGGTGCGATCGCCCTACGACGACGCCGAAGAACTCGTCGCGGTGCCGGCGCTTCCGCTCGATGTCGCGTTGATCCACATGAATCGAGCCGACGCGCGCGGCAACGGGCAGTTCCTCGGCCCCGACTTGTACTTCGACGACTACTTCTGCATGGCCGCGAAGCGCCGCTTCATGAGCTGCGAACAGATTGTCGAGACGCGAGACTTCGCGAAGCTCGGCTCCGTACACACGCTGAAGATCAACCGCACGATGGTGGACGGCGTCATCGAAGCGCAGATGGGCGCGCACTTCACCGAATGCCCGCCGGACTACGGTCGCGACGAAGCGTTCCAGCGCGAGTACGCGGCGGCCGCGAAGAGTCCCGACGCATGGAGCGAGTTCCGCAAACGCTTCATCGATGTCGAGAGCGAAGCCGCGTACCAGAAAGCCGTGCGCGTCTGGCAGGGAGCTGCGAAGTGAGCGCCACAACGCGGGCCGAATTCTGCGCCGTCGCGATGGCCGACGCGTTCCGCGGCGACGGTGAGATCCTGGTGTCGTGCTTCGGCACGATTCCGGCGATTGCCGCGCGACTCGCGAAGCTGTCGTTCGCGCCGGATCTGCTGCTCACCGATGGCATCGCGCATCTGCTCGAAACGGTGCAGCCGGTGTCGGGTCCTGCGAATGCGGATCCGGTGATCGAAAGCTGGTTGCCGTTCCGCACTGTCTTCGACTTGTTGTGGAACGGTCGTCGCCACGTCGTGATGATGGCGAGCCAGATCGATCGCTACGGAAATCACAATTTTGCGTGCATCGGTCCGCATGCGAAGCCGAAGGCGCAGTTGCTCGGCATGCGCGGCGCACCGGGCAACACGATCAACCACGCGACCAGCTATTGGGTGCCGAGTCATTCGGCGCGCGTGTTCGTCGAGAAAGTCGATGTCGTGTCGGGCGTCGGCTACGACCGCGCGGCGAAACTGGGCGCGGCCGCAAAGTTCCACGACGTGCGCCGCGTCGTCTCGAACCTCGGCGTCTTCGACTTCGCGACGCCCGATCACGCGATGCGACTTGTCTCGGTGCATCCGGGTGTGAGCGTCGCCGATGTCGTCGCCGCAACGGCGTTCCCGCTCGCAATCGCGGGTGATGTGCCCGAGACGCGCGCGCCGAGCGCTGAAGAGCTGCGCGTGATTCGCGACGTGCTCGACCCCGCCGCCGCGCGCGAACGCGAAGTGCCGTCGTAGGCGCGCGCTTGCCTTCCGCCCTCCACACGCCGCTCTGCGACCTGCTGGGTTGCCGCTATCCGATCCTGCAAACGGGGATGGGCTGGGTGGCGACACCAGAGCTGGTCGCGGCGGTCTGCAACGCGGGCGCATTCGGTTTCCTCGCGGCGGCGACGCTGCGTCCCGAGGAAGTGTCGCGCGAGATCGAGGCGATCCAGGCGCTCACCGACAAACCTTTTGGTGTGAACTTCCTGATGGACGCGCCGGGCGCCGACATCATCATCGACGCGATCATCCGCCACGGCGTGCGCGCGGCCGGTTACAACCGCGCACCGAGCGCCGCGATGATCCAGCGTTTGAAAGAAGCGGGCGTGCTCTGCATTCCGACTTGCGGCGCCGCGAAGCACGCACAAAAAGCGGAGAAGCTCGGCGCCGACGTGATCATCGTGCAGGGCGCGGAAGGCGGCGGCCACACCGGCACGGTGCCGACGACGCTGTTGATCTCGCAATGCGTCGATCTCGTGCGCGTGCCGATCGTCGCGGCGGGCGGCTTCCGCGATGGACGTGGCCTCGTCGCGGCGCTGGCGTTCGGCGCGTCGGGTGTCGCGATGGGCACGCGCTTCCTGCTCACCGCCGAAAGTCCCGTGCCGGTCGTCACGACCGATCGCTATCTCGCCGCGGTGATCGACGACGTGCTCGTGACGAAGCAGATCGACGGCCTCCCGCAGCGCGTCGTGCGCAACGAGTTGGTCGATCAACTCGAATCCGCGAGCGGCCTGACGCTGCTGCTGCGCGCGTTCCGCAGCGCGCTCGCATTCCGCAAAGTGTCGGGCGCGTCGATCGCCGACTTGCTGCGCTCGGGCCTCGCGATGCGCAAGAGCGAACGCCTCACGCGCTCGCAGATGCTGATGGCCGCGAACGCGCCAATTCTCGCGAAGACCGCGATGACCGACGGCGATCCGGTTCACGGCTACCTGCCGAGCGGCACCGTCGCCGGCGTCATCGACGATCGTCCGCATTGCGCCGCGCTGATCGAACGCATCGTCGTCGAAGCCGAAGCGACGCTGCGTCGCCTCGCAACCTAGAAGATCGGAGAAGCCGCATGTCGATCGACGTCCGCAGCCAAGACGGCATCGCTGAGGTGTTGCTGAATCATCCGCCGGTGAACGCGCTCGATTCGCACGGCTGGTTCGAACTCGCCGACAAGTTGCGCGCGATCTCTCGCGATCCGGCTTCGCGCGTCGTGGTGCTCGCTGCCGAAGGTCGCGGCTTCTGCGGCGGCGCCGACATCAAGGAACTCGCGCGCGACGGCAAGCTGATCACGCAGGTGAACCGCGGCTGCTACGAGGCGTTCGCGGCGATCTACGACTGCGAAGTTCCCGTCATCAGCGCCGTGCACGGCTTCTGCCTCGGCGGCGGCATCGGCATCGCGGGTGCGTCGGACATCGTACTCGCTTCTGATGACGCGACCTTCGGCCTGCCCGAGATCGACCGCGGCGCGCTCGGCGCGGCGACGCATCTCTACCGCATGTTCGGCATGCAGAAGACGCGGCGCATGCTCTACACCGGCGAGGCGATCGGCGCGCAGGAAGCGCTGCGCCTCGGCGGCATCGAGAGCGTCGTGCCGCGCGCCGAGCTGCGGAGCGCCGCGCATGCGCTCGCCGCGAAGCTCGCGAGCAAGAGTCCGAAGGCGATGCGACTCGCGAAGTTGTCGCTGAACGGCATCGAGCTGCTCGACATCAAGAAGAGTTACCGCTTCGAACAGGGCTTCACGCTCGAGTTGTACACATCGCCAGATTCGCAGGAGGCAAGGGACGCGTTCGTCGAGAAACGCGACGCCAGCTTCCCCAAGTCATGATCCCAAGTTCATGATTTCCGCTCTCCGGCGGAGGCCGGTGAGCCGAACACGCTCAGGTAGCTCCTTTGGGCTTGGGGGTGGCATGATGCGGTTCGTCTGGGGATTCGTTTTTGCTTCGGTCGTACTCACTGCGGTTCTGGTTCGGGCTGGGGATCTCGTGAACGACGTCGTCTTCGAAGACGGCGAGACGCACATCGTCGATGCGGAGAACAGCTATCCGACGGTGCGCGTGGTCTTGCGGAACTCCGAGGGCGGAGACGATACGCGGCTGTCGCTGGTGGCCGGTGGCGTGATCGGCTTCGGGATTCGCGCCGAGGAAGACTCGAACGTCAACATCGTCGGCGGCTCCTACGGTGGCAGTCTCGTTACGGCAGATGTTTCCACGGCTGCGATTCGCGGTGGCGCGCTCGAGGGTTCGATCTACGCCGAAGATCTGGGCGAGATCCACATCCGTGGCTACCGCTTCTCGCTGCCGCTCGGCGAGATCGAAGCGCAGGGCACGTCGATCACGGGCATCCTCGAAGACGATACGGCCTTCGATATCACGGCGACGCGCGACCTCGATGCGCGCGTCGTGCTCGAGTCCGGCACCGCGGTGATCGCGAATGGTGTTGCGAATGTGATCAACGCCGAGAACGACTACTACGACGCGAGCGTCGTGGTGCGCGATGGCGCTGGCGATGCGCAGACGCAGGTGACGGTCGTCGAGGGCGGCTCCGTCGGCTCGCAGCTTCGCGCTGAAGGCCATTCCAATGTCGTGGTCGAAGGCGGCACGGTGCACTCACTGCTCGCCGACGACGACACCACGGTGGCGATCCACGGCGGCGCGATTCCGAGCGGCACCGTGGCGATCGGCGCGTCGCTGCTGGTGATCGACGGCGGCACTATCTCCAACATTGTTGCCGCCTCGGGAACCGCGACGCTGCGCCTAGTCGGCAGCGGGTTCAATCATCCAGATGGCCCCATCGCGGGTGAGTCCGGCACGATCACCGGAACGCTCGCCGATGCAACGCCGATCTCCGTGAGCTTCGTCCGCGCCACGACGGCGACGATCGAGTTGCCCGAGCCCGGCGCGGCGTCACTTGCCTGCGTCGCAGCGATGGCGCTCGCCGCATTGCGCAAGCGCGAGCGCTTGGCGCGATGAAGGCGCTCTGCTCCTTCGACGGCACGACGATCGCCTACGCCGATCGCGGCGAAGGCGCGGCCGTGCTCTTGCTGCACGGCTTTGCCGCCGATCACCGCGGCAACTGGGAAGCGCCCGGTATTGTCGATGCGCTGGTCGCCGCCGGCCGTCGCGTGATCGCGACCGACGCGCGGGGCCACGGCGCTTCGGGCAAGCCCCACGATCCCGCCGCGTACGCCGACGACGCAATGGTGCGTGACGCGCTTTGTGTGCTCGATCACCTCGAGCTCGATGCGGTGGACGTCGCAGGCTACTCGATGGGCGCGATGGTGGCGGCGCGTCTCGCCGCGCGCGAAGCGCCGCGCATGCGCTCGCTGATTCTCGCTGGCGTCGGCGGCAATGCGACGCCGCCGCGTCCGGGTGGTCCGGACTCACCGCTCGCCGCCGCGCTCGAGACGGAAGACACGCGCTCGATCCGCGATCCGATCGCGCGCGGCTTCCGCTCGTTCGCGCAGCGCAGCGGTGCGGATCGCTTCGCACTCGCCGCGATCGAACGCGCCGGCGCGCATCGCTCGCCGGTGGACTTCGCGGCGATCACGATGCCGGTGCTGGTGCTCGCGGGAGAAGGCGACACGTTGATCCAACCGCCCGCTGAACTCGCCGCGCGCTTGCCGGACGCACGACTCGAACGCGTGCCCGGCGATCACCTGAGCGCAGTCGGCGAGCCTGGCTTCAAGCAGGCGATCGTGCGCTTCATCACCGAACGCTGAGTGCGACGCGGCAGGCGCGAATCCTGATCCCGACGCGCGATTCAGATCACCGGTGACGCCGTGGATCACGCTGCGACGGAAAGATCGAGCGCTCCTTCCGGTCCACCGCGCTCATTCGAGCGAAGACTGCGCGCCGGGCCTGGCAACGACAGGCGGAGGATCTTCCACGCGGTCGTTCCGAGCTGGCGGCTGAACGAGCCCGCGTTGTACGGAAGTCCGTGGTGCAGGGCGAGAGCGCGCACGCGCGGCGCCAACTCGGCGTAGCGATTGCTCGGCAGGTCCGGGAAGAGGTGATGCTCGATCTGGTGGCTCAAGTTGCCTGACAGAAGATGGAAGAGCGGGCCGCCCTCGATGTTGCAGGAGCCGAGCAGTTGCCGGATGTACCAGCGCCCTCGCGTCTCACCCTCGATGTCGCGCGCGTGGAAGTGATGCACACCGGCCGGAAAGTGACCGCAGAATATGATCACGAAGGTCCAGACGTTCCGGATGACGTTGGCGATCGCATTCGCGCCGAGCACCCACACAAAAAACGGACCCGCGAGCGCAGGCCACAGCACGTAGTCCTTCAGCACTTGTCGCCAACTCTTCTGGGCGACGCCTTTCAGAGTCGGCGCGATCTGCGCCCACGTCTTCTTCCCGGCGAGGACTCGATTGATCTCGAGATCGTGGACGGCGATGAACCACTCGAAGAAGAGCGCCATCACGATGCTCGAGAGGGGCTGCAACAGGTAGAAGGGGTGCCAGCGCTGCTCTTCGGTCATCCGCAGCATGCCGTAGCCGATGTCGCGGTCCTTGCCGAGTACATTGGTCCAGGTGTGGTGCATGAAGTTGTGCGAATGCTTCCACTGGTCGGACGGACACACGCTGTCCCATTCCCAGGTCGCAGACTGGACGCTGGAATCCTTCATCCAATCCCACTGCGCGTGCATCACGTTGTGAGCGATCTCCATGTTCTCGAGAATCTTGGCCACTCCGAGCGCCAGCGTTCCGAGGCCGAGCACGCACGCAAACGGGAGCCAACCCGAAGCGAGGTGCCCCCAGCTCGGATGCAGGGCGACACTCGCGAGGATCGCGACGCGTGCCGAGAGCGCCAGCCAGCGTTGGACCCGGATCACGCGGAGGATGTAGCGGCGGTCGGTCGCACCTCGACTCGCCAGCACTTCGTCGCGCATGGCGTCGAGCGCGCGACCGAAGTCCTCGATCTCAGCTTCGCCCAGAGTGGGTAGGGACGCGTTCATCTTCAAGCCTCCAGCTCGACGTCGCCAGCGGCGGCGCAGACACAGATCTGCACCCGCGAGCCGGGCTCGTCGGTCAAGTTGTTGTTTCGCAAGTCGCGCACGCAGCCGGCGCGCAGTGTGACGGTGCAGGAGTGGCAGATCCCCATCCGGCAGCCGTACGGCGGCTGGAGACCGGCATCCTCGGCACTGCGGAGCAAGCTGGTGCGGCCGTCGGTTTCGACCGCGCGGCCGCTTCGCGCGAAGTAGACGCGACCTCCCGCGGTGTCGGCTGGCGTCACCGCGAGCGCCGCGCGGAATCGCTCGATGTGCAAACGCCGCGTGAGCGCGGCCGCACGCCACTGCGCTTCCACGTCCGCGAGCAGGCGCTGCGGGCCACACGCGTAGGCGTCGCGCTCCTTCCAGTCGGGGCAGGCATGCTCCAGTCGAGCGCCACTGAAAGGTCCGTTGATCTCGGTGTTATTCCCTTCGCGGGTCGTGACGAGATGGAACTGGTAGCGCGGATGCTGCTTCACCAGCGCCGCGAGTTCGTCGCGGAAGATCAGATCGGCTGTGGTCCGGGCGTAGTGCAGATGCACGATGTCCGGCAGATCGCCGAGAGAGGCGCGGCTGCGCAGCATGCTCATGAGCGGCGTGATGCCGCTTCCGCCGCTGATGAAGAGCGCGCGTACCGGCGCGGCTTCGGGCAGCACGAAATCGCCTTGCGGCAAACCCAGCCGAAGCTGCGCGCCTGGCTGGATGTCGTGTACGAGGTGGCGCGAGACGCGGCCGTCCGGAACGGCCTTCACGGTGATCGTGATGCAGCCGTCCTCGCGCTCTGGCGCGGAGGAGATCGAGTAGGTGCGCAGGTGAAGCGTGCCGTCGATCGGCACGCCGAGCCGGACAGACTGCCCAGCGCGATGGCGGCGCCAGCCCCGTCCCGGCCGGAGCGTCAGCGTCCACACGTCGGGCGTCTCGTTGCAACAAGCCTCCACGCTCGCGTGAAGTGCGTGCGTGGTCCAGCGCGGATTCAAGAGCTCGAGGTAGTGCGAGGCTTGCAGCGGCCAGGCGAAACGGTCGGCCAACGAGGAGAGTCGCGCCTGCACCAAAGCCCCGACCGGGGTTCGCGAGGCGCCATCGGCGGCAACGTTCATGGAATCCTCCTGTCTCGTTACGGAACCAAAACTTACGATAGCGTAGGTTACGGTCCCGTATTATCGTGGTCAAGTGGCAAACCAACAAAGAAGCTCGGGGAGGCTCTCGGCCGCGGCCCGCCGGGCACAACTCATTGAGGTCGGGCGCGCGCTCTTCGCAGAGCGCGGCTTCGAGGCGACATCCGTCGAGGAGATCGCCGCGCGCGCCAAGGTGTCGAAACCGATCGTTTACGAGCACTTCGGCGGGAAAGAGGGGCTCCACGCGGTCGTGGTAGACCGCGAGGTGGAGCTCATCGTCGCCCGCATCGGCGAGGCGGTCGCCACCGGGTCCCCGCGCGACCGCCTCGAGCAGGCCGTGATCGCCTACCTCCGCTACGTCAAGGAGCGCCCCGACGGCTTCGCGGTGTTGCTCCGCGACGCGCCGCGTACCGAAACTCGCAGCCAGATGCCGGCTCTGATGTACGAGCTCGCAGATCGAGTCGGCGCCGTCTTCACCGATCAGTTCCGAAGGGCCGGCTTCGACGCGAAGGCGGCTCCGATCTACGCGCATGCGCTGGTCGGAATGGTGGCCTTCGTCGGACAGTGGTGGACCGAGAGCCGGAAGCCTCCGTCGGCGGAGCTGGTGGCGAGCCATGTCACGGCGCTCGCCTGGATGGGGCTACGACACCTGCCGAAGAAGCCGACACTCCAGACTAAGAAGCGGTAGTCGAGCGGCTCCGCGCGATCAGGTCTTTTCGGTGGGATCTCCGCTGGAGACGCGTCGCTTGCGCCAGCTCGCGAAGAGCGCGGTCGTGAGACCGAGCAGCACTTCGTCGGCGAACGGAATCAGATCGGGCAGCGCGAGATCGAGCACGAAGAGCAGTGCCGAGATCACGAAGAGCGCCGGGAAGCGCAGCCTCGCCAGGCGCGCGATGAACCAGGCGATCAGCGTCTTACGAGGTAGTCCCATTCCGCGAAGCTAGCGAGCGCGTGCGTGACTGGGGTTTACGAGACGCTCCGTCTCGTTTACGATCGCCAACCCTATGGATCTCGCTTTCACCCCCGCCCAGCAGGCGTTTCGCGCCGAAGCGCGTGTCTGGCTCGAAGCGCACGTGCCGAAGGCGCCGCTCGGCTCGTTCGACACCGCCGCTGGCGCCGCCGAGCACCGCGCCTGGGAGCGCGTTCTCAATGACGGCGGCTTCGCGATGGTGCCGTGGCCGGTCGAGTACGGCGGTCGCGGCGCCAATCTATTGGAGTGGTTGATCTTCGAGGAGGAGTACTACCGCGCGGGTGCGCCGCGGCGGATCAACCAGAACGGCATCTTCCTGCTCGGTCCGACGATCATGGAATTCGGAACGCCCGAGCAGAAGGCGCGCTTCCTACCGAAGATTGCGTCGTCCGAGGAAGTCTGGGCGCAGGGATGGTCCGAGCCGAACGCAGGCTCCGACATGGCGGCGATCCAGGCGACCGCACGCATCGATGGCGATCACTACGTGCTGAATGGCCAGAAGACGTGGGCGTCGCGCGGCGCCTTCGCGGATTGGCTCTTCGGTCTGTTTCGCACCGATCCCACGAGTGAGCGGCACAAGGGACTCACCTTCGTGTTGGTGCCGCTCACGACACAAGGCGTGACGGTGCGCCCGATCGCGCAGCTCGACGGCGAGACCGGCTTCGCGGAGGTGTTCTTCGACGACGCGCGCGTGCCGATCGCGAATCGCCTCGGCGGCGAGGGCAAGGGATGGAACGTCGCGATGGCGACGGCCGGCTTCGAGCGCGGCTTGATGTTGCGCAGCCCAGCGCGCTTCCAGGAAACGGCGCGCAAGCTCGTCGCGCTCTATCGCGACAACGCCGCGACGGCGCCGTCGAGCACACGCGAGGAAGTCGTGCGCTGTTGGATGCACGCCGAAGCGTATGCGCTCGACACCTATCGCACCGTGTCGCGATTGCTCGGCGGCGGCAAGATCGGCGCCGAGGCGAGCCTCAACAAGATCTTCTGGTCGGAGCTCGATTTGCGCATGCACGAGACGGCGCTGCTGATTCTCGGCCACCGTGGCGATCTGTTGCCCGAAGCGCCCGCTGCGACCGGTGTCGGCGACTGGCTCGACGGCTACCTCTTCTCGCTCTCCGGCCCGATCTACGCCGGCACCAACGAGATCCAGCGCAACGTGATCGCCGAACGCATCCTCGGCCTGCCGAGGAGTTTCTGATGCGCTTCGCGTTCAGCGACGACGCATTGCTGTTGCAGAGCAGCGTGCGCGAGTTCCTGAACGCGGAGTGCACGCCGAAAGTGGTGCGAACGATCTGGGCGAGCGATGACGGTCACGACGCGGTGTTGTGGAGCAAGCTCGCGGAGCTCGGAGTCTGTGGCGCGCTGGTGCCGGACGCGCACGGCGGCATGGGACTCGACGAGCGCGATCTCGTGCTCTTGCTCGAAGAAACGGGACGCGTCGCGATGCCGGCGCCGATCGTTGCGAGCGTCGCGGTCGGCGCGCCGCTGCTGCGCGACGCCGGCAACACCGCGCTCGCTGACGCGTGGCTGCCGAAGCTCGCGGCCGGTGACGCGATCGTCGCGGTTGGGCATCCCGCGAATCCCTTCGTCACCGACGCGGGCGTCGCGGATCTGCTGCTGCTCTCGCACGGCGACGAAGTGCATGCCATCGAACGCAGCGCCGTGACGCTCACGCCGCAACCCGCGAACGATCCCGCGCGCCGTCTCTACAGCGTCGCGTGGACGCCGACGGCCGCGACGCGCATCGCGTCGGGCGCCGACGCGCGCCACTTGCTCGACGCGGCGCTCGATCGCGGCGCACTCGCATGCGCGGCGCAGGCGATCGGTGTCGCGGAGCAATTGCTCGATATCGCCGTCGCGTATGCGAAGCAGCGCGAGCAGTTCGGGCGCGCGATCGGCTCGTTCCAGGCGCTGCAACACAAGCTCGCCGACGTGAAGGTGAAGCTCGAGTACGCGCGGCCGGTGGTCTACAAGGCGGCGCATTCCGTCGCGACGGTGCGCGCGAGCCGCGCCGTCGATGTCTCGCACGCGAAGCTCGCCGCGACGGAAGCGGCGGCATTCGCGGCGCGCGTCGCGCTGCAAGTGCATGGCGCGATCGGCTACACCTGGGAGCAGGATCTGCATCTGTGGATGCGGCGCGCGTGGTCGCTCGAGCGCGACTTCGGCGACGCGAGTTTTCATCTCGATCGCGTGTCGGCGTTCGTGCTCGCGGACGGCGCTGCGATCGGGCCGGGCAACACTTTTCAGGCACACGACTAGGAGATCCCAATGGCCGAGGCCTACATCATCGACGCGGTGCGAACTCCCGTCGGCAAAAAGGGCGGCGGACTCTCGACGGTTCATTCCGCCGATCTCGGCGCCCACGTGCTGAAGGCGCTGATGCTGCGCACCGGCATCGATGCGGGCGCCGTCGAAGACGTGATCTTCGGCTGCTGCGACACGATCGGCTCGCAGTCGGGCGACATCGCGCGCACCTGCTGGCTCGCGGCGGGGCTACCCGATCATGTGCCGGGTGTGACGATCGATCGCCAATGCGGTTCGTCGCAGCAATCGGTGCACTTCGCGGCGCAAGCGGTGATGAGCGGCACCAGCGATCTCGTCGTCGCGGGCGGCGTGCAGAACATGAGTGCGATCCCGATCTCGTCGGCGATGACACTCGCGCAGCCGCTCGGCTTCCCGGATCCGTTCAGCGGCTCGAAGGGTTGGGTCGCGCGCTACGGCGCCGGCGAGGTGTCGCAGTTCCGTGGCGCCGAGATGATCGCCGAGAAGTGGGACATCACGCGCGAAGACATGGAAGCCTTCGCGTTCGAGAGTCACATGCGCGCGATCCGCGCGATCGACGAAGGCCGCTTCGAAGCCGAGATCGCGCCGTACGGCGACATCCGAAGTGATGAAGGTCCGCGCCGCGACACGAGTCGCGAGAAGATGGCGAAGCTGAAGACGCTGCTGGAGGGCGGCCGTCTCACCGCCGCGGTGTCGAGCCAGATCTCGGACGGCGCGTCGGCGATGCTGATCGCCTCCGAGCGCGCGGTGAAGACGCACGGCTTGAAGCCTCGCGCGCGCATCCACCACATCAGCGTGCGCGGCGACGATCCCATCTTCATGCTCACCGCGCCGATCCCCGCGACGCGCCACGCGCTGCAAAAGGCCGGCATGAAGATGTCAGACATCGCCGCCGTGGAGATCAACGAAGCCTTTGCCTCCGTCGTGCTCGCGTGGCAGAAGGAACTCGACCCCGACATGGCGACGGTGAACCCGAACGGTGGCGCGATCGCCCTCGGTCACCCGATCGGCGCGACCGGCACGCGCCTGATGACGACGCTGCTCGGCGAACTCGAACGCACCGGTGGCCGCTACGGCCTGCAGACGATGTGCGAAGGCGGCGGCCAGGCCAACGTCACAATTCTGGAGCGCCTCTAGTGGCGGGGATCTGCGCAGACCGCGTAGCAATCGTCACCGGCGCTGGTCGCGGACTCGGCCGCGCGCACGCGCTCGCCTTCGCAGCGGCGGGCGCGAAGGTGGTGGTGAACGATCTCGGTGTCGAGAATGATGGTCGCGGTGGATCGTCCGGACCCGCGCACGAAGTCGTCGCCGAGATTCGCGCCGCCGGCGGCGAGGCGATCGCGAACGGCGCCGATGTCGCCGACTTCGCGGCGACCGGCGCGCTGGTGAAAGCCGCGATCGACGCCTTCGGGCGCCTCGACGTCGTCGTGAACAACGCCGGCTTCGTGTGCGATCGCATGTTCGTGTCGTGCTCCGAGGAAGAGTGGGACGCCGTGCAGCGCGTGCATCTGAAGGGACACTTCTGCATTTCGCGCCACGCCTGCGATTACTGGCGCGCCGAATCGAAGGCCGGCCGCGCGGTGGATGCGCGCATCATCAACACCAGTTCCGGCGCAGGCCTGCAAGGCAGCGTCGGGCAGAGCGCGTACTCGGCGGCGAAGGCCGGCATCGCTGCACTGACGCTGGTGCAGGCGGCGGAACTCGCGCGCTACGGCATCACTGCGAACGCGATCGCGCCGTCCGCACGAACGCGGATGACCGAAGGTGTCTTCGCGGACATGATGAAGGCGCCCGACGCGGGCTTCGACGTGATGGACCCGGCGAACGTGTCGCCGCTCGTCGTATGGCTCGGCAGCGCGGAATCGAAAGGCGTCACCGGCTGCAACTTCGAAGTGGCGGGCGGCAAGATCAGCCTCGCCGACGGCTGGCGCAGCGGACCCGAGATCGACAAGGGCGCGCGCTTCGAGGCCGACGAGATTGGCGGCGTCGTACACGAGTTGTTGAAGAAGGCCGCGCCCGCACAAAAGGTCTACGGGACCTGAGTCGTGCAGCTTTCCTTCACCGAGGAACAGGAAGAACTCCGCCGCGCGGCGCGCGCGTTCCTCTCCGACCACTCGGCGTCTGAACAGGTGCGCACCACGATGGCGAGCGAGCGCGGCTTCGACGCCGACACCTGGAAGTGCATCGCGAGCGAACTCGGCTGGACCGGCGTCGCGATCCCGGAACAATACGGTGGCGCGGGACTCGGCAGCGTCGAGTTGGCAGCGTTGCTCGAAGAGATGGGCGAAGCGCTGCTCTGCGCGCCGTTCCTGTCGAGCGTATGCATGGCGGCGCCTGCGTTGCTCGCGGGCGGCGATTGTGCGGCGACCCGCGAGTGGCTGCCTGCGATCGCCGAGGGACGCACCATCGCGACGCTCGCGACCACTGAGGCGAACGGCCGCTTCGATGCGGAAGGAATTTGCGCCGTCGCGCGCCGCAGCGGGGACGACTTCGTCCTCGATGGCGAGAAGCGTTTCGTGCTCGATGGCCAGAGCGCCGACGTCCTGCTCGTCGCCGCGCGGCGCGAGGGCAGCGTCGGTGCGGACGGCATCTCGCTCTTCGCTCTGCCCGCAACGGCGACCGGCATCGAGCGACACGCGCTCGCGACGATGGATCAGACGCGGCGTCTCGCCGCCGTGTCGCTGCGCGGCGTACGTGTTTCCGCCGCGACGCTGGTCGGCGACGAAGGGCAGGGCTGGCCGGTGATCTCGCACGCGCTCGATCTCGCCGCGATCGCGCTGGCCGCCGAGCAGGTGGGCGGTGCGCAGCGCTGTCTCGATCTCGCCGTCGCGTATGCGAAGGAGCGCGTGCAATTCGGTCGCCTGATCGGCTCGTTCCAGGCGATCAAGCACCTCTGCGCGGACATGATGACGGCGGTCGAGTCGTCGCGATCGGCGGCGTACTACGCCGCGTGTGTCGCGAACGAGGGTGGCGCCGAGTTGTCGGGCGTCGCCTCGCTCGCGAAGGCGTGGTGTTCCGAGGCGTACTTCAGTTGCGCGGCCGACGCATTGCAGATTCACGGCGGCGTCGGCTTCACCTGGGAGTACGATCTGCATCTGCACTTGAAGCGCGCGCGCTCGATGGAGAGCTTCCTCGGTTCGCCGACGTGGCATCGCGAGCGCGTCGCGGCGGAGATCGGCTTGTGATTGCGATTGATCTCGCGGGCCAGGTGGCGATCGTGACGGGCGGTGCGCGCGGTGTAGGTCGCGGCATCAGCCTGCGCCTTCTCGAAGCCGGCGCCGACGTCGTGATCTGCGGGCGCAACGAACCGGAGTCGCTGCCGCGCGCGGCCGGTCGAAGCGCGCATTTCATCGCGGCAGATGTGCGCGAGCTCGAAGCGATCGACCGCGTGATCGCGTTCGTGCTTGAACGCTTCGGTCACCTCGATGTGTTGGTGAACAACGCGGGCGGTTCGCCCGCCGCGCCGGCCGCGACTGCGTCGCCGCGCTTCTCCGAGAAGATCCTGCAGCTCAACTTGATCGCGCCGATGCACTTTGCGCAGAAGGCGAATGCGGTGATGCAGGCACAGCCCGCCGGCGGCGTGATCATCAACATCGCAAGCGTCTCGGCGCTGCGTCCGTCGCCGGGTACTGCTGCCTACGCCGCTGCGAAGGCGGGTCTGCTCTCGCTCACGCAGACGCTCGCCGTCGAGTGGGCGCCCAAGGTGCGCGTGAACGCGATCGCAGCGGGGATGATCGAGACGGAGCTGGCAGAGATGCACTACGGCGACGCGGCGGCACAGGCGCGTGTCGCGGCGACGGTGCCGCTCGCGCGCTTGGGAACGCCGCGCGATGTCGGCGACCTCTGCGTCTTCCTCGCTTCGCCCCTCGCGAGCTACGTCTCGGGCGCCGCGCTGCTGATGCATGGCGGCGGCGAGCGGCCCGCGTTCCAGTCCGTCGTCGAGTTGCCACCGCGCTGAGACGCGGCCCGCCGGGCGGCTATGGTGCGCGCGTGGAAGAGCAACAGGCACGGATCACGAGGCTCACCTGGCTGCGGCTGTGGCGCGCCATCGGGGTTCTGCTGAAGAGCGACGTCGGAAACCGCGCGACCGCGCTCTTCGTCACGATGCTCGTGCTTCTCTTCGGCGTCAACGCCTTCAACGTCGTCAACTCCTACGTCGCGCGCGACTTCATGACTTCGATCGAGCAGCGCGACGGCAGCGGATTCATGCGTTTCGCGGTGCTCTGGGGCTGCGTGTTCGCGGCATCGACGCTCGCGATGGTGCTGGCGCGTTTCGCCGAGGAGCGACTCGACGTTCTCTGGCGGCGTTGGCTCACCAGCCTGATGGTGCACAGCTATCTCGGCGACCGCGTCTACTTCCGGCTGGGCGCGTCGGGCGAGGTCACGAATCCCGACCAGCGCATCGCCGAAGACATCCGCTTCTTCTCTACCACCGCGCTCTCGTTCGTGGTGTTGCTCACGAACGGCGCCGTCTCCGCAATCGCGTTCTCCGTCGTGCTCTGGTCGATCAGTCCGATGCTCTTCATCGCGGCGATCGCCTATGCCGCCGTGGGTTCGGGGATCACGTGGCTGCTGGCACGCTCGCTGGTGTCGCTCAACTACGCGCAGTCGGATCGCGAGGCGAACTTGCGCTCCGACCTGATCCATCTGCGCGAGAACTCCGATCTGGTGGCGCTGCATCGCCGCGAAGAGCGGCTGCGCACGCGCATGCTCCGGCGCCTCGATGCGTTGGTCGAGAACACCAAGCGCGTGGTCGCCGTCAATCGCAACGTCGGTTTCTTCACCACCGCATACAACTTCGCCATCCAGATCATTCCGATCCTGATCGTCGCGCCGCTCTACTTCCGCAACCAGATCGAGTTTGGTGTCATCACGCAATCGGCGATGGCGTTTTCGCAGCTGGTCGGTGCGATTTCGATCCTGATCACGCAGTTCCAATCGATCTCGTCTTTCGCGGCCGTGCTCGGTCGGCTCAGCGGTCTTTCGGACGCCGTCGAAAAACTTCAGGTGGAGCCGCTCTCGGCCATCGGCGTCGAAGAAGATGGCGAGCGACTCGCGTGGGAAGGCTTGCAGCTCTCCGGGTCCGAAGGCGAGGCGCTGGTGCGCGATCTCTCCGCCGAGGTGCCGGCGGATGCGCGCGTCGTGCATGTGCTCGGAAACGGCGAGGCGCGTACGGCGCTCTACCGCGCGACTGGCGATCTGTGGCCGGGCGCCGAAGGTCGCATCGTGCGACCCGATCTCGAGAAGCTGTTCTTCGTGACGGAGCGTCCCTATCTGCCGCCGGGAACGCTGCGCGAGCTGCTCGTCAGGAATTGGGATCGCGAGGCGATCGGCGACGCGGAGATGCAGCAGGCTCTCGCTGCGTTCGGCATCGAGTCGACACTGGAGCGTGCCGGTGGCTTCGACACCGAACAGAACTGGACTGAGCTGCTCTCGCTCGGCGAGCAGCAACTCGTTGCCGTCGCTCGCGTCGTGATGGCGACGCCGCGCTACGTGTTGCTCGATCGTCTCTCCTCGTCGCTCGATTCCGAGCAGCGCGCGCGCGTGCTGCAGGTGTTCGCCGAGCGCGGCATCGCGGTGCTCGTCTTCGAAGCAAGCGCGCCGGATGAAGCCAGCGACGCGGTGCTCGAACTCGCTGACGACGGTTCGTGGACCTGGCAGGCGGGACACCGCGTTTGAGTTGCCGCGGAAGCGAACGGCGGGCCGGTCTCCCACGCGACGGCTTGCTCCGCTATTGAAGGAACGGGGGAAAGGAGCCAGCGATGGGACGACTCGACGGCAAGGTGGCGTTGGTGACCGGCGCCGCGCGTGGAACCGGCGCGTTGACTGCGCGGCTCTTCGCCGCGGAAGGCGCACGCGTGGTGCTCGCCGACGTGCTCGATGAACCGGGCGCCAGCGTCGCGCGCGAGATCGGCACCGCGGCGCACTTCATCCACCTCGATGTGACGACGGAGCCGCATTGGGAGCGCGCAGTCGCCGAGACGGCGCTGCGCTTCGGCAATGTCGATGTGCTCGTCAACAACGCTGCGGTGCTGCACATGTCGGCGATCGCGGACACGTCGCCCGATGATTTCCTGCGCGTGGTGCGCGTGAACCAGCTCGGCACCTTCCTCGGCATCAAGTCGGTGATCGAATCGATGAAGGCCGCGGGTGGTGGTTCGATCGTCAACGTCGCGTCGGTGGACGGCTTGCGCGGGCAGAACGGCATCGTCGCGTATGCATCCACGAAGTGGGCAGTGCGCGGCATCACGCGCGTCGCGGCGCTGGAACTCGGTCGCTTCGGGATCCGCGTCAACACGGTGTGTCCCGAAGCGGGCTCCGCGTTCATGCTCGCGCCGTACATGCCGCCGGGCGTTCCCGCCGAGAAGGTGATTCCGCGCATGCAGCCGACGCTCTCGTATCAGAAGGACCGCACGCTCGACGAACTGATGCAGGACGTCGCCAACGCAATCCTGTTTCTAGCGTCGGACGAGAGCCGCTCCTGCACCGGCTCGGATCTCGTCTGCGAAGGCGGCAACACCGCAGGCCGAATCGTAAAGGGCGCCGCCGGCGCCTGACCCCGCGTTCACGCAACAAGTTGACAACGCAACAAGTTGACTCCCGGCATGGATCATCACGAGCTATGGCGCGGCGAAGCGTCTTCGCGCGAGCGCGGTGAGCAGCAGGGCCAGCTCGGCGCCGAGGCCGCAGCCGGCCGGATCGGTCGCTTCGTCGTTGTCCCACGCGCCGCGGCAGCGGTTGTCGGCGGGATGGTCGATCGCGAGATCGCCGTCGTCGTCGATGCCGTTCGAGCAGGCGGGCGGCGCTGGAACCAGGATGGACAGCGACGCCACCGGACCCGTCACCGGATTGCGACGGTTGATGTGGCCGAGGGTCGCCTCCTGTCCGTCCACCGCGAACGCATGGACCAGGTGCTCGCCCGGCGCGAGTTGCAATACCGCGCTCGCGCTCGGGCCCGCCGACGAGGCGGGCGTCCACGCGCCGTCGGTCGCATCCACCTGGTAGTAGATCTGTTCGATCGGGAGCGGCGTCGCGAAGCCGCTCGTCGCGGCGAAGTGAACGACCACGGTGCCGTCCGGCGCGACCGGGTCGGCCGTGACGGCGGTCGTGAGCGGGATCGCGGCGACCTCGCCCTCGTCGTGCTCGCGCACGGACGCGTGGGTCGAGGTGAAGTCGTACCAGAAATGCGACACGTAGACGCGATTCGTCGAGAACACGACGGCTGCGGAGCCCGCGTTCGCACCCGGAAGCGGCAGATCCGGGATCGCCGTCGGCGGATCGGCGTCCCAGGTCGTGATCTCCGCGCCGAAGTTCACGGTCGGCGGCGCGCCGGGTACCGACACCGGCAGATACGACCGCGCCGTGGCGGGGTTCACCGTCCACCCGACGCCCGAAGCCGAAGGGTCGCCAGCGGAGCCGCCGAGATACACGAGATCGGAGGCGCGCCGCGCCGACAGGAAGCCGGTGCTGGTGAGGTTGAGCGCCGTGGCCCAGACCCGATCGCTGCCCGGTTCAACGCCGGGCGATCCCGTTCCCTCGGCGCCGACGAACACGTGGCCCGCGTAGGTCAGAGGCACGGCGTCGACCACCAGAAGACTCGGGACCGCCTCGAAGCCGTCGGACACGCTTCCTGACGCGAAGAGCAGGCGCCGGAGCGGATCGATCGCAAGGTCGCCCAACGCGCCGGTCGCGGCAGTGAGAGTCACGCTGCGCGTGGCCAGCGAGTTCGCGTCGATCTCGACGATGCGCTTGGCGATCGAAACGGCGACGTACACCCGATCATTTATGGGATCGACCGCGACGGTGCCGCCCCAGACCGAGGTCGGGACGCCGAGGCTCACCGATACCGATGCGCCGGTCGAGGCGTCGAGTCGTGTCGCCGTGCTCGCGGTGCCGTTGACCAGCCAGATGCGATCGGCGACGGGATCGAGAGCCGCGCCGCTCGCGCCGATCGGGTAGACCGTCGTGGTCCAGGTGTCCGCATGCACGATCGTCGTCGCGGAGCCCGAGACCAGGATCACCCGATTGCGAATCGGGTCGACGCCGACGAGAGCCCCGGTGGCCGGCAGCGTCCGCAGCGTATGCGTGGCGCCGTCGATCTCGACGAGCGCCGAGCCGCAAATGCCGTAGATCCGATTCGTCACCGAGTTGCTGGTGAGCGCATTGCAGCCGTCAGGAGTCGGGATGTCCGCGTCGGCGCGAGCAAGCGAGGCACAGAGCAACGATACGGCGATGGCGATGCGAATCATGACGTCCCTCGGCTCCACCGATCGCCCCCCGGCACGCCTACCGTACTCCGATACGGCGCCCCCGCAAACCGGCGTTCACGCAACAAGTTGACAACGCAACAAGTTGACTCCCGGCATCGGTTCTATCGCTCAGCCGAGCTTCGCGATCACCTCTTCGCCGAAACGCAGCATTGCGTCGCGCTTCTGCTGGATCGTCGAGGTGGGGCCGAGCGTGTAGAGAAACGGCCACGCGGTGGCGCCGGTCATGCCGGCGTCGCCGAGTCGCTTGAATGTGTCGGCTTCGGGCGGCGTGCTGAGCGGAACCAGCGCTTCGAACGATTGCGCGTCGCGACCCGCCGCCTTGCGCAGTTCGCGCAATCGCGTGAGTGATGCCATCGCGTCGTCGGGGCTCTGGCCGTTGCCGATCCAGCCGTCACCGCGTGTCGCCGCACGGCGTAGCGCGGGTTCACCGACGCCGCC
>JANNKU010000135.1:0-15387 GCA_031396445.1 Deltaproteobacteria bacterium | reverse complement strand
GCATCGGCGCGCGCCGCGACCGTCGCAAGCGGTACGAGCTGCGTGCCCGCGATGCGCGCCGTCTCGAACTCGTGCGCCTCGCGCACGTCGAGAAAGAGGAATGCCTCGCCGCGCGCGCGCATCGCCGCCACTTCCGCCGCGCTGCGCTCGCGCACGGGCGTCTCGTCGCGGTCGTGCGCGGGCATTCCGCAGAAGCCCTCGTAGTCGATCAGCGCGGTGACGCTCGGCGCCTCGCCGCAGGCCGGGCACGACGCATCTTTGCGCAAGCGGAACTCGCGGAAGCGCATCTCGAGCGCGTCGTAGAGCAGCAGGCGCCCGATCAAGGTTTCGCCGAGGCCCGTCAACAGCTTCACCGTCTCGGTCGCCTGGATCATCGCGATGATGCCGGGCAGCACGCCGAGCACGCCGCCCTCGGCGCACGAAGGCACCGATCCCGGCGGCGGCGGTTCCGGATAGAGGCAGCGGTAACACGGACCGCTGCGCGCATCGAAGACCGTCGCCTGCCCTTCGAAGCGAAAGATCGAGCCGTGCACGTTCGACTTGCCGAGCAGCACGCAGGCGTCGTTCGTCAGATAGCGCGTCGGGAAGTTGTCGGTGCCATCTACGATCACGTCGTAGTCGGCGAAGATCCGCAGCGCGTTCTCGGAGCCGAGTCGCACGCTGTGCGCTTCGACCTTCACGTCCGGGTTCAGCGCCAAGATGCGCTCGCGCGCAACTTCCACCTTGGGTCGCCCGACGTCGCGCGTGCCGTAGAGAATCTGGCGCTGCAGGTTCGAGGCCGCGACGACGTCGTCGTCCACGATGCCGAGCGTGCCGACGCCCGCTGCCGCCAGATAGAGCGCCAGCGGACAACCGAGACCGCCCGCACCGATCAAGAGCACGCGCGCATCGAGCAGCTTCTGCTGCGCGTCGATCCCGAACTCGGGCAGCGCCAGATGGCGCTTGTAGCGCTCGAATTGATCGGGTCGAAGCGGCGGCCTGCGAGACATTCGCGGAGCCTATCGGACGTCCGAGTGCTCGCAACGAAGACAAAAAAGAGCGGGGCCCCCTGCTTTCGCAGAGAGCCCCGCTAACTCATTCAGCGCTGGTACCTTCGGAGCATTCAGCGTTCGCAGCTACTCGGAGTCTTCTCCGGCTTCCTCGCGCGCCGGGATCACGGTCACCTTGTAGGCCTTGCGCGGGTTGTCCTTCATCAGCCAATCGATGGTGACCCAGTCACCCTTCTTCAACTCGTCCCACTTGGTCTTGCCTTCGCCTGAGACGGTGGTCTCCTCCGTAGAGGAGAAGGAGATCTTGTCGCCCTTGCGGTTGTCGACGATCACCTTCTTCTCGCTCACCGAATCCAGCTTGCCGACGAACTCACGCGTCTGTGCGGACGCGGAGGCGGTCCAGATGATTGAAGTGAAGAGTGCCAGCATCACGATCTGGCCGACCTTACGAGCGACGGGCAACATGAATTGATTCCTTCCTGTGTGGGCGTCGTTGGTGTGACGCATCGACTCAATGGGCAAGGCGCCTGCTTCGACGAAAGAGCATGCATGCAATTCGCCCGCACCTGGCGCAGCGAAGACCATACAAGGATGACGACCATGGTGCCGGAGGTGGGATTCGAACCCACAAGGCCGCGAGGACCGGGGCATTTTGAGTGCCCTGCGTATACCGTTCCGCCACTCCGGCCAGCGGGCGGCCGAACATACCATGAGGCGACGTTGGCACCATGGAGTATGCGCTGGCGCATCGCGTCGCGATCGAGCCGCGCGACTCTTTACAGCCCCGGAGCCCGGCGATAGCTTGCTCAGCCCGTCGGGGCTGTAGCTCAGTTGGGAGAGCGCTTGAATGGCATTCAAGAGGTCGGCGGTTCGATCCCGCCCAGCTCCACCACCGACATTCTCTCGCATTGGCACTTAGATGCGCGTAGGGCGGCTGCGGGTTACCGAGCCGCCCTTCGGCGTTTCTGGACGACGCGCTCGCGCTAGAGCGTGAGTGGCGCCGTGCCGTGCTGACCAAAGGTCGCGTCGTTGATTCCGAACGCGCGCAGCACGGTCAGGAACAGATTCGCCACCGGCGGCAAGCCCGTGAAACGCAGGTGGCGACCCGACTGCACGGCGCCGCCACCGCGGCCTGCGAGCAGAATCGGCAGATTCGTGTGCCGATGTCCGTTGCCGTCTTCGATCTCGGAAGAGAAATAGACGAGCGATGAATCGAGCAGCGAGCCGCCCGGCTCCTGGATCGCTGCGAGTCGCTGCAGCAGATACGCGAACTGCTCGACTTCCCAGGTGTCGATCGTGCGCAGCATCGCGAAGTTCGCCGTGTTGTCCTCGTGGTGCGAGATCTGGTGATGCCCGTCGAGGATGCCGAGCCACGGATAGGTCCGGTTCGATCCCGCGTTCAGCGCCATGAACGAGATGACGCGCGTGCGATCGCATTGGAACGCCACCACCATCAAGTCCACCATCGCACGCAACTGAGCGACGAAGTCCGCCGGCGCGCCCGGCTCGGAAGCCTCACATTGCGAAGTGCTGATGTCTTGAATCCGCAACTCGAGAGCGCGGACGCCCGTCAGATACTCGTCGACCTTCTGGCGATCGGAGCTGCCGAGTTCGAGCACCAGGCGATTCGCATCGTCCGTGACGGTGTCGAGGATCGAGAGTCGCAGCAGACGCCGGCGCTCGAGTTCGGCGGGCGGCAGCAGCGATCCTGCGCCCTGGAAGAGTCGTTGGAACGCCGACACCGGATTCGTCTCTTTCGCGAGTGGTGATTGCGGGCCGGCCCACGAGATGTTGCGCGAGTACGCACAAGACGTGGAATCGCAGCTACCGGTGGACGAGCCGCCTTCGGTGCCGAGCTGCATCGACGGCAGCGAGGTCGCGGCGCCAATCACCTGCGCGATGCGTTGATCGATCGAGATGCCGTTCTCCAGTTCGGTGCCACCGCTCGGGTTCACGGGCCGCGCCGTGAGAAACGTGCCGGTTCCGCGCGCGTGCGCGCCGCCCATCGTCACGACGCGCGCGGCGGCATTCTGGAGTCCCGTGAGTACGAGCACGTCGTCGCGCACCGCTGCGAGCGGCGCGAGGATCGCGGGCAGCGTGTAATTCGCGCCGATCGCCGCGGGCGTCCAGTCCGCCATGTGGATTCCGTTGGGCACGTACCACGCGAGGAAACGCTTCGCGCTGGCGGCGGCCTGCGCCTGCGCTGCGCGCGGCCACATCGCTTCGAGGAACGGCAGCGCCACGGCGACGCCGGCGCCGCGCAAGAAAGTCCGCCGCGACAAGCGCGCGCGATCGACATCGAGCCACGGGACGCGTCTCATTGACCTGGTTCTCCGCGGCGCATTCGGAATGGCTCGCTCTGCACGATCGCAGTGATCAAGTCTTCGAGGCTGCGTCCGTTCGCCTGGAACGCGGCGGTGATCGCGTCGAGATGCGTCGCGTCGCCCGCGTCGAGACCGCGGCCGAGCGCGTAGGTGAGCAAGCGCTCGGCGACGCAGTGCGGTGTGCTCGGATCCGCCTTCACCAGCGCCGCCATCTCGGCGGCGCCGTCGAAGGAGCGGCCGTCCGGGAACGCGCCCGACGCGTCGATCGGCTGGCCGGCGTCCTGCGTGCGGTACGCGCCGATCGCGTCGTAGTTCTCGAGACCGAGGCCGATCGGATCGAGGTAGTCGTGACACGCGGCGCACTCGGGCTTCGCGCGATGCGCGGCGAGGCGCTCGCGCAGCGTGCCGGTGGCGCCCGGCGTATCGAGCATCCCCTCGACACCGGGAGGCGGCGGCTGGATTTCGATGCAGAGGATCTCGTCGAGCGCCCACTTGCCGCGCTTCACCGGCGACGTGCGTCGCGGCTGCGAGTTGACCGTGAGAACGGAGCCGTGCGTGAAGATGCCGGCGCGCTGGCCGCCCTGCGCGAGCGTCACGCGCACCGGTGTCGTCGAGCCGGGCGTCGGCAGTCCGTAGTGCGTCGCGAGACGATTGTTCAGATAGGTGAAGCGCGCATCGAAGAAGCCGAGGAAGTCGGCCTGCGTCTGCAGGAACTCCTGGAACACCAGATGCGTCTCGTCTCGCATCGCCTGTTTCAGATCGTCGTCCCACGCCGGGAAGTCCACCGAGTCGGGATTCACGTCATCGAGGCTGCGCGTGCCGAGCCATTGGCCCGCGAAGGAATCGACGAAGGCGCGCGCCTTCGGGTCGAGAACCATGCGATGCACCTGCGCGGCGAGCGTTGCGGGCACGTCGAGCGTGCCGGCGTCGGCGAGCGCATCGAGCGTCGCGTCGGGCGTCGAGCTCCACAAGAAGTACGAGAGCCGCGCAGCGAGCTCGTGATTCGAGAGTGCGTGCACTTCGGCCGAGCGCGCGTGGGTATCGCGTTCGACGCGGAAGAGGAAATGCGGCGACGTCAGCGCGGCAGTCATCGCGCTCCCTAGGGACGCCTCGAAGTCGACGCCGCCCGCCGCAGTGGCCTCGGCGAGTGTCACGAGTGTGTCGATCTCGGCGGTCGTCGGCGGCCGGCGCCAGGCGCGGCGCACGAACGATTGGAGCCGCTCGCGGAGACACGGTCGTGTGCCATCGACGGCGGGATTGCAGAGCGCGCGCAATGCGGCGATCTGCGGCGGCGGCGGCACGGCATCGAGCGGGCCGTAGAGCTCGACGTAGTCGATGTAGAGATTGCGGTCCGCGGGCGCGACGTAGTAGTCGTTGGTGAACTCGACGTGAAGTGTGTGCGTGCCGACGTCGAGGAAGGTGGTCGCGCTGTAGATGCCGGGCGCCGCCGACACTGCGGGCACGTCGATCTCAGCGCCGACTGCGAGTGCGCCAGCGCGAATCTGCATGCGCGCAGGGTCGGGACCCGCGGCAGTCTGGTAGGCGCGCACGCGGATCGTGTAGGACGCGGGCGCCGCGACCGTCACCTGCACCGACAGCCCGCACTCGCTCCAGAGGTTCCAGTAGTTTCCGGAAGCTCCGCCACATTCGTGCGTTGCGGTCTCGGCCTGCTGTCGCTGCGCGCTCGCCGGCGGGTAGACGCGCAGCGCCGCTTCCACCAGGGATTGCGCCGCGGCTTCCGCCTTCTCGAAGAGCAGCGGCGAAAACGCGAGCACCGAGCCGATCGTGTCGAAGCCATAGCCGAAGTCGTCGGCGGGAAAGTCGAGCGCCGGGTGCTCGCTCGTACCGAGCAGATCGCGCACGGTGTTGTCGTACTCGGTGCGGTTGAGGCGCCGCAGTGTCACGCGGCCGGGGTCCTGGCAGAGGGCGGGATCGGGCGTCGCGTCGATCGAGAACGCGAGCTTAGAAGCATCGAAAGGCGTCGCGCGATCTTGCGCGATCACGAACGGCGCGTCGGCGTCTCGCGTCAAGCCGGGCGGCGTGGAGCCGAAGGGCGCGCAAGAGATCGCGACGTGCGAAGCGGCAGCGCTGCTCGTCACCATCACCGCGCCGCGCAGCAGGCCGCCGCCGCCGTTCTGCACGGTGACGTGAAAGTGATATTCGAAGCGCTCGCGGCCGGTGCGCCCTTCGAAGATCGACCAGAAGCGGATCGTCGCGGCGCCGACGGTGCGCGTGAACGTCGGCGAGCCGACGACCGCGGGGCGCGCTGCATGGTGAATCGTGGTATCGGCGATCGGCGCAATCGGCGCTGCTGCGGCTGTCTCCGGCGCGGCGAGCGGCTGCGGCGCCGACGCGATCTGCGTCTCCGCTGACGACGGCTGTGCAAGCGCCGACTCGGCTTCGGCTTCCGTCTTCGCTGCGATGGGCGATGTCGGTGCGCGCGTGCTCGCGTCGGCGCGCATCGCGCCCGTGCTCGCCGTCGCGCTCGACGCGTCGCTCGTCGGCTCCGTCACTTCGTAGCTGTCGCCACAGGCGGCGGCGATCGCGACGAGCGCAAGAGCGACGACGACACGCGAAAGGCTCAGCATCGTGCTCTCCCATGCGCGGCGAGCGCCGCGATCGACAGCACCGAGCTCACGTGCTGCAACAGCGCCGCGGGCTCGGGCACGATCGTCGTGCCGCTCTCCACCACCGCGAAACTCGGCTCGGGTTCGCGCACTTCGAAGGACTGCTCGCCAGGCGTGCCCGTGCCGAGCCACTCGAAGCTCACGCGAAAGACGGCGCTCGCAGACGGATCGTCGAAGAGCGCCTCGGCATCGTAGAAGCCATCCGAGCCGAGCGCCGCGTCGGGCTGACGCACGATTGCGTCCCAGTCGGCGCCGGGCGCTGGCGCCGAAACCTGAAGCGCGGTGTAGAGCTCGGGATCGAAGTAGACGGTGAAGCCGTAGCCCGCATCGAAGGGAAACTCGTCGAGGCGGTATTCGTAGCGCCAGCGATCGTGCCCCACTTGCGTGTCGGCGACGTTCTGCGCGTCTGCCGAGATCTCGACTGCACGCGCGGTCGCCGCGACGAGCGGCAGGAGGTAGAGCGCAGCGCGAGCGAGTCGAGGCAGCGGCAAGTGGCAGCCCTCGCGGCAACGGAGATCCCACAGGGGCATGGGTCGACGCGCCGGGTACTCCCGGCTGTTCGTCCGCGCCCACGGATCGCAATGTGAGGGGGATCACACTCGCAAGACTGCCCGCGGCCCCCGAGGGGTCTCGAGAGCAGAGCGCCCCGCACTTTTTTTCAGGGTCGCGCGCCACCTCTGCCGGGGGACGACCACCTACTAGATGTCATGGTGGTATGTGCCTGGTGCAACCGACAGATCGCTCCCCGAGTCCAAAAGACTCAGGCGGGGCACGCCCACGCGGCGGCACCGAGCCACGGCATGTGCCCGAACTGCCTTAACGAGAAGCTTGCGCAAGTCGGCAAGGGTTCCGCCCGCGCCGCGTAGTCTCTGAGAGCTGAATCGGAATTCGCCCGCGAGGAAGCACCCACCTTCGCGGGCGGTCCGCTTTTTGGGTGTCCGACGAAAGAGCCGCTAGCCGGCAGTCTCCATTAGAGCGAGCGCGACGATCCCAATGCTCACACTTCGCCCCAGCGCCGAGCGCGGCCATGCCCGCCACGGCTGGCTCGAGAGCCGGCACACCTTCTCGTTCGCCGACTACCTCGATCCGAAGCAGATGGGATTTCGCGCGCTGCGCGTGATCAACGAGGATCGCGTGCAGCCCGGCCGCGGCTTCGGCACGCACCACCACGCCGACATGGAAATCATCACGGTCGTGCTCGACGGCGCGCTCGCGCACGAGGACAGCCTCGGCAACGGCGCGACGATCCGGCCCGGCGAAGTGCAGCGGATGAGCGCCGGCACCGGCATCGATCACAGCGAGTTCAACCACTCGCAGCAGGAGCTCGTGCACTTCTTGCAGATCTGGATTCTGCCGGAGCAGCGCGGCCTCGCGCCGAGCTATGAACAGCGCGCCTTCCCGCTCGGCGAGAGCAGCAGCGAGCTGCTGCTGGTGGCGTCGCGCGATGGTCGCGACGGCTCCGTGACGGTGCACCAGGACGTCGCGATCTTTGCAGGCCAGCTCGCGGCGGGCGCGCAGGTCGAACACGCGCTCGGCGCCGGTCGCCACGCCTGGCTGCAAGTTGCGCGCGGCGGCGCGCTGGTGAACGGGCAACGCCTCGCGGCGGGCGACGGCCTCGCTGCCTCGGACGAAGCGATGCTCGCGATCTCGGCGAGCGACGCATGCGCGTTCTTGCTCTTCGATCTCGGCTAGCGGCGCGCTCCAACGCTCGGAGTCAGCGCAGTGACGGCGGCGTCTGTTTCTCGATCACGCCGTGCGCGATGCGCGCCAGCAGCGATCGCGGCAACAGCCGCATGCCGAGATTGCCGCGCAGCCAGCGCCACCAACCGACTGCGACAGACGGCTGGAGTCCGAGGCGTTCGAGCGCGATTACGACGACACGCTCCGGCGTCTCGCCCGCGTGCGGCACTTCGCCCGCGACAGCCTGAAACTCGGTCGTGGTCGATCCCGGCTCGACCACCAACACATCGATGCCTGTGCCGCGCAGCTCCGACCAGAGTGCCTCAGCGAAGAGTCCCACGAACGCCTTGGTTGCCGCATACGTCGCATGCAGCGGCATCGGTTGCTTCGCGGCGAGCGAGCCGGTGAAGAGCAGCGCGCCGCGTCCGCGCTCGCGCATCTTCGGCAGCAGCCGATGCGTCAGCACCAGCGGCGCAGTGCAATGGAGCTGGATCATCGCGGCGAGCCGCGCATCGTCCTGAAGCTCGAAGCGGCCCGCGCTGCCGAAGCCCGCGTTGTTGACGAGCACCCCGATCTCGAGATCCGCGACGGCCGCGACGAGCACCGCGGCGCCGCTCGGTGTCGCGAGATCGACTGCGACGATGCGCGTCACCACCGCACGCTCCTCCGCGATCTCGGCGGCGAGCGCTTCGAGTCGATCCGTGCGGCGTGCGCTCAGCACCAGCGAAAAGCCTTCGCGCGCGAGCGCCCGCGCAAACGCCGCACCGATCCCCGACGACGCGCCCGTGACGAGCGCCCACTCGCCGTAGCGGTCGCGCAGTGGACGATGCGGCGGCTGGAAGCGATCGCGCGCGCGCCACAGTGCGACACTGAGCGCCGCGAACGGCACGAACGACACGGCGCCCATCACTGCGCCCTTCACACCGCCAAATTTCAGGATCGGCCACAGCGCCACTGCGATCGCGACCTGCGCCGCATAGAGCGCCGCCCACGGCCACAGCCAGGAGCGCATGCGCCAGAAGCCATAGGTGCCCGCTGCGTAGATCGCCCAGTGCAGCGGCTCGGTCGCCTTCGCGGCGAGGCCCGTGAGAACGACGCCGAACCACACTTCCTGATCGTCTGCGATCGGCTTCAAAAAGAAATCGAAGGGCATGTAGACGAAGGTCATGTACGCGCAGAAGCCGAGCAGCGCGTTCATCCAATGCGGCCGGCGAGAGAGAACATCGGCGAGCCATGCGCGCATGCGCGCCTCCTCTGCGGTCGAGCGTTCGCCACGCTAGCGCGCCCGCTCGCGACGCGGGCTAGTCTGCCGCCCCCGTGGCTGGAATCGTGCGCGTAATACGAGAGGGATCGCTCGCCTGGCTGGTCTTCGACCATCCCGAACGGCGCAATGCTGTGTCGCTCCAGATGTGGCAAGCGATTCCCGCGCTCGCGGCCACGCTCGACGCCGACGCATCCGTGCGCGTGATCGGATTGCGCGGCGCCGGCGACGTCGCATTCGTTTCCGGCGCCGACATCTCCGAGTTCACCACCACGCGCACCGGCGCGAACGCGGCACAGTCCTACGAGGACACCACAGCGATCGCGTTCGCAGCGCTCGCGCGCATCGGCAAGCCCGTCGTCGCTGCGATCCACGGCTTTTGCGTCGGCGGCGGCATGGCGGTCGCGCTGACGGCGGATCTTCGAATCGCCGCCGAGGATGCGCAGCTCGCGATCCCCGCGGCGCGGCTCGGCCTCGGCTACCACGCGAGCGGCATCGACGCGCTGGTGCGGCTCGTCGGCCCTTCGATCGCGAAGGAAGTGATGTTCACGGCGCGCCGCTTCACGGCCGCGGAGGCGCTGGCGCGCGGGCTGGTGAACGAGGTCGTGCCCAAAGCGCAACTCGATGCGCGCGTGCGCGCACTCGCGACACAGATCGCCGACAACGCGCCGCTCACGCTGCGCAGCGTGAAGCTGGTGATCCGCGAGCTCGCGAAGGACGCGGCCGAGCGCGATCAAGCCGCCATTCGCGATTCGATCCACACCTGCTTCGAGAGCGATGACTATCGCGAGGGCGTGCAGTCGTTCCTCGGCAAGCGCAAGCCCGGTTTTCAGGGCAAGTAGTTGAGCGCATCGGCGCCCCCGCTCGCGCGCCGCGCATTGCCGCTGGCCGCGTACTGGGCGCTCAGCATGGCGCCGTTCGGGCTCTCGCTGCCGTACCTCGCGCTCTATTTGCGCGAGAACGCGGCACTCACCGGTGTTCAGGTCGGCGCGGTCTTCGCGGTGTTGCCGGCGGTCGGCATTCTCGGGCAGCCGATCTGGGGCGTGCTCGCCGATCGCAGCGGGCTGCGCGCGCGCGCGCTGGTGGTGATCTCGCTCGGCACCGCCGTCGGCTTCCTCGCGATCGGTCGTGCGCAGGGCTTTGCGTCGATCCTCGCGGCGACGGCGCTCTTCGCGCTGTTCTCGCGCGCGGTGATCCCGATGCTGCTCTCCGTCTGTCTATCGGCGCTCGAAGATCATCCGCACGCGTTCGGCTGGGTGCGCGCGTTCGGCACCGTCGGATTCGCGGCGTCGATGTTCGTGTTTCCCGCTGCGCTCGGCGCCTATCAGTCGTCGCATGGACTCGTGGCGACACCAGGCGGCGCCACCGAACCCGCGCTCGGGCTGCTCTTCCCGACCGCGGCCGCGCTGTCGCTCGTCGCGGCGGCCGCAGCGCTCGCGATTCCGAACCGCGGCGCCGTGGCGCTGCGTGCGGAGCGCGGCGAATGGAAGGTGCTGCTGCGCAACCGGCGCTTCGTGCGCCTGCTCGTCGTCTGCACGCTCGCCTTCCTCTGCGTGAACGGACCGATGGAGTTCTTCTCGATCCTGGTGCGCGAGCGCGGCGGCAATCTGCACGTCGTGCGCGACATGTGGCTCTTCATGCTGATCCCGGAGATCTTGCTGATCACTGTCCTCGGCACACTCGTGCGACGCCTCGGCGCGCGCGGCTTGCTCGCGATGGGCCTCTTCGCGGGCGGCCTGCGCTGGCTGCTCTGCGGCTCGATCGATTCACTCGCGGCGCTCTATCCAGTTCAGATGCTTCACGCCGTCGTGGTGTTGGGTTTGAATCTCGGCGCGCCGCTCTATGTAGACGCCGTGGTGCCGCCGCAACTCCGCTCGACGGCGCAATCGATGCTCGGCACGGTTGCGGTCGGCATCGGCGGCATGGCTTCGAGTCTGCTCGCCGGATGGCTGCTCGAACACGGCGGGATCTCTGCGCCCTATCTCGCCGGCGGCGCCGGCGCGCTGCTCTTGCTGGTGCTCTTTCCGCGTTGGTTGCCGCCGCTCGACAGCGCCGTCGAGCGTGCGGGCATCCCCATGGGAGAGCGGTAGGCTGCGAATCGAGGTGAATGCAGATGTCTTCGGAACCGCGACGCGCACGAAACCGCAGCGATGCAAAGGACGCCCGCGCTGAAGTCGCGCGCAAACCGCCGTGGTTGCGCGTGCGCATCACCGAGTCGCCCGGCTTCGTCGAGACGCGCGCGAAGATGCGCGAACACAAACTGCACACGGTCTGCGAAGAGGCCGCCTGCCCGAACCGCGGCGAGTGTTGGGCGCAGCGCCACGCGACCGTGATGATCCTCGGCGACGTCTGCACGCGCGCCTGCTCGTTCTGCAACGTGATGACGGGAAAGCCGCGACCCGTCGACGCGGGCGAACCCGAACGCCTCGCCGAAGCGATCGCGGCGCTCGGACTGCGCCACGTCGTGGTCACGTCGGTCGACCGCGACGATCTCGCCGACGGCGGCGCCGCACACTTCGTTGCGTGCATCGAAGCGCTGCGGCGGCGCAATCCCGGCGGGACGATCGAAGTGCTGACTCCCGACTTTCGGAACAAGGCCGGCGCGATCGAGACCGTCGCCGCAGCCAGGCCCGATGTCTACAACCACAACCTCGAAACCGTGCCGCGGCTCTATCGCGAAGTGCGACCCGGTGCGAGCTATCGCCACTCGCTCGATCTGCTCGCTCGCGTGAAGGAAGTCGAGCCGGGCATCTTCACGAAGTCCGGCATCATGGTCGGACTCGGCGAGCGCGAGGACGAAGTACTCGCCGTGCTCGACGATCTGCGCAGCGCGAACGTGGACTTCGTCACGATCGGGCAGTATCTGCAGCCGACACTGCGGCACATCGCCGTCGCACGCTGGGTCGATCCCGCCGAGTTCGATCGCTACGCAGACGCCGCCCGCGCCCGAGGATTCCTGCTGGCCTCAGCTTCGCCGCTCACGCGATCCTCGTACCACGCCGATGCGGACTTCGAGAGGCTGCGCAGCGCCCGAGGGCTCTAGATGACCGAGCGGAAGCCAGACAGCGACACCAACGAGACGCGCGAGTGGCTCGACTCGCTGGCGTCAGTGCTCGCGAACGGGGGCCCGGAGCGTGCGCACTATCTGATCGAGCGGCTGATCGACCAGGCACGTCGCTCGGGCGTGAACCTGCCCTACTCCGCTACGACTGCGTACGTCAACACGATCCACGCGAGCCAGCAGCCTGCTGTGCCGGGCGAGCCAGGGCTCGAACACCGTATTCGGTCACTCGTGCGCTGGAACGCGCTCGCGCTGGTGGTGCAAGCCAACCGTGAGAGCGCCGAACTCGGCGGGCACATCGCCAGCTTCGCATCGGCGGCAACGCTCTACGACGTCGGCATGAATCATTTCTTCCGCGCCGCAAGCGACGCGCACGCGGGCGATCTCGTCTACATCCAGGGCCACTCGTCGCCGGGCATCTATGCGCGTGCCTATCTCGAAGGCCGCATCAGCGAGGAACAGCTCCGCAACTTCCGCCGCGAAGTCGATGGGCGCGGCCTCTCCTCGTACCCGCACCCGTGGTTGATGCCGACGTTCTGGCAATTCCCGACCGTGTCGATGGGACTCGGCCCGATCATGGGCATCTATCAGGCGCGCTTCCTTCGCTACCTGCACCACCGCGGCATCCTCGACGCCGGCGATCGCAAGGTCTGGGTGTTCATGGGCGACGGCGAGATGGACGAGCCCGAGTCGCTCGGCGCGATCGGCCTCGCCGCGCGCGAGAAACTCGACAACTTGATCTTCGTGGTGAATTGCAACTTGCAGCGCCTCGATGGCCCCGTGCGCGGCAACGGCAAGATCATCCAGGAACTCGAAGGCACCTTCCGCGGCGCGGGTTGGAACGTGCTGAAGGTGATCTGGGGCAGGCGTTGGGACGCGCTGCTCGCGAAGGACAAGAACGGGTTGCTCGCGCAACGCATGCAGCAAGCCGTCGACGGCGACTACCAGAGCTACAAGGTGCATGGCGGCGCCTACACGCGCGAACACTTCTTTGGGACACACCCAGATCTGCTCGCGATGGTCGCGCATCTCACCGACGACGAGATCTGGCAACTCGATCGCGGCGGCCATGATCCCGAGAAGATCCATGCCGCGTACGCCGCAGCCGTCGAGCACACCGGTCAGCCCACCGTGATTCTCGCGAAGACGGTGAAGGGCTACGGCATGGGCGAATCCGGCGAGGGCATGAACATCAGCCACCAGCAGAAGAAGCTGGCCGAGAAGTCGCTGCAGGCGTTCCGCGATCGCTACCGGATCCCGATTCCGGACGAGCGCATCGGCGAAGCGCCCTTCTACAAGCCGCCCGCCGATGCGCCCGAGATGCGATACATGCACGAGCGTCGCGCCGCGCTCGGCGGCTTTGTGCCGTCGCGACGCACGAATGCGCCGGCACTCGAGATTCCCGACGTCTCGATCTTCGCGAAGCTGCTCGAAGGCTCGGGCGATCGTGAGTACTCGACGACGATGGCGTACGTCCGTTTTCTCTCGACGCTGCTGCGCGATCCGAACCTCGCGCGCCACATCGTGCCGATCGTCCCAGACGAGGCGCGCACCTTCGGCATGGAGGGACTCTTCCGCCAGCTCGGCATCTACGCCGCCGAGGGTCAGCTCTATCAACCGGTCGATCACGATCAGGTGATGTGGTATCGCGAAGATCAAAAGGGACAGGTGCTGCAGGAGGGAATCTGCGAGGCCGGAGCGATGTCGTCGTGGATCGCGGCCGGCACCAGCTACGCGAGCAACGGCGTGCCGATGATTCCGTTCTTCGCGTTCTACTCGATGTTCGGCGTGCAGCGCATCGGCGATCTATTCTGGGCCGCCGCCGATTCGCGCACGCGCGGCTTCCTGCTCGCCGGCACAGCCGGGCGCACGACGCTCTCGGGCGAAGGCCTCCAACATCAGGATGGCCACAGCCAGCTCTGGGTTTCATCGATCCCGAACTGCGTCGCGTACGACCCGGCTTACGGCTACGAGCTCGCCGTCATCCTGCACGACGGCCTCGACCGGATGCTGCGCCAACAGCACGACGTCTTCTACTACATCACGCTGATGAACGAGAACTACGCGCATCCTGCGATGCCCGCAAAGAGTCGAGACGGCATCCTGCGCGGCCTCTACCGACTGCGCGATGCCGAGGACGCCAACGCCCCGCGCGTGCAGCTTCTCGGCAGCGGCTCGATCTTGCGCGAGGTGATCGCCGCCGCCGACTTGCTGCGCGACGACTTCGGCGTTCACTCCGATGTCTGGAGCGCCACCAGTTTCAACGAATTGCGTCGCGACGGCCTCGACGTCGAGCGCTGGAATCTGCTGCATCCGGAGGAGCCGCAGCGCAAGAGCTTCGTCGAGGAACAACTCGGCGAGCGGCCGGGACCGGTCGTCGCCGCGACGGATTGGGTGAAGGCCTACGCCGATCAGATTCGCCCCTTCGTGCCCGGCCACTACCGCGTGCTCGGCACCGACGGCTTCGGCCGCTCGGATCGCCGCGAACGATTGCGCCACTTCTTCGAGGTGAACCGCTTCTTTGTCGCGATTGCAGCGCTGAAGTCGCTCGCGGACACCGGTGCGATTCCGCCCGCCACCGTGCGGCAGGCGATCGAGCGCTACAAGATCGACCCCGCCAAACCGAATCCGATGCGGAGCTAGCGAAAATGGCCGAGCGCGAGATCAAGCTTCCCGGCATCGGCGACTTCGACGCGGTCGAAGTGATCGAGTTGCTCGTGAAGCCCGGCGACAGCGTCGCGGTGGAGCAATCGCTGCTCGTGCTCGAGAGCGACAAGGCGACGATGGAGATTCCGTCGCCGTTCGCCGGTGTCGTGCGCAAAGTGCTGGTCGCCGTCGGTGACAATGTGCGCGAAGGAACGCCGATCGCGATCGTCGAAGTTGCGGAGGCAGGCAGCGAAGCTGCGCCCGCGGTGATGCAAAGGACGGAACGGAAGCCGCAGGCGAAGCAGGCGCCCGAGCCCTCTTCCGCTGACCTCGCGCCCTACACCGTCGATGCGCCACAGCCGGCTGCGCACGCGGGACCTTCCGTGCGACGACTCGCGCGCGAACTCGGCGTCGATCTCGCGCTGGTTCCCGGTCGCGGGACGAAGGGCCGCATCCTCGAGGAAGACGTGCAGGGCTACGTGAAGTCGCTGATCGCGCAGGGTGGCGGCGGCGCGCTGCCGATCGCGGGCGTCCACGTCGCCGCGCCGGTCGAGATCGACTTTGCGAAATTCGGCGCCATCGAGAGCGAGGCGCTGCATCGCGTGCGGCGCATCGCGGCGGCGAACCTGCACCGCTCCTGGGTCACGGTGCCGCACGTGACACAGTTCGACGACGCCGACGTCACCGAGCTGGAGACCTTCCGCCAGGATCATCGCGCCGAAGCCGAGACGCGCGGCACGAAGCTCACCTTCCTGCCCTTCCTGGTGAAGGCCGTCGTGAAGGCGCTGCAGGAGTTCCC
>JANNKU010000123.1:0-6764 GCA_031396445.1 Deltaproteobacteria bacterium | reverse complement strand
CGGCTGGAGTGGCCTGGTGCGCCCCCTGGTGGCCGACTATGTGGACCGGCTGCCGCGGCGGTGGCCCTCTCGCTGGTGGGCAACGTGGCCACCGGCTTCGCGGCAGGGGCGGCGCCGGCGCTGCGCCTCGGCCCTCAGCTCATGCTGGCGGCGCTGGCGGCGAGCTCGAAGCGCGCGCGCGCGAAGTGCTCGCCGGCCTCGGCTTCGAAGCGGCGCGGGTGGATGGCGACGTCGGTGAGCTCTCGGGCGGCTGGAAGATGCGGGTCGGTCTCGCGCGCATCCTGGTGATGCAAGCCGACGCGCTGCTGCTCGACGAGCCGACCAACCATCTCGATCTCGAATCGATCCTTTGGCTCGAGGGATTTCTCGCGAACTTTGCCGGCGCGCTGATGATGACGTCGCACGATCGCGAGTTCTTGAACCGCACGGTGTCGAAGATCGTCGAGATCGACAGCGGTGAACTCATCACCTACTCGGGCGACTACGAGTTCTACGAACGCCAGCGCGCGATCGGCGAGCGCGAGCAGGAAGCGCAGTACGCGCGCCAGCAGGCGATGCTCGCGAAGGAAGAGGCGTTCATCGCGCGCTTCAAGGCGCGCGCTTCGCATGCGGCGCAAGTGCAGAGTCGCGTGAAGAAGCTCGACAAGATCGAGAAGGTCGAGCCGCCGAAGCGCCGGCAGAGCGTCGAGTTCGACTTTCGTCCCGCACCGCGCTCGGGCGACGATGTGCTGAAACTCGCGGGTGTACACAAAGCGTATGGCGAGCGCGTGGTCTTCGACGGACTCGATCTGTGGATCCGCCGCCGCGAGCGCTGGTGCGTGATGGGCGCGAACGGGGCGGGCAAGTCGACGCTGCTGAAGCTGGCCGCCCGCGATGGCGCGCCCGACTCAGGCACGGTCGCACTCGGCGCCGCGGTGAAGCTCGGGTACTTCGCGCAGCACTCGATGGAAGTGCTGGTCGGCGACGACACCGTCTGGGAGACGCTGCAGAACGCCTTCCCCAACGCGTCGATCGGCTCACTGCGCTCGCTCGCCGGCTGCTTCGGTTTCTCCGGCGACGAGATCGAGAAGCGCTGCCGCTTGCTATCGGGCGGCGAGAAGGCGCGCCTCGTGCTCGCGCGCATGCTCTACGACCCGCCCAACTTTCTGGTGCTCGACGAGCCCACCAACCATCTCGATCTGGTGACGAAGGAAATGCTGATCCGCGCGCTCGGCGGTTTCGAAGGCACGATGCTCCTCGTCTCGCACGACCGACACTTCCTGGCGGCGCTGACGAATCGCGTGCTCGAACTGGTGCCTGGCGATCCGCGCGTCTATGCCGGCGGCTACACCGAGTACGTGGCGGCGAGCGGGCACGAAGCGCCGGGGATGCGCACCTAGCACCAGCGCTCAGCGCGCGGCGTCGAGCCCGGCGAAGGTCGCTGCATCGAGCTCGCTCGCATCGAGCCCGATCGCGCGCAACAGCGAGCGATCGAGATCGCCGGTGCGAAAGAGTTGCGCGAGCAGCACGCGCAGCGCGCGCTCGCCACCACGACGCGTCACCTGATCGACGAGCGCCGTCGCCTGCAGATACGCGAACGGCGCGTCCTCCGCGGCGAGATGCAGAAGCGTCGGCGCGGAGATCGCGGCGATCGGCAGCAGCATGCCGCGACGCGCGGCTTCGGCGAGCACGGCTGCGCGACGCTCGTCGAGTGCGGGCCGCCCCGCGGCGCGCGCCGCGAACCACTCGGCGAGTCCTTCGTTCAACCAAATCGGCAGCGCGAGTGACGGCGCCGCCGCATCGAGCGCCGCGTGTACCAGCTCGTGGTTGAGCGTGCTGGCGAGCCGCGCGGTCACCTGCACATCGCCGCGAATCCGGATCACGCCGCCGTAGAAGCCGGCGGCCGGAAACGGAAAGAGGCCGGCGAAGCGCTCGTCGAAGATCGCCGGGTCGTAGATCTCCACTTCGATGCGTCGGCGCGGGCGCAGACCGAGTGTGGTGTCGAGCAGGTCGTAGCCGCGCTCGAGTACCTCGAGTACGTCGGACTCGAAGCGCTTCGTGCCTAGCGGCCCCGTGCGTCGATCGATCGCGACGTCTTCGCGAAGCAGGAAATGCGTGGAACGGCGCTGCTCGAAGTGGCCATCGGCGCCGCCCGCCGCGCGCGTCGCGATCGGCGTCGCGATGGAAGCCGCGGCCGCGACGAGTGCAGTCGCAACGATGAGGCGCAGTGCTTGGCAACCGAGCATCGCCCGACTCTAGCGTGGCCGCGTCGCCGACTCGTGCGCGGCGTGAGCTACCACTCGGGCCGACGTGCTGGACTCCGCGCGCTTCTACTTCGATTTCGCGAACTACGCGACGATGCTGCGCCTCGCGCGCCGCGAGCGGAACGCCCGCAATCGCCGCAAGCTGCTCGTCACGTTATTGCTCTGGGTGCCGCTCGTCGCGACCTTCCACGCGATCTGCTTCGCGCTCGATCCGCTGCTATTTCCGAGCCTGCGCCGCGTCGAGATCCGCACACCCGTCTTCATCGTCGGCCACGCGCGCAGCGGCACGACCTTGCTGCACCGCTTGCTCAGCCAGGACGCCGACCGCTTCTCCGCGTTCCTGCTCTACGAACTCTTCTTCCCGTCACTGATCCAGAAGCGCGTGATTCGCTGGGCTGCCGGCTTCGATCATCGCGTGCTCGGCGGCGCGATCGAGCGTCGCGTGCGCGCCTGGGAGGAGCGCCGCTTCGGCAAGACGCGCGATCTCCACGCGCTGAGCCTCAGCGCGCCCGAAGAAGACGACGGCGTGCTCACCTACTCGTGCGCGTCGGGCTCGTGGATCGTGCGGCTTCCGTACCTCGGCGAGCTCGACTTCTATCACATCGATGCGTTGCCCGAGCGCAAGCGCCGCCGGCTGATGCGCTTCTACAAAGAGTGCGTGCGCCGCCAGCTTCACCTGAACGGCCCGCACAAGATCCACCTCTCGAAGAACCCGACGTTTTCGGGACGCGTCGAGAGCCTCCTCGAAACCTTCCCCGACGCCCGCATCGTGGTGCCGTTCCGCAATCCCAACGAGACGATCCCGAGTTTGTTGAAACTCATGAAGGTCGCCTGGCGGATGCGCCACTGGAGCGACGCGGAGATGCAGCCTTCGCTGCGCGTGCTCGCCGAGCAATCCTTCCACACCTACCGCTACCCGCTCGAAGTGCTCGCACGCCATCCCGAGACGCGGCGCGCGATAGTCGATTACACGCAGCTCGTCGCCGATCCTGAGCGAGTGGTTCGCCGCGTCTACGAGGAGCTCGGCTTCGCGATGACACCGGCCTACGACGCCGTGCTGACGACGCTGCAGCGCAACGCACCGAAGCACGAAACGAGTCATCGCTACGACCTCGCAGAGTTCGGCCTCTCCGCGGACGAGATCCACACGCGCCTCGCCGATCTCTTCGAACGCTTCCACTGGGACGATCCGCGAACCGGAGGGTGACGAGATGGAACGCGACGACACGAACGCCGGCGCCGAACTGCGCATCGCCTGGGATGCGCTGATCGCAGAACTCGAAGCTGCGCGCGAAGCGATCGACGATCCGGCGCTGCACGCGCCGCCGCCGACGCCGCGCAATCTCGCCGAGGGCTATCGCTATCTGCTCGGCCACATTTCGGGCGCGATCTGCCGCGCACTCGACGACCCGCTCTTCCCGACCTTTCGCCGCGCGATCGAGCCCGCCAACAAGTCGACGATCGACAACGCCGACGCGGTCTACCTCTACGCGCCGATCGACGGCGCGCAGAGCTACGTGATTCGCGGTCGCAGCGCCTCCGGCCGCAACGCGCCGCATTACGTGATCTTCGAGACGCCGAGCGGCTACGTCGGCGACTCCGGCTCCATCACCGAATTGCGTCCCGGAACGCGCGCCAACGGCGGCGTACTCGATTCGTCGCTGCTCGATGTCGCACCTGACGGCAGCTTCGAGATCCTGCTCGCGCCGGAGCGACCTGTCGGCCACAGCGGGAATTTCATCGCGACGACGGCCACACGCCGCGGCGTCGCCTTCACCTCGCGCTGGGTGGTGTTGCGCGAACTCTTCCACGACTGGCAGCGCGAAGATCCGCTCGATCTCGAGATCGTGCGCCTCGGTTCGGAGGGCATGCACCCGGAGCCACCGAGCGCGGCGAGCATGGCGGCGACGCTGCGTCGCGTCGGCGAACTCGCGAATCACCAGATGCGCTACTGGAACGAGTTCTACGCGCTGCCGCTCGAGACGTATCGCGACACGAACGGCGACGGCAAGCAATTCATGCCGCGCAACGACTTGAACGCGCCCAATACGGCCGGGCATTGGGGCGGGCAGGCGACCAACGTCTACGCAGGTGGCGTCTACGAACTCGCGGCGGACGAAGCGCTCGTCATCGAAACGCGCGTGCCGATCGCGCCGGCGTACATGGGCTTCCACCTCGCGAACCTGTGGGGCGAGTCGCACGACTTCGCCAATCACCAGAGCAGCGTGAATGGCTTCCAGGTCGAGCGTGATGCCGACGGCGCCTACCGCTACGTCGTCGCGCACCGCGATCCCGGCGTTCCGAACTGGCTCGACACCACGGGGCTGTCGATGGGTTTTCTCTCGCTGCGCTGGGCCTACTCCGCTCCGCCCGAAGCGATGCCCGAGACGCGCGTCACGAAATTGCGCTTCGACGAAATCCACGCTCAATTGCCGGCTGGCGTGCGACGCGTCGCCGCGGACGAGCGGCGCGAAGCGATCCGGATCCGTCAATCGCACGTGCAGCGCCGCTATCGCCACTACTGACTACGCGAACTCCAGCACGCCAAAGCGATCCGGAACGTGGAAGTCGGGCGGCTCCGCGAACGTCGGCGACCACGCCGAGTACGCGCCGCCGTTCGCCTGATCGATGCGAAAGAAATTTGCGCGCATGCGATCGCCGGAGCGCGGCGCAGCGACACCGAGCGCTGCGAACGGAATCGCCCACTCCGCGCGCCAGCCGGCCGCATCGCTGCGCACCGCATGCTCGAAGCCTTTGCAGATCCAGTCGCGATCGACGCGCATCGTGTCGCGTCGCCCATCGAGATTTTCAACGCGCGCTTCGAACCACGCGTTGCGCGGACTCACTTCCAACTCGAAGTAGCGGCGCGGGTTCGCATCGGGCGCAAGAAACGCCTCGACGACGTCTTCCTCATAGAGCGGCGAGTTGCGTCCCGTGTGCGAAGCGACGATCGCAACGGCTTCGCAATCGAACGCGAGGTAGAGGCGCGCGCCGTCGTGACAGACGCGCAACGCCGTCGATTGAAACTCGCGCGGCGCAGCGCGACCGTGCGACGGCGCGAGTGCAACGCTTGTAAGTGCGCGCCACGGGGCCTTGTGCAGGTCGCCATCGACGCGGATGCTCCGCGCCACGCGCGGAACCGAGAGCATGGGAAGCGACGACGTGGGCACGCGACACACCTTCAAGATTTTCGAAGCGTTCGGAACGACGCTGCATGGGTAGCGGCGAGTCGTCGCTCGCGCAGCCCGATGCCGCGACACAGGCGCGCTGGCGCGAGGTGGCAGAGGCCTTCGCGCTGCCCGGGCGCTGGCTTTCGTCGCGACCGTACGGCAGTGGCTGGATCAACGACACGCTGCTGGTCGAGCGCGAAGCGAACGGCCACCGCACGCGCTGGATCCAGCAACGCATCAACGCACAAGTGTTCCGCGAGCCGGCGCTGGTGATGGAGAACATGCTGCGCGTGACGGCGCACCAGCGCAGAGTTCTCGAGCGCGAAGGCGCGCGCGACGCCGATCGGCGTGCGCTGCGGCTGGTGCCCGCGAAGGATGGGCTCGCCGCATTCGTCGATGCCGACGGCGCGTGGTGGCGCACCTTCCATTTCATCGAGGGCGCGAGTTCTCGCGATGCGGTCGGCTCCGCTCTCGAAGCGGGCGCGGCGGCCGAGGCGTTCGGCCGCTTCCTCGCGCACCTCGCCGATCTGCCTGGACCGCGACTGCATGAGACGATCCCGCGCTTTCACGATGCGCGCGCGCGCTTCGAGCAGCTGATCGCCGCCGCCAGCGCCGACGAACACGGGCGACTCGCTGGCTGCCAGCGCGACCTCGCGTTCGTGCACGAACATCTGCAGCTCATCGAGCGCTCCGAATTGCTGCGCGCCGCGCTGCCCGAACGCGTCACCCACAACGACACCAAGATCAACAACGTGCTGCTCGACGACGTCACCGGCGCCGGCGTCTGCGTGATCGACCTCGATACGGTGATGCCGGGGCTGTCGCTCTACGACTTCGGCGATCTCGCGCGGCGCGCGGCGAGTCCCGTCGCGGAGGACGAGCGCGATCTCGCGAAGGTGCGCGTCGATCCGCGGCTCTTCGCTGCGCTCGTCGATGGCTATGTGCGCGGTGCGGGTACGGCGCTGCTGGCGGAGGAGCGCGCCGAGCTGGTCTTCGCGAGCGAGCTGATGACGCTGCTGCTCGGCATGCGCTTTCTCGCCGATCACCTGGCCGGCGATCGCTACTTCCGGATCCGCCGCCCCGGGCAGAACCTAGATCTCGCGCGCACGCAGCTCGCGCTGCTGGCCGACTTCGCGCGGCAGCGCGATGCGCTCGAAGCGATCGTCGCGAACGCGGACGGCGCCGCGCGCTAGCAGCCTGCCAACGGCGCTCCAAAAAGAGAAAGGCCCCGGGCTTTCGCCCGAGGCCCTTCCAACTCTCAGCGCTGCAGGACTAGTAGCGGCCGCCGCCGCCGCCACCGCCGCCGTAGCCACCGCCGCCACCGCCGCTGCGGCCACCGCCGCCGCCGCCG
>JANNKU010000115.1:0-31353 GCA_031396445.1 Deltaproteobacteria bacterium | reverse complement strand
TCGAGGACACCAAGATCGATGCAAACGTCGGCCTGTGGGGTGGTCAGCTCGCCGGCATCCTGACCGCGGCAGTGAACGACGAGCACGTCGATCTCCAGATCAACCTGCGCAACGCGCAGTGGCGCGGCGCCGAGCGACTGGTCGGGCTCGCGAATCACAGCGTCGTGGGCGACGACACCGACGACGGTCGCCTCACCTTCTCCTGCGTCGATTCGTCGCTGCACGCCGAGCCGTTGCAGTGGTCGGAGCGCAAGGGAACCGAGACGGCCGCGTGTCCGCCCTTCGCGGCGGCCGTCTACGTGGGCGAGTTCTCGCTGCGCGGCGGCGACTTCCACTCGCGCGCGAACTTCGTGCGTTGCCCCGTGCGCATCGATTCGGCGCTCGCACTCTGCCCGAAGCCGGCGTCGCTCGATCTCGGCGGCGAAGCATTCGCGTCGCATGTGACGACCTGCATCGAAGCGAGTCCCTTCGATCCGCCGCCGCCCGGCGTCGCGACGATCGCGCCGCCGCCGTGTCTCCACGCAAAGTCTGGAGCCAGCCCATGACGACCGTTCGCTACGAAGTCGAAGCGCCGCTCTGCATCGTCACGATCGACCGCCCCGCCGTGCGCAACGCGGTGGACGGTCCCACCGGCGCGGCGCTCGCCGACGCCTTTCGGCGTTTCGACGCGGATCCGGCGCTGGCGGTTGCCATCTTGACCGGCGCGGGCGGCGCCTTCTGCGCCGGCGCAGATCTGAAAGCGCTCTCGGCGGGAACCGGAGATCGCGTCGGCGTCGCGGGCGACGGCCACATGGGACCGACGCGGATGTTCCTCTCGAAGCCGGTCATCGCCGCAGTCGAAGGACATGCCGTCGCGGGCGGTCTCGAACTCGCGCTCTGGTGCGACCTGCGCGTCGCTGCACACGATGCGGTGTTCGGCGTGTACTGCAGGCGCTGGGGCGTTCCGCTGATCGATGGCGGCACGCTGCGCTTGCCGCGCCTCGTCGGCATGAGCCACGCGCTCGACCTGATTCTCACCGGCCGCGGCGTCTCCGGCGACGAAGCGCTGCGCATCGGCCTCGCCAATCGCATCGTGGAACCTGGCACCGCACTCGCGGCAGCGCGCGAACTCGCTGCGCAACTCGCGCGCTTCCCGCAGCTCTGCCTGCGCGGCGATCGACGCTCTGCCTACGAACAGTGGAGCCTCGATATGCCCGCGGCGCTCGCGAACGAGAGCCGCATCGGCATGGAAGTGATCGCGTCGGGCGAAACGCGCGAAGGAGCGATGCGCTTCGCAAAGGGCGCCGGACGCCACGGTCAGAGCGAATGAGCACCTCATCGAGCAATCAGAGCGGGAGAATCCATGTCTGAGAATCCGACCGATCAATTCCAGAGTCTCGGGAGTCGCTCGCCCGAAGAAGCGAAGTTCTTCTGGAGCGGCGGCCCGATCGAAGTGGCGCCGCGCACCTGGTTTCAGTGCGCGTTCTCCTCCTGCACCGGCTTCGACACCGATGAGGGTCTCGTGCTGGTGGACACGGGGCTCGCGCGCCTCGCGCCGAATCTCGCCGCGCGTTTGCGCGAGCGCACGCAGGCGCCGGTGCACACGGCGATCTACACGCATGGCCATGTCGATCACGCCTACGGACTCGATGCGTTCCTGTTGCCCGGCCAGCCAGCGCCACGCGTCGTGGCACACCGCGCAGTGCCGGAGCGCTTCGCGCGCTACGCGCAGACCGCGGGCCACAACGCCGCGGTGAACGCGCGCCAGTTCGGCGGCACCGTCAGCGACGCGAATCGCTCCGCCTACGAAAGCTTCCGCGTCGCGCCGACGCCGCCGACACTGCTCTACGACAACCGCCTCGAACTCGAAGTCGGCGGCGTGCGCTTCAACTTGTTCCACGCACGCGGCGAAACCGACGATCACACGTGGCTCTGGTGTCCCGAGCGCGGCGTGCTCTGCACCGGCGACCTATTCATCTGGGTGATGCCGAACGCCGGCAATCCGCAGAAGGCGCAGCGCTATCCGTGGGATTGGGCGCAGGCGCTGCGCGACATGGCCGAGCTCGGCGCGACCACATTGTGCCCGGGTCACGGCGGCCCGATCGTCGGCGAGCCCGCGAAGATCCGGTTGATGCTCACCAGCAGCGCCGACTTCCTCGACACGCTGGTCGCGCGCACGCTTGCCGTGCTCGAAGACGGATCACCGCCGCACGTGGACATCGTGCGACGCGTCGAGATTCCGCCGCACGACGAGCCGTGGTTGCAGCCGCTCTACGACGAAGCCGAGTTCATCATCCGCAACGTGATCCGCTACTACGGCGGCTGGTGGACGGGGCGACCGAGCGAGCTCAAGCCGTCGCCGCGCGATGCGGTCGCGCGCGAGATCGCCGCGATCGCCGGCGGCGCACGCGCGTTGGCGGAGCGTGCGGAGCGCGTCGCCACGGACGGCGACTTGCGCAGCGCTTGCCATCTCGCCGACTACGCGCTCGAAGCCGACCCGGCCGACGCAACCGTGCGTGATGTCGTCGCGGCGCTCTACGAACGACGCGCCGCGGGCGAGTCGAGCCTGATGGCGCGCAACTTGTTCCGCGCGGCGGCGGCGTACGCGCGGGAGGGTCGGCCGTTCGCTTGATCGATGCGGCAACCGCGTGGCTCGCCACGGGTCGATCGGGAATACTCGCGCGCCCGCGAGTTCGGGCCGAGAGAGAAACATGAGTAGCGCGCCCGTTCTATCCGTCGTCATCCCCGCCTACAACGAGGCACGCCGCATTCCCGCCACGCTCCAGGCGATCGCGGATCACTTCACGGCGGCGTCGTACGCGGTCGAGATGCTGGTCGTGGACGATGGCAGCAGCGACGACACCGCGGCCGCCGTGCGTGCGCTGGCGCCGTCGCTCGCGCTGCCCTTGCGTCTGCTTCGCTACGCGCCAAATCGCGGCAAGGGCTTTGCGCTGAAGGTCGGCTTCGCCGCGAGCCGCGGCACGCGCATCTTGTTCTCGGACGCCGATCTTTCTACGCCGATCGTGGAGGCCGACCGGCTTCTCGCGGAGCTCGACCGGGGCGCCGACCTCGTGATCGGCTCGCGCAAAAACGCGAAGGCGCAGATCGATGTACACCAGCCGTGGTTGCGCGAAACGCTCGGCAAGGGCTTCACGATGCTGGTGCGCATGCTGGTCGCCGACGTCACCGACGCGACCTGCGGCTTCAAGGCGTACCGCGGCGACGTCGGTCGCGACCTCTTCTCGCGGATGCGCGTCTTCGATTGGAGCTTCGACGCCGAGCTGTTGTGGATCGCGAAGCAGCGCGGACTGCGGCTCAGCGAGGTGCCGGTGCGTTGGAGCGATCAAGTCGGCACCAAGGTCGATCTCCGTCGCGACGTGCTTCGCTCGCTGCAAGGCATCGCGCGCATTCGCTGGTACGCCGCGCGCGGACGCTACGAGGGGCCGCTCCCGCTCGGTGTCGAGCTAGAGACGTGGAGCTGCGCGGCGCCGATCGCAGCGAGCGCGAATGCATCGGCCGGAACGTCCGCATGAGTATCGAACCCGAGCAACAGCGTCGCTTCTACGAGACGCGCGTCCACGAGCATCTGCAACCCCGCGAGCAGGACTTCTACGCCGACAAGTTGACGCGCGTGGTCGCGGAGTCGCTCGGCCTCGGCCCGGGCGACCGCGTGCTCGAGGTGGGCGCCGGCTTTGGTCGATTCACCTTTGCGCTGCTCGGACGCTGCGGATCGGTCGTCGCAAGCGACCTCGCGCCGCGCGCGCTCGAAACTTTGGAGCACGCGCGGGACGAACGTGGCATCCCGGCTGAGCGCTGCACGACGCGGTGTCTCGATGTCACCAGGCTCGACGCCGACGACTTTGGCGAGCGCTTCTCGTTTCTGGTCGGGTTCTTCCTGCTCCATCACGTGCCCGACATGGCCCGCTGCATTGCACGCCTCGCACCGTTGCTCGCACCGGGCGGCCAGATGGCATTCGTCGAGCCGAACCGCCGCAATCCGCTTTTCCTTGCACAGGTGGCTTGCTGTCCCGACATGACGTGGGCAGAGGAGAAGGGCATGTTCCAACTGAGCCACAGCGGTGTCACCGAGGCGTTTCGCGCGGCAGACCTCGTGCCCGCACCGGTCCAGCGATTCGGTTTCTTTCCGCCGCAGCTGCTGAATCGCAGCCCGGTGGTGCAGCGCATCGAAGCGCGGCTCGAGACTTCGCCCGTGCTGCAACCGCTGCTTCCATTCCTGCTGCTGCGCGCACGTCGGGCGGCGGCGCGGTGAACGACGCCGAGTTCCAACTCTATGAAGGCTTCGAGGACGACCAATGGTGGTTCGTCGGCAAGCGTCTACTGGTGCGCGCGCTACTCGGCGATCGCGCGCCGAGCGGGCGATTGCTCGATCTCGGCTGCGGCATGGGCGGGCTGCTGCGCGAGTTCGAAACCACCGCCGCGTGTTTCGGAACGGATCGATCGGCATACGCACTGTCCGTCTGCCGGAACAAGGGCGCGCGCGGTCTCGCACGGGCGGACCTGCTGGCGCCACCGTTCCGCGACGGCAGCTTTGACACGCTACTCGCGCTCGACGTGATCGAGCATCTCGACGACGACGTCGGCTTCCTGCGCCGGGCGAGCGGGTTGCTCGCGCCAGAGGGCCGCATCGCAGTAGTCGTTCCAGCCTTCATGATGCTGTGGAGCCAGCACGACGAGACATTCCAGCACCGGCGCCGCTATCGCGCCGCCGACCTCGAGGCGGCAATACGCGCGGCGGGGCTCGAACCGTTGCGCACGAGCTACATGCACACGGCGATCTTCCCCGGCGCGCTTCTGTGGCGTGTCGCGTCTCGGCGTTTGGGCCTCGGACGCGTCGCGCCGAAGCACGACTTCTGGCCGATCCCTGGCTGGCTGAATCGGCTCCTCACCGCGATCTACCGGCTCGAGGCGTACTGGTTGAAACGCGCCGACCTCCCCTTCGGAGTTTCAGTCGCATGCATCGCGCGACGCCAGCCGCAGCCGCTCGCGTAAGTCAGTGCACCTCGCCTGGCGCTGCAGCGTCGAGCGGTGCCGCGGACGCGAGCCGCTTGATCGTCCAGCGATAGCGCCCCGCCATCTGTGCTTCGGTGACGTAGTTCGCGTCGAGCCAGCCCTGCAGCGCCGGCCACTCGTGCAAGCCACGCTCGGAGTCGATGTTCCAGACGCCGGGGAACGCATCATTTCCCATCACCACGAAGTACCGGGGCGGTGTGCGTTCGAGGGCCGCCAGGTACTCCAATCGCCAACGCTGAATCAACGGGGCGTCGCGAAAGGGGCTGGTGAACGCGTAGGTCTGGAGGAATCGCGTCGGCGCCGCGCGTTGTGCCAAGAAATAGACCGCACCGGATCCGACGCCCCACACTACGATGCGATCGTCTGGTTGCGTGTGTGCTCGCAGATAGCGAGCGACTTTGGCGTCCTCGCGCTCGATACGAAGTGAGCCTGTCTTCCACGCGCTCGCGATCAGCTGAGGGTGACCCGCCTTACTGTGTAGCTCTACGACTTGAAGGGCGACCAGCGCCAGAGCCACGCCGGCCACTACCGGCGCTGCGATCCCGCGCTTCCCGGTCGAGCTCACACCCGACGTGAAGCCCCGTGCCATCGCGAGCGCCGCGCCCAGCGACAAGAGCATCCAGAGCGGGACCAAGTGCGACGTGAGCTGCTTGCCCTGCACCACCACGCTCACGAGCGCGCCGAGCGTGCAAAGAGCCACTAGCCACACACCCCGTTCGCGCGCCAACCACACGAACGCGAGAAGGGCGAGGCCGGCGATCGGAGTCAACAGCACCGAGCGCAGCAGAATCGCGAGCTGTTGAGCGAGCGGATAGCGCACGGAGGCGTAGAGCCGGGTGTAGTCGACGAAACACTCGATGAAGGGCTCCGTGGTACCCGTCCACGCGAGATACACGCCGATCGGTAGCGAGACGGCCGCGAAGCCCAATGCGAGGCCACCTGCGTGTTTCGCGGAGCCCCCCCATCCGAGAGGAGGCACGGGCCAGACCCGCAACAGGAGCGCGGGCGCGCTGATTAGAATCATCGGGGGCTTCAGCCAGAACACTGCCGCCGAACAGCCCCCGAGTACGACGGTCGAAAGGAAGCTCGACGGCCGAAGGGCGATCAGCACCGTGGCGAGCAGGAAAAGCACCGTGAAGCTGTCCCGCTGCGCGGTCTCGCGGTAGCCGAGACCGAGATAGACGAAGGCGGCAATCGTGATTCCCAGCCACCCCGCCAGGCGGCCACCGATTCGGCGCGCGATTGCGAAGAGCAACGCGAGCGCACCTGCCATCCACAACACATCCAACTGTCGGAGCGCCGACTCGGACCAGCCGAAGATCCCGTGGGCGAGCCCATGGACGGCGTAAATCCCAGGCGCGTCGTAGCAGCCGACATCCCGGTAGGGGACGTCGCCCTGGCTAACGCGCCAGGCACCATACGAGTACAGGCCGTGGTCCGACGAGAACGGGAGGCGCACATAAAACGCGGCGGACGCAACTAAGGCCGCGCTTGTCGCGACCCTGGCGATGAGTGATCCAGCATTGAGTGCTTGCATGTGCCCTCGGCGCTCGGGAGTGCGGGCCGCGAACACTACCCGACGAACCGCGGACGCGTCATGACTCGGCGTAGCACATCGTGGATACTGCCAACCCACGAGGGGGTACCTTTGCAGCCGGGATCGTCTCGCTTCGATCGTCTCGCGTCGTGGGGGCTCGTCGTTTTTGCGCTGGTCGCGCTGCTGCCGCTGCGCCGCCACGGATTGATGTTGCTCGACGACGGCTGGTACCTCCAGCCCGTCACGCGAATGCTGTCGGGCGAGATTCTCTATCGCGATGTATGGACCTTCTACGCGCCCGGCATCCACCACGCGCTCGCGTGGATCTTCGAGGTCTCCGGCGGGCCGTCGATCCTCGCCGCACGCGGCTTGTGGATCGCGCTGATCGCGACGACCGCCGCGCTCAGTTGCCGCTTCGCGCGTCGCTTCGTGCCGGCGTGGCTCGCGTGGCTGCCGGCGGTGACGTACGTGCTCGCGCCGGGGCCGTGGCACAAGTCGTACTACGCGACGCTGACGATCGCGTTCTTCGTATTGCTCGCCCGCACCTTCGAGCGCGCGAGCGCTTTGCGATCGGCTGCGCTCGGCCTCTGCGTCGGTGTCGCGCTCGTGACGCGGCAGGATCTTGGTCTCGCGACACTCAGCATCGCTCTCGTCGCGACGGCGCTGCCCGCGCTCTTTCCGGCTGGCTTCGGACGTGAGCCAAAGCGTGCGCCGTGGCCGGAGTTCGCCGCACTGCTAGGCGGCTTCGCGATCCCGGTCACCGTGACGAGCACCTGGTACGCCGCGCGCGGCACGCTTCCTGCCTTGCTCGACGCGGTGTTCGTGCGCGCCTTCGCGCAGGCGGAGGCGCATCCGCCCGCACTGGTCGCGCTCGGCAAGTTGCTGTCGCCCGCGAGCTTCGCGCTCGCGATAGAAGGCCGAGCGGTGGGCGTGCTGATGCTGCTGCCGCTCGTGCTCTACGCGGTACTCGGGATCGTGCTCGCGCGCCGCGTGCTGCGCGACGGTGTCCGCGCCGATCACGCGCTGCTCGGAGCGCTGCTCGGTTTCGCCGTCGCGACGCTCGGCCAGGCCTACCGACCGATGTTGCTGTTGCGCTTCTTGCAGAGCGCGCTGCCGTTCTACCTGCTCGCGACGATCGCGGTCGCGCAGGGCGCCGCATGGCTGCGCGCGCGCGGCAGCGCAAACAGCGCATTCGCGCTCACCGCGAGCGCATTCGCCGCGGCTGCAGTGCTCGTCGGCCTGGTGATCTTCGGGCTGCCCGCCGTCCAGCAGCCGATCTACACCGGATCGGCTCGCGTGCTGCGCTACACGCAACCGGTCGACGTGCTCGGCGAGCGCTTCTACGAGGGCTTCGGCGTCGCCGAAGAGATCCGACTGGTGCGCGCGTTCTACGACGCGCACGCCGCGCCAGGCGAACCCACACTCGGGCTTCCCGTCCACGCGCTCTACAACGCACTCGTCGAGCGACCGAACCCGCTTCGCTACGTCCACGATCACCCGAGCGGCGACTTCATCATGACGGCGCAGGCGAAGCAAGTGGAGGCGGAGCGGCTGCTCGCGAGTCCGACGAAGTTCGTGCTCGTCGATCAGGGTTGGTACGCGCGACCGACGACGCCCGACCCGCTGCTGCGCGTGCTGCGCGAGAAATTCCATCCGGCGCGTGGCTACGGCTCGCTGCTGATACTCGCGCGCGGCAACGATCCCGAGTGGGGCGTCTTCGCGTCGCAGTTGCGGCGCGCTCTCGCGACGGGCCCGAAGCCGGGCGACGTCGCGGCGTGGCGGAGCTTTGCAGCGGCGCATCCGAACGAGCCGCTCGCGTGGCGCATGCTCGGGCTCGCACTCGCGGCCGCGCGCGACGGCGATGGTGCGGTCGATGCTCTGCACCGAGCGGCGGCGCTCGATCCAGAGGACGTCACCGCGTGGGAGGCCAGCGCGGGAGTGCTCATCGAAACAAGCCACCCCGACGCGGCGCTCGCCGACCTCGAGCGAGCGCGCGCGGTCCGCGACAGCCCGACGCTTCAGCGACGTCGCGCACAACTCGCGGGGCAAGCCGCACCGCCAGCCGCTGCGCGCTGACCACGCCGCTACAGCAGCCGCGACACCAGCGCGAGCACGCCTTGCGCGACGGGCGACCGATGGTGTGAGGCGCCTGCGCCTGCGAGCACCGCGTCGCGATTCGCGAGGTACCAGTCGTAGGACTCACAGAGCATCGCCACGTTTCCGTAGCGCGGTGCGTAGCCGAGCTCCGTGCGTGCGCGCGTGAGGTCGAAGTACATCGCGCGCCCGTACATCAGCGCGTGGTAGGGACCGAGCGGCGAGAGTCCGAGCGTGTTTGCGATCCGCATGCCGGCGACGGCCGGCGCCATCGGCAGCGAGCGCACGCGGCTGCCGGTGCCCGCGTGTGTCACCAGCGCTTCGAGGAGTTCGCGCATCGTGCCGAACTCGGCCGCGCCGACGTGGTAGAGGCGAAAGCCGGGCCGCTCGGCCGCGCGCACGCAGGCGTCGGCGAGATCGTCGGCGTGGACGAACTGGTAGACGTTGTCGCCGCGGCCGAGCACGGGAATGTTGCGACCGAGGCGAACCCATTCGAAGAGGATCTGCATGATGCCGAGGCGGCCGTGACCGAGGATCGTGCGCGGCCGGATGATCGAAACATCGAGCCCGTTCGCCGCGTAGCCGTGGCAGAGGCGTTCGCCCGCCAGCTTTGCGCGGCCATAGCTCTCTTGCGGTCGCGGCTCCATCTCCTCCGTCACAGGATTGTGCGCGGGGACTCCGAACACCGCGCTCGACGAGGTGTAGATCACCTTGCGGACGCGCTCGCGCACGCTGGCCTCGAGCAGATTGCGCGTGCCGCCCTCGTTCACCTCGAAGAACGCGCGGCGGTCCTTCGCGAGCGGCACCTGCGCGACGTTGTGATGCACCACCTCGGCGCCGCGACACGCGCGGACGACGGCTTCGAGATCGCGGATGTCGCCGTGCGCGAACTCGACATCCGCGGGGCGATCCGCAGCGTCGGCGATGTCGAAGACGCGTACCGGATGACCGCGTGCGCGCAGCCGCGCGACCAACAAGCAGCCGAAATATCCCGAACCGCCGGTGACGAGATGGACGCCGCTCACGCCGAAAGCCTCCCGCCGCGCGCGAACAGATCTGCGAGGCTGCGGCGCATGCCCTCGCGCAGCTCGATCTTCGGGTCGTAGCCGAGTTCGCGCTCCGCCTTCGCGATCGAACATGCGATGTGCTTGTTCATCTCCGACAACACGTGGATCTCCTGTTGATAAAGCCCGAGCCCCTGGATCGCGCGATCGGCGAGCAACGCGAGTTCGGAGACGAAGCCGGGCAACACGCGCCAGTGCCGCTGCACGCTGCGGCCGAAATCCTGCTCCAACACGTCGGCCACCGTCTCGACGATCTCGCGCATCAGATACGGCCTGCGATCCGCGATCCAGTAGGTCTGGTTGCGCGCGGCATCACGGCGCGCGCAGAGCAGCAAGCCCTGACACAAGTTGTCCACGTAGGCCATCGAGCGCAGATTGGCGCCGCCGCCGATCAGCGGCACGCGCCCCTGCTCGATCATCTGGAAGAAGCGGATTTGCCGCGCCGGCTGCGCCGGCCCGTAGAACCACGGCGCGCGCACGATCGCGATCTCGAACGCGCCGCGCGCCCCCGCTTCGTTCACGAACTCTTCGGCGCGCATCTTCGAGCGCCCGTAGTGTCCGTACGGGTGGTACGGCGAGCGCTCATCGAAGCGATGCTCCGGCCCGGGATTGCAGCCGAGCGGCGAGTTCGACGAGACGTAGACGAAGCGGCGTACACCCGTGCGTGCCGCGAGCGTGAGCAGCGCGCGCGTGCCCTCGACGTTGATCGCGTAGAAGTCGCGCACCCGGCGCGGGTGGATCACACCCGCGCAGTGGAAGAGCAGCGCGCCCTCGGCGCCGCTCGCAAACGCGTCGAGCGAGGCCGCGTCGCGCAGATCGCCGCGCACACACTCGGCGCCCGGCACCTCGCTGTGTACGAGCGCCGCGTCTTCATCGGTCGTCACCAGGCAGCGCAGCGCGCACGGCTCCGGCGCGGCGAGCGCGGGGACATCCGGCAGCCCGTCCTTCACGGCACGCGCAAGGCGCCGACCGAGCCAGCCCGAGGCGCCGGTGATCAGCAGCAGCGGCTTCACGAACGCGCCTGCTCACAGAAATGGATCGCGTTGCGGCGCGCGATCGCCATCACGCTGCCCTGCGGATTCACGCCCGGCGAATCGGGCAGCATGCTCGCGTCGTTCACGTAGAGATTCTCGTGCGCGCGCACCTTGCCGAACGAATCGACGGCACAGCGATCGCGGCGCTCGCCCATCGGACAACTCGAGAACGCGTGCACGGTGGTCAGTGCCAGCGCACGACGCGGCAGGATCTCTGTGAGCCAACGCGCCGCGCTCGCTTCCGACGTGATCGGAGCGATCCCATGCACGCCGGGAACGATGGCGACGGCGCCGGCTGCGAGCAGCAGGCTCGCGAGATGCGCGAGCCCCGTGCTCAGGTTGCGCAGGTCATCGCGGGTGATCTCGTAGCGCAGCACGCTGGCGTCCGCGTCGAAGCGCGCGGGTCGCACGGCGCCGCGCCCGCCGCCGCGCACCGCGACGTAGTACGAGGCCATCCGCGCGCGATCGCGCATCGTTGCGGCGAAGTCGGGGCCATTGTCGGCGAGCAACATCGCGAGATGACCCGCGGTGAAGAACGCGCCGCCGAGCGAGATGTCGGGCCAGAACTCTTTCACCTGCAGCAGCGGCAACACACTCGACGCGGCGTGCGTGGGCTCGTCGAAGCGCGCCGCGACCTTGAGCATCGGATGCACACGCAGGGAGTTGCCGACGTTCGCGCGAATCCCGCTGCGGCGCAGCAGCGCCGGCGTTTCGGTGGGTCCGCAACACACGAAGACGTGTTCCGCGTCGATGCGAATCTCGCGCTCCGTTCCATCCGGATCACGCTGGCGTGCGATCACGCCGACGGCGCGACCGCCGCTGCGCAGGATCCGCTTCACGCGGCAACGCGGCTGCAAGCGCGCGCCGAGCGCCGTCGCGCGGGGCAGCAGCGAGCGGCTCATGCCCTGCTTCGCGCCGCTCGCGCAGCCTTGCGCGCAAGCGTTGCGGCTCTCGCAACCCGGTGCGGCGCGCGGAACCTGTTCGCCCGACCAACCCTTCGCCGCAAGACCGCGCGCGAAGAGCGCCGTGCTGCGCGGCAGCGGTCCCGGATGCAGTCCGACACCGAGCTCGGTCTCCGCCCACGCGAAGTGTGGCGCGAGATCCACGGGCTGCGCATCGATCAGACCGAACGATTCGCTCCAGCGCGCGAGCGTCTCGTCGGGCGCGCGGTGCCAGAAGCCGCTGTTGATCTCGGTGCTGCCGCCCACGCAGCAGCCCTCGACGTAGCCGATCGGCGCGGGACCGAAGATCGGCGTCATGCCGCGCCGCCGGTACAGCAAGCCCATCGCCTCGGGCGCCGAGCGGCCGTAGTGCTCGGGGGGGTGTTCGTCGCCCTCCTCGAGCACGAGCACGTCGCGCCCGCGGCGCGCCAACTCGAGCGCGGTGACGGCGCCGCCGGCGCCCGAGCCCAGCACGAGCACGTCGACCGTCATCCGCGTGCACCGGAAGTCGGCGAATCCACTCCGACCGGCGAATCGTAGTAAGCGAGCAACGCCGGGCCGCGCAGCGCTCGGAAGAGCTGGCGTGCCGGTGCCCAGCGGCCAAACGACCAGCTGTGCGTGGCACGTCGCCGAGTCTCGAGATCGAGGGCGCAGAAGCCGCGCGCGTATCGCATAGCGACCCATGAACGGAACCCGATGAGACCCACGCGGAGTAGCAGGCGGAGCGTTGTCGGCAACGCCTCGATCTGGCGCTGGACGAACCAAGCTGCCTGGTCGGCGGCGGCGACGCGATCTAGCTCGCTCGGCGCACCTTCGGGGAGGAGCGCCTCAACGATCGCCCGTAGAGCGATCGACGGCGGCGCCTCGACTCGCCGTGGTTCCATTCGTGCCAGCACCTCGGCCTGTACTCCGGTTGCGGCGATCGCCTCGCGGACGCGACCCTTCACACAGGTGCGAAGCACGTGCACTCGTTGGTCATGACGGTTTGGGACAGCGAGGCGCCGTTCCTTGTTTCGAGCAACTCGCGGAGTTCGACCAGAACGCCATCGATGAATCTTCTCCTTGCAGCTCAGCATACCCTGCGACGTGGCGCGAGACCCCGCCGATGGCCAGATGGAGAACGCCGTAGGAATCCCCACACCCGTTGCCCGCGCGGCAAGCCACCAGAATCAGAGAGTCCAGCGCAGCGGGCATCTCGCAGGAAATCGACGATCAAGCAAGTGGCCCGCGCTGGCCTCTTTGGTCGAAATTGTTGAGTGCCGGAAGCGAGCGTGGCGAGTTGCCACTCGTGCCCATCACCCATCTAGGTTGTCCGCCAATCTGATGAGGCGGGGTGCGGAATGCACCCGACAATTTGTGAGGAACGCTTTGAGTCTCGCGCGATGGGGGGGCCGCCGACGCACCTATCGCAGTTCGTTCTTGCGCTCGGTGTGCCCACCGTGCCACAAGGGTTTGAGTTCACCGCAACACATCGGGGTACATCATGGCGCGTCGCTGGATCGCGTTGCTCTTCGGTGCTTTCGTCTTTGCTTTGGCAATTCCTTCGGCGGCGGTGCCAGACCCTGACGACGACATCGTCTACGTCCGCACGACCTGCCCCCAAGGGCAACAGGACTGTTTCCAGGGCACTCAAGGCATTCAATTCGCGACGACTTGGGCGGAGATGCGAAGCTCCGGGCCACCGGAGAACGACCCTCCGCTCCTCATCGATATCGGGCCCGGCGTGTTCGGCCCGTTCTTTTGCGACGAACTTGGAAACACGACCCTGCGTGGCGTGGGAGTCGAGTCCCGCGGCGGGAGCTTCACGAAGGTGACTACCGGAGGCATATTCAACTTCGTGGTGGCGGGAGGCGACTGCAGGAATGTCACCTTCCAGTCGATGACGATTGGCGACGGGTCGGATGATCAGTATTCGCTGGCTTGGCGGGCGAGTGGTGACACGGTCTGGGAGGATGTCGAGCTGCAGGGTCGTACGTGGACCTGGTTCGATCGATGCATCAACAACGACAGCGCAGGGCTGCACTACTTCTTCGATTCGACGGCGACCACGACCGAAATGAACACTGAAGGCTTCCGTGTCGCGTGCAGCGAGCTTTGGTGGTATGGCGGAGGCATCCGCGTCACCAGCAAGCTCTCGGTCGCGCCGGTGGAATCGAATCTCACTGGAGTTTTGGTCGCCGGCAATGGCGACCTTCGAGTGATCGGATCGAAGATCCACGTAGTCGCTGATTGGGGGCCGTCGGTATCGCTCGACTCGATCGTTGGCGTGCGCGTCCAGCAATCGGGCGGCACGGACGCCAGCATTGGGACCGTGGCTCCTGATTTCCCATCGGGCCACGGCAGCTTCCACCTCCATGGTTCGACGCTCGTGGTGGATGCCCGCGCGATGGCCAATTCCTCCGTGGTTGGAATTCAGGTCAGCGAGGAAGGTCACGCCCACACACCAGGCGCCGTGTTCGATCTGATTCCCCCTTCCTCGGGGAACGGAAGCGCCCGCCGAGTCGCGTTGGTAGACCTCGAACTCACGGGGCATGCAGACTCGCCCTACACCTGGCCGGATCGGACCCTACCGCCGACCGGTCTCGTCGAGCTCTACGAGGGATTCGGATCGATCGGCGAAGGGAGCGACGGCTTCGACCTCTGGACGGAGACCGATTGCGATCCGCTCGGGCGCTGCCCTGCGCCTGTCTCGAGTTCGGAGAGCCATCTCATGGTTTACGAGCCGAGCTTGTGTACGGGCGTTGGTAACCCGTGGCTAAACGCCACGACCGGCCGCTGCCGAAACGACGCGGGTCCGTAGCGAGCAATGGCCGAAGTTTGTCGCCTCCAACCCCGCAATTCGACGAGGTATCTGATGCGGAGATTTTGCGCGTCTCTTCTCATCGTGGTTCCCGCGCTCCTAGTGTCCGTCGAGGCGAGCGCCGGGACGATGGAGGTTCGACAAACGAGCTGCCCCGAGCCGAATCCGCCGGCGGAGGACGACACGTGTCACGAGACGATCGCGGCGGCGATTGGCGCGCTCCTCGCGTACGACCCGCCGAGCGCGTCGAACCCTGGGTTGGTCGACATCGGGCCAGGGAACTTTGACACCATCTTGTGCCTTGGGAACTTCTCGCATGTGACGTTCCGGGGCGTGAGCCGTACGACGACGACCGTAGCGGGCGTTTCGATTGGGAGCTGCCCGAACCTGGGCTTCGAGACTCTCGCCGTCAAGAACTCAGTTGTCGGTGTCGTCTGGGGCGCGACGGGCAGCAGCAACTGGAAATATGTGGATGTTGTTGCGCCGAAGCCGTGGGTGGATTCCGGCTGCAACGCGACAGCGGCCACGTCTCACACGATGCACGGCGTCCGTTGGATTGGCTCGCTTCCCACCGACTACGGCGCGCGCATTACTTGCGGCACGATCTCATTCGAACTGGGCGAGATTCGAATGTCAGGTCAAGGGACGGCACCTGGACCCACGAGCCCGTCTCGCTACGCATTGACGCTCGCCGGGCGCGGGAAGTTGAGCATCTCGAAGTCTGCGATTCGCGTCGGCCCCGGAACCTGGCCCAGTAACACCGATTGGGGTCTTGGGGTAGTCGCGTTGTCGGTCGGCCGCGTGTTCGGAGCCGTCCCGGTCGGTACGCCTACCCTCGTCCTACGTGATTCGGTTCTGAACGTGGACATGGGGAAAATCCTGCGGGCCAACGCTACTGCGATCGAGACTGTCGGCGCGCAGGCAGCCGTGTCGACCCCGGGGACCGGGTTCCTGCTCAAGCGCGGCTCTCAGCCGAGTAATCTGTGGCCTGCGCGCCTCGTGATCGGGGGAAACCACGCCATCGAATCCAACTTCCTCTGGCCGGCCTCCAGCACTCCACCCCAGATCCGATCAGTAGACCGCGCCGACACCTTCGTCGAAACCGACTGTGACCACGCCGACCCGACCGGCAGCTGCAGCAATGGGGAAACTTCGCACCTGATGGAGTACCGCGCGGGGCAGTGCGGCTCGACGGACCCCTGGTACGACGTCGTCCGCCGTGCCTGTCGCGAACGCCCGCCGGGGTGACACGATCCCGCGTGCGCGCGGTCGCAGCTCATGCGGCCTGCGGCTTCGGAAACCGCACGTACTCCTCGATCAACAACTTCGCGAGATCGGCTTCGCTCGGCAGCTCGTCGCCGAGCCGGCCGCGCTTGCGCAAGTCCGCGCAGAGCGTCGCGAGAATGTGTTCGAGCGAGAGATCGTCCTCATGCTTCTCGACGCGCTTGCGCTCGGCTTCGTCCGCGTAGCAATACGCCTTCCACGACACCGAGAGGCGCAGCTCGTCCCAGTCATAGCGAGCGAGTTCGCGGTCGCCGTCGAAGAGGCACCAGGTGCCGCCGCCTTCGGAGCGCAACTGCATGCCCTTCGAGAAGCGCGGCGCGGGATCGTCCGAGGCGACGCGATCGACGCCGTGAAAGATCGTGTCCGTGTCCATCAACACGGCGGTGTTGTGGCGTGCGGGGATCGTCTGCACGGGCTTTTCAGGGCCGTCGGGATAGAAGGCGAGATCGCCGCCGGCGCAGTCACTGAAGTACGCGATGCCGGTGACGATCGGGCGGCGGAACGCTTCGAAGAGTCGCGAATGCAGCATCACCACGCAGAGCCACTGCGGCACGCTCGTGCGATTCGCGCCGCGGAACTCGGGCACATCGGTGTGTACCGCGAGTTCCTGGCCGGGGAGCAACAGGTTTGCATAGACGATGCCCGGCACCACCAGCGGTCGGCCGTGGATCTTGCGCGCTGCATCGAGGAAGCCGGCGTGGTGCAAGAGCGGCTCGATGCCGGGCGTCGCATCACCGCGACCTTCGTAGTAGTAGGTGGCGCGGAAGTAGTTGGTGCGCGCGGCGAGCATGCGCGGATCTTCGCGCTGCGCGAGACGGCCGCCGGTGCGGATGAAGTTCAGCGCCGCGTCGTAGCGCTGCGGAATCTCGGGCGCGAAGCGCTTCTGCCCGCTCTCCTCGCTGGCGGCGTCACTGCCGTAGGTCGAGTAGGTGCCGAAGCTGCTGCAGACTTCGATCATCGCGTCGGCTTCGGCGGAATCGAGGAGCGGATCGAAGTGAACATGGGTGGGGCGCATCAGAGCTCCGAAGATTGGGGGAGCGCATCGTAACATCCCTTGCGTCGGCTCGATCGCATGCGCGTGATAGCCTGCGCGCACGATGAGCCGAACTCCTCTTGCGCATTGGCCTTACCCGCTCGTCTGCGTCGCACTCGGGCTCGTGCTCGGCTGGTTGCCGCGGCTCGTGCACGGCCCGATCGCCGAGAAGTTCGACGTCCTCTACATCCAGGGTTCGATCGCCGTCTGGGCGTACTACGGCGCGCGCATGCTGATTGGCGTTTGGGTGGGCATCACGACCTGGCCTGCACGCTGGTACTTGCGCGGCCCACTCTGTGGCTTCTTGTCGCTGTTGCCGCTCGGAATCATGGCGCTCGCGACACCCGGCTGCGGCTTCACGTGAATGCGCTCGAATCTGGCCACCAGTTCGGTGGTCGGGCTGCTCATTGCCGGCTTCGCGTTCTTGCTGACCGGTCGCCACCACCGCTGAGCGGATCCGCGCAGCGCGCGCGCTCCGCTTCGAGCGCGCATACTCGCCGCCGGTGGCCGACGTCTTCTTCTTCGCAGCGCTGGGAATCGCCGTAGCGGCACTCGTCGCGGCGATCCGCTGGCTGCATCGACGCGAACGGCGCGCACCCGGCAGCGTCGCGCGACTCGCAGCCGCGAATGCGCTCGTGTTGGCGCTGCTGCTCTGTGCGCTGCTCGCCTGCGTCGAACTCTGGTTTCGGTTTGCCGCCGACACTTCGGACGGTCTTGCCGTCACGCGCGTCGGCCAGCAGTGGTTCGCGCGACATTGGCATCTGAACGGAATCGGCGTGCGCGACGACGTCGAGTACGGCGATCGCGGCGGACTGCGCCTCGAAGCGCGTCCGGGCGTGCGGCGCCTCACCTTCGTCGGCGATTCGGTGACGGCGGGCCAGGGCGTGGACGAGGTCGCCGATCGCTTCGTGAACCGCGTGCGGGTTGCGCTGGGTCCCGCCGTCGAGGTCCACGTCTTCGCGCAACCCGGCTTCGAGACGGGAGACCACGTCACGCTGCTGCGCGATCTCTTCGAACGCCGCTACCACACCGATCTGGTCGTGCTGATCTACTTCCCGAACGACATCACCGATCTGGTTCCGCAGTGGCAGGCTTCGCTCAGCGACCTCGTCGCCGACACTTCGTTGCTGCACGCCGCGCTGCGCGGCAGCTACGCACTCGACTTCCTGTGGTGGCGGCTCGCGCTGCTGAGCAATCCGGACGTACGTCGCTATCAGGACGTCGTGCGCGACGCATACGACGGCGACATCTGGTCCGCACAGCAACAGCGCCTGCTCGCGATTCGCGACGCGGTGCAGGCCAGCGGTGCGCGCTTCGCCGTCGTCACGCTGCCACTCTTCGACGCCGCCGATCAGCCGTGGCAGAACGACATGTACGCGCGCATCGATCGCTTCTGGCACGACGCCGGCGTCGCCCATCTGGATCTCGGCCCACGCTTCGCGGGCCGCGATCCCGCGACGCTGGTCGCGAGCCGCTGGGACGAACACCCGAACGCGACGACGCACGGAGAAATCGCGGAAGCAATCCTGCACTTCCTACGCAAAGAACTCGGCCATTAGGTCTCGCAACTCATGGAGTCGCCGCTCGCCGTTGGCTCGCTACGCGGGCCGGGCTCGGAGCTCTGCGCCGGCGTTCCCGCTTAGCGCGCCAACTCATGGAGTCGCCGCTCGGCTGCGCCTCGCTACGCGGGCCGGGCTTGGAGCTCCGCGCCAGCGTTACCGTGTAGCGAGTCAACTCATGGAGTCGCCGCTCGGCTCTGCCTCGCTACGCGGGCCGGGCTCGGAGCTCTGCGCCGGCGTTTCCGTGTAGCGAGTCAGCGGCGAGCGGCGAGGTCATGAGTCGTCGTCGCGCAGCACACCCGCAGCGAGCAGCGCTTGCACGCGCGCGTCGTCGAAGCCGAGCAGATCGCGCAACACTTCGGCGTTGTGTTCGCCGCGTCGCGGCGCGGGCCGCTGCGACGTGACGTCGCCACCCGAGAAGCGATATGGCAGGCGCGGCATCTTGCGCGTGCCGCCGCGGCGATCATCGACATCGCGCAGGATCTTGCGCTCGCGCGCGAACGCGCCCGTCAGCGCTTCGCGCAGCGTGACGACCGGCGCGCACGGAATGCGCGCGCGCTCGAGCGCCGCGACCAGCGCATCGCGACTCGGCTGCGCCGCCATCCAGAGCTCGATCGCCGCGTGGCGCAGCCGCGCCTTGGTCGGAACGTCGGCGCCCGGCGGCGTCGGATCTTCGATCGCAAACGCCTTCGCGATCACCGCCCAGACGTGCTGCGGCGGACCGGCCACTGCGACGAAACCATTCGCGCCGGCGTCGTACGGCGCCGGTTCCTCGCGAATCTCGGGCGGATCCATCAGCTCGAACGGAGTCTCGGGATAGGTGCCCAAGACCGCGTCGAACATGGCGATCTCGACGCGCTGGCCCTCGCCGCTCTGCTCCGCGGAGCGCAGCGCGGCGAGCAAGCCGATGGTGGCGTGCAGCGAGGTGGTCAGGTCAGCGCGGGCGTCGGGCAGGTTGACCATCGAAGGACTGCCGCTCTTCCGAGACTGGTACTCGATCAACCCCGTCGCCGCGTGCATCGTCGGCGCGAAGGCGCCGTGATCGCGCCTCGACGAGTCGCTGCCGAAGCCATTCACCGAGACCATCACGACGCGCGGATTCGCCGCGTGCACGGCGTCCCAACCGATGCCGAGTCGATCCGCGACACCGGGACGGAAGTTCTCGACGACGACGTGGCAGACGCGCACCAACTCGATCGCGAGCGCCCTGCCCTCCGGCTTCGACAAATCGATGCAGACGTTGCGCTTGCCGAGATTCGCCCAGGTGTAGAGCCCCGATTGACCGCGATCGCGCTTCGGCGCAATCACGCGCGTGAGATCGCCGCCCGGCGCCTCGACCTTGATCACATCGGCGCCGAGTTCCGCGAGGATCCGCGTCGTGTACGGCCCCGCGAGCACCTGCGAAAAGTCGAGCACACGAAGATCCGCAAACGGCGCGCGGCTCACGATGCGAATCTCCTCGTCCCCGGAGCCTGAGAAGCCAAACGAGAGCACCCTACCAGACCCGCACAGCGGTCGCGTATCGTGCGAGCCGTCGTGAACCAAACCCAGCGCCGACGACGCCTGCCGATCCTACCCGCCGTGCTCTCCGCGTGGCTCGTGGTGATGACGTTCGCGACGCGACCCTGGTCGGCCCCGCCGCGCGATGCGCAAACGCCCGCGCGTTGCAGCGATCCCGGCGCACCCGACGCGACGCTCTTCCTGATCGGCGACGCGGGCGAGTCGCGCACGCCGCGCGAACCGCTGCTCGATGCGCTCGCCGCCGAAGCGGGCGCGCGCGTGCGCACGCTCGGCGCGGAGCGCGTTGCGATCGCGTTCCTCGGCGACAACATCTATCCCGTCGGGTTGCGCGCTTCCGATCATCCCGGTCGCGCCGAAGACGAGCGACGCCTCGATGCACAGCTCGCGGTGATTCGGAGCGCCGGCGTGCGCGGCTACGTCGTGCCGGGCAATCACGACTGGAGCAACGGCGGCGCCGATGGTTGGGAAGCGGTGAAGCGCCAGACGCGCTTCGTCGCCGCGCGTGGCGCTGAAGTGCTTCCGCCGAACGGCTGCCCCGGCCCCGCGTCGGCGACGCTCGGCGCGCACCTCGAGCTCGTGTTCCTCGACACCCAATGGTGGCTGCACCCGGATGCGCGCCCGAGCGACGCCGCATCGGGTTGCGCAGAGACGAGTGAAGCGGCGATCGAGCGCGCGCTTGCCGCAACGCTGCGCGACACCGGAAGCCGTCACGCGATCGTCCTCGCCCATCATCCGCTGCACAGCGGCGGCCCGCACGGCGCGCGTTTCGGCTGGAAGGAGCACCTCTTTCCGTTTCGCGAGTGGAATCGCCAGCTGTGGATCCCCGTGCCGGTGCTGGGCTCGATCCGCCCGCTCTTGCGCACGCTCGGCGCGAGCTCGCAGGATCTGCCGTCGGAGGCGTATCAGAACTTGATTCGATCGGTCGAACGCGGCTTCGCGGGTGCGCCGCCGCTCGCCTACGCCGGCGGTCACGATCACAGTCTGCAGCTGCTCCGCGGCGTCGGTGTCGCGCGCTACGAGATCGTCAGCGGGGCGGGTTCGGCGCCAAACCTCACGTGGGCGTACCCGATCGACGGCACGCTCTTCGCCGAGGCGGAGTCCGGCTACACGCGACTCGACGCCTATGCGAGCGGTGCGGTGGAGCTGACGATCGAGACACTCGATGCTTCGAACGCGCCCGCGCCGGCGTTCACCGCGTGTCTGGCGAGCGAGCGCTGAACGAGCTCAGCTCGCCTTCCACGGCGAGCGATGCTTCATGCCGAGATTCAGCAGCCGTTGCAGCAGCGCGTTGTACTCGAGTCCCGTCGCAGCCGCCGAGCGCGCGAAGTCTTCCGCCTTGGTGAGATCGGGATTCGGGTTCGCTTCGATCACGTAGAGCTTGCCCGCTTCATCGAGACGCAGATCGATGCGCGCGTAGCCGCTGAGGCCGAGCGCCTTGTAGGTACGTCGCGCAATGCGGTTGGCCTCGGCGTCGAGTTCCGGCGGCAGATCTTTCGCCGGGCCAGTGTCGATGCCGACACGACGCTGATAGGCGACGTCCCACTTCACGCGCGCCGTCGCGATCGGCTCGGAGCCTTCGGGCAGATTCTCGAAGAACATCTCCCAGACCGGGAAGGTCGCGAGGCGATCGTTGCCGACGACGCCGATCGTCAACTCGCGGCCGGCCACATACTGCTCGGCGATCGCGTCGGTCGCGACGCGGCGATGCACGAACGCGACGCGTTCGCGCAGGTGATCCTCATCGTGCACGATCGAAGCCTGCGCGATGCCGAGCGACGCCTCTTCATCCACCGACTTCACGATCAGCGGATAGCCGATGCGCTTCGGCACGCGGATCGCACGCTCGCGTGGGAACACCAGAAAGCCGGGTGTCGGGATTCGGTGTACGCGGAAGAGCAGCTTCGAGAGCGCCTTGTCGCGCGCCAGCAGCAGGCCGCGCGGATTGCATCCGGCGTACGGAACGCGCAGCAATTCGAGATAGCTCGTCACGTGCGACTGGTAGACAGCGACGTCCTGGAACTCCATCAACAGGTGGAACACGATGTGCGGCTGGAAGCCTTCGACGTGTTGCTTGATCGGCGCCAGATCGTGCGAGACGCCGAGCACCAGCACCTCGTGACCCAATTCGCGCAGGCCGCAGCAGACGTCGTATTCCTTGCGCCACGCGGCGATGTCTTTCTCGCTCTGGCCTTCCAGGGAGTCGGGAGGAACCAGATCGATGTGCGTGAGCACGAGCACGCGGAGCGGCTTCACGGGGGTCGCGCGCGTTCGCGACGGTGCGCGTTTCGCGCCGGGCGGCGTCGCCTTCTTCGTGCTCATCGCAGGAACACCCCCCGCAGCCGCGCGCGCCCGAGCCGTGCACTCTTTCGTGCGTAGTGCTCGCGCAGCGTGACGCGCTGCTCCGACATCGGATCGAGTCGCTCGCGGGTGCGCACGGCGGGGGGAAGGTCTTTGATCTCGCGCACCAACGCGTCCACGTAGCAGAGCTTGCGCAGCGCCGGCCACCCTGCGTAGCGCGTTCGCCAGCGCGACGAAGGTTCGAGCCACACCGCAAACGTCTCCGCCCAGTCTTCGGCGGGATGACTCTGCGCGTAGCCGTGACCAAGATTCACGACGAAGCCGCGGTGTCCGATGCGCGGCCGATACGTCGCGTGATACGGCTCACCGAACGGTCCGAAGCATTCGCGCCAGGAGCGGCGGCGGTGGAGTCGATACGCATGATCGAGTGCGTGCGCGCTTTCATGGCGCAACAACTTCATGCACGCGGCGACGCTGCCGCCTTCCGCGTCGCCGATCATCCGACGTTCGAGTTGCAGCAAGCGCGGATGCGCGAGATAGAACGGGATCGCGAAGCCGGTGGTTCCATGCGGCGTGAACCAGCCGGTCGAGAACCACGCGTACGGACGAAAGTGCGCGATGCCTTTGCTCGCGAGTTCGCGATCGAGTCGTGCGAGAGGCGCTTCGAGGCGCGATCCCGCGAGCTGCAGTTGCAGATCGCAGAGGCGCAGATCGAGCAATTGCTCTTCGGGAAGCTCCGCCCAAGAGGGGCGACGCAAGTTGTAAATCAGGGCACTCGAGGCCAAGGGGGGAAGCCTCCGACGCCGCAGGGGGTCTGCGCGGGGCGGCCACTCTACCCGACGCGAATGGGCCAGTCTTGTGGGCATCGACTCCGCGGTTAGGCTCCGCCCGCCCACGCCCAGGAACGCCCCAGGAGGTCATGCATGAGTGCGAAAGAGGACGCGATCCCGAGCATCGGGGCGATCCATCCCAAGATCTCGGAGCGCCTCTTCGAGTCGCGCACCGTGCTGCTCCATGGCGAGATCACGTCGAAGCGCGCCCAGGAAGTGACGGCGCAATTGCTCGCGCTGGCGGCCGAATCGGACGCGCCGATCACGCTCTTCCTGCACTCCGAAGGCGGCCACGTCGAGGCCGGCGATTCGATCCACGACATGATCCGCTTCGTGAAACCGCGCGTGCGGATCGTCGGCACCGGCTGGGTCGCCAGCGCGGGCGTGCACATCTATCTGTCGGTGCCACGCGAGGATCGCTTCTCGCTGCCCAACACGCGCTTCATGATCCACCAGCCGATGGGCGGCGCGCACGGTCGCGCCTCCGACATCCACATCGAGGCCGAGGAATTGTTGCGCGCGCGCGCACGCCTCAACCAGTGCATCGCGGACGCCACCGGGCAGACACTCGAAAAGGTCGCCGAAGACACCGACCGCAATTTCTGGATGGGCCCCGAGGAAGCGCAGGAGTACGGGATCGTCGGCACGATCATCCGGAGCGCGGCGGATCTCTAGCTCCAGACGTTGCGTCTTTGCGCTGGGACTCGCGCTGCTCGCAGTCGCCGCGCCGGGCTGCCGCCTTCTCACGCGCGAGCCGGCGCCACGCGCGATCGTGTTGATCGTGCTCGATACGCTGCGCGCCGATGGGCTCTCGGCCTACGGCAATCCGCGCAACACCTCGCCGCGTATCGATCGGCTCGCCGCGGAAGGCGTGCTCTTCGAGAACACCATCTCCAACGCCGCGTGGACGTTGCCGGGCTTCGTCGGCTTGCTCTCGGGCAGCTATCCGAGCGCGCGCGTGTTCCAGCAGAACCGACTCGCGCGCTCGCTGGTCGAGGACCTCGCCACGGCGGGCTATGCGACGGCGGCCTTCACCGAAGGCGCGTACGTATCGAAATCGTTCGGCGTCGATCGCGGCTTCGACTCGTTCTGGACCGAACCGAGCCAAGGCCATGATTTCGCCGAAGGGCGCAAGGACAGCGACGGCGGCCGGATCGAGAAGACCTTCGATGCCGCGCTCGGCTGGCTGCGTGAGCACGCGGACGAGCGCTTCTTCCTGCTCGTCCACAGCTACGAAGTCCACATGCCCTACCTGCGACAGCAATACGCGCGCGATCTGCCGCGTGGATCGCTGGCGCCGACCTACTCGTTCAGCGAGATCCGTCGCGTGCACCAGGGCGAAGTCCCGATCGGCCCGACCGAGCTCGAATACGTGCGCGCGCTCTACGACGGCGGCGTCACGGCGGCCGACACGCAGGTCGGTCGCCTGCTCGATCTGCTCGACGAACTGGAGCTGGCCGATGACACGCTCGTCGTGCTGACCGCCGACCACGGTGAGGAACTCGGCGAGCGCTCGCCGCAACGACTCGGCGTGCACGCGCTCTCGCTCTACGACACGTTGCTGCGCATCCCGCTGATCTTCCGCTATCCGGCGCGCGACTTCGCCGTCCGCCGCGTGGCCGCGCAAGTGAGACTCGTCGATGCGCTGCCGACGATTCTCGATCTGGCGGCGATCCCCGCGCCGGCCGACCTCGACGGCCGCAGCCTGGTTCCGCTGATGATGGGCGCCGACCGTGCGGATCGACCCGCCTATTCGGAGCTGCTGAACGACAATTCGGAGACGCCGCTCGTGCGCCACGTCGCGATGCGGGACGGCGGCTTCAAGCTGATCGTGAATGCGCCCCCGCTCTCGCCGGGCGCGTCGCCCGCCGAGCTCTACGACGTCGGCGCCGATCCCGGTGAGCGCGAGAACCGCGCGGTCGACGCTGTGCAGCAGAAGGAGCGGCTCGCAGCGCTGCTGCGTGCGCAACGCGAGGCGATCGATCAAAGCGGGCACGCGTCGTTCGGATCGGGCGCGGTTCCCGACGCGGAGCGCGAACGATTGCGCGCGCTCGGCTACATCGAGTAGCGCTATTGAGTCCGGCGCGGCCGGCAAGCTAGGCTCGGCCATCAACCTCACGAGATCCACCGTGCATCGCAAGCCGCTGCTCGATCTGCTCGCGCGCTATCGCGCCGCGCACCCCGACGAGAGGGCGTGCGTCGATCGCGTCCGCGCGTTGGTCGAGACGCAGCGCAACTGCTTCGAGCGCTCGTGCTTCCCGGGACACATCACGGCGTCGGCGTGGTTGCTCTCGCCGGACGGCAAGCGCTTCTTGCTGACGCACCACCGCAAGCTCAGGCGCTGGCTGCAGCTCGGCGGCCACGCCGACGGCGATCCGGACGTCGCCGCCGTGGCGCTGCGCGAGGCGCGCGAGGAATCAGGTCTCACGGAGCTGCGCTTCGCAACCCCGGGCGATGCACCGATGCCGATCGACCTCGACGTCCACGCGATTCCCGCGAGCGGGAAGGACCCCGCCCATCAGCATCACGACGTGCGCTTCGTGCTGGTCGCAGCACCGGGACAGACGATCTTCGCGAGCGACGAATCGACGTCGCTCGAATGGTTCGAGATGGACGCGCTGGAAGCGATCGCCGACGACGAGAGCGTGCTGCGCCTCGGTCGCAAAGTGCGGACGCTGCTCGGTGCGTCGGCGCTGCGGCTCTTCGCGTGAACCAGACGTCAGCCTATGAAGCATGGTGCCCGCGCTGTCGCGTCACGCATCCGCCCGGCACGCGGCGCTGCATGCACTGTGACGGCGCGGTGTTGCCCGAGCGACCGGGCGCGGGCAGCGTCGCGCAAGCGCCCGTCATGCGACAGGGCGCCGCCACACCCTGGCCGACGGAGGTCGCGGCCGACGAGGAGGCGCGCGAACCGATGCGCGCCGCGCCGCCGAAAAAGATCGGGATGGCCGCGCTGTGGGTCGTGATCGCGATCGTCACCGGGATCTTGCGAGCGTGTTCGGAGCGCGGATGAGCGGCGTGCTGCGCGTGGCGTCGTGGAACGTGAACGGCTTGCGCGCTTGCGAGCGCAAGGGCTTCAGCACCTGGCTCGCGGGCGCGGGCATCGACATCCTCGGCTTGCAGGAGGTGCGCGCGCTGCCGGAGGAGTTGTCGCCCGCGGTGCGCGCACCGGACGGCTATCACACGGAGTTCGCGCCCGCGGAGCGACGCGGCTACAGCGGCGTCGCGCTCTATGCGCGACAGAAGCCGAAGTCGGTCGAGCGCTCGCTCGGCGTGCCACATTTCGATGTCGAAGGACGGCTGCTGCTGGCGCGCTTCGGGAAGCTGGCGATCGCCAACGCGTACTTTCCGAAGGGCAGCGGCAAGGAGCGCGACAATTCGCGCGTGCCGTACAAGCTCGACTTCTATCGCGCGCTCTTCGAGCGTGTCGATGAAATGCGTCGCGCAGGGCAGCGTGTGCTGGTAGTGGGCGACTTCAATACGGCGCACCGCGAGATCGATCTCGCGCGTCCCAAGGGCAATCACAAGACCAGCGGCTTCCTGCCCGAAGAGCGCGCCGAGATCGATCGCTGGCTGGCAGCCGGCTGGGTGGACGCGTTCCGCACCTTCGAGCCGGGCGGCGGTCACTACAGCTGGTGGAGCCAGCGTCAGGGCGCGCGCGATCGCAATGTCGGCTGGCGCATCGACTACGTGCTCGCATCGCCGGCCGCGATGCCCTTTGCACGCGATGCCTGGATCACGCCGCAGGTGCGCGGCTCCGACCATTGCCCGATCGGCGTCGATCTCGATCCCGCCGTGCTCGCCTGAGACACGGCGCGATGGCCGACTCCGTCCCCCACCTCGGCCCGATTCGCAAATCGGTGTACGCGCTCGGGGATCTGACGCTCAACACGGCGCTGTCGGCGCTGACGATCGTCTACGCGCAGTACTTCCTGGTGCAGATCGCCGATGTGCGTCCCGTGCTCGCGGGCACGATTCCGCTGATCGGGCGCACCATCGATGCGTTCTTCGATCCGCTGATGGGCCGCATCTCCGACCGCACGCGCTGGAAGGCCGGACGGCGCCGGCCCTGGTTCCTGATCGGCGCCCTGCCCTACGGACTCTTCTTCGCGCTGATGTGGATCGATGCGCCCTTCGAGTCGGCGTTCGCGCGCTTCGCCTACTACGCCTTCGCCTACACGCTGATGAATCTCGCGATGAGCGTGCTGACGGTTCCGTATCTCGCGATCCAGCCCGAGATGGCGCTCGAATACGACGCGCGCACTTCGCTCAACACCTACCGCACGCTCGGCTCGATGTTCGGCGTGCTCACCGCGGTGATGCTGCGACCGGTCGCCGAGGGATTCGGCGGCAACGCGGCCGGTTTCGCCGCCGCCGGCGCGCTCTACGGCGTATTGATCGCGGTGCCGTGGCTCGCGGTGTACGCAGCCACCTTCGAGCGCCCGTCGTTTCGCGACCGCCAATCGGAAGCCAGCCTGCGCGAATCCGTGCTCTTCACGTTTCGGCACCGCACCTTCATGCACCTCACCTGGATCTACATCATGGGCCGCATCGCGATGGATCTCTCGGGCACGCTGTTGGTGCTCTACGTCAGCTTCTGGCTCGGCCGCTCCGCGGACTTCGAGCCGACGATGGCGCTCTTCCTTTTCGGCGTGATCGTCGGGCTGCCGATCTGGGCCACTCTCGCGCGCGGCCGCGACAAGTCGCGCGTGTTCATCGTCGGTTCGCTCGCGTGGATGGCGATGTCGCTCGGCTTCGTGGCGGTGCAGCCCGACTGGCCGCGCTGGATCGTCTTCGCGTACGTGCCGCTGGTCGGTCTCGGTTTTGCGGTGGTGGACGTGATGCCATGGTCGATGCTCGGCGAAGTGATCGACGAAGACGATCTGCTTTCGGGCGAGCGCCGCGAGGGCCTCTACAACGGGATGTTCGGATTCCTGCGCAAACTCGGCGGTGCGATCGGCGTGTTCCTGGTGATGGGCATCCTCGATCTGCTCGGGTACGAGAAAGGTGAGCAGCAGAGCGAGACGGCGCGCCAGGCGATTCGCTGGATGACGGGCCTCGCGCCCACCTGTTTCCTGGCGGTCGGCGTCTGGTTCGCGCACAGCTACCCGCTCACGCGGAAGCGTCACGCCGAGATCCTCGAGCAACTCGCGCTACGCGATCGCTCCTGAGGCTGGCGTCACTCTTCGGTGATCCCGGCGAGCGCGCGCACCTGCTCGAGCGCGGAGTCGAAGAACGCGGTGGCGGCTTTCGCCTGCGCGCTCTTCGCGGCGTAGATCGTGTACGCCGAACCCGGCAGCACGGCGCCGAACCACTCCTCGTCGGTCCACTCGCCGCCGCCTTCGAGTTCGGCGAGGTCGTCGAGTTCGCGGGAGCGAAGCCGCGGCCGGGGCGCGAGTGCGACGTAGAAGAACGGCTCGCTGCGCTCGGCGTCACCGGGACGGAAGCCGATCGCGAGTTCGACGTCCTCTGCCGGGCTGGTGCGTGTCTCGAACGCGAAGGTGGCGGGCGAACAGCGCGGCGCCGGGCAATCGATCGTGTTCTCCGACACGACACTGAGTACGCGCCACGCGTTGGCAAAGTGAACGGCGAGCTTTTCCAGTATGTCCGCGGCCGGCGGCGCGAACGGCGCGCCATCCATCAGCTTGTGCGGCGGCAGATCGTAGGGCGTCGCGCCGTTGACCTTGGCGCCGTCGGCGCCGAGTGCGGCGAGTTCCGTGCGCAACCACCCGACCGCCGCGACGTAGGTCTGGCCGGCGAGCGGGAGACTCCGGGCTGGCTTGCCCTCGGCGTCGGTCAGATGCACCGCGAACTCACCGATCCCGAGCGCAGCACGAAGCGGCCTGCGGCCGCGCGCGAGGCCTGTGGCGAGGCCGCGCGCGTTCGGCAGGTACGCCGTCTCGGCGTCGTTCGCGAGCTTGCGCCCGACATCCGCGACGAGCTGCAATGCGTGGTGCAGTTGCACACGCGCTTCGCCGAGCGGCGCGGGGGCAATGTCCGCCGCGACCTCCCAACCTTGCTGCACGTCCTCCGCGTTCATCGCGTTGCCTCCCCTGCGGCGAATCTAGCCACAGCGAAAGCGAACGAGCAACGGATTCACTCGCGATCGGGACGCGATTGCGCGAGCGGTGCGCTCGCCGTGGCCAGCGCGCGCTGGATCAGCCACTCCTGCGCACGCACACCGGTCAACGTCGGCACGCGGTGGTAGACGCCGTCGGCGTCGAGCTGGCGCGCCTTCACGTCGTCGTGGCGATAGACGTCGAGAACCTCCTCGAGGCGCTGCGCGATCGAGTCCGAGCGAATCCGGCACAGCACCTCGACGCGCCCGCGCAGGTTGCGCGGCATCCAGTCTGCGCTGCCGATCCACAGCTCGGGGTTCCCGCCGTTCTCGAAGCGCACGACGCGCGTGTGTTCGAGGAAACGGTCCACCACCGAGCGCACGCGGATGCGCTCCGAAAGTCCCGGAACACCGGGGCGCAGGCAGCAGATGCCGCGCACGATCAGATCGATCTCGACACCGGCCTGCGACGCATCGTAGAGCGCGCGGCAGAGCTGCTCGTCCTGGATCGAGTTCAATTTGGCGACGATCGCGGCCGGTCGCCCGGCGCGCGCGTTGTCGGCCTCGCGCCGGATGCGTTCGAGCAAGCCCGCACTCAGCGTGAACGGCGCGACGAGCAGGTGATTCCAGCGCTCGCGCGACGACAAACTCGTCAGCATGTTGAAGACGGCTGCAACTTCGGAGGTGATCTCCGGATCGGCCGTCAACAGACCGAAATCGGTGTACTGGCGCGCAGTGGTTGGGTTGTAGTTGCCGGTGCCGATGTGGGCGTAGCGGCGAATGCCGTCTTCTTCGCGCCGCACCACCATCATCAGCTTGCAATGCGTCTTTAGGCCGACGAGCCCGTACACGATCTGCACGCCCGCCTCTTCCATGCGGCGCGCCCAGCGGATGTTCTTCGCCTCATCGAAGCGCGCCTTCAGCTCGACCAGCACGGTGACCTGCTTGCCGCTTTCGGCCGCCGTGACGAGCGCGCGCGCAATCGAGGAATCCTCGCTGGTCCGGTACAGCGTCTGCTTGATCGCGAGCACGCGCGGGTCCTGCGCCGCTTGCTCGAGGAAGTCCACGACGCTGTCGAACGAGTCGAAGGGGTGATGGAGCATCACGTCGCCGGCGCGGATCGTCGGGAAGATTTTCGCGCGCTCGCGCAGCGACGGATGGATCGACGCGACGAAGTGTGGCGCCTTCAGCCGGTCGTCGGCTTCGAGATCGACGAGCTGGATCAGCCGCGAGATGTTCACCGGGCCGTCGCACTCGACGAGGTCGCGCGTTTCGAGGTCGAGCACTTCGAGCAGTTCCTGGCGCAGCCGCTCGCCGACCGGCGCGCGCACTTCGAGTCGCACCGGATCCCCGCGCCGGCGGCGGTGCAGCTCCTGCTCGATCGCGGTCAGCAGGTTCTCGGTCTCTTCCTCGTCCACATATAGATTCGAGTTACGCGTGACGCGGAACGCCGTGTGGTCGAGGATCTTGGCGCCGGCAAAGAGTTCCGGGAGCTGCCACCGGATCACGTCGGCGAGGAACACGTAGGTGCGTGTGCTGCCTTCGCCGACCGGCACGCGGAACACGCGCGACAGCACGCGCGGCACCTGCACGACGGCGAGCCGCACCGGCTCCTCCGGATCATCGGTGTGCAGCAAAGCGCCGATGTTCAGGCTGCCGCTCGCGACGAACGGGAACGGATGCGTCGGGTCGAGCGCGATCGGCGTCAGCACCGGAAAGATCTCGCGCTGGAAGAAGCTGCGCAGCCACGCCTGCTGCTCGGCCCGCAAATCGTCCGGGTGCGGAAAGACGATGCCTTCCTTCTCGAGCGCGGGGCGCAGCAGCTCGTTCCAACATTCGTAGAGCTCGCGCACCTGCACGCGCGCGACGCGATCGATCGCCGCCAACGCCTCGGCGGGCGTCATGCCATCGAGCTCGCGCGCCGTGATCCCCGCCTCGGCCTGCTGCTTCAGACCCGCGACGCGAATCTCGTAGAACTCGGACAGGTTGGAATCGACAATCGACAGGAATTTCACACGCTCGAGCAGCGGATTGCCGGCGTCCTGCGCCTCCTCCAAAACGCGGCGGTTGAACGCAAGCCACGACAGCTCGCGATTCAGATAGAGCTCGGATCCGGGCGGACGGGCGCTGGCTTCACTGGGCATCTGCAGATCATCGGACAGCCACAGCACAGAGCCAACCCGCCGCACTGAAGGGGCCGGGCGTCAGGTTATTTTTTGTCAGGTTATTGGTTATCCAGGTGCACGTGGCGCCCGCGTGGCATCGTCCAATAACCTGACAAAAAATAACC